>CAWCJX010000008.1:0-38591 GCA_963795865.1 uncultured Alphaproteobacteria bacterium
GGCGAGAGCCTGGTGTGGTCGGGGTGCCCGTATCTAGGGCTGGTGCCATTTGAGGAGCGGGACGCGCGGGTTTTCTACGGCCGCGGCGAGATGGTGGCCCAATTGGTGCAGCGGCTTGTCGAGCGGCTAGACGGGCCGGGGATCCTGCTGGTGGCCGGGGAGTCGGGGGTGGGCAAGTCGTCGCTGCTTCGGGCGGGGTTGATGCCGTGGCTGGCGGCTGGTGCTCTGGTGCCGGGATCGCAGCGGTGGCCGCGCCGCGTGATCCGGCCGGCGGGAAGGCCACTGCGGGAGCTGGCGATGCAGCTGGCCGATATGGCGGGTGCGGATCCGGTGTCGGTGTACCGGTCGCTGTCGGCAGCGCCTGATGAGGCGCCGATGCTGGTCGAGCAGGCGGTGAGGATCGCGACAAGCCGCGGTCCGATCCCGGGACCGGGCGGCCCGGCTAACGCCGTCTGCGTCCCACCGCGCCTGGTGCTTGTGGTCGACCAGTTCGAGGAGTTGTTCACTGCTGGTGAGGACGGTGACGCCGACCAGGTGGAGCGGGTGGCGTTCATCGCTGCGTTGGACGCGGCGGCCGCCGTCCCGGTCGGCCAGCAGAAATTGCCGGCGGCCCTGGTGGTCGCGGCGGCGCGCATGGATTTCCTCGGCCGCCTCATCGCCTACCCGCCGTTGAAGGCTGCGCTGGAGGCCGGACCGTTCATGGTCGGGCCGATGAGCGAAGCCGAATTGCGGCTCGCGATCACCGGACCTGCCGCCGAGGCCGGCCTGGCCGTGGAACCCGCCCTGGACGAGGCGGTGATCGCCGAGCTGCGCGAAGGCACCGAAGGCGGGCTGGGCCGCGGGGTGCTGCCGCTGATGTCGCAGGCGATGGCCGCCACCTGGCAACGACGCGAGGGCAGCCAGCTGACCCTGCGCGGCTACCGGCGCGCGGGCGGGGTAGCCAACGCGGTCAACCGCAGCGCCCAGGCCGCCTACGACACCCTGACCAGCCCGCAGAAAGACGCGGCGCGCCTGGTATTCACCCAGCTGACGGTCATCACCCCAGATGGTCAGCTCGCGCGGCGCCGGTGCAGCAGGACCGATCTGAGCGCCGCAGGATCACCGATGGCCGCCGACATCGACGCGGTCATCGACCTCTTCAGCGCCCAGCGTCTCCTTGTCCTCGGACAGGACAGCGTCGAGATCTCCCATGACGCGCTGCTTCAGGCCTGGAAACAGCTCCGGGACTGGCTGGGAGACGATCAGCTCGACCGGGCCCTGTACAGCCAGGTCATCACCGACACGGACACCTGGGACAGCAATGGCCGCGACTCCTCCTACCTGTACCAGTCCGGGCGGCTCGCCGCCATCGACGCTGCCACCACCCGCTGGCAGCGTGCGCCCACCCGCTACCCCCCGCTGCCCGCCACCACTACGGCGTTCCTTGGTGCCGCTCACCACGCCGCCCGCCGCAGCATCCGGCGGCGGCGGAGCGGTGTCGCGATCCTGGCGCTGCTGACCGTGCTGGCGGTGGCGGCATCCGGCTTCGCCTTCTCCCAGCGCGCGGCCGCGGTCAAGCAACGTGACCAGGCCATCTACAACCAGGTAGTCGCCGAAGCCCTCCAGCTCGGCAGCACCGACACCACGCTCGCGGCACAGCTCAACCTCGCCGCTTACCGCGTCCAGCAGACCCAGGACCTCGCCTCACGCCTGGTGAATACAGAAAACACGCCCCTGCCCGCATCCTTGGCTGCTGGCGCCGGGTTCGTCTATTCGGTGGCGTTCAGTCCTGACGGGCACGTGATGGCCAGTGGCCATCCTGACGGCACGATCCGGCTGTGGGATGTCACCGATCCCGCGCGCCCACGGCCGCTCGGCCAGCCTCTAGCCAGCGGCCCCGGTATCGGGTCTTCCAACGTCGTCCAATCGGTGGCGTTCAGTTCCGACGGGCGCACCCTGGCCAGCGGCAATAGCATCGGCAATATCCAGCTGTGGGATATCGCCGATCCGAAGCGCACCCACCTGCTCGGCCAGGCCGTGATCGCCGGCGGCTCGCCCATCCAGTCAGTGACGTTCAGTCCCGGCGGGCCCACGCTGGCCGTCGGCGACGCCAGCGGCGACATCCAGCTGTGGAATGTCGCCGATCCAGCCCATCCCAGCCCGCTCGGCCAGCCCCTACGCCGGCGCTACTGGCTGGCCGGTCGTGGTGGCATTCGGCCCCGATGGGCACATCCTGGCCAGCGGCAGCCTCGACGGCACCGTCCGGCTGTGGGATGCCACCGATCCCGCGAATCCCAGGCCGCTCGGTCAGCCCCTCACCGGCGGGGGCGCCGAAGTCAACTCGGTGGCGTTCAGCCCCGACGGGCACACGCTCGCCAGCGGCGACTCCGGGGGCACAGTCCGGCTGTGGGATATCGCCAATCCCGCTCACCCGCGCCTGCTCGGCCCGATCCTGACCGGCGGCGGCGCCGTGGCGTCGGTGGCGTTCAGCCCCGACGGGCAGACGCTGGCCGGCGGCAGCCTCGACGGCACAATCTGGCTGTGGGATGTCGCCAATCCCGCATACCCCAGTCCGCTCGGCCAGCGCCTGACCGACGCTACCGGCGCTGTCGAATCGGTGGCGTTCAGCCCCGACCGGCACACGCTCGCCAGCGGCAGCCTCGACGGCATCATCCGGCTGTGGAGCCTCCCCCAGACCATCCTGACCGGCAGCAGCGGCTCCCTCAATGCGGTGGCGTTCAGCCCCAATGGGCACACGCTCGCGAGCAGCGACTACGGGGGCACGGTCCGGCTGCGGGATGTCACCGATCCCGCGCACCCCCGCCTGCTCGGCCCGAACCTGGCCGGCGGTACCGCAGCCGTCGAATCGGCGGCGTTCAGCCCCGACGGGGGCATCCTGGCCGTCGGCGACGGCAGCGGCGGTACCCGGCTGTGGGATGTCGCCGATCCTGCGCACCCCCGCCTGCTCGGCCAGCCCCTCACCGGCCTGGGCGCCCAGATCAACTCGGTGACGTTCAGCCCCGACGGGCACACGCTGGCCACTGGCGATAGCAATGACGGGGCGGTCCGGCTGTGGGATGTCGCCGATCCCGCGCACCCCCGGCCGCTCGGCCCGGTCCTGCCCGGCGGCGCCTCGGTGGCGTTCAGCCCCGATGGGCATGTGCTGGCCAGCGGCGACTACGACAACACCGTCCGGCTGTGGGACGTCGCCGATCCTGCACACCCCCGGCCGCTCGGTCTGACCGTGCTCGGCGGCGGCGCCGTGGCGTATTCCCTGGCGTTCAGCCCGGACGGGAACACCCTGGCCAGCGGCGACTACGGCGGCACGGTCCAGCTGTGGGATGTCGCCGATCCGGCGCACCTACGACAGCTCGGCCAGCCCCTCACCGGCGGGGGCGCCGAGGTCAACTGGGTGGCATTCAGCCCCGACGGGCACACCCTGGCCAGCGGCAGTTCCGACGGCACCATCCGGCTGTGGAATGTCGCCGATCCCGCGGATCCCCAGCCGCTCGGCCAGCTCCTGACCGGCAGCACCGTCCCCGTAGATTCGGTAGCGTTCAGCCCCGACGGGCACACGCTGGTCAGCGGCAGCGAAGACGGCACCACCCGGCTCTGGAACCTGAACGTGCAATATGCCATCAACCGGATTTGCGCCGCAGTCGGAGGCCTCACGCCCCAGCAGTGGAACCGCCGACGAGGCGCTGCGCGGGCGGCGCGGCATGTACACCGGCGCCAACATCGACGACACCCACCTGCGCGGCGTCGACGTCGAGCGGGACATCGCCGTCGGCCGGTGGGCCGACCTGCGCGAGGTCGCCGCCGGCGAGGCGTGCGTCAACTGCGGTCATCCGCTGCAGTTGGAGCGCGGCATCGAGGTCGGCCATATCTTCAAGCTCGGCTACAAGTTCAGCGACGCCCTCGGGCTCAGCGTGTCCGGCCCGGACGGCAAGCCGGTCCGGCCGATCATGGGCTGCTACGGCATCGGCGTGGAGCGGGCCATGGCCACGGCCATCGAGGTCCATCACGACGCCAAGGGCATCATCTGGCCGGCCGCGATCGCGCCGTTCGAGGTCGTCGTGGTGATCGCCCAGCAGGACGACGCCGCCGTCGCCGCCGCGGGGGAGCGGCTGTACCAGGCGCTGCTCGACCTCGGCGTCGAGGTCATCGTGGACGACAGGCCGGTCCGGGCCGGCGTCAAGTTCAGCGACGCCGAACTGGTCGGCATCCCGTTCCGGGTTACCGTAGGCAAGAAGGGGCTGGCCGCCGGGACCGCGGAACTGACCGACCGTGCCACCGGCTCCACGGTGCATATCCCGCTGGACGACCTGCCCAAGCACGTCCGGGAGGCCGTGACCCAGGCCATCGGGAGCATCGCAGGGGATTTCGCATGGCGCAGACGGTGAAGTGGCTGCCCAAGCCGGAGAGGCATGACTTCCAGGCGGCGGAGGATTACCTGTCGCTGATCATGCCGGTCAAGCGGGCCGCCGAGTGCCGCCGGAAACTGACCGCCGCGCGGAACGACGTGACCCACCGTAAGGCCAAGGACCTCCTGCGAGCCAGCCAGCTCGCCCTGCTCGGCGAGGACAACAAGCACGTCTCGGCCGACCTGCGCAAGGCCGTGTCCGGCGCGGCCCTGTCACCGATCCTGATGCTGCGCGGCGACGACACTCACCCGCTCATCATCGCCGACGGATACCACCGGGTCTGCGCCAGCTACTGGATCGACGAGAACACCGATATACCCTGCATTTTGGTGTAGGGCGCTGCTATCCCGCTGGCCTCCGGACGCCACGCACTCCTCGTCCTCAGCCAGGCGGGGCCGCGCCCTTTCTCCTGGCGGTCGCGGGCCTGGCAGTGCAGCGCCCGGAGCACGTCGTCGCGGCCCTCGGTGAGCAGGCGGCGCAGCGCGGCCGGCGGATCCGCGGCCTTGATATAGGCGTCCGTCACCTCGACCGTTTCATCCGAAATCGGGGCCACCGCGTAGATGCCGCTGACGAAGTCCTGCGCCATCGCCGACGACCAGTCCCGCCACACGTCCCCGACCACCTCGAAGTACTCCTCCAGGTAGGGCTCCACGAGCTGCGACTGGTCCGGGTCGGCGAAACCAGCCAGCATGGCGCGGAACATCGCGATGGTCAGCTCGCCCCGCGATCAGTGTTTCCCAGGCTTGCTGCTTGGCCTCCACGGTCGGGATCGCGGCACGGCACCCCGCGGCGTGCCGTTCGCCCGCGTCGGTGGCGTCCCGCGCCAACTCGGCGTCGATCTCATCCGTCCCGGAGGCGCCGCGGCTCACCAGCCGCCACAGCAGTGACCAGCGCAGGTCGGTATCGACCGTGAGGCCGTCCAGGACCTCCGAGCCGTCGAGCAGCCCGGTCAGCAGGGCGAGGTCGGCGGCGGAGGTGGCCACCCCGGCCAAGGCCCGGATGTAAGCGAGCTGGGTGTCCGAGCCGGCCGGCGCGTCGCGCAGCAGGTCGCGCAGCGTGCTGGCCATCAGGGCCAGCCCGGTCTCCCGCCAGCCGGGGTCGGCGAACCGGCGCACCGCCTGGCTGGCCTGCCGCAGCAGGGTCTGCACGACGCTGATGTCGGCCACCGAGGAGATGCCCGACAGGACCAGCCGGACGTAGTCGCGCGCCGCCATCTCGCCGTCGCGGACCATGTCCCAGGCGGCCGACCAGCACAGCGCCGCCGCGAGCGAGTCGGTGAACGCCCCAATGCCAGCGCTAGCCCGGGGGGACTGTGCTGTCCCGGGGGGCGACCCCCGGAAACCCCCCGATCCTGGGGGGAAACCTTTTCCCCCAGACCCCCTCGGCCCGGGCCGACCAGGGTGCGCAGCGAATGATCATCGAGGCGGATCTTGGCGTAGGTGAGGTCCTCGTCGTTGACCAGGACCAGGTCGGGGCGTGGCTGGCCGGCCAGTTCCGGCACCACCGTGCGCGGGCCCGCTACGTCGGTCTCGACGCGCTGCCGGCGCACGAGGCCGGCCTCGGTCTGGTCGTACAGGCCGATGGCGATGCGGTGCGAACGCAGCACCGGATGGGTGGCGGCCGCCTCCTGTTCCACCGCGAACTCAGTGAACCGGCCGTCGGCGTCCACCGCGTAGGACGGCCGGAGCGTGTTCACGCCCGCCGTCTGCAGCCATTCGGCCGACCAGGCGGCCAGGTCGCGACCCGAGGTCTCTTCCAGCGCGGCCAGCAGGTCCGCCAGCGTGGCGTTTCCCCACGCGTGCGCGGCGAAATACTTCCGCACGCCGTCCAGGAAATTCTCCCGCCCGACATAGGCCACGAGCTGCTTGAGCACGGACGCGCCCTTGGCGTACGTGATCCCGTCGAAGTTCACTTCCACCGCGGCAATGTCGGGAATATCGGCGGCAATCGGGTGGGTGGAAGGCAGCTGATCCTGCCGGTAGGCCCAGGCCTTGTACAGCTGCGCGAACGTGGTCCAGGCGGATGTCCACCTCGTCGCCTCGGCCTGCGCGAGCGTGCCGGCCCAGGTGGCGAAGGACTCGTTCAGCCACAGGTCATCCCACCAGCGCATCGTGACCAGGTCGCCGAACCACATGTGCGCCATCTCGTGCAGGATCGTCTCGCCGCGGGCCTCGCGAGCGAAATCAGTGACCCGCGACCGGAAAATGTAGGCTTCCACGAAGGTGACACAGCCCGCGTTTTCCATCGCGCCTTCTTTGAACTCCGGCACGAACAGCTGGTCATACTTGCCGAACGGATATTTGATGCCGAACGAATTGTGGTAGAAGTCAAAGCCCTGCCGCGTCACTTCCAGGATCTCGTCGGCGTCGAGGTAGGAGGCCAGCGACTGGCGGCAGTACACGCCGAGCGGGATGCCGTCGTGCTCGTCGCGGACCACGTGGTAGGGGCCGGCCGCGACCGCCGTGATGTAGGTCGGCATGACCGGCGTGGGCGGGAAGCGCCAGCGGAGCGCCCCGCCGTCAGAGACGCTGCCGTCCGGGATGGTCGATTCCGGCGCCATGTTCGACACGACCTGCCAGTCGGCCGGAGCCGTGACGGCCAGCTTGTAGCTGGCCTTCATGTCCGGCTGGTCGAAGCAGGCGTAGACCCGGTGCGCGTCGAAGGTCTCCAGGTCCGAATACAGGTAGACGCGCCCGTCGGCGGGGTCGGTGAACCGGTGCAGTCCCTCGCCGCTGCGCGAGTAGGCGCAGTCGGCCGCCACCCGGAGCTCGTTGTCGGCGGCCAGCCCGGTCAGCGCGATCCGGTCGCCGTCGAATGCGTCCAGGCTGACCGGCGCGTCGTTCAGGGTGATCTCGCGGACCGCGGGGGCGGTCAGGTTGATGAACGTAGACGAGCCCGGTACGGCACAGCCGAACCTGACCACGCTGACCGAATCGAACGTGGCGTCGCTGCCCGTGAAGTCCAGGTCAACCTGGTAGGAGGCGACCGTGATGAGCGCCGAGCGCGTCGCCGCCTCGTCGCGGGTCAGGTTGTCGGATGTCACCGGGTGATCGTCCCTTCTTCGGAATTTGCGGAGGCTGCCCGTCGCTGGAGGTAGGCATGACCCCCAATGAACTGACAGAGCAGGAACCGACGCGCGTCGACTTCTGGTTCGACCCTATCTGCCCGTGGGCCTGGATCACCTCCCGCTGGATCCTCGAGGTGCAGAAGGTGCGCCCGATCACCGTGACCTGGCATGTGATGAGCCTGTCCGTGCTGAACGAGAGCAAGGACGACCTGCCGGAGCAATACCGAGAGTCGCTGCGGACCGGCTGGGGGCCGGTCCGGGTGCTGATCGCGGCGGAGCAGGCACACGGGCCCGAGGTGCTCGGCCCGCTGTACACCGCGCTCGGCACGCGTTTCCACCACGAGAAGGCGCCGCGAGACCGGGAGACGATCACGGCCGCGCTGGCCGAGGCAGGCCTGCCCGCCGAACTGGCGGACGCCATGGAGTCCACGCAGTACGACGCGGCCGTGCGGGCCTCGCACGCCGAGGGCATCGAGAAGGTCGGCTACGATGTCGGCACCCCGGTGATCTCGGTGAACGGGATGTCGGTATTCGGGCCGGTGCTGTCGCCGATCCCGCGCGGTGAGGCCGCGGCCAAGCTCTGGGACGGCGTCCTGCTGATCGCCGGAACCGACGGCTTCTTCGAGCTGAAGCGGTCTCGGACCCGCGACCCGATCTTCGACTGACCCGCGGGCCTGGCCGGCCATCCCTGTGCCAGACTTTCAGCGTGCGCGTATATCTGGGATCCGATCACGCGGGTTTCGAGCTGAAGACCCGCCTCATCCAATGGCTAACCGAAGCCGGTCATGAGCCAGTGGACTGTGGTCCCGAGGCGTATGTCCATGACGACGACTACCCGCCGTACGTCATGCGCGCGGCTCACGGGGTGGTCGGCGACTCGGGCAGCCTCGGCATCGTGATCGGCGGCTCGGGCAACGGCGAGCAGATCGCCGCGAACAAGATCCCCGGCATTCGCGCCGCGGTGGCCTGGACGGATGAGACCGCCCAGCTGGCCAGGGCGCACAACGACGCCAACGTGCTCAGCCTCGGCGCGCGGATGTACACCATCGAGGAAGCGGTCGGCTTCGCCCGGGTCTTCGTCTCCACCCCGTTCTCCGGAGAGCCGCGTCACGCCCGGCGCCTGGCCATGATCGCCGATTACGAGAAGACCGGCGACCTGCCGGCCCTGCCCGCTTCCTGAGCTCCCCAGTTCACCGTCTCCGGGGCTCCTCAGCGGAGGGCTCCTCAGCGGGAAGAGCGACCTCGCCGCCCAGCGTCCCGCGGTCCCCGGCGCCGCCGCGGGAAGCCCGGGCGGCCGGCCGGGTCGTCCCCGGTGACCCCCGCGGTCATCCCGCCCTGCTCCACGCTGCCCGTCTCTGCGCCGTCCGGAGCCGGGCCTCCCCATTCCGTCCCTCTCCGCCCCGTGCTCTGGCGCCCCGGGATTTCCCGCGCCGCGTTTGCGCTGCCCTCAGCCGCCTCGGCTTCGGCGAGATGCTCCGCGCGCGGCCGGGACACGTCCCTGGCGCGCATCGCGGCGTTAGGCGTCAGCTTCATGGCCGGCACGGCGTCATCCTCCTCCTGCCCCCAGTGTCGTATAAAGCCGGATAACGCACCATCCCCGCCCGGGTTGGACATCCCCGGCCGGAAGACCAGCCACTAGAAGACCAGACGCTAGAAGACCAGCGGGCACCAGGGAGCGGGGTCCCAGGATAGGGCGGCCGAGAGCTGCCGGACGGCGCCCGGCCGCAGCTCGGTGACTAGGCCGCCGCCGGCCAGGGCGCCCAGCCTGGTCCCGCCCAGGTACGCCGCGCCGAGTTCGGTCACGTCCAGCGCCAGGTCGGCCGCCGAGCTGGCCGGGACGCACGCCGCGGCTAGGCCGTTGCTGGTTTCGGCGGTGGTGGTGAGCCGCCACCGCCCGGCGTTGGACGGCAGGATCTCGTCCCGCACCTCGATGACCACGTCAACCGGGCAGGAGTACTTGCGCCCGGCCAGCGCGCGGGGTAGGTCGACGATCCGGACCCACAAGCCGTCGGTCAGCTGCGGCCGGGTCCGCCGCGGATCGGCCAGCTGGTACAGCAGCGGGTCGTCGACCGGGCGCCGCCGAACGCGGAACTCGCTGGTCAGATCCCGGCTCAGCAGGTCGGCCCAGAGCGTGGCGCTGGCCGCGGGATCGACCGCCATGAGCTCGCGCACGGTCAGCGCGTTCTCCGGCAGGAAGTCGGTCCAGGTTTCCTCGCCCGAGTACAGCGCGTAGCCACGCGGCCCGCTGGCGTCCTCGGCCAGCAGGCAGCGCAGCGGGCTGGAGCCGTGCCGTTCCTCCGCCGGGTCGTAGACCGTGCTCCGCCACCACGCGTCGTTGCGCCCGAAGAACCCTGGGCGGCTCGGCAGTACTGTGTCGTAGACCTTGGCCAGCTCGGGCCGGGCCGCTTCGGGCTCGGCGAGCCTCAGCCGCAGGCCGCTGTCGGATGGCGCGGTCATGGCCAGCTTGCCCTCGCCGCGCCGCAGCGTGAAGCTGAGGTACCAGCTGGCGCGGCCGTAGCCGTACCTGGAGTAGATGACAGACTCGGACGCCCACAGGATCGCGAGCGGCTCGCCGCCGTCGCGGACGTCGGCCAACTGGCGGCGCATCATGCTGCTCAGCACGCCGCGCCGCCGGTGCGTGGGCAGCACCGCCACGAACGTCACCCCGGCCGCGGGCAGCACTTCCTGTCCCGGCACGCTCAGCTGGAAGCTATAGCACATCGTGATGCCGACGGGTGTCGTGCCGTCGAAGGCCGCGAGGGAGCGGTCGAACTCGAACCGGTCAAGCACCATGCGCCGGTCGCCCTCGGAAAGCGGCGAGCCGTGGAAAGCATGCTGGGCGACCGCCTCGAAGCCGTCGAATTCGTCCTCGGTGATGGGCCGGATCGGATACGGGCCGTCGGTGCTGCTGCTGGCAGATTCTGTCATATTGCCTTCGTACCCCGGCCTGTCCGGCCCGCGCGACTGGTTTAGCTTTGCCGAGCCCTCATCGAATACAGTGCCCGCATCATGGTTACCGCGCCGCAGCCCAAGGGGCCCCGCCCGGGGCGGCGCCGCGTGCTGCGGTTCCTGCGGTCCATGCGGACCCATTTGACCAGGCAGTTCATCACCAGGAACCGCCGCCTGGCCTTCGCTCTCTCGGCCCTGACGATCGCCATCGCGGTGGCCGCGGTGCACCTGTCCGAGTGGTGGTTCTCGCCCGGCGTGATGATCTTGCCGATCCTGGCCGGCGGCATGCTGCTGTGGCCGCGGGCGCTGCGCATCTTCTTCGCCTTCGCCGCGGCGGCTCTCATCTACGACGTGATCGAGGGCAAGGCCGGGGCCGGGATCGTCGCCACCATCGTGCTCACCGCCGTCTTCGCCGACGTGCTGGCGCGGACCAGGGAGAAGCTCGGCGTTCAGGGCCTGCGCGGCGACCGGATGCTGCTCGAACTGCGGGACCGCATCCGGGCGCAGGGCAAGCTGCCCGAACTCGGCGAGGGATGGGGGTCGTCCCTGGTACTCAAGCCGGCCGGCGGCTCGTCGTTCGGCGGCGACTTCGTGGTGTCGTTCTGCGACGGCAAGATGCTCGAGGTGGCGCTGGTCGACGTCTCCGGTAAGGGCATCGACGCGGGGACCAGGGCGCTGCTGCTTTCCGGAGCCTTCGGCGGCCTGCTCGGTTCGGTGCCCAGAGATGAGTTCCTCCCCGCCTGCAACGCCTACATGCGCCGCGGCGGGACCAGCGAGGGCTTCGTCACCGCCGTGCACCTGTCGCTCGATCTGGCCTCGGGCGAGTACGTGATCTCCTCGGCCGGGCATCCGCCGGCCGCGCGCTACGACGGGGCCGCGGGCCGCTGGCGGATCACCAGCGCCCACGGGATCGTCCTCGGCGTGGTGGCGGACCTGCACGGTGCCGCCACCGAATCCGAGCGCGGCGTGCTGCAGCGCGGCGACGCGCTCATGCTCTACACCGACGGGCTGGTCGAAGCGCCCGGGCGGGACATCGACGTAGGTACCGACCGGTTGCTCGGCGAGGCCGAGCGCATGCTGGCCAGCGGGTTCAAGACCGGCGCCCCGGCGCTGGTCGCGGCCATGCAGCGGGAGATCGGCGGCTCGGACGACTGCGCCCTGGTCCTGCTCTGGAGAACTGTGTTAGCCCGGGGGGACGACCCCCCGGAGCCCCCCGGTGCGCTTCGCGCCCCGCTGCGGTCCTCGCCGTAGTATCACGCGGCCGGAGAGGCCAAAGGCCTCTCGCGGACCGCGCGATCGCGGCTGCGCCGCGCGGCTCGGGACAGCCCGCGCGGCCGGTCAATGACATTTACCGGGACAAAACTCCCTACTCCCGGGCCTACGCTAGGCACCGAAACTGACGCTCATGTCAGGTATTTTCGATATCATAACGTTGTTCGCTGACGCAAACTATTTTTCTCGTTTGTAACCTGCGTAAACATCAGCGTAACTTGTGTGAGCGGTAGTGAGCGCGGCGCCCGGTGTCGGCTAACCGGGGGTACCGGATGCGAGTTAGCCGACGCCTCCGTCAGGTGACGCATGCGTCATTGTTTGCAATTATTTATGCGTTCCCTGGAAAATGACTGGGTGGCTCGGGGAAGTCGCGGTACGGCAAGCGCCGAACGGACGGGTATGCGTGAACATGTCCGCCCGTCGGTGACGCGTGCCGAGGAGGTGGTGGCCAACGCGTCGGGGGAGAACTTTCCCGTCGCGCTCCGCCTGCTGCCGGCCAGGTACCGGCGGCATCTGACGAACCTGTACTTCTTCGCCCGGCTGACCGACGACCTCGGCGACGAGGCCCGCGACGCGCAGGCTGACACGGTGCAGGCTGACACGGTGCAGGCTGACACGGGCGAGTCGGCCGACGTCAGCAAACTTCGCCTGCGCCTGCTCGACGAACTGGCCGCCGACGTCGACCGCATCTATCAGGGCCAGACGCCGGAATCGCCGGTCATGCGCGCCATGGCGGAGACCGTGCGCGAGTGCGATGTCCCGGCCCAGCCGCTGCTCGACCTGATCCAGGCCAACCGGCAGGACCAGCAGGTCACCCGCTACCGCACGTTCGCCGACCTGCAGCAGTACTGCGAGCTGTCCGCCAATCCCATTGGCCAGATCGTGCTCTACATCTTCGGCGTCGCCACGCCGGAACGCATCGCCCTGTCCGATAGCATCTGCACTGCCCTGCAGCTGGCCGAACATTGGCAGGATGTGGCCGAGGACCTGGGCCACGGGCGGGTTTACCTGCCGGGCGAGGACATGGAGCGGTACGGCTGCACGGAGGTGGACCTGGCCGCGCCGACGGCGGGCCGGGCCGTGCGGGAGCTGATGATCTTCGAGACCGACCGCGCCTCGCGCCTGCTCGACGAGGGCGCGCCGCTGGTCGGCACGCTGCGTGGCGCGGCCAGGCTGGCGGTCGCGGGTTACCTGGCGGGCGGCCGGGCGGCGCTGGCCGCCATCCGGGCGCAACGGCATGACGTGCTGATCCGAACCGCGCGGCCGCGCAAGCAGCGGCTGGCGGGCGAGCTGGTCAAGGCTTACGTGAGAGGGAGGTGAGCAGGCGCTAGTGGAACTCACCGAGGCGTACCGCGAATGCGAGCGGATCACCTGGACGCAGGCGAGGAACTTCGCGTACGGCATCAGGCTGCTGCCGGCCGGCAAGCGGCGCGGGCTCGCCGTCATCTACGCCTTCGCCCGGCGGATCGACGACATCGGCGACGGCACGATGCCGGACCAGGAGAAGATCGCCGCCCTGGAGGAAGCCCGCCGCGCGGTCCTCGACCTGACGCTCTACCGCCAGGGAGATCTGGCCAGCCCGGACGACCCGGTGCTGATGGCGCTGGCCGACGTGGAGCGCAACTTCCCCGTCCAGATGGCCGCGTTCGGCGAGCTCATCGACGGGTGCCTGGCCGACGTGCGGGGCACCAGCTACCAGACCTTCGAGGACCTGCTGCACTACTGCCGCTGCGTCGCCGGCTCGATCGGCCGGCTGTCGCTGGGCATCTTCGGCACCAGCGGTGACCCGGAGGTGGCGTCCCGGCTGTCAGACTCCCTGGGCGTGGCCCTGCAGCTGACCAACATCCTGCGCGACGTCCGCGAGGATTACGCCAGCGGGCGGGTCTACCTGCCCGCCGAAGACCTGGCCAAGTTCGACTGCGACCCGACGGCCCTGGGCCCCGATAACCACGCGCAAGGCCCGGCCTTCACCAAGCTGGTCGAGTTCGAGGCCGAACGGGCCAGAGACTGGTACGCCACCGGCTTGCAACTGCTGCCGATGCTCGACCGCCGCAGCGCGGCCTGCACCGGTGCCATGGCCGGCATCTACCAGCGGCTGCTCGACCGGATCGCGGCTCAGCCCGCGGCGGTGCTGAGCGGCCGGATGTCGCTGTCGGCGGGGGAGAAGGCCGTGGTCGCGGTGAAGGCCCTGGCCGGGAGGATCGCGTGAGGGGCCGCGTTGTGGTGGTCGGCGGCGGGCTGGCCGGGATCACCGCCGCGATCGCGCTCGCGGAGTCGGGCGCCGACGTCACGCTGCTCGAGGCCAGGCCCAGGCTCGGCGGCGCGACTTGCTCCTTTCACCGGGACGGCCTGATCGTCGACACCGGCCAGCACGTCTTCCTCGGCTGCTGCTCGGCTTACCGTGGCCTGCTGGCCAAGCTCGGCATGACCGAGCATGCCCCGCTGCAGGACCGTTTCGACGTGACCGTCCTGGCCCCCGGCCGCTCTGTCAGCCAACCCCGGCGGGCCAGGCTCCGCCGGACCGCGCTCCCCGGGCCCCTGCATATGCTGCCGGCCCTGGGCCGGTACCCCTTTCTATCTTGGGCCGAACGAGCCCAGGTGGCCCGCCCCGCGCTGGCTATGCGCCGCGTTGACCCCGCCGCCCCGGCGGCTGACACGGAGCGTTTCGGTGACTGGCTGGCCGCGCGGGGGCAGAGCGAGCGGGCCCGCCGGGCGCTGTGGGACCTGTTCTCGGTCTCGGCCCTGAACATCGCGGGCGACGACGCCTCGCTGGCGCTGGCCGCCACCGTGGTGAAAACCGGCCTGCTCGGCAAGAACAACGCGGCGGACATCGGCGTCGCCGCCCTCCCGCTGGGCGAACTGCACGGCGACGCGGCGGCGACCCTGCTGGCCAAGCTCGGTGCCCAGGTCACCCTGGGCACCAAGGTCTCTGCTATCGAGGGCGGGGCTATCGAGGGCGGGGCTATCGAAGGCGGGGCGATCGAGGGCGAGGTCGCCGAGGCCGAAGGCCGGGCTGCCCGCTTCCGTGTCCGGCTGGGCCGGGGGGAAGACGCCGACCTGGCCGCAGACGCGGTGGTCCTGGCCGTCCCGCACGAGAAGGCCGCGCCGCTGATCCCGCCGGACGCGCTGCCGCCCGGCACGGTCACGGGCTGGGAGGGCCTTGGCGCCTCGCCGATCGTCAACGTGCACGTGATCTACGACCGGCCGGTGACCAACCTGCCGTTCGCCGCCGCCATCGACTCCCCGGTGCAGTGGGTCTTCGACCGCACCCGTATCTCCGGGATGGACCGTCCCGGGCAGTACCTGGCCATCTCACTGTCGGCCGCCGATGAGTACGCGGACGTGCCCGCGGCCAGGCTGCGCGAGCAGTTCGTGCCCGCGCTGGCCGAACTGTTCCCCGCGGCTCGCGACGCCCAGGTCACCGAGTTCTTCGTCACCCGCGAGCGGCGGGCGACCTTCCGCCAGGCGCCCGGCAGCGGCGCGCTGCGGCCGAAGGCCGCGACCCGGCGACCCGGCCTGGTGCTGGCGGGCGCGTGGACTGACACCGGATGGCCAGACACGATGGAAGGCGCGGTGCGCAGTGGCCTGGCCGCGGCCGTGGAGCTACGTAATACCGTCCTTACCTCAACGATGGGGGTACGTCAGTGACAGCTGTAATGCCTGAGGGAGTGGCCTTGGCCCGGGATCTGGTCGGCCCTGCGATGGAGTCGGTGATCGCCCGGCTGACCCCGGACGTCGTCGCCTACGCCCTCGAGGCCGGCTGCCGCTGGGTGAGCCTGCGCGAAAAGGACTTGCCGCAGGACGAGCAAATTCTGCTGGCGCGCACGCTCTTGCCGATGGTACGCGCGCATGGCGCCAAGCTGATGCTCCACGGCGAGGCGGAACTCGCCAAGCTTGCCGGCATCGATGGCGTGCATCTGCCGCGGGCGTCGATCCCGTTCCGGCCCGCGCGCTGATCGGGCCGGCAAAAGCTCATCGGCGTCTCGATCCATACCGTCACGGAAGCCGAGGCGATCGATCCGACCGTCGTCGATTATGCGCTTGCCGGGCCCGCCTTCGAGACCGTGAGCAAGCCCGGTTACGGCCCTGAAATCGGCCGCAAGGGTCTCGCCGAGATGGCGCGGGCGGCGCGGGTTCCGCTCCTCGCCATTGGCGGCATCAACACGCTTGCGGGTCGCCGAAGTGATCGCCGCGGGCTGCTGCCGGCGTCGCGGTGATGGGCGGCGTGATGCGCGCGGCCGATCCCGGCCTCGAGGTCGGCGCGCTGGTCGCGACGCTGCAGGGCGTCTATCCGCGCGCCCGATAGGTGCTGACGCCCTGGTCGGGCGCCCAGACGCCGGCCGGCAGCTTGCCCGCTTGCCAGAACACATCGATCGGCATGCCGCCGCGCGGATGGAAATAGCCGCCGATGCGCAGCCATTTCGGCTTCAGCAAGCGCGGCGAGCTTCTTGCCGATCGCGACCGTGCATTCCTCATGGAATGCGCCGTGATTGCGGAAACTGTTCAAGTAAAGCTTGAGCGACTTCAACTCCACGAGCCAAGCCTTCGGCACATAGTCGATGACCAGCGTGGCGAAGTCGGGCTGGCCGGTGACCGGGCACATCACGGTGAATTCGGGGAATGTGAAGCGCGCGACGTAATTCGTATCCGGATGCGGATTGCGCACGCGGTCGAGCACCGCCTGGTCCGGGGCAGCGGGGATCGGCGAGGGGCGGCCGAGTTGCAGGGTTTTCTTCGCCATCAGATCACGGCGTTACAAACGCTCATCAAGCAGCCAACACAGCCTTCTTGACCGACTGCGGCAGCGCAATCGGGCGGAACAATACCTTTGGATAAACATAGTCGCTGCCGGATTCGTCGATGATCCGGATCAGACCGTGCTTCTCCGCAGCGGCATCGCGAAGCGTCACATAGAGCTTCCGCTTCTCGAGCGATGCTGGGTATCCTTCGTTGTTCACGCACACCACGAGCTGCTTTGACGGCGATTTCGACATTGCTTTGCCTTTTACAGCAGGTATGAGCCTCAGCCAAATGCCCCGGGCCGGCCACCATGACAACCGCCTCTCCAATCCTGTAGAAGCCCCAACAGCAATCAAGCCGGGAGCAAGCATGACCGCCATCGTCGACATCATCGGCCGGGAAATTCTCGACAGCCGCGGCAATCCGACCGTGGAGGTCGATGTCGTGCTCGAAGACGGCTCGCGCGGCCGCGCCGGCGTGCCGTCCGGCGCCTCGACCGGGGCGCATGAGGCGGTCGAGCTGCGCGACGGCGACAAGAAACGCTATCTCGGCAAGGGCGTGCGCAATGCGGTCGAGGCGGTCAACGGCGAGATTTTCGAGGCGCTGAGCGGCATGGATGCCGAGGCGCAGGTCAAGATCGACGAGACCATGATCGCGCTCGACGGCACGCCGAACAAAGCCGGCTCGGCGCCAACGCCATCCTCGGCGTCTCGCTCGCGGTCGCCAAGGCGGCGGCCGCGGCCAACAAGCTGCCGCTCTATCGCTATGTCGGCGGCACGTCGGCGCGGCTCTTGCCGGTGCCGATGATGAACATCGTCAATGGCGGCGTGCATGCCGACAATCCGATCGATTTTCAGGAATTCATGATCATGCCGCTCGGCGTCGCCTCGCTTGCGGAAGCCGTGCGCGCCGGCTCGGAAATCTTTCACACGCTGCGCGCGGCGCTCAAAGCCGACGGCCACAACACCAATGTGGGCGACGAGGGCGGCTTCGCGCCCAATCTGCCGTCGGCGGAGGCCGCGCTCGATTTCGTCCTGGCGGCCATCGAGAAGGCCGGCTACCGGGTCGGCGACGACGTGGCGATCGCGCTCGATCCGGCGGCGAGCGAGTTCTTCAAGGACGGCGCCTACGCTTACGAAGGCGAGGGCAAGACGCGCTCGATCGACCAGCAGGTCGAGTATCTCGCCGCGCTCACCAAGCGCTATCCGATCGTGTCGATCGAAGACGGCATGGCCGAGGACGACTACGACGGCTGGAAGAAACTGACGCAAAAGATCGGCGACCGCTGCCAGCTCGTCGGCGACGATATTTTCGTCACCAACGTGGCGCGGCTTGCGGACGGCATCAAGAACGGCATCGGCAATTCGATCCTGATCAAGGTCAACCAGATCGGCACGCTGAGCGAAACGCTCGCCGCGGTCGAGATGGCGCACAAGGCCGGCTACACCGCGGTGATGTCGCATCGCTCCGGCGAGACCGAGGATTCGACCATCGCCGATCTCGCGGTCGCCACCAATTGCGGGCAGATCAAGACCGGCTCGCTGGCGCGCGCCGACCGCACCGCCAAATACAATCAGCTCCTGCGCATCGAGGAGGAACTCGGCGCGCAGGCCGCCTATGCCGGCCGCGCGGCACTCAAAATCCGGCGCTAGCGCGCGCCTCGTTCGCTTGTCCGGCACGGCCGATCGGCGCTATACCGCTGTTGCGAACCGCCGGGCCGGGGACGCCCGCGGAATGGGTATCGGGTGATGGATCAATCGGTCGAATTGAACGCGGGCAACCGCAGGCTTGCCGCCGAGCGGCTGCGCGATTTCATCGTCACCTCGGTGGACGCGGCGACGGCTTCCGACACGCCGTTCTATCATCTCGTGCTCGACCGCGTGTTTCCCGACGATGTCTACGCGGCGATGCTCGCCAATATGCCGGACGCCACCGACTATCGGCCGATGCACGGCCGCAGCAAGGGCCACGATCTCACCGACGGCACCCATACGCGGGTGAAGATCGACGTGTTTCCGGAATATATCCGCCACCTGCCGCCACAAAAGCGCGCGGTGTGGGACATCGTCGGCCGCGCGCTGTGCTCGGCGCCGGTGCGCGATGCGTTCATCCGGCGGCTGGCGCCGGCGCTCGAACGCCGCTTCGGCCCCGGCTACGCCAAGACCGGCATGTATCCGATCCCGGTGCTGACCCGCGACATTCCCGGCTACCTGATCACGCCGCACACCGACACGCGCTGGAAGGGCATCACCGTGCAGCTCTATCTGCCGCGCGACAGCTCGATCGCCCATATCGGCACCATCTTTCACGACAAGCGCGCCGACGGCAGCTGCGGGCCGAAGGCGAAGCAGATGACCTTTGCGCCGAACACCGGCTACGCCTTCGCGGTCGGCACCGATACCTGGCACTCGGCCGATCCGGTCGGCCCCGAGGTCAAAACCCGCGACAGCATTCTCTTGACCTATTTCGTCGATGCCGGCGTGCTGCGCTTCCTGCGCAACCGCGCCAAGCGGCTGGGCAATTTCATCGGCAGCGAAATCCGCAACCGCCTGCGCTAGAGCATGATCCCGAAAAGTGGAAGCCGGTTTTCGGATAAGATCATGCTCCAACAAAGATTCTAGCCGCCATTAAGGCCGTTTTAAACCGCGCGCTGACATGGTGTGCGGATGGTCACGCGTAAACGCCTGCGTTCGATCCTGACCACGCTCGGCCTCTATGTCATGGCCGCGCTGCTGATCGGCTATTTCGGCGTCAACGCCTATAGCGGCAATCACGGCCTCAAGGCCAAGGAAGACCTCGACCAGCAGATCGGCAACGCTGTCGGCCGATCTCGACCGCCTCAAGCTCGAACGGGCGCAGTGGGAGCGCCGCGTGGCGCTGCTGCGGGCCGACCGGCTCGACCCCGATATGCTCGACGAGCAGGCGCGCACACTGCTCGACTGACGTCGCGCCGAACGACCTCACTTTGATGTTCGCCTGGGGTCCCAAGGCGGCCGACGCCCCCAGGCCTTGAAGTTGACGCCGCTATCCCCAAAATAATTTTTGCCGGCAATGCTTTGGCCGGCTCCGCCCATCCCGTCAGGCAGGTCGGCCGCTTCCGCAATCGGGCGATTTCGGCTATGGGATGCAAGCCCCCCGTGGTGTGCCCTGAGGACAAGAATGGCCGTCGCCAAAACCAAGCCAGCCGAAGAAGGCGCTCACGAGCTTCGCCCCGCCATCGATTGGGGCCTGCATGACAGCCAGGTCCCGGAATTCAGCAAGGAGCAGGAGTTCCAGGCGCTGCGCCAGATGCTCTTGATCCGCCGCTTCGAGGAGAAGGCCGGCCAGATGTACGGCATGGGCCTGATCGGCGGCTTCTGCCACCTCTATATCGGCCAGGAAGCGGTCGTCGTCGGCATGGAGCTGGCCAAGAAAGACGGCGATCAGATGATCACCGGCTATCGCGATCACGGCCACATGCTGGCTTGCGGCATGGACCCCAAGGGCGTGATGGCGGAACTGACCGGACGCCGCGGCGGCTATTCCAAGGGCAAGGGCGGCTCCATGCACATGTTCTCGCTGGACAAGAATTTTTACGGCGGGCATGGCATCGTCGCCGCCCAGGTGCCGCTCGGCACCGGGCTTGGCCTTCGCCAACAAATATCGCGGCAACGACAGCGTCTCGCTGACCTATTTCGGCGACGGCGCCGCCAACCAGGGCCAGGTCTACGAGAGCTTCAACATGGCGGAGCTGTGGAAGCTCCCCATCGTCTACGTCATCGAGAACAACCGCTATGCCATGGGCACCTCGGTCTTGCGCTCCGCGGCGCAGACCGACTTCTCCAAGCGCGGCCTGTCGTTCAACATTCCCGGCACCCAGGTCGACGGCATGGACGTGCGCGCGGTGAAGGCGGCCGGCGAAACCGCCATCGCCTGGTGCCGCGCCGGCAAGGGCCCGACCATCCTGGAAATGATGACCTACCGCTATCGCGGCCACTCCATGTCGGATCCGGCCAAGTACCGGACCAAGGAGGAGGTCGACAAAGTGCGCACCGAGCACGATCCGATCGAGCAGGTGCGCAAGCGCCTGCTCGACAAGAAGTGGGCCAGCGAAGACGAGTTGAAAAAGCTCGACGCGTCGGTGCGCGCGACCGTCAACGAAGCGGCCGAGTTCGCCACCCAGGACGCCGAGCCCGATCCGTCCGAGCTTTACACCGACATGTATCGTTGAGCGCGTTTTTCGCGCGCTCCGCCTCTTGAGCAAGCCATGCCCACTGAAGTCCTCATGCCCGCGCTGTCGCCCACCATGGAGAAGGGCAACCTCTCCAAGTGGCTCAAGAAGGAAGGCGACACCGTCAAATCCGGCGACGTGATCGCCGAGATCGAGACCGACAAAGCCACCATGGAGGTGGAAGCGGTCGACGAAGGCACGCTCGGCAAAATTCTGGTGCCGGAAGGCACCAATGACGTCGCGGTCAATACGCCGATCGCCATGATCCTCGCCGACGGCGAGGACGCGGCCGCGCTCAAGGACGGCAAAGGCGCGGCGCCCAAACCGCCGGCGCCGCAGCCGGCGAAGACTCCGCAAACGGCGGCCGCGGACGACGCGGCGCTCGGCCAAGTGCCGCTGAAGGAGTTGAGAGAGGCGCAAAAGTCCACGCCTGAGCCCGCGGCGCCCGAACCGGAAGTGCCGGAAGGCACCGAGATGGTCACCATGACCATGCGCGAGGCGTTGCGCGACGCCATGGCCGAGGAAATGCGCCGCGATCCCGACGTGTTCGTCATGGGCGAGGAAGTCGCCGAATATCAGGGCGCCTATAAAGTCACCCAAGGCCTGCTCGACGAATTCGGCGCCCGGCGCGTCATCGACACGCCGATCACCGAGCACGGCTTTGCCGGGCTGGGCGTCGGCGCGGCGCTCGCCGGACTAAAACCCATCGTCGAGTTCATGACCTTCAACTTCGCCATGCAGGCGATGGATCAGCTGATCAATTCGGCGGCGAAGACGCCCTACATGTCGGGCGGCCAGGTGCGGGTCTCGATCGTGTTCCGCGGCCCGAACGGGCCGGCGTCGCGCGTCGCCGCCCAGCACAGCCAGGATTATTCGGCCTGGTACTCGCACGTTCCCGGCTTGAAGGTGATCGCGCCGTCGACTGCCGCCGATGCCAAAGGTCTGCTCAAGGCCGCGATCCGCGATCCCAATCCGGTGATGTTTCTGGAAAACGAAATCCTCTACGGCCATTCCTCGCCGGTGCCAAAGCTCGACGACTATGTGCTGCCGATCGGCCGCGCCCGCGTGGTGCGCTCAGGCAGCGACGTCACCATCGTCGCCTGGTCCATGGGCATGACCTATGCGCTCAAGGCCGCCGACGAATTGGCGAAGGACAACATCAACGCCGAAGTGATCGACCTGCGCACGCTCAAGCCGATGGACAGCGACACCATCATCGAGTCGGTGAAGAAGACCGGCCGCCTCGTCACCGTCGAGGAAGGCTGGAAGCAATCCGGCGTCGGCGCCGAGATCGCCGCGCGCGTCATGGAGCAGGCGTTCGATTATCTCGACGCGCCGGTCGCGCGCGTCACCGGCAAGGACGTGCCGATGCCGTACGCCGCCAACCTGGAAAAACTCGCGCTGCCGTCCGTCGCCGAAGTGGTCGAGGCGGCGAAAGCCGTCTGCTATCGCTGAAATTTTGGTGAAATTGTCGCGCCATGCCCATCAACATCCTCATGCCGGCGCTGTCGCCCACCATGGAGAAGGGCAATCTCTCCAAGTGGCTCAAGAAAGAGGGCGACGCGGTCAAGACCGGCGATGTCATCGCCGAGATCGAGACCGACAAGGCGACCATGGAATACGAAGCCGTCGATGACGGCGTCATGGCCAAGATCGTGGTGCCGGAAGGCACCAACGACGTCGCCGTCAATCAGCTCATCGCCGTGATGGCGCAGGAAGGCGAGGACGTGAAGGCGGCCGCGGCCGGCAGCGAGCGCGCCGGCGAAAGCACCCAGCGCCGGAGCCCCCTCATCCCCACCTTCTCCCCCTCGGGGAGAAGGAGCTGCCCAGCAAGCCGCCGCGCCTTCGACATCTGCTCCAGCACCCAAAGAGGCGAAGTCTCCACCGCCGCCGCAAGCACCGCGCGCTCCCTCTCCCCAGAGGGGAGAGGGTGGGGGTGAGGGGGTTCGGACCAACGGCCATGGCGCCGGCGTCAGCGGCACCAACAGAATCTTTTCTTCGCCCTTGGCGCGACGCCTGGCGAAAGACGCGAACATCGATCTCGGCCGCATCCAAGGCACCGGCCCGCACGGCCGCGTCATCGCCCGCGATGTCGAGGCGGCAAGATCGGGCCAAGGCTTACGCGCGCCGGCCGCAGCGGCGCCGCCAGCGCACCGCTCGTCGCGCCGTCGATGTCGGACCAGCAGATCCGCGCGCTCTACGACGACGGCAGTTACGATTTCGTGCCGCACGACGGCATGCGCCGCACCATTGCGCAGCGGCTCACGGCGTCGGTGCAGACCATTCCGCATTTCTACCTGACCATCGACTGCGACATCGGCAAGCTGCTCGAGGCGCGCGAGGAGATCAACGCCGTCGGCGCCCAAGGACAAGGACGGCAAGCCGGCCTACAAGCTTTCGGTCAACGATTTCGTCATCAAGGCGCTGGCGCTCGCTTTGCAGCGCGTGCCGGACGCCAACGTGAGCTGGACCGATGCCGGCATGCTCAAGCACAAGCATTCCGACGTCGGCGTCGCGGTCGCCATGCCGAACGGCCTGATCACGCCGATCATCCGCAACGCCGAGACCAAATCGCTCTCCGCCATCTCCAACGAGATGAAAGAGCTGGCGGCGCGGGCGCGGGCGCGAAAACTCAAGCCGCACGAATACCAGGGCGGCACCACGTCGGTGTCGAACCTCGGCATGTACGGCATCAAGGATTTCACCGCGGTGATCAATCCGCCGCAGTCGACCATCCTCGCCGTCGGCACCGGCGAGGAGCGCGCCGTGGTGCGCAACGGCAAGATCGAAGCCGCGCACATCATGAGCGTCACCATGTCGTGCGATCATCGCGCGGTGGACGGCGCGCTCGGCGCCGTGCTGATCGGCGCGTTCAAGGCGCTGATCGAGAACCCGGTGATGATGCTGGTGTAAGTCTTAGGGCGTATCGAGGCCCTTCGACCGAAAAACCGCGATCGCTTCCGGCGATTGCAGCATTTTGATCAAAGCTTTTCCCGCCTCGCCGTTTTTGCAGGCCGTCATGATCGCCACGGCGAACTCCGTGACCACGTTCAGATCGCCGGGCAACAGGCCGATGACTTCGGCACCCGCCACATGCAGCAATTCCGGCTTCTGCTGCACGGCGAGCTCGGCTTCGCCGGTCATCAGCAGGTTCGCGGAAAAGCCGCCCGGCGGCGGATATTTGGTCTTCGGCTTCATCTGTTCGGCGATGCCCATGCGCTCGAGCAGCTTGGCGAAATAAACGCCGCTGGCGCCGCCGGCGGACGGCTCGCTGTAGGCGATCGATTTGGCGGCGAGCAGCGTGCGCTTGAGCGCCTCGGGCGTGGAAATGTCGGGTTTTGGCGCGCCGGCTTTGACGGCGATGCCGACGCCCGAGCTTGCCAGCGTGACGTCGGTGCCGGGCGCGATCTTGCCTTGCTTTTGCAAAGCCTCGATGCCGGCGCGGCTGAGCACCACAACGTCCGCGGTGTCGCCGTCCTCGATGCGCTTGACCAGCATCGGCGCCGTGCCCCAGGTGACGGCGAGCTTGTGGCCGCTCGTCTTGTCGAATTGCGCAAAGAGCTGTTCCGCGGCGCTGCGCACGCCGATGGTGCTGAAAACGACAAGCTCAGCCATGAGGGGAGGCATCCTTCTTGCTTGCCGTTATATCGCGTGGGAAAGAACCACGCGAAAAATATTCGGATATTCGGCTCCCCATGGACGACCTGATCGAAGGCTATCGCCGCTTCCGTGCCGGCACCTGGCAGGCCGAGCGCAAACGCTTCGAAGCGCTGAGCCGCCTCGGCCAGCGGCCCCGCGCGCTGATCATCGCCTGCTCGGACAGCCGTACCGACCCGCAAATGGTGTTCAACGCCCGGCCGGGCGAGCTGTTCGTCGTCCGCAACGTCGCCAACATCGCCCCGCCTTACGGCCCCGACGACCAGCCGCACGGGGTCAGCTCGGCCATCGAGTTCGCGGTGCGGTCGCTTGCGGTCCGCGAGATCGTCGTGCTCGGCCACGCCATGTGCGGCGGCATCAAAGCGCTCTTGGACGGCGCGCCGGTCGAGGCTTCGGACTTCGTCGGCCAATGGGTGCGCATCGCCGAGCCGGCGCGGCAACGCGCCATGCAGGCGCCGCCGGAGACGCGCCAGGACATTTGCGAGCACGAGTCGGTCCGCCTGTCGCTCGACAACCTGATGACGTTTCCGTGGATCAAGGATGCGGTCGAAGCCGGCCATATCACGCTCCACGGCTGCTTCTTCGACATCCGCTCCGGCATCCTCGAACGCCTCGGCGCGGATGGCGATTTTCACCCGATCCCCGATTAGGACGCGTCGTCGTAAACCGAGTTCGACGAGCAACGGTTGTCCAATACCTGATTGAGACGCCGACAACCATTTTCATCTCTCGTTAAGATTGTATAGCCGCCGTAAAGGTGGGACGATGCGCGCGCTTAAGGGGGCGGCTGAATGATACCGGCTTAAATAGCGAGAGGTTCACATGCGACAGCCTATCGCTGTAATCGGCATTCTCGGCCTCTTGAATTCGTACGCTTGGGCGGGCGGTGATCTCACCGTCACATTGGACTGGACGGCGCAAAAGCCGGCTTGGAAAACCTCAAAAACCGACAGCGGCGTAATCACCTCTTCGCTGCTGGCCGCATGGCAACAGGCCGCGGGACCCAGCGGTCCGATCTGCTCGGCGATCTGGCAGGCGGCGGCGAAGCTCAACGGCGCCGGCGGCTGCCTTCGAAATCTCTACACCACCGGCAATATCTGCCAGCTCGATCAGTCGCCCGCGATTTCGGTGAACAGCACGTCCGGCGGCGTGGTGGCGAACGTGACGTTCAACAACAACTATCTCCAAGCGAAATACTCGCTGCTATCGGGACCGGCCGACATTTGCGGCGCCATCCAGGATGCCGAGGGCGATCCGGCGTTCGCCATCACCACCAGCGGCGTGGCCAATGCGCAATTCAACTTCAGCAACAATAAGCTGAGCGTCGGGTCGGTCACCGCGAACATCACCAGTTTCCATCTCGGCGGCGCCAATCTGAGCGCGGCCCTCCTGATCAGCGCGGGAAACCTCGTGGGCGCCTTCAACGGGCTGAAAGCCGACTTGGCAAAGCCTGTCGATATCACGAACCCGGTCGCCACCAGCCTCAACAATTCCCCGATCAACGGCGACATCGCCAAGGTCCTCCAGCCGCTGCAGGGATTGGGAGTGACCTCATCCTTGGCCGCGGATAACGACGGCGTGCACTTGGCTCTGGATGCGCAAGAATGTCTGCCGGGCCAGACATCGGGCACTTTCCCGTGTGATGGGACGAAGATGTGCCTGAGCGCGGCCAACTGGAACAAGATCAATAGCGCGAGCGCGAGCTGTGCCAAGAGTTACTTCGGGCACGGGGTATTCAGCTGCCAGGGTTTCCCCAGCGCGACCGCGCGTGGGCCGGCCCCTCCCGACGGCTGGTTCGGGCAGGGTTCCTACAAATGCGTTGCGCCGTCGGCGTCGCAGGCCAAGGCGGTTCTGTCTTCTGCGCAAAACGCATTGAACGCCTGCCAGAATGAATGGGACGACAATTGCCTGAATAAAATTCCAGGCTGCCAGCAATTTGTCGGACCCTCGCGCCACCGGCGGCCAACTCTGCGATCCCAAGGTTGTCGATACCACCGGCCCGTGCTCGCCGGCGGCGCTCGCCGCGGCCAAGGCTGCGGCCGCGAACAACGCGCCCCTCAAAGCCTGCCAGGCCAGCCAGTCCACTGCGACAAACAAGTGCCAAAGTGAAATAGCCACCGCCTCCGCAAGCTCGTGCAGCAGTCAGATTAGCGCGCTAAATCAGGCCAAGCAGCTGTGCAGCGAGGTGAACTGCGGCTCGCAATGACATCGACGGGTCTGGCAATCCGGCTCGCTCAAAAACAGACGGTCGGCGAAAATCATTTCGCCGGCGTAAGCGCGAACCGGGCTCATCCGGTGAAAATCGGCGCGGCCAGAGCCGGCTAAAGGCTATTCGTCGATCGGCGCGATTGCGTCGCCTGCGAAGCAGACATTGTCTGCGCGTTTATGAATACACGCCCCGAGCGAATGACTCATTGAAGCCGTCATGGCCCGGCTGGTCCGGGCCATTGCCGCCTGTGCGCTTTGCAACCGGATGCCCGCGACAAACGCCGGCGCTGATCGCTACATATACGCCGAGGCGACGCACGAGGCTTTAAATGGCAGAGACCAATTTCGACGTCATCATCATCGGCTCGGGGCCGGGCGGCTATGTCTGCGCCATCCGCGCGGCGCAGCTCGGTTTCAAGACCGCCATCGTCGAGCGCGACTATTTGGGCGGCATCTGCCTGAACTGGGGCTGCATCCCGACCAAGGCGCTGTTGCGCTCGGCGGAGATTTTCCACTACCTGCAGCACGCCAAGGATTACGGGCTGTCGGCCGGCGAGGTCACTTACGATCCGGCCGCCGTGGTGAAGCGCTCGCGCGCGGTGTCGAAACGCCTCAACGACGGCGTCGGCTTCCTGATGAAGAAGAACAAGGTTTCGGTGATCTGGGGCGAGGCGGTGATCGACGCGCCCGGCAAGATCACCGTGAAAGCCGGCAAGAGCGAAGCGCCGAAAGGCGCGCTCGGCGCCGGGCACCTATCAGGCCAAGCACATCATCATCGCCACCGGCGCGCGGCCGCGCGTGCTGCCGGGCCTCGAGCCGGACAAGAAACTGATCTGGACCTATTTCGAGGCCATGGTGCCCGACCGCATGCCGAAGTCGCTGCTCGTCGTCGGCTCCGGCGCCATCGGCATCGAGTTCGCCTCGTTCTACCGCACGCTCGGCGCCGAGGTGACCGTGGTCGAAGTGCTGCCGCAAATCCTGCCCGTCGAGGATGCCGAGATCGCCGCCTTCGCGCGCAAGAGTTTCGAGAAGCAGGGCATCAAAATTCTCACCGGCGCCAAGGTGACCAAGCTCGACAAAAAATCGGACAGCGTCACCGCGACCATCGACGACGGCAAAGGCGGCACGCAGACGCTCACCGTCGATCGCGTCATCGCCGCGGTCGGCGTCGTCGGCAATATCGAGAATCTCGGCCTGGAAAAGCTCGGCGTGAAGACCGAGCGCGCGGCAATCGTCGTCGACGGCATCGGCAAGACCAGCGTGCCCGGCATCTATGCCATCGGCGACGTCGCCGGCCCGCCGCTCCTGGCGCACAAGGCCGAGCACGAAGGCGTCATCTGCGTCGAGGCGATCAAGGGGCTGCATCCGCATCCGATCAACAAGCGGCTCATTCCCGGCTGCACCTATTGCACGCCGCAGATCGCCTCGGTCGGACTGACCGAGCAGGCGGCCAAGGAGCAAAAGATCGACATCCGCGTCGGCCGCTTCCCCTTCGTCGGCAACGGCAAGGCGATCGCGCTCGGCGAGGACCAGGGCCTGGTCAAGGTGATCTTCGACAAGAAGACCGGCCAACTGCTCGGCGCCCACATGGTCGGCGCCGAAGTCACCGAGCTGATCCAGGGCTACGTGGTGGCGATGAATCTGGAGACCACCGAAGAAGAGCTGATGCACACCGTGTTCCCGCATCCGACCTGTCGGAGATGATGAAGGAAGCGGTGCTCGATGCGTATGGACGGGTGTTGAATATTTGAGAGGGGCAAATCGCGAAAAATTCGCTGGTAAAATACGCAATGCGGACTCGACGCGCGAGAATTGCGATTTGGCTGCTCGGACTGACGACGTCGGTGTACTTAGGCGCGGTAAACTTGGATTATGTATTTCAGCGCGATTTGCTATATCGGCCGCCCCAAACTTACCGTACAGCTCCGCGCGCCGCGGGATTGTCCGAGGCGGGAGAAGTCGTTCGCGACATACACGGAAAGTAATCGCCGCCTGGATGCACCCCGAGTATCCACCGTGGTTTTTTACTTTTTGCGAAATCTATTAGATTCCCTATCGCCTCTTTGAGGCTTTCGACGTTCAAGCGATCATCATTCGTTGCGGGAGCCAGCGGCAATCGGGTCCGTGATGGCAACGCGACCTGTGGCGTAAATATCTTCTGGCTTTTGAGCACGCGTCCAATTTCAAACAATTGTCGGCGGTTGATGAAAATCCCAACGCCAAAAACAATTATGATCAGGAGGGATGGGATCAGAGCCATGAGTTTTGCCTCCTGGCTCTAGATGGCCTGTCTGCGGCGCGCAACAGATTTGGAGATCGACATGTACAATTCAAGCAGGATAACGCATGTGATCGACAAATAGATCGCAACTGACGCCCAATAAAATTCCGGGTCTGGCAGCGCCTTTTCCTCATAAAGAAAGAGAAAGCAGTACAGCACGATCTGGCAACCAAACAAGGTTAGCATCGGCAAGAATAGGCAGGGAATGAAAAGAGACGGCCATAACGTGCGCGTGCCCCTGAAGCCAAAAACAAATGCTGTAATATACGAGATCGTGCCAAGCGGAATAATTATCAGGAGTATGTCGCATACCCTTTGAAAGTTGTTTGCTACCGCCAATACCGTCGCGACATCCGAAACCGTTTTGGTCCATCCCAAAACAAGAATTAAGCACGGAATAAAAATTGCAAATAACAAAATTGAAATTGAAATGAAGGCGTCACCGAATACTTCGGAAATTATGCTGAATATCGGCTGCATTTTACCGCATCGGACCAGTGTGGCTCGAAAAAAGGAAAAAATAATAGCTATTCCGTTGGAGGTGGCGCTCAGCAAGAATTGTGTTGTCCTGCGGTAGTCCATCGCACGTCAATATCCGGTCCGGTAAACAGGGGGGCACAAAGGTCGAATTTCAACGAGCGGTTGTCAAGGGGTTGATTTCACTAGAGTACACTAGGCATCCTATCGATCTTCCGTCGTACCCCAACTATCCACCGGATTTTGAAAATGGATCGCATCAAGATTGAGATAGCGGAACAGTATTCCAGCAAACTATTGGACGGCGTCTCGCAACTCATGCAGGTACTCGGGGCGTCAGGCAAGCCGCCGACAACGGCAGAATTACAAGCAATTATCGCTTCGCCAGCTACGTACTTGTTCATCGCGACAGATATCGGGCGCGTGGTTGGGATGCTTACCCTGGTGATTGTGCCGATACCATCGGGAGTTCGCGCCCATATCGAGGACGTCGCGGTTGCCGTTTCTCATCAGCGGATGGGTATCGGTCGATCTCTTACAAAGGCTGCGATTGAACGTGCAGTATCGTCTTTCGCACGGACCATCGATTTAACGTCCCGACCATCCCGAGAGGCAGCAATTCAACTCTATCATGGTCTTGGTTTCCAGAAACGGGATACCGGGTTGTATCGTCTATCTCTCGATGGTCATCGCTCAACTTTATAAACGATCGAATAAAGACAAAGAGCTCATCCTTCTTTTCACGCACATTCGGCGAATAGATACCAAGTCATTACACCACCAACCCCGCCATCGGCTTCGCGTCGGCGCTGCCGGGGAAGACATTCTGCGCCAGCGCGCGGTCGTCGGCGCGCAGGTGATCCTTCAGCAGGCCTTTGAGCACCGCGCGCAGATCGGTGGTCGGTTTGAGGTCGCGATTCTCGTAGAGGTTGGCGCTCTTCAGCCCCGGCCAATCGGCGATCACGCGGCCGCCCTTGAGCGCGCCGCCGACCAGAAGCGCGACCGTCGCGGTGCCGTGGTCGGTGCCTTCGGTGCCGTTGATGCGGGCGGTGCGGCCGAACTCGGTGACGAGCACCACGACGGTGTCGCGCCACGCCGGTCCCATATTGGTCTCGCACCGCCGCCAGCGCATCGTCGAGCGCGCCGAGCAGTTGCGACAGGCGGCCCTGGGCGATGCCTTCGTTGGAATGGGTATCCCAGCCGTCGAGCGCCAGCGCGCCGACCCGCGGGCCGTCGGGCTGCGCCAAAAATTTCGCGGCGGTGCCGGCGACTTCGGCGAAATAGGCGCGCACTTGCGCCGGGCCGGGGCCGCCCGGGCTTTTTGCGCCATGTCGCCCAAATGCTCGATCGCGGTGAGCTTGGCGTCGTCTTCCAGCACGCTGCGCGAGCTTCACGTCGGAATGGCGGTAGAGATCGAGCAGCCGCTGCACGGTGTCGTCGCTCGCCGGCAGCACCCGCTGCGGCGACCACGACAGCACCGGCGCCGGCCCGCGCACGACGAGCGGCGTCACCGGACCGACCGCGAAAGCCTTGCCGCCCCGCGGATCGACGCGACCGCCGGGCGCAAGGCCTGCGAGCGCGCGATTGAGCCAGCCGCTGTCGCTCGGTGCCGGCTTCGGCAGGCCGCTTTCCAGCAGATCCTGGCCGTCGAAATGCGAGCGCTCGCGGTACGGCGTCGCGCAGGCATGGACGATGATCGCCTCGCCCGCCTGGAACATGCGATGCAGATTGCGGCATCGCCGGATTGAGCGCGAAGAAATCGTCGAGCCGCAGCGCCGGCGTCTTGCCGTCGAGCGTCGAGCGCGTTGTCGCCGCGCAGCGCGATCCAGTCCGGATCGCCGACCGGCGCGACGGTGGCGAGCCCGTCGAGCGCGCCGCGCAGAATGATGGTGAGGAAGCGCGGATCGCGGCCCTCGGCCAGCGCCAGCTTCGGCATATAGGCCCAGGCGAACAGCGTGCCCGAGGCCAACAGCACATCGCGCGGCGCGAAGGTGCATGGAGAGAACGGCATGATCATCTCCGCAAAAATTCCGGCGCCATGACCAGGAGCGCCAAGGCTTGGGGCCGGCTTTCGGCGCGCGCGATGGTGTCGCGCGTTTCGGCCGAAGCCAGCGGACCGAGCGCGCTTTCGAGCACGGCGCGCGGATCGGCGTTGTTGGCCGCAAGCTGTCCGGCGAAGCCGGTGGCGATATCCAACCGGTGCGGCACGCCGTCGATCCAAGCCGCCTCGTTGTCGGGGTAGCCGTTCGGCGACAGCGGCCGCCACAGCGCCTCGCCGAGCGTTGCTTGCGCGCTCAAGATGCGGCCGATCGGAATGGTCTGCGGCGCGCGCCATCAGGCGCAGCATGCCGATGGTCCACTCCGCGGGCGGTTTGAGCTTGGTGCGCGCCGGCGTCCAGGATTCGTCGGCCGTGACCAGGGTCTTGGCGACTTCTTTCAGGTTGCCGTCGGTATCGCTGAAGGTCTTGGCGAGCTTGGCGACGAGCGACGGTGGCGGCTCGTCGGCAACAAAGTGCCGCGCAAGCTTTAGCGCGATGTGTTGTGCCGTCGCCGGATGGCGCGCCAGATCGGCGAGCACCGCGCGGCCTTGGCCGACGCCGGTATCCGGATAGACTCTTGCCCAGCACGGTCTTGTGCGCCCGGCTCGTGCAATCGCTGCACGAATGCGAATTCACCGCCGTGGATCGGCTGCTCGGGCGGAATCCAGGTCCAGCCGGTGATCACGTTGGCGAAGCTCGTGACGTCGGTCTGGGTGTAACCGCTGCGGACGCCGAGCGTGTGCAGTTCGAGGATCTCGCGGGCGAGATTTTCGTTGAGCCCCTTGTCGCGGTTGATGCCGGCGGTCGAATTGGCGCCCATGGACTGGACGTTGTCCAAATAGAACAGCATGCCGGGATGGCTCTCGACCGCCAGCAGCAAATCGGCAAAGCGGCCGAGCACGTGCGGCCGGATCGCTTCGCGCTCGAACGGGCCGGCCATCTCCACGATCTTGTCCGCCGAGATGCAGAAATGGTTCGACCAGAACCACACCAGCCGCTCGACGAAGCCGATATCGGCGCCCAGCGCGGCGTCGAAGCGCGCTTTGGCTTCGTTCTGAAGGAGCTGTTGCGGCAGCGGCGGCGCGGCGGCTGAGCCGGTTTCGCTATTGGCGAGGCGGCGGCTGCTGTTGGTTTGCGGCATCGTTCGCAAGCGGCGCCACGCATGGCTCGCCCGACGGCTTGCGGCAATCGAGGAGGCTTGCGGCATTCTCGGATTCAGCTTGTTTCTGCGCACGAAGCGCGAGCTTTTGCTTCGCCGTCTGCTCGGCGCGAAAGTCAGAGACCTCACGCGCCGACTTCGCCGCCCGACGGCAGGTTGACGGCAAGAAGGCCGGCCTGCGGGCGCTCCAGATCCGCAAGCAGCGCGCCTCGCGGGTCGGCGGCAATCGCGGCGATCCCATTGCCCGCCGGGCCTAAAGCCGAACCGATGCAGCGCCAGCGCCGCCGCTTCCTTGCCACGCGCGGTCACGAATCCTCCCGGGATGAGACGTGTCGCCGCTCCGCGCATAAGACGATTCCATTATGGCAAAAGTTACATCCGGAAGCGGCGAAAACGCTTTTGTTTCCTTACGCTTTGTTCATCAGCGCGCGCCCTGCATCGACCCGGCCTAAGCCTTGCGGCGCAGCAGGCGGGCTCGTAAGTATCTGATGCACCGGAATACCGGCGCGGAGCCGTCATGGCCGTTGTGATCGACACTAGATTGGGTGGACCCGGCGCGCCGCGCCATCCGGAAAAGGCGCATCGGCCGGATCAGCCGTCTTTGCGCAAGCCGGACTGGATCCGCGTCAAGGCGCCGGTCTCGCCCGGCTATGTCGCGACCCAGCGGATCGTGCGCGAGAACGGCCTGCACACGGTGTGCGAGGAGGCCGGCTGTCCCAATATCGGCGAGTGCTGGGAGAAGAAGCACGCCACCTTCATGATCATGGGCGACACCTGCACGCGGGCCTGCGCCTTCTGCAACGTCAAGACCGGGCTGCCGGGCGCGCTCGATCCCGCCGAGCCCGCAACATGTCGCCGAGGCGACGGCAAAACTCGGGCTGTCGCATATCGTCATCACCTCGGTCGATCGCGACGATCTTGCCGACGGCGGGGCTGCGCATTTCGCCGCCGTCATCACGGCGATCCGCGCGCGCTGTCCGAACACCACGATCGAGGTTCTGACGCCGGATTTTCTGCGCAAGGACGGCGCCGCAGAGGTCGTGGTCGCGGCGCGGCCCGACGTGTTCAACCACAATCTCGAAACCGTGCCGTCGAAATATCTCACTGTGCGCCCGGGCGCGCGCTACTTCGCCTCGATCCGGCTGCTGCAGCAGGTCAAGGAGGGCCCTGAAACAGATGGCCGGTCTGGCGCGCCCGGGCGTTGACGAAGCCGGCATAGAGGCGGTGGGTCCGCGATAGCGCCAGCGCCAGACCTTCGCCGTCCTCGGGCGTCAGGATCAGATGAACGTGGTTCGGCATCTGGCAGTAGGCCCAGACCTCGACGCCGAAGCGTCGGCAGGATTGGCCGACGAGTCGCGATAGAGCGCGTAATCGCCGTCCTCGAAGAAGATCCGCTCGCGCCGGTTGCCGCGCTGAGTGACATGATGCGGGAGACCGGGAACGACGACGCGGGCGATGCGGGTCATTAGCGACATGTAACACAGATTTGCAATTCGGTAAAGACGGTCGCGTCACCGTAATACCGACCAGCAATACTCGAATTCGCGACGTTCGACTGCTTCAGGACGAATGTTGCGCGCCGGTTCGAACCGCGCGTTCGAAGCCACTTTCAGGGACGGTCGCTCCTGGCGCAAGGGTCACGTAGCGCCTTCGTCCGCATTCCGGCGCATTGCTTCCTTACCGGGACCGATCGGGAAGGGGAAAGGGTCGAAATCCGAATTTCAAACTGAGAGACGACCGCGGCGGGCGGCGACTTGCCATCGCGCCGAAAATGTTGCATGCCAACCAACGCATGTTTTCGGAGAAACGAGTGGCCCGGGCGGCGGTTCTCTTCGCGATCCGGGAGCGCCCGGACCGGACCTACGCGTGAGCGAGACGCCGCGCTGGTTCATCGGCGTCGACGGCGGCGCGACGCGCTGCCGGGCGCGGCTGCGCGACGGCGCTGGGGTCAAGCGTGCCGAGGCCAGCGGCGCCGCTGCCAACATCCATGTCGAATTCCCTGCCGCCGTCGAGGTCCTGCGCGGCGTCCTCGGTGAAGTCTCGAGCAAGGCAGGGCTGGGCGAGGCGCCACCGGCCGGGCGTCGCCATCGGCTTCGGCCTCGCCGGGCTCAACGATGCCGGCGACGCCAAGCGGTCGTCGCCGCCTTCCCGGGATTCGCGCTTGTCCGCGCCGCCAACGACGCGACTGCCGCCTGCATCGGCGCGCATGCCGGCGAGGACGGCGGCCTCGTGATCGCCGGCACCGGCTCGGCGGCGATCGCCCGGGTCGGCGGCAGGGAGACCATCGTCGGCGGACGCGGCTTCACCCTCGGCGACGACGGTTCGGGGGCGCGGATCGGGCTCGAGGCGCTGCGCGCCGCGACCCGCGCCGCGGACGGCCTTGGGCCCATGAGCGCGCTGACCGTCGATATCCTTGCCGCCTTCAACCAGGACGTCGTCGCCATGCTGCGCTGGGCGCGGACGGCGAAGCCCGGCGACTTCGGCGGGTTCGCGCCGCGCGTCTTCAGTCACGCGGGGAGCGGGCGACGCGATCGCGCTCGGCATCGTCGCCGCCGCCGCCGCGGCGAGCGCCAATCGACCCGGCGCGCCGTCGAACTCGGCGCGCCGCGCATGGCGCTCGTCGGCGGCGCCGGCGAAGCCTTGCGGCCCGCGCTTGAGCCGGGGATCGCTGCGCTCTTGCGGCGCCCGCTGTTCGACGCGACGGACGGCGCGATCCTTCTGGTCGGAGGCGCCGCGGCGCGCGAGAGGGAAGCCGTCGGATGAAGCTGTTTCATGGCGCCCGCCTCTTCGACGGCAAGCCGATTCGTGACGATTGCGCGGTCGTCGTCGAGGGCGACGTTATTCGCGCGCCGACGACGGGCGCGACCGTCCGCGCGGCGGCGAGGGATCGATTTGTCCGGCGGCATTCTCGCGCCGGGATTCATCGACTGGCAGATCAATGGCGGCGGCGGCGTTCTGTTCAACGCCGAGCCGACGGTCGAGGGCGATCGCCCCGATCGCCGCCGCGCATCGCCGCGAGGGCGTCACCGGCTTCCTGCCGACGGTCGTCACCGACGCGCCGGAGGTCCTGGCTCAAGCCCTGACAGCGGCGCGCAAGGCGCATGCGCGGGTTCCCGGCGCGCTCGGCGTCCATGTCGAGGGACCGTTCATCGATCCGCGCCGCAAGGGCGTGCATCCGGCCGAATGGATCCGGCCGATGCAGGAGAAGGACGCGAGACGCGCTGATCGCCATGCGGGCCGGCGTCATGGTCGTCACCCTCGCGCCGGCGAGCGCGCCGCTCGGCCTCGTCGCCCGTCTTGCGCAACCGGCATCGTCGTCAGCCTCGGACATTCGGACGCGACCGCGGAAGAGGCGGAGGCCGTGTTCGACGCCGGCGCGCGCGCCGTCACCCATCTCTTCAACGCGATGAGCCAATTGTCGTCGCGCGCGCCGGGCGTCGTCGGCGCCGCGCTCGCCGATCCGCGCATCGTCTGCGGCCTGATCGCCGACGGCGAGCACGCCAGGCCCGCCGCCTACAGGACGGCGATCGCCGCCAAGGGGCCCGCGCGGGGTCGCGCTCGTTTCCGACGCCATGCCGCCCGCCGCCGGCGGCCCGGACGCATTCGTCCTGCAGGGACGGCGGATGAAGCGGGTCGGCGGAAGCTCGTCGACGAGAACGGCACGCTGGCCGGCGCGGCGATCAGCATGTCCGACGCCGTCCGCTACTGCGTCAGGGATCTCGGCCGGCCGGCGGCCGAGGCGCTGACCATGGCGACGCTGACGCCGGCGCGGCTCCTCGGCCTCGACAGCCGGATCGGCCGCCTCGCGCCGGGTTGCGCCGCCGATCTCGTCCATCTGACCGACACTCTCGAGGTCGCCGGCGTCTGGGCGGGCGGGCGAAGGGCCGAGGAGATCGGCGCGCCGGGCTGAGGGGCCGGGCCTTCCGGGGCAGGGCGTCGGCGAGGGCGGAATTCCCTGCTTTCCGCGGATCCGGCCGAATTCATGCCTGTTCGGCCGAATTCATTCCCTGCTCCAATGGATAGGGAATTTCCTCGCAAACGGGTCGTTTCATTCGCATTTTTTAGGGCGCAATCGCCGATTTGGCCCGCCAAAATCGAAGTTCCCAGCGCCTTCCCTGTAGGCAGGGAATTCGCCCTCCGGCCGTTACCGCGCCCGCTCCTTCATCGCCATCCGCGCCGCGTCCGCGCCCGATTTCATCGACCCGGTGAACCCGCCCGATTTGGCGAAAGCGGAGGCGAGATAGAGCGAGGGCACGGGCGTCCGCGGCGAGCGCGGCAGGCCGGCCCAGATCCCCCGCTCGAACGGCAGCGGCGCGAAGCCGTAGACCGCGCCGGCGGGCGTGTGCATGAAATTGTGCATCGAGCGGGCGTTGAGGAACAGGCGCTCGCTCACCGCCGCGCTGAACCCGGGATGGTCGCGGTCGAGCGCCGACTGAAAGGCGTCGAGCCAGCGCTCGCGCCTGTCTATTTCGTCCTGCGGCGAGAGCGCCGCCCAGTTGTCGAACCGGTCGAGACCGACGACGGCGACGAGAACCGGTCCCTCGCCGGCAAGCCCGCTGTCGATCGCGCCATAATTGGCGATGCCGTACGCCGGCAGGCGGGCGCCCGGATCGGCGGCGAACATATGCGCGTTTTCTGGAGTTTGGTCGAGCGACGTCATCCAGTCCGGCAGGACGGCGACGCTGTAGCGGTCGAGGCCGAGCTTCGCCGGAGCGAGGCTGAGGCCGAAATGCGCCGAGAACAGCGAGATCGAGAGCGCCTGTCCGCTATAGGCGCGCTCGAACGCCGCCCGCTCGCCCGGCGGCAGCAAGTGTGCGACAACGTGCGGAGCGCAATTGGCGAAGACCTGCTTCACGCCGAGGCGCTGCTCGTCGGCCTTCGTCCTTATGTCCACGTGCCGGACGAAGGCAGGATGACCGGAAGCGTCGAGCTCGATCGCCGAAACGTCCCGGCCGAGCAGAACCGATCCGCCGGCCCGGTTACCGCCCGGGCGAGCTTCATCGTCAGCACCCGCGATCCGCCCTTGATGAAACGGCCGCCCGCCTTGAGGAATCCCGCCTGCGCCATGGCGAAGAACGGCCAGGCCAGGCGGCGCGGGTCGTCGGCGTAATAGCCGATGTTCCCGGCGATCGCGAATTTCGCCGCCTCGTCGTCGCCGAGAAAGCGTTGGAGCATGTCGGCGGTCGAGGCGCGCCAGTCGCGGATCAAGGGCCGGAGCTGCACGCCGGCGCGCAGCAATTGGCCGAGCGACCGCTCCTCGCCCGCCCGCGTCAGGCCGGCCACGCCTGCCTGAGTCGCCTCATCGTCCCCGAAGGTTGGGCAAAGCCCTCGGCGCTCTTCGGGAACCGGCGGCTCAGCGCGTGATGAGCGGGGTCGAATTCGACCGGAAGATCGAACATCTCCCCGACCGGGCCGCCTTTGACCGAGAAGAACGGCGACACCGCAACCCATTCGATCTCGTCAAGCAGGCCGAACTCCTTCAGGATCGCATGTTTCGGTTCGGCCGGATCGTGCGGGTCGGCCGTCTGATGCAACGCCGGCTCGATCGTCAGCGCGCCCTTCTTGAAGGCCGAGGCCGCCCCGCCGACGCTGTGATTGCGCTCGATCACGCAAACCTTGCGGCCCGTCTTGGCGACCAGCGCCGCGGCGGTCAGCCCGCCGAGGCCTTAGCCGATGACGACGGCGTCGAAAGCGTTTTCGCTCATCGCAGACCCTCGCGGAGCCCCATCGTTATTCAGTTTATCCTAGGCGTCGAGCCTGTCGTTGATCGTGGTCAACCGGCCGGGGGTGCGCCGCCCCTTACGGCAGCGTCGGATCGAAGCTCAGTCCAGCGTCTCGCGGTAAACGAAGCTCGCGAAGGCGATGACGACGATGGCGAAGAGGGCAATCGGCCAGAGCTCGGGCGCAATTTCGCGCCAGCCGACGCCTTTGAGCAGCAGGCCGCGCACGATCCGCATGGCGTGGGTCGCGGGGAGCAGATTGCCGATCGCCTGCGCCCAGGCCGGCATGCCGCGGAACGGGAACATGAAGCCCGACAATAGGAACGACGGCATGAGGGTGAACTGCGCCAGCTGCACGGCCTGCATCTGATTGGCCGAGATGGTCGAGAAGGTGACGCCGAGCGCCAGA
>CAWCJX010000009.1:0-43839 GCA_963795865.1 uncultured Alphaproteobacteria bacterium
CGTGTAGAACGCCTGCCGTCGCGTACCGGCGTCTTTCCAATCGCGGTCATAGCCGTTGAGCCGGTAACGAAACTTTAGCTTCTGTGGGATCAGAAAGGAGGGCGAAGTGTAATCAATCTGCAGGTCACGAGGATGAGGTGACAGCTTGAGATTTTCGCTTGCTTGAAATTCCATTCGGTCTATAGTCACCGATTCGATGTAAGGTTGCGCAGGCAGCGCATTTTGCGAGAGCCTGGATGGGTCCACCATTCTACGACAAATCCAGTCGCAAAAGACGCGCCCGTCACCAGAGTATGCCGCCGAGTTGAAGGAGGGCCAGCCGTCGGCGCGCTTCATCCAACACATTCATAGACTCGAATTGAACGGTCGTTTCCGGATTAGCCGCCAGCGTTGGAAGTCGAATCCGGGAATCGACCACGCGACAGCCGGTGGGTAGCCACCACGATTCTCTTTGCTCCTCCTAAATTAATTCATCTAGTTGCAGGGCACACTGTTTTCGTTGTTATCGCAGAACTTTGCACCTGTCGCTATTCGACGAAATCGTTCTCGGAAGCGGCAAGAATCGAATCATCTGCCCTCGATATGATCTTGCGATTGAACGGATCGCCTCCTGGGTTTAGCGGAAACTTCATTTCGAGAGCGCCGTTCCGAAAAAGTCTGACATCTCCCTTTAGAGTCGCAATTCAAATTTCTCGTTTGGGTCGGAAGCGTGATTATGTCCAGGGGAAGCTTTGATTCAGGCAACTCTTCCTGGACGCGAAAATCGTGGATACGAGAAGTTTTTGTGGTTTGCTGCACCTCCGCCGGAATGTTCCCGTCGATGTCCTCGGTAAGCGCCACTACCATCCCAAGGGGCCGGTTACTTGGTTGGGGGAGTTGATGGAATCCCATCTTCCTCGAATAGATATAGCCCGTCGTCCACTCCCACCCATAGCTTGCCGGCATGGTCTTCGAGCAAGTAGGAAACTTGATGGCCCGGTAGACCATTCGTTGCACGAATGGACGAAATGTTCCCATCCTTAATGTGGTCAAGAACGGTTCGCCGAGACTTACAACAGCGGCCTGGCGAATAACCTGGGAAACCTCTACAGCCGCATCCTCACGATGTGCTTGAAGTACTTTGACGGCCGGCTCGAAGGCGCTATATCCGTCGACGTGACACGGTGGCGACAGGGCCTTGACTTGACCGCGCTGGTTGAGGAAGTCCGCCGCAGATTGGCGCGTTCGAGTACAGCGCCGCCTTGCAGCGGATCTGGCTTGGTGTCGTCGACGCAGCCAATCGCTACATCCAGGAAACCGAGCCGTTCAAGCTGGCCAAGACCAACCTCGATGAATGCCGTAACGTCCTGATCAACCTGGCCGAGTGGCTGCGGGTGACGGCGATCTTGATCAAACCCTTCCTGCCGCGTACGGCCGAGACCTTTTATCAGGCCTTCAACTTCGCGGAAGCAAAGGCGTGGGATGCGGTCAATTACAGCGATACAGGTTCTCATGCGTCGCTCGCGGTCATTCAAGTGACCGCTCCGATCACGGGCGGCAAACCGGCTCCGCTGTTTCCCAAGATCGATCTGCGCGTAGCTCAAAGCCGAGGATGCGATCGAACTTTTGGCTTGCTCGTAGGTCAAAGAGGACCAGAACAGGACGGCGCTTCCGGAACGAATGGTAACGAAATCCGTGCGAGCCGTTCGGACGTTTCCTTTGTGCCGATTTGCTTCGGGCAGGCCGCGACGTGCGGCCTGCCCCAGGACTCTGGTCTGGAAGCGGCCGCTTGCAGCCTGCCTTACCGCGCGGCTGCGTTGTCACGGGCTGGGCTGCGGAGGAACAGCCAGATCCAGCCGTGGTTCTCGGACTCGGCCGGGAGCTTCGAGCGGAGCTCCTGCATCTCCTGGCTGCTCTCCGGCAGTTCCTTTTGACCTTGTCGAGTCTCCTCCTTGGTCTTCGCCCGGTCAGGCCCGAAGACCTTCTGGACCAGCTCGCGGTATCGCTCCTCGACTTCGTCGAGCTGCTTGCGGACCTCGGCGTGCTTGGTCTTCTGCTCGGGCGTCGGCTCGGGAAGGTCGGGGGCCTGCGTGGCGAAGTCGCCGACGAGCAGGTCGAGCCGGCCATCGCCGTTCCAGTCGGCGGCGCAGACCTTCGATCGGATGCCGCGGCGTGGCTTCTTGGGGGCGTCGCGCCGAAGGACGTCACGCCGGGCGGGACGAGCGTCTCGGCCGCGGCGAGCTTCGGGGCCCTCGCGGTGCCGACATTGCGGAACAGCGACACGCTGCCGTCGCCGGCGCCGACCAGAAGGTCGAGGTCGCCGTCACCGTCCCAGTCGGCCACGAAGGGGCCGGCGTCGCCGCTCGACCCGCAAAGAGCTCACCGGCCGCCTGGAGAGGCCGGCCGCGCGGCTTGCCGAAGGCGTAGCTCTTGGCCGTGCCCTCGTTGGGGATGAGATGGACCGTCGCCCTGGATGTCGCCGACCAAGAGGTCGAGATCGCCGTCGCCGTCCCAGTCGACCGCGTGGACGGCCGAGGCGACAACCGGTCGTGAAGATCGGCTCTTCGGGCGTGCTCTTGTAGCGCTTGCCCTTGTATTCGACAAACGTCCCCTCGGACGTCTTCTCGAACTTCGCGTTCCCGGTGATGAGCAGCCCGCCGCCCGACTGCTTGCGTACTCCGCCGCCGATGTTGATGATCTCGCCTTGCTTGTCCTTGATCATCTCCGGGAGGACCGAAGGTCCGGCCCGGATCACCGCGGAACAGGAACAAGTTCGCCCGGCCATGAGCCGGAGATCAGGTCGATCTGGCCGTCGCCATCTAAGTCCACCAACTGTGGACCGAAGCCGACGCATCAACCCGTCGGCACGCGGCCGTCCTCGCGCCCGTCCTTGAACTTCTTGCCGGCTGCCAGCTTCGGCCGCGCATTCGTGCCCTCGTTGCGGTAGACCCAGAGGATGCCATCGCCGAACTGGCCGACCAACAGGTCGTTGACCCCGTCGCCGTCGAAGTCGCCCACGAAAGGCGCCGCATGGCCCACGTCGGTATCGATCGGCTTGCCGGCCGCCTCGAGCCGGATTGGCGGCCCTAAATAGCCTTTGAGCCTTGCGTGATCTGGGGACGCGGTCATTCATGCTGCACTGTCGCGGGCGTACGTGTGCCGCCCACGTTGGTTGCGGGCGTTCAGGTAGAGCCGCACTTCGGTCATAAGCTCCTCCATTCCCGCGCAGCGGTGGTTACGCGTCACGTTGTCGTGCAGGTCTTTCCAGATCCGCTCGATGCGATTGTGGTCGGGGCAGTACGGCGGCAGGAAGTGGAGCTTGATCCTGCTGGCTGCGGCCGACTTCAAGGCCAGTTGGACCTGTTGGCTGTCGTGGATGCCGTAGTTGTCGAGAATGAGATGGACCCGACGAGCGTTCCGGTACGTCTCCGTCACGAGTTTGTAAAGGAGGTCCAGGAACAAGAGGCTGTTCTTCCGGTCCCCTTCGACCCATGTGAGCTTGCCGGTTTTGGGATTGAAAGCGCCGGCGAGGTAACGCTTCTCGTTGCATCCCGGAGTGTGGACGTACTTCTGCTTTCCGGCCAGCGTCCACTCTGGCCCAATCTTGGGATTGAGGTGAATGTCGACTTCGTCGAGGTACACAACGACCTCGCCCGGAGGCGAGGTTGTCAATCAGCCGTTGAATCGCTCGCAATCGCCGTATCCGACGCGATCTTGGCCAGGGGCAGTTGACGGTCGGTTTGGGCCGATTCAGCCGAATCCCCAACTGTCTCAGGAGCCGACACATCGTGGTGACGCTGACGCGAATGCCGGTTCGTTCAGCGAGCACCAGAACCAGCAGTTCTTGTGTCCACGTAGGACGACGGTAGCCATGCTCTTGAGGCGAGCCTTCAATGAGCCGAAGTAACTCCACGCCGTAAGCATCGGTGACCTTGTTCTCCCCATTGTCTTCTCGCCTGTCAGCGAGTCCCACCGGGCCATGTTCGATGAACCGATCGGCGACTCGGTACACTTGAGACTTCGCGCACAGGCCGCCTTGAGCGATCATGGTGGGAGTCTTGCCCTGAACGAGACTGAGGATGATCTTGCAACGACAACGCATGACCGCGTCCGAGGCTCGCATGCTACGCCTTCGAATCTCTTTCCGTTCGCGACGCGAAAGCTTCTGCCATGTCTGAATGACCTTTGCTTGAACCAAGGAGGGGCTCCTTCCACCGGTGTGCTTGGAAACACGACCTAAGTGCTTGGAGCCTCTCCTTTACCTAAACGTTCGAGATTCCCAGGCGTAGGCGCGGCCGCGCGACGGCCAAGAGTCCGTCCGATCCCGCATGCCATGTTTCAAGCGCCGTTGCCTCGCGGTGGCGTTATGTTGAACGGATGCCACTTGCCCGCCGCTGCGCCGTCTGTCGCGACTGCTTACGGCGATGAGTCTGGTCGTGCTTCGGGTGTGCCAGGGCTCAACGGTTCGATATTAATCGGGCCAACGACTTCGGACTCGAGTCCACAGAGTGATAACCGGCCGCCCCGAGTTCGCATGCCACGCTTCGAGCGCCGTCGCCTCGCGGTGCGTTACGTTGAACGGCGTCTACTCGCCCGCCGCTGGCCCACCGCTGCATTCTGTCGCGACTCCGCAAGACGATGACCCAGGGCGTGCTCGGGGTGGGGACGGAAACGAGGACGCAGCTTGTTAAGCACCGGCCGGCGAGTACGGGGCTGGAAACGACGATTCGGCGAGGAAAACTCGCACGAGCTTACGCTATCGGATCGCTCGCAGATCGGATCGCTTTGCGCGGGCGGCCCTCCGGGCGAACGGTTTGCTCCAAGCTTAGATCCTCGACAGTTTGGTTTACCCAGTCGTCGCCGTACGGCTGTCCTCTCTCGATGCTCACCCGCACCCGATCTAATTCCTTGCCGACCGATCGATTGAGGACAGGCTAAACAAGCCCAACCGGTGCCACTCTCGCTGCTCTAACAAGATCGGCCGACGCGACGGTATCCCGGGGCTCTGGCTCCTTGTGCCGGGGGACCACCATGCGCTCTTGGACCGCAAGGGCGTTCCGATGCTGAGCCCCGGCCAGCGCGCACGGATACCTGAGAGCTGGCTGCAAAACCAGCACAGGGGCAACGGCAATAGACCTTCGTAAGCGGACGAGCTCACGCAAAACCGCGAAGAAAATGGAGGCGAACGGACAAAACGGGCTCGTCGATCTCTGCAATTCCGAAGGAGCGCTCAATGCCGCCGACGGCGATCGTCGCCGGATTTGTTTTCGTGCGCTCCCGCCTCACCGGCCGGCGTGCTACAATTGCTCGAAGCCGGTGATGGTGAGGTTTCGTTATGGACATCCGCTACTACCGCGACCCGGAGAGTGGATTACCTCACATCTATGACCATGGTGTGACCGAAGCCGAGGTACAATGGATATTGGCCCACCCCGCCGAGGACGGGCCTTGCTCCGGCGGCTCGCGTCAGGCCCTCGGGCAGACGATGGACGGGCGGTACCTGCGCGTGGTTTACGTCCCCGACGAGGAAGGGGATGGCGTGTTTGTCGTGACGGCTTACCCGCTCGCCGGCAAGCAGCTCAAAGCCTTCCGGAGGCGGCGAAGGAGGCGGCGACGATGAATGAGCAGCGTTTCCCCAAAGGCTGGGACGAGCAGCGCGTCAAGCGGTTGCTTGCCGAATTGGACACGCGGACGGATGAAGAGTGGATCGCGGCGGACGAGGAGGCGGCCGCCGACGGTGGCGACCAAGTCGTGATCACTGTGCCTGCAACCCTGCTGCCGGAGGTTCGGCGGCTGATTGCTGCGCACAAGACCGCTTAATTGCCGCACAGGACGGAAACAAGCACGCAACTCGTTAATCACAGCGCGGCGAATACGGAGCCGGAAACGAGCATGCGGCGGAGGGCGCTATCGGATCGCTCGCAGATCGGCTCGCTTTGCGCGGGCGGCCCTCCGGACGAACGGCATGCTCCAAGCTTAGATCCTTGACAGTTTGGTTCACCCAGTCGTCGCCGCCGTACGGCTGTCCTCTCTCGATGCTCACCCGCACCCGATCTAATTCCTTGCCGACCCGCGGATTGAGGATATGATAAACCAGCCCACCCGGTGCCACGCTCGCTATTCTTGACATCGAACAAAAGGTGCGAGAACGGCGGATCGCAGGCAATAGCAGGTGCGTCATTGTTTCCGTCTCAATGGTGCCGGAGCATAACTGGCCACAATCGGGACAGGCTTGTGGGCGTCCTGGACTCGACGCATTGGGAGGCCGCCTGCTCGCGCGTTCCTGCACCCACATCGCAGCCCAGAATTCATTTGACACCCACCGCCAGGACGGTAGGATAGAACTGGATAACCCGCCCCGCGTCGTCCCTGTCGAGACGCCTTGGCCTCGGTTGGAGCCGATCTGTCGGCCCTCCATTCAACTCGACGAATCCCACCGTGTTGCCGCTCGCTCGTTTTTCGTCCTCGGGACGTACGATCGGCAATTTGCGACAGCATCTGCGCCGCGCGGCAAGGTGGTCGCCGGCATTGCCCATCGTTCGTGGACGCCGGCCACATCTCGCACGCAAGATCGACCTCGAGGAGGTGGGGAATCATGATCGGCTTGCGGGAGCTGGCGTGGTGGCGGTGGTCGTGCTGGTCCTGTACGGTCGCTCGGGCGTGCGTGAAGAGCCGCCAGTTCCAGACGATCTTGCCCTGGATTTCGCCCCGGCGCGTCGCAAGCACGGCCGTCCGGGCTGCCGGGCCGGGCTCGATCTCGGCGCGAAGCGCCAGCAGCCAAGACCGCTGTCTCGGGCAAGCTCGGCGCGGCCGTTCCAGTCCTTCGTCGAGGGAAACCGCTTGTTCTGGTTCTTGACGATCCTGGCCGCGACCGCCGTGGCCGCCTGGATCATCACTCGCGTCATGATCGCCAGCGGCGCGGGCCCCGGACTCACTCACTGAGACGGGCCGTGCACGACCGTCAGGCGCGTCTGAATCCGTCGTTCTCAAGCTTCAAGCGAAATCACTTTGATACAAGGAACCTGTCCATGATGCCGTTTGCCTTCCTTCCCAATCTGGGCATGCCCGAGCTGATGATCATCGCCTTCGTTTCCCTGCTGATCTTCGGCAACCGCCTGCCCAGCGTGATGCGGTCGCTGGGCAAGAGCGTGACCGAGTTCAAGAAAGGCATCTCGGGGATCGAGGACGACATCGACCAGGCGGTGACCGCCGACAAGAAGCCGACCCCGCCCAACGCCTGATCGCGTCGTCGCGTGGTCTGCCGGCACTCGAGGCTGGGACGATCGTTCCTCGTCTGACCGGTCGGCTCGGACCTTGGTTGGATCTGATCTGGACATCTGTTGAGACTCAAGCGGAGTTTGTCCCATGTTCAATCTTGGTCCGATGGAAATGATCATCGTCATGGGCATCGCCGTCCTGCTGTTCGGCAAACGGCTTCCCGAGGTGGGCCGGTCGCTGGGCAAGGGGATCGTCGAGTTCAAGAAGGGACTGAACGGCGTCGGCGATGATTTCGATATTTCCGGGACCGGCGGCCATTCGTCGTCGAGTTACGGCTCATCCTGGCGGTCCGACGAGCGCGACCGTCCGGCGAGCCGGCTTATACCGACGCGTCCGTGCCCAAGTTCGAGCTGCCCGGCGCCGCGTCGTCCCCGGCCCCTGCCGCTGGCCCGCAGATGGAGTATCAGCCCGAGCAGCCTCGGGATTGACTGGCGATCAGCGACGGCGCGACCGGCGGCGTTCACGCGGGCGTGATCGTGCCGTGGCCTCGTGCCTCGGCGCGGCGGGCCAGCCGGATGCTTCTGGCGGGCTCGGGCGGCCTCGGCAGCGCGGCGGCCGGCCTCGGTGTCGATCAAGAGCGGCGGGACCGGCCGCGGCCGCCGGCCCGTCTCGTCGAGCGCCACGTAGAGGGCATAGCCGACCGCGACCTTCCGCCGCTCGGAGACCTCGATCGGCTCGGCGAAGATCTCGATCCGCGTCTCGATCGACGTCCGGCCCACGTAGGTGACCTCGGCCGAGATCTCGACCCGCTCGCCGACGTAGACCGGCCCCAGGAAGATCATCGAGTCGATCGCGGCGGTCGTGATCTGCCCCTTGCCCGCGTGCCGCAGCGCGGCGATCGCCCCGCATTCGTCGGCGAGCTTCAAGATGACGCCGCCGTGGAGCGTGCCGAACGGGTTGGCCTGCCCGGGCTCGGTGATGATCGCCAGGCTCATCCGCGAGAGTCCGACGCCGGCTTGGGGGGGATTTCCTCCATCAACATGAAGAGCCTCCTTTTCTGGCACCCAGCTTATCGCGACGGGCCGGCTCGCGCTAGGCTACCTCGTGCGGGGCCATGGTGCCGGGCTGCCGGTCGATGCGAGCGCGTCGTCCTCATCCGATTCCGGAGAATGCCCGCGCCATGCTCGAGGACCAATTCATCGAGCTGATCGACCCGCTCGTTCGCGCCGGCGGCTCGGTCCTCGAAGCCGGCGAAGAGTTTCGCGAGCCGCCGCTGACGGTGCTGCGCTATTACCGCCGGCGCGTGTCGCTGAACTGGGTCCCGATCTTCGGCAAGGCTCAGAGCGTGGTCGCGGTCGTCCGGCAGCCGGTCGATATCGACGGGTCCAAGGCCGGCTCAGGAACGGTTCTTGACCCGGCTGGCGATGGCCGTCAACGGCCGCTTTCCGCCCTGGCAAGGGCTGGTCATCGGCCTGACGGCCCTGGTTCTGACCCCCGAGCCGATCGGGCCGGCCGACGACGCCATGCTGCGCGAAGGTGCTGAGCGTCAAGCTCAGGCGGATGCGCGTCGTGCCGTTCGGCTTGATTCCGGGTCAACCTCGGTCAAGAGGCGATCGCGCTGGCGATCAACTCCAGCCCCGACGGACTCTTCACCGAGCCCGCGCCTGGCCGACGCACTCTGCGAGCAGTTTCGCCGCTACGTGCCGCTGATCGAAGGTTGAAGACGGAACGATGAAGGATGAAGGAAAAAACGATGCATCAGCGGAAGTCCGACGCGAGGATGTCCCTCTTGCAGTTGAAAAAGGAGGTGGTTCCGCCGTCCCACCATTTTCACGCAACGTCAAGCTCGGTTCGAGACGGTGGCCCACGAATCTATCCGTTCGGCCAAACCGGGCTGGGCGCGCGTGTTCGCCAGGCTCCCGGATCGGATGTGACGAAGTTTTTTCCGTTTCTAATGAGGGGTCCGAGTGCGATTCAGGAGCGCATCGACCTCATTCCAGAGCGTGAGGCATGCCTCCCGCTCGTCGGCTGGCAATAATTCGAGGGATCTCCGCTCGCGCAGTCCGGCCAGCGCGGGGTCCACCCGCCAAGTCATCAGCTTCGCCACCAGCGCTCCGTCCGTTGCAGCGCTGTCCCCAATCCTCCTGTCCCACGCGGCCAGATCGGCGCGCAGCCACTCTCGTGCCTGGTCGCGCCAGTGGCGTCGTTCTTCCGCACTCATCCCCTGACCATCCGCGCCGGCTCCGCAACCAGCCAGTGCCGCGGAACACGCAGCGCTGTACCGGCGACCAGCCTGCAGGTCGTCTGCCAGACCTGGATCGTCGGCAAAGGCCGCGGCATACAACCTGGCCATGGCGACGCGCAGGTCCTTGAACTGACAGATCCCCATCAAAGCCAGCCGCTCGTCATTGTCCTGTGGCTGATAGCTTCCCTGCAGGAAGGCCGGAAGGTCGGGCAGGATCAAAGATTCGGCTTCGCGGCGGAAGATATGCCAGATCATGAAATCGCGCTGATCCGCCAGTTGCACGCTCCAGTCGAAAGTCCCGACTGCTGCCGCCAGGGTTCGGCGCGCTGTCTGCGTTTGACCCAGACGGTGCTGAGCCATGGCGATCAACAGACGGGGAGACGGCCCCATGACGGTTGACGCCGGTCCGCTCAGCACCGTCATCGCGCTTTCCAGCCGATTCTGGCGGTATTCCGCAAGGCCTTTGGCGAAGAGAAAGTACGGATGAGCCCACTCGGGCGCCGATTCTCTGGCAGCGACGGCAAGATCGACCAGGGCGACTCCCCTCCGCAACTCGTCATCTGAAGCCGGCCGGAGCAGACAAGTGCGGCCAACGCGCTCCGCGACGATGAGGTCATTCACCGCTGCGAAGCGTTCGAGGAGATCTCGGCAGGCGCGGTGGTACTCATCCTCTTCTTCGAGGAACAGGCACAGCTCGGCATAACCAAACCAGGCCGAGTGCTCGACCGGGTTGGATTTGAGCGCCTTCTGCCAGACCAGCCGGGCTTCGCGTCCCCGGCCGTTTCGCAGCAAGTGGGTTCGGATGGCCTCCTGGGCCGGCCAGTTCTCCGGGTCGACTCGCAACGCGTCGAGAAACTGGTCATGCGCCTCGTCAAACTGGCCCTTGCTTCGCAGAGCATGGGCCAGATTGAGGTGTGCCCACAAATACTCAGGATCGAGTTGTACGGCCCGGCGGTAGTAGTCGATGGCCTCGTCCAGCTTCCCCTGGTCGCGCAGAACGTCGCCGAGGTTGTTGTATGCCGGCACGTAACCCGGGTCGAGTTCAATCGCTTTGCGATAGTAATCGGTTGCCAGGTCGGAATAGTGCTCGAACCTCACGGCTGCGCCGACCGCACAGTAGCCCACTGCGGCCTGCGGTCGGCTGGCGAGCGCCGCCCGGTAATAGGCGGCGGCTTCGTGGGGCGACGTATAAACGAGGGCATTGCCCGCGATCAAGTTGGCCCAGAAGTCGGCGGGATTCGCCGCCTGGACGTGCCGTAGAAACATGGCGGCATCCCCTCCCATGCCCCACAGCCGCTGCCCCAGTGACAGCAGCACTGAGACCGATTCGTCGGCCACCGGGGCGGTTCGGGCCAGTTCCGCCAGCGCCCTGACGTCATGCCATGCGGCCGGATCGAGGGCTCGATCGCGCCACCCCTGTGAACCGTTGTCCGTTTGCCGCGCCACTTCCAGCAGCCAGTTCCGCTGTTCCTCGTCGCCGGCACAGAGCGCCCAGTCACAGACTGCGTCCACCAACGCTCCGCGCACAGCCGACGCGTTGATGAGGGAAGCCACTCGCGAAGGCGGGCCGCGACTCGTTCCCAATCCGGCACTTTCAAACGTCGTGAGATACTCGCTATTGGCCCTGGCCTTGTAGAATGCCAGTTCGCCCCGGGTTGCACGCTCGAGGCGGATCGTGTCAAGCTTGATGACGAGGTTGAGATCGCGACGAGCCTGCGCGATGCGCAGGCGCAAGTCGTCAGGTCCGCCACCCTGATACCAGGTTTCAGCCCGCCAAAGCGCGGCCCGCGCTTCCGCCCAACGGGCACTCCCCTGCAGGCGCGCCAGTTCCGTGAGGTCCGTTTCTACCCCATTCCGCCGGTGTGCCTGCTGCAACGCCAGCCAGAAGCCCCCGCCAACGAGCAAGATGGCCACTACCAGGCTTGCCGCCAGAATTGCCGCATGAGTCGGGTGTCGGCGCACCCACTTGGCAGCGCGCTCCGCAAGGCCGGGCGGCCGCGCCGCAATGGGCTCATTTCGCTGGAACCGCTGGAGATCTTCCAGGAGAGCGGAAGCGCTGGCATACCGCCGCTGCGGATCTTTGTGCAGGCACTTCAGGCAGATCGTCTCGAGGTCGCGCGGCACTTTCGGGTTCAATCGCGAGGGGGAGACCGGCTCGTCATGGATCACCTGCCGCTCCGTTTCCGACGCCGTCTCGCCTCGGAACGGCGGCCTTCCGGTGAGCATCTCGTAGAGCAGGACGCCGAGCGCGTAGATGTCCGCGGCCGGCCCGATCGTTCCCGCCTTCCCGATCACCTGCTCGGGGGCCATGTAGCTGGGAGTCCCGATCCGAGCGCCGCTCAGGGTCAGCGCCGGCTCTCCGTCGAAGTGCCGCGCCAGCCCGAAATCGGCGATCTTGGGCGTGCCCTCGGCGGTGAGCAGGATGTTGGCCGGCTTCAGGTCGCGGTGCACGATCCCGGCCTGGTGCGCCACCTGCACGGCCTCGGCCAGCGTGGCCAGGAGCGCGGCCGCCTGGCGGGCCGGCTGCGGCGTGCCCGCCAGGGCCTGCGCCAGGCTGCCCCCTTCGAGGAGCTCCATCGTGAAATACGGGCACCCCTCGTGGTCGCCCACGTCGTAGACCTGCACGATGTTCGGCGTGGCGCAGGCTCGCCACCGCCTCCGCTTCGCGCTGGAACCGCGCCCGCTCGTGCGGCCCGGCGTAGGCGCCGGCGATGCAGCATCTTGAGGGCGACGAGGCGGTTGAGTCGCAGGTGCCGGGCCTTGTAGACGACGCCCATGCCGCCGCGGCCGAGCACCGCCTGCGACGTCGTAGCCGGGGATCTGGCGGCGGCTCTGCCGTCCGGCAGGTCAGGACGGCGTCCGGGTGCGGATCCCGGCGTGGGGAACAACGCAGTCGACCTCGGCCTCGAGCGCGCACATCCGCCTCAAGCGATCGGCGGACCTCGGGCAGCAACTCCGGGCAGGCCTGACAGACCTCCTCCGGTGTGCGATCCGAGTCGAGGATCTCCTCGAGCAGGTGCTTGCACTCGCGGATCGCCCGCCATCGCGGGATTCTCCAAGCACCGTCCCGTCTCTGCCTCGGATGCCGACATGCCGAGACCGAGCCGGCACCGATCGCTACGGTTGACGCGGTCGGCTCGCCGCCGGGCCGGAGGTCGTCCAGCTGCTCCGCCAGAATCAGCAGGCCGCGATTCAACCGCCGCTGCACCGTCTTGGTCGACACGCCCAGCACCTCCGCGGCCTCGACCTGCGTCATCCCCTGGATGCGCACCAGGTCGAAGACTTCCCGCTCGTCCTCCGGCAGGTCGTCGATCGCCTGGAGCATGCGGCAGGCCGTCCGGGGTGAGCCCGGAGACGCTGCTGGCCGGCGACGGCACGAGCCCCTCGCACAGCTCCACGGCGGCCGGCTGATTATCTAAGCGTCGGGCCAGGTCATTGAGCTCCCAGCGCATGTGCTGGTTGGCCAGGGCGAAGAACTGGCGCACGGTCCGGGGGCGGGCCTCGCGCAGGGCCTTGAGCAGCCGTTCCGCCACGGCGCCGAGCAATTCGTCGGCCTGCAGGTTCAACGGCGGCTGCGTCAGGCGCGGATAACTCCGGTACAGCAGCGTGGCGCACAGCAGGTGCAGCCGGCGGACGGCCCGGTCCAGCAAGGCCCGGACGATCGGCTCGGCGGGCGAATCCCCGGCCAGCTCGTCGAGGTAGCGCTGCACGACGGCGGTGGTCTGTTCTTCACTCATGAATGACAAGTTCACTGAGGATGAGCGGCGTCCTCGCGGTCGGGCGAGGCCGGGCAAGTGTCCATCGCTGACGCTTAGAATTGTGGTGGCGGCCTCGCTGACGTTACCAGATTCGATGTCTAGCGGCCACGCTTCGTTCAGCAGCGAAAGCAGACATCCGCCAAGCCAGCGACCGGCCGTCGGTGATGACATTGTCCGGCGGTCCGCACGGTCGAGAATCACCGACTGTTTCGGCGTTGCGGGAGACTCCGCGTGCAAACTCGATGGTGCGGCGCATGGTCAGGCCGGCCAGCCCACCGAGCTCGTCGCGTCAGGGACCGACTTCCCGGCGTGATTCGTCCGCGGCTCTGCCTGGTGGCGCAGGTTCTCGATCGACAGGCCGTCCACGCGCTCGAGGAGTTCCCCGGCGATCGTTTCGAGCTGCGCAACGATTGGCGGAGCTTTGTCAAGCTGTGCGCTGGCCGCGACGTCTTCCAGATCGGCCGCCTGATTGCCGGCGACCGTGGAGAACGCCGAAAGCATGCCGCAGAATTTGTGAGCCGCTTCCCGTAACCGCGAGGCGTCGTGGTCTTGCAAAGCCTCTCGGACCGCCGCCAGGTGCTCCGGGACGCGTGCCTGGAGCGACCGGCACATTTTCTGAAGCATGGTCGGGTCGGCCCCGCAGGCAGCTAACAGAACTTGCGGGTCAATCGGGTCCAGACGGGGAGGTTTGTGGGGCGGACGACGTCTCACGACCCGGTCGATGGCTGCCCACAGGTCAGCGGCCTTGAACGGCTTGGTGAGGTACTCGTCCATGCCTGCCCGCAGGCACCTCTCGCGGTCCTCTTTCCGCGAGCGCGCGGTCAAGGCGATGACGGGCAGGTGGCCTCCCGCCGTTCGCTCGCGCTCCCGGATCGCTCCGACGACCTGGAAGCCGTCCAGTTCCGGCATGTGGATGTCCAGGAGCAACAGGTCGAAGCGTTCGCGCTCCAGGAGGGCCAGCGCCTCCCGACCGTCAACCACCATCGTCGCCGAGAGCCCCTGGCCGGCCAGCATGTACTCAAGAAGATCCCGGTTGAACTCGTTGTCCTCGGCGACCAGGATGCGCAGCGGCACGCCCGCCAGGCCTTCCGGGGCTGGGTGGCCGCACCACGGCAGGGCTGTCGGGTAACCGTTCCGGGTCCCCTTGGTGCCCCATGACCCACAGGATGGTCTCCATCAGTTCGCTTTGCTGGAGGGGCTTGAGCAGGTTGGCGGCGATCCCCAGTTGACGCGCCCGGGCCAGGTCGCCGGGGCGGTCTCCCGAGGTCAGCAGGATGATGCGCGTCGCGGACAGCTCCTTCCGCTGGCGGATCTTGGCGGCCAGGGCCAGGCCGTCGATGTCCGGCATTCGGCCGTCAAGAAGCACGAGCGGGTAGGGACGGCCCTGCGCCACACCGTGCCAGAGGGCGTCCATGGCCGTCACGCCGTCGCCGGCGGCCGCCGGCTCCATCTCGTCGCCGCGCAGCCACTCCTCGAGGATGCGGCGGTTGGTCGCGTTGTCATCGACGATCAGCACCGGCAGCCCGCGGAGCGGAAATGGCGACACGGAGGCGAGTCCGATCCGGCGGGGCCGGCCGACGGCGGAAGCGGGCCGTGAAGGCAAACGTGCTGCCCCGGCCCGGTTCGCTCTCGACCCGGATCGAGCCGCCCAGCAGCCCGACCAGCCGGGCCGCGATGGTCAGGCCCAGTCCGGTGCCGCCGTACTTGCGCGTGGTTGAGGTGTCTTCCTGCTCGAACGCCCGGAAGATCTTCGCTTGCTTGTCGGGCGGGATGCCGATGCCGGTGTCCGTCACCGCGAAGCGCAGGCTGACCTCTCCCTCCGGTACGGGCTCCCCGGCGTTTTCCACGAGCACCACAACCTCGCCGCGTTCTGTGAACTTGATGGCGTTGCCCACGAGATTGATGAGCACCTGGCGGAGCCGGCCGGCGTCGCCGACCAGGGCATCGGGCACGCCGGGCCGCTGCTGGCATACCAGCTCCAGCCCCTTCTTGTGCGCGCGCACGGCCAGGGCTCGCAGGGTCGAGCCCAGCACGGAACCGAGCGAAAAATCGGCAGGGTCCAGTTCCAGGCGGCCGGCCTCGATCTTGGCGAAGTCCAGGATGTCGTTGATCAGGCCCGAGCAGGTGGTCCGCCGCCGACTTGACCGTTGTCAGGTACTGCCGCTGGTCCTCGGTGAGGGGGGTGTCCAGGGCCAGCTCGGTCATGCCGAGGATGGCGTTCATGGGGGTACGGATCTCGTGGCTGACGTTGGCCAGGAACTCGTCCTTGGCCCGGTTCGCCGACTCGGCGGCCTCCTTGGCGAGGCGCAACTCCTCCTCGGCCCGCTTCTGGCGGGTCATGTCCAGGTTCAAGCCCTCGATGAAGCGGAGGGAGCCGTCCGGGGCGAACACCCCATGGCCGCGCGCCCAGATCCACCGGACCGAGCCGTCCTTGTGTCGGATGCGGTGCTCGTCCTCGTACATCCTCCGCTCCCGCAGGGCGGTGAAGACGGCCTCGCGGGTCGCCGGCCGGTCCTCGGGCAACATGATGTCGGCGTAGTTGAGCCGGCGGGAAGTGAACTCGTCGGCCGGGTAGCCGGTCAGGTCTTCGATGCCCTTGCTGGCGAACAGGGCGGTCCAGTGATCGTCGGCCAGGGCCCGATAGGCCAGTCCCGGAAGGTGCCCCATGAGCGAGTCGAGCTGCCGCTCGCGCTCCCGCAGCGCCTGCTCGGCCTGCCGGAGGTCGTCGATGTTTCGAATCGCCACAGCCAGCCGCAGCGGCCGACCCCTGCGTCTCGTTCGACGACTTTCCCGACGACCTTGATCCAGACCCAGTGCCCGTCGTGCCGGCGCACCTGGTACTCGGCCTGGTAGCAGCGGCGCTCGCCCGGCGAGGCAGTCGGCCCAGGACGCGTCGCGGGCGGGTCGGTCGCCGGGATTGATCGCGGCCTCCCAGGCCGACAACCGGGGCGGGGTGGTCCCCGGCGGATTGCCGACGACTTCATCCCACAGGCTCGGGCCGACGATCTCGCCCGTCTCAAGGTCCACCACGGCGGGGAACACATTCGCTAGCCGGAGGGCCAGGTCCAGATGGTCGGAGATGGCCCGATTCGGCGTTCGGTCGGAGTCAAGCATGGAACTCGCTTCGTGATGGCCTCGTACAATGAACAACGCGTTCCAGAACTCCTCGCCGCGCGTGGGGTAAGCACATGGCCCACTTGCTCCTGATCGATGACGACCCGGACCTGCTCCCCGACCAAGTGGGCCACGTGTTCCCCGCGCCCGCACACCGGGTCGAGATCGCCCACACGGGCGCAGAGGGCCTGGAACGGGTCGCCGCCGCTTGCCCGGACGTCATTCTCCTCGACCTGCGCCTGCCCGACCAGTCCGGCCTGGACGTCTTGAGGCAGCTCCGCCGAATCGACGCCCGCATCCCGGTCGTCTTTGTCACCGTGGTCCGGTCGGCCGACTCGGCCATCGAGGCGATGAGGCACGGGGCCTACGACTACCTGCTCAAGCCGATCGATTTGCAAAAACTGGACCGCGTGATCAGCGAGGCGCTCAAGGTCGCCCGGTTGATGCGCGAGCCGGCCGTCGTCGCGGAGACGCCGCCTGACGAAGAGCTCCCGGGCGAAGCCATCATCGGCTCCTGCCCGGGGATGCAGGAAGCGTACAAGGCCATCGGCCGTGTCGCCGACCAGACCTTTCCCGTGCTGATCACCGGGGAGAGCGGCACCGGCAAGGAGCTGGTGGCCCGGGCCATCTACCAGCACGGCCCCCGCGCCAAGGCGCCGTTCCTGGCCCTCAACTGCGCCGCCATCCCGGAGAACCTGCTGGAGAGCGAGCTGTTCGGCCACGAGAAGGGCTCCTTCACCGGGGCCGACCGCCGCCGCATCGGCAAGTTCGAGCAGTGCTCCGGCGGCACGCTGTTCCTCGACGAGATCGGCGACATGCCGCCGGCCACCCAGGCCAAGATGCTGCGCGTGCTCCAGGAGCAGACGTTCGAGCGCGTCGGCGGCAACGAGACGATCCGCACCGATGTGCGGCTGATCGCGGCGACCCACCGCGACCTGAAGGCGTGGTCGGAGGAGGGGAAGTTCCGGCCGGACCTGTATTACCGGCTGGGCGTCTTCACCATCCACCTGCCCCCATTGCGGGAGCGCGGCGATGACCTGCCGCTGCTCGATCCGGCACTTCCTGCGCCGCTTCAGCCGCGAACTGGGGCGGGACGTGCGCGAGGTCGCCCCCGAGGCGCTGGAGCGGCTGCGCGCCTACCCGTGGCCGGGCAACATCCGGGAGCTGCAGAGCGTCCTCAAGCAGGCCCTGCTGCGAGGCCAGCGGCAACGTCCTGCTGCCCGCCTTCCTCCCGCAATCCCTCGGGGGCTGGCCGCCTCCCCCGCGGCCCCGTCGGCCAAGGAGCCGGGGCATGAAATCGCGGGGAATGCGCTCGGCTCGTCTTTCGAATCGTCAATCGCCCCGAGAGACCACGTCCCACCTCCGGCACAGTTGTTGCTTTACCCCTCGGCCGCCGGTGCCTCATCGCCTCGATGGCCGAGTCAGCCGACCGGACCATGCCCGATGACTGGTTGTCACGCTTAGTCATATGGAAAGCGGCGAGAGCCTCGAAGCGAGGCACAATGACACCCCGAAGGAGATCTTGATGATCACCGTGACTCGTTGCTCCTGGGCGGCCGGAGTGGTGCTGATCGTGACCTCACTCAGTGCGGCCGGTGATTCGCCCGGAGTCGCGATCAACTCTGATCGGACCACCGCCCTACTGCCGCGCGACGAGCTGCCGGGGCATGACCCAGGCCGGCTCGAGACGCGCCGGCCTTATGAGCGGGGCAAGGTCCCTGTCGTCTTTATCCATGGTCTCTGGGGCAGCCCGCGGAACTGGGACCGGATGATCGAGGACCTCGAGGCCGACCCTGCACTCCGGACAAGGTTTCAATTCTGGACCGTTCGGCTACGCGAGCGGGGACTCGATCCCCTACTCGGCCCACTTGCTGCGGCAGTCCCTGCGGCGGGCGCGTCGAGTCTTCGATCCCGATGGCACGGACGCGGCCTTCGACCGAATGGTCGTCGTGGGCCACAGCCTCGGCGGCATCTTGGCGAAGATGATGGTCCAGAGCGGCGGACCGCGGCTCTGGCAGACTGTCTGCGCGCGTCCAATCGACCAGGTCATCGGACCGACCGAGGAATGCCGGCTCCTGCGGCAGGCGTTCTTCTACAAGCCCGTGCCAGAGGTGCGCCGGGTCATCTTCATCGCGACCCCCCATCGCGGCAGCCCACTTGCCAGCGGCCGTCTTCGAGAGCTTGGTACACAGCTCTGCTGGCGACCAAACCGGTTCCGCCAAGCCCATGAAGTGCTCTTGTCGCACAACGAGCCCGACATGTTCGCTCACGGATTCCGCGGCGACCTCGCGACGAGCGCCGGCGAGCTTGCCCCGGGGCACCCGCTCCTCTTGAGACTCTGCGAGCTGGGCATTGATACTTCGGTCCGCTCCCATTCGGTCATCGCGGACCTTCGTGACCCACCCAAGCCCGACGGCACCGACGGGATCGTTCCCTATTCGAGCTCGCATCTGGACGGCGTCGCCTCGGAATTGCTCGTGCACGGCCTCCACATTTGTGTGAATCATCCCGCCGTGATTGAAGAGGTCAGACGCATCCTGATGGAGCACGCCACTCCCCTTGCAGAGCAGAGTTCGCGGAACTGAGGGGATCCTTGCGTACCTTGTGACGGACAGTGGACCGCCAAGCAGGTCCACGACAACCGCGGCCACCTTTTTTTCGCTTCCATTTGTCGAGAAGGGACCAGACCATGCCAGACGCAAACGAAGTCCATGCGCGGGTCACGAAAGTGCTGGTGCAATCGCTGGGCGTCGAGGAAGACGACGTCATCCCCTCCGCCACCTTGCAAGGAGACCTGGGGGCGGAGTCCATCGACTTCCTGGATATCATGTTCCGGCTGGAGCGTGAATTCAGCATCAAGATCGAGCGCAACGAGTTGTTCCCGGACCCCATCTCCCCGGATGACCCGATTTTCGCCCGGGACGGCCGACTGACCGACGAGGGCCTGACCGCGCTCCGCCTCCGCATGCCCTACGCCAACTTCAGGGATCTGGAGTTTGACCGTCAGTTGAACCGGATCGATGACCTGTTCACCGTCGAGCTGTTGACGAGCTTCATCATGTGGAAGCTCCGCGGGAACGGACAAGCACAATACGATGTTCCCGTCCCGGCCTCACACCAATCTGCCGGGAGCCGACAGCAATATCTCACTATCCAGCAAGCATTGCTGAGTGAGCAGCTGAGCTCATGCCTCGCTAAAGGCACAGATTCGTTGTCCACCGGCCACGCTTCGTTATTCAGAGACGAAAGGAGAGATCCGATGAGTAAGCAACCGACTGTCGCGGATTACATCGTCCGGCGGCTCGCACGCGAGGGGATCACCGACTGCTTCGGCGTCGCGGGGGACTTCGCCTTCAAGCTCGACGACGCGGTCGCGCGGAGCGAGGCGATCCGCTGGATCGGCTGTTCCAACGAGCTGGACGCGGCGTACGCGGCCGACGGCTACGCCCGCGTGCGGGGCTGTTCGATGCTCTTGACCACGTACGCCGTCGGCGAGCTGTCCGCGCTCAACGGCGTGATGGGGGCCAAGGCCGAGCGGTCGTGCGTCTTCCACCTGGTCGGCATGCCGACGATGCGCAACCAGCGGGTCCGCAAGATCATCCACCACACGCTCGGCGACGGGGAGTTCCAGAACTTCGCGAACATCTCGGCGCAGGCGGCGTGCGTCTCGGCGGTGATCACTCCCGACAACTGCGCCCACGAAATGGAGCGGCTGATCGCCACGGCGCGGGCGGAGAGCCGGCCCGCCTACATCCTCGTCGCCTCCGACTACGCCGTCACGCCGGTCACGGCCACCGACGCCGACCCCGTACCCAAAGCCCGCCAGCGGCCCCGACCTGGCCAAGGCCGTCGCGGCGATCACCGAGCGGATTCGAGGCCGCCCGATCCGTGGCCATCCTCCCCGCCTACACCGTCTCGCGGTTCAAGCTCCAGGACAAGCTCCAGGCGTTGATCGAGGCGCTGGGCTGCCCGTTCGCCGTGATGCCGATGGACAAGGGCGTCCTCTCCGAGACGCATCCCCAGTTCGTTGGGATCTATTCGGGAGCCGGTTCGTCCCCCGCCGTCCTCGAGGCGATCGAGGGTGCCGACCTGGTCATCGACGCCGGCGGCGTCAGTTTCAACGAGATCAACACGGCCGCCTACTCGAGCCAGCTCGCGCCCGAGAAGCTCGTGACCATCGACGTCGACCACGTCCGCATCGGGAACCGAATCTATAACCCTGTCCGGATGGGCGATGTCTTTGAAATGCTGGCCAGGTCGGTCCGCAAGAACTTCGGATACTCGGCGCCGCGCCGGCAGGCTCCGACGAAACCGGGCGGCAAGCCGAACGACCCGATCACCGCGGCGGAACTGTATCCCCGTTATCGAGACTTTTTCAAGCCGATGGATCGAATCGTCCTCGAGAGCGGCAGCTCGAGTTCGGGGATTTTTCCGCTCCCGCTTCCCCGACGGCGCGGAGATGCACAGTGCAACCTCTCTGGGGCTCGATCGGCTGGGCCACCGGGGCCACACTGGGAATCGCCCTGGCCGACCCGTCGCGACGGACCGTGCTCTTCACCGGTGAAGGCTCGCACCAGTTGACCGCCACCGCCGTCGGGACCATGGGACGCTACGGACTCAAGCCGATCATCTTTGTCCTCAACAACGACGGCTACATGGTCGAGCGGGCGCTCGAGGCGAATCCGGACTGGGTCTACAACGACCTCGCCCCCTGGAACTATCACGCCCTGCCCGCCGCCCTGGGCTGCCAGGGCTGGTTCACGGCCAAAGTCGCCACGCTCGGTGAGCTCGACGCCGCACTGGCCAGGGCTTCCACGGCCGAATCGGCGTGCTACATCGAGGTCGTCGGCGGCAGGACGGACTATCCGGCGGGACTCGTCGCTGCCCACCAGCGTCTCGACGCCCTGTACGCGGATGGCTAGTGATGTTTCCATCGCGACTCCACGCCCGAGGCAAGATAGCCCGATCGAGTCGCAATGCCCAACACTTACCTGAGGATTGATTCTATGAGCTACCACCTGAGTTGATCCCGATCTTCGCTGGCACCGATTGGGGTAGCCTGCATCTGCGCCCGCGATGGTCGGGGCGGCCTGGCGTAGCAAGGGCCGCCGCCAGGACGGCGTGCTCGATGCTGGCCTCGGGGCGACCGTCGATGCGATCGAGAATGGGACTCGCGGAACTCGACGAAGCAGCCGCGAAGAAGAATCTGGTCTTCGCAACTTGTCTATCCCCCGACGAGTGGACATCCCAGGGCAACGCTGGCCAAAGCCACTTCGGTGGAATCGTCCAGATCGGCGACAGCGAACCGGGCCGTTCGTCCGGCCGCTCGACCGTAAGGGCCTGCCGTCCTGTCGGCGACTCACGTCGTTGCAGGCAATGTGATGTCTCGGAGCTTGCCGAACAGCGGCCGAAGTGCTGCATCTCGTCGATCCTCAGTCGTCTGAGCACGAATCCTTGTCATCGACGCCTGCGTCGGTTTTCAGTCGTCCTGGCTCATCTCAAGCAACCGGAAGGTCGTCAACGGGCATTGGAATTCGCGGCGGGCGACGTGTTCGTGGAGAACTTCCGCGGACGCAGCATGTCGAAATTGGGTCTTTCGCCCAGGAATGGCCGCGCGTCGACCGGGGATCATCTATGATTCACCCCGACGACGTCCGCCGGGCCATCGACGGGGGCTTGGACGGCATCTATTGCTCTACCCATGGAGGCCGTCAGGCCAATGGCGGCATCGCCTGCCTCGACATGCTGCCCGCCGTCGTGGAAGCGGCCGGCAAGACGCCGGTACTGTTCGATTCGGGGGTCCGATCCGGGTCGGACGTCGTCAAGGCGCCGGCAGCATCGGTGCCACCGCCGTCGGCGTCGGTCGCCCCTATGCCTGGGGCCTGGCCCTCGACGGGACGGACGGAGTGTGCACGAATTGCATGCCTGCTCGCCGAGGCCGATCTGCTGATGGCGATCGACGGTACATCATTGCGAACTGTCCCGGAGGGTACGAGAGTGCCACTGTACACAGCGATTACTCAAGAGGGAAGTGTGTCAGATGAGACCAAAGCAAGATTGCGCAGGAAATCACGCGGATACACACCTCTCTCATGAAGGTTCCAAGCGAGCTATGTCCGCGTCGTCTTTCTTTCCTATCCGAAAGGTTCCGGATCACCGCAGGCGAGGAAGCGCCCACAGCAGCACTGAATTGCGTTCTGCGGAGTGGCCACACAGCGGAAGATAAGGCTGAGCAGGCGTGGCCTATTAAGTTCAGGCTCACACTTGTCGAGCATTGAACGTGAGCACCCCCGATTTCTCCGCCCTTGGTCGCCCGGCACCGCAACTACTTCCGGACTGGTGCGACCCGTTCCGCGGAGTGGCGCGAGGGCCAGTTGACCGCCCTGAGGGCGATGATGACCGACCGCGCCGAGGACTTCCACGCGGCGCTGTGGACTGACCTCCGCCGCAACCGCACCGACGCCGATCTGACCGACGTGAAGTTCCTCGCCACCGAGGCCGACCACGCGCTGTCTCACCTGCGGCAGTGGATGAAGCCGCTCTCGGTCAGCACGCCTCCCGTGCTGGGACCCGCCCGTGTCCAGGTGCAGTTCGACCCGCTCGGAGTGGGCCTCATCATCGGGACGTGGAACTACCCGCTGATGCTCACCCTGTCCCCACTGATCGCCGCGATTGCCGGCGGGAATGCCGCCGTCGTCAAGCCTTCGGAGGTGGCCCCGGCCACCGCCGACGTGATCGCACGGCTCCTGCCGGAGTACCTGGACCAGGACGCCTTCTCCGTCGTCCTCGGCGCGAGCCCGAGACGACCGCGCTCCTGGAACAGCAGTGGGACCACATCTTCTTCACCGGCGGAACGGCGGTCGCCAAGGTGGTCATGACCGCCGCGGCGAAGAACCTGACGCCCGTGGTGCTCGAACTCGGCGGCAAAAGCCCGACCATCGTCCACTCGTCGGCCGACCTGCGGGTCGCGGCGCGGCGCATCGCACAGGGCCGCTGGAACAACGCCGGCCAGACCTGCACCGCACCGGACTACGTCCTGGTGTTCAAGGACGTTGCGAAGCCGTTCCTCGAACACCTGAAGGAATCGATCCTTCACTTCTACGGCGACGAACCGCAGAAGAGTCCGGACTACGGCCGGATCGTCAGCACGCGCCACTTCGACCGGCTGACGGCACTGCTCGCGAGCGGGACCATCTACCACGGCGGCCGGCACGACCGGGCGGATAAGTTCATCGCGCCGACAGTTCTGGTGAACGTGTCGCCGGATTCGCCGGTGATGCAGGAGGAGATCTTCGGCCCGATTCTGCCGGTGTTGGAGGTGGACAACGTCCAGCAGGTGATCGACTTCGTCAACGCGCGGCCAAGCCCTCTGGGCCTGTATGTCTTCGCGGAAGACCAGCACGTGGCGGAGCAGATCCTGGACTCGACCACCTCCGGGGACGCGGCGGTCAACGACTGCACGATCCAGCCGCTCATTCCCGACCTGCCCTTCGGCGGCGTCGGCAACTCCGGGATGGGCAAGTACCACGGCGAGTGGGGCTTCCGCACCTACACGAACGCCCGCGGCGTCCTGTACCACGGCACGCGGATCGACCCCGACCTCCGCTACCCGCCGTACAGCAGTCAGAAGGCATTGCGTGAACTGGTCGCTTCGTAATCGGGTGAACACTCACGAGATGACTTCCGCATGACCAGGTTCCACACGAGCAGCCGACGCATTGGCGGCCCTGTCATCCCCGCGAAACGAGCGATTCGATGTCCACCGGCCAACGCTTCGTTATACAGAGGCGAGAGCAGAGATCGGATGAATAAGCAACCGATTGAAAGAGAGACTGTGACCGTTTGATCGCACGTTGAATCCGAACTCACCACAACCACGAACGAGGACCATGACCGTGGAAACACCGGTGAAGACCGACGGACGCGAACGAAAGGGCACGGCACCGAAGCCGCTGCCGGCTCCAAACAGCGACTTCTACGAGCTCGCTGACACCTTGAACGCCGAGGAACGCGCGCTCCTGAAACAGGTGCGTGCGTTCATGGAGACCAAGGTCGCACCGATCATCAACAAGTACTGGGTCGAGGATGCATTCCCGTTCGAGCTGCTCCCGGCGATCAAGGAGCTGAATCTCGGCGGACTGGGGATGCAGGGATACGGGTGCCGAGGAGGAAGCGCGCTCTTGTTCGGCCTGGCCGCGATGGAGATGTCGCGCGTCGACTCGTCGATCGCGACCTTCTTCGGCGTCCACAACGGCCTGGCCATGGGCTCGATCTACGCCGCGGGATCGGAGGAGCAGAAGCAGAAGTGGCTGCCGCCGATGGCTCGCTTCGAGAAGATCGGCTGCTTCGGCCTGACCGAGCCGCTGGTGGGTTCCGGGGCGTCCGGCGGCCTGATGACGACGGCGAAACGCGAGGGCGACACCTGGGTCTTGAACGGCCAGAAGAAGTGGATCGGCAACTCGCCCTGGTGCGACGTCTCGATCATCTGGGCGCGCGACGTCGCCGACAACCAGGTCAAGGGCTTCATCGTCGAGAACAAGACCACGCCGGGCTTCAGCGTCGAGAAGATCCAGAACAAGATCGCGCTCAAGGTGGTCCAGAACGGCTTGATCACGCTGAAGGACGTTCGGGTGCCCGAGGAGAACCACCTTCAGGCAGGCAAGTCGTTCCGCGACACCGCGCGGGTGCTGCGCATGACGCGGTATCTGGTCGCGTGGGAGGCGACGGGATGCCAGATGGGAGCCTACGAGCACGCGCTTCGGTACGCCCAGGAGCGTTTGCAGTTCGGCAAGCCGATCGGCTCGTTCCAGCTCGTCCAGGACTTGCTCGCCCGGATGATCGCCAACGTCACGGCTTGTCAGTGCCTGGTGGTGCGCACGGCGCAGCTCCACGCGGAAGGCAAGCTGGGGGACCATCACGCGGCCCTCTCCAAGGCGTTCTGCACCGCCCGAGATGCGCGAGACGGTCGCCTGGGCCCGCGAGATCTTGGGCGGCAACGGCATTAGCACCGACTATCACGTGGCCCGCTTCTTCGCGGATGCCGAGGCGCTCTACTCCTACGAAGGCACGTACCAGATGCAAAACCTGATCGTCGGCAAGGCCATCACCGGGTTGAGCGCCTTCGTGTAGCGCGACGGGCCGTCCGGGCTCCGTCTTGCCTTGTCGTCAGGGGAGAGGAGGGAGGCTATGCAAGTAGGTGATGTGACCCGCCGCCGTCGCGGGCTCGACGGCCGGGACCCGGCCCGCAAGAGATGGTACGCGCGGCACCGCCAGTGGCGCTTCGCCCGCCGGATGTGGGGCCGCGCGTCGTGATCGGAGATCGGTTGAGATTGCAACTTCTCGAGTTTCGCAAAAGGAGCATACACATGAGTTCCGCAACAGCAACATCAACCCGCGAGAACGTTCTGTACGAGAAAAAGGGAGCGATCGCGTACGTGACGCTCAACCGGCCGAAGGTGCTCAACGCCCTCAACAAGGCCACCATCGCCGAGCTGAGCGAGGTCTTCGACGACGCCCGTGACGATGCCGCGCGTGCGCGGCGTGATCTTGACCGGCGCCGGCGACAAGGCGTTCGCCGCCGGCGCGGACATCGGCGAGATGGCCAACGACACGCCGACCGAGGCGGAGGACAAGACGCGACATGGGCAACGCCTCACCACACTCATCGAAAACCTCGGCAAGCCGGTCATCGCGGCCGTCAACGGCTTCGCCCTGGGCGGCGGCTGCGAGCTGGCGATGGCTTGCACGATCCGACTGGCCGTCGAGACGGCCAAGTTCGGCCAGCCGGAGGTGACGATCGGCATCATCCCGGGCTACGGGGGAACGCAACGCCTGCCTCGGCTGGTCGGCAAGGGACGCGCGCTGCAGTTGATTCTCAGCGCCGACATGATCGACGCACAGGAGGCCTACCGGATCGGCTTGGTCAACGAAATCGTTGCCAAGGACAACCTCATTCCGAGGGCGGAAGCCATCCTGAACAAGATCAATGCGAATGCCCCGACCGCGGTCAAGCTGGCGATCGAAGCCGCGAACCGGGGTCTCGACGTGAGCCTCGCCGAAGGGCTGAACATCGAGGCGTCGCTCTTCACCCAGTGTTTCGCTACCGAGGACCGGAAAGAGGGCGTCGCCGCGTTCCGCGAAAAACGCAAGCCGAACTTCAAAGGCCAGTGACCAGAACGGACCCGATCTCGCTCGCCCTTTACTCAACCGAACGAGGCAAACCATGAACGATAACATCTTCTCAGGACTGAAGGTCGTGGACTTTGCGAGCTTCATCGCCGGGTCCCAGCGCCGCGGTGATCCTGTCCGACTTTGGCGCGGATGTCATCAAGGTCGAGCCGCCCACCGGCGACATGTGGCGAATCGGCCACAAGATCCCACCGCAGCCGCAAGCGCAAGGACCCCTATCCCTTTCACCTGGCCAACCGCAACAAGCGCGGCCTCACTCTCGATCTGAAATCGCCGAGCGCTCAGCAGGTTCTCGAGCGGCTGGTCAAGTGGGCCGACGTGCTCATCGTTAACACGCCGCATCCCGCACGCAAGCGGTTGAAGCTCGAATACGACGACGTTGCGTCGACTGGAATCCGCGTTTGATCTATGCGGACGTCACGGGCTTCGGCGAAAAAGGCCCCGACGCCGATCTTCCCGGATTCGACATCACGTCGTATTGGGCGCGCAGCGGTTTGTTGTCGATGACGCGCGACGCCGGCGCGCCGCCGACCTGGCCGGTGGCCGGCAGCGGTGACAATGCGACCGCCGTCGGCTTGTATGCCGCGATCGTGACGGCGCTTTATCGTCGCGAGCGCACCGGCAAGGGATCGTATGTCACGACCTCGCTCCTCGCCGAAGGCGTCTGGTCGGCCAGCGTGTCGATCCAGGCCGCGCTGTGCGAGGCGAAGTTCTTCGGGCTGCACGACCGAAAGAATCCCGCCAATGCCGCGCTGAATGTGTATCGCGCCTCGGACGGCACCTGGTTCGTGCTCATCGTCACGCCTGACAAGTTGGCCGCCGTGGCGAAAGCAATTGGTCGCGCGGATCTCCTGACGGATCCGCGGTTCTCCGATCCGGCCAAGCTGATGCAGAACATGTCGCAGCTGACTGCGATTCTGGACGACGTCTTCGGCTCGCAGCCGATGACGCACTGGTACGAAGTCTTCAATGGCGTTCATGTCACGTTCGGCGCCGTGCGTGGGCCGCAGGAGGTCGTCAAGGATCCGCAGCTACGCGCGAACGACATCATCGTTCCGCTCGAAGGGGCAGGCGGCAAGCTGAAGTTCGACGATCAGCAGCCCCATTCAGGTGCATGGCGTCGACGAAAGTGCCTGCCAAGCGCGCCCCGGAACTCGGCGAACACAACGAAGAGGTTCTCGAGCAGCTCGGGTTCAGTGCCACCGAAATCGAGGGCTTCCGCGCGAGCCGTGCCATCCCGGGTGTCAAGCATCCAGAAGTAGTAACCACGGGAGGTGGACGATGAGTGAAATCCTTACCGAACGATCCGGAAGCATCTTGCGGATCCAGTTGAACCGTCCGGAGAAGAAGAACGCGATGACGTCCGACATGTACGTGACCCTCGCGGAGCTTCTCGATGCGGCGGCGAAGGACGAGCAGATTCGCGTCGTGCTCTGGCACGGCGCGGGAGACTCGTTCTGTGCGGGCAACGATGTGGTGGATTTCCTGAAGAGCCCGCCAGGGTCCAGGTGAGACGCCCCAGGCGCGCTTGATGAAGGCGTTCGTCAACTTCGACAAGCCGCTCGTCGCCGCCGTCCACGGTTCGGCGATCGGGGGCGGAACCACCATGCTGACGCACTGCGATTTCGTCTACGCGGGCGAAAGCGCGAAGTTCCAGATGCCCTTCATCAATCTCGGCCTGGTGCCGGAGTTCGGGTCGTCCTGCTCGCTTCCCGCTTGGCTCGGACACCTCCGTGCCAGCGAGTTGCTTCTCCTGGGACTGCCTTTCGGCGCCGCTCGGGCTGCGGAACTTGGTCTGGTGACCCGAGTCGTGCCTGACCCGAAGCTCCTGGCCACGGCGACGCAAACGGCCGAGCAGTTGGCGGCGAAACCGGCGGCGCGCTGCAGACCAGCAAGAAACTCCTGAAGCGGTCTGCGCGCGAGCAACTGGAACAGGCGATGGGCGTCGAGAACGAGGCCTATGCCGTCCTGCTGCGCTCGCCGGACGCCAGGGAAGCACTGACGGCGTTCCTCGAGAAGCGAAAGCCGGACTTCACGAAGTCACAGGGAGCCGGCGACGGCAGAATAGTGTTTTCCCGATTGCAACAAATGCGGAAGAGCGACTGCGAGGATGTCGCGGCGTCCTGCCGCATGAGGCTTCGTAACGCACGAGGACGAACATGATCCCGACCGCGCAAGCCGAGACGGTTCGACGAGTCGTCTCCACCCGAATGCCCACCAGGTGGGGGGTGTTTCAGGCCCTCGGCGTTCGAGCGCGAAATTGCCAACGGGACGCGACGGGTCGAAACCGCGCTCGCACTGGTCCTGGGCGATCTGACGGAGGGTGCTCCGCTCGTGCGCATTCATTCGCAGTGCTTCACCGGCGAGGTGCTCGGGTCGCTGCGCTGCGACTGCAACGACCAGTTGGAGATCGCCATGCGGGCCATCGCTGCGAGAAGGGCGCGGGCTTCTGATCTACGAGCACCAGGAGGGCCGCGGCATCGGCCTGATGGCGAAGCTGCAGGCGTACGCGCTTCAGGACGCCGGCCTCGACACGGTCGACGCCAACCACGCCTTGGGCTTCAGGGCGGATTGCCGGGATTTCAGCTTGCCCGCGGCGATCTTGCACGAGCTTCGCGTCAGCCGGGTTCGCCTTCTGTCGAATAACCCGCGCAAGTCTCGCGCGTTGACGGATGCCGGTATCGAGGTCGTCGAGCGGCTTCCCTGCGAAGCCGCGCCGACCCCACATTCGCTTGGCTTACCTGCGTGCCAAGAAGGAAAGGATGGGGCACGCCCTGAGCCTGGGTCAGCATGATCGCACGGGGTATCCGAATCACTCGCAAGACCGGTTCGAGTTCGCGACCGTCGAGACCGCCATCCGCGAACTCAGAGCCGGACGCATGATCGTCGTGATCGACGACGAGGACCGCGAGAACGAAGGCGACCTGACGATGGCGGCGGAACTGGTCACGCCCGAGGCCATCAACTTCATGGCGAAACACGGGCGGGGACTCGTCTGCCTGGCCATGACCGGCGAGAGGCTCGACGAGCTGGATCTCGCCGCGATGGTGCCGGACAACACCGCGCTCTACGGCACCGCGTTTACGGTCTCGATCGACGTGAAAGGCCACGGCGTCACCTCCGGCATTTCGGCCCACGATCGGGCGCAAACGATCCGGGCCGCCGTGGACGCCGGCAGCTCTCCGGATGACTTCGCCCGGCCGGGACACGTCTTCCCGCTCCGCGCCCGCCCTGGCGGCGTCCTGGAGCGCCGGGGACAGACCGAGGCGGCCGTCGATCTCGCCGGCCTCGCGGGCTAAACCCCGCGGGCGTGATCTGCGAGATCGTTAACGACGACGGCACCATGGCCCGCGTCCCGGACCTGATCCGGTTCTGCGAAACGCACGGCCTCGTGATGGTCACCGTCGCGGACCTGGCGCGGTACCGGTTGGAATCGGAGTACGAACGGATCGCTCTGGGCGATCGATGCCTCTTTGGTGTGTGTCTGAGACATGCCGCGCTGCGGCGCGGTCAACGATGAAAGGGGAAAATATGACAAAGCTCAAGTCTTCAGAATCGGCACGTGCCTCCGGCGACCGAGCCGCGCTGGGCCGCTTGTTCGTTCTCGACCTCAGCGGCAACCGCGTGTTCTCGGTGAACCCGGACGGCTCCGACCGCAAGGTCATCGTCCACGAGTGCCGGATGCCTGATGGCATCGCGGTCGATGTCGAACGCGGGCACATCTACTGGACCAACATGGGCGTTCTCCAACCTGAACGACGGCTCCATCGAGCGCGCCGACCTCGACGGGCGGAATCGCACAGACGATCGTTCCCCAGGGCGGCACGTTCACGCCCAAACAGCTCCAGCTCGACAAGCAGAGCGGCAAGCTGTACTGGTCGCGACCGCGAAGGGATGCGCGTCATGCGCGCGAACCTCGACGGGTCGGCGATTGAGACTCTCGTGGAGACGGGCCGGGGCGACATCGACCGCCGCGACCAGACGAGGTGGTGCGTCGGCATCGCCGTCGATGCCGGGCGCGGACAAATCTACTGGACGCAAAAAGGCCCGGACAACGCGGGATTGGGCCGCATCCTCCGCGCGAACATCGAGATCCCGGCCGGGCAGAGTGCGTCGAATCGCACGGACATCGAAGTGCTGTTCGACGGCCTGCCCGAGCCGATCGATCTGGAGCTCGATCTCAAGAATCGCCTCCTGTACTGGACCGACCGCGGCGACCCGCCGCGCGGCAACACCGTCAACCGCGCCCCGATGGATGTGGATTCCAAGGCAGCGCGCCCGGCCCCGGAGATTCTGTTCACGCACCTGATGGAAGGCATCGGTATCGCGCTCGACTTCGAAGGCGGCCGAATGTTCCTCACCGATCTGGCTGGCTCGGTCTATTCTGCCAGTCTCGACGGGTCGGGAAAGCAGACGCTGCTCTACGCTCAGGGAAATCTCACTGGCATCGCTTACGCTGAACTTCCCCATCACGGAGAAATGATCATGTCCTTGAACAAACCAATTCACCGAATCGCCATCGTCGGCACCGGGGTCATCGGCGCGAGCTGGGCCGCCCAGTATCTGCGCGCGGCTTCGACGTGGTCGCGACCGACCCCGCCCCGAACGCGGAAGCCAACCTGCGCAAGTACGTGGACGAGGCGTGGGGAGAACTCGACGCCATCGGCCTTTCGCCGGGCGCATCGCGCGACCGCCTGTCCTTCACGTCGGACATGAAGGAGGCGCTGGCGCAGGCCGACTTCGTCCAGGAAAACGCCCCGGAGCGGCCCGAGTTCAAGATGAAGCTCTTCGCGGACATGGACGCCGCCACGCCGCCGGACTCGATCATCGCCTCCAGCTCGTCGGGGATCACGCCGAGCGTGATGCAGTCGAAGTGCAAGCGCCCCGAGCGCGTCCTCGTCGGGCATCCGTTCAACCCGCCGCACATCATTCCGCTCGTGGAAGTGGTCGGCGGAACGAAGACCTCGCCCGAAGCGATCCAGACGGCGATGGCGTTCTATGCGTCGATCGGCAAGAAGCCGATTCACTTGAAGAAGGAGCTTCCCGGCCATGTCGCGAACCGCCTGCAAGCGGCGCTCTATCGCGAGATGCTCTACCTCATCGAGCAGGGCGTGCTGAGCGTCGAGGACACTGATACTGCCGTGTGCTACGGACCGGGGCTTCGCTGGGGCGTGATGGGTCAAAGCCTGCAATGGCATCTGGGTGGCGGCGCTGGCGGAATCAAACACTTCATGGATCACCTCATGGATCCACTGGCCGGGATGATGAAAGCCCTCGGCACGCCAAACATCACGCCCGAGCTGAAGCAGACCGTCATCGACGGCGTCCTGCGCGAAGCCGCCGGCCGCTCCGTCGATCAGCTCGCGCACGACGAAAACGAGGTGCTCATCGGCCTGCTCCGGCTCCGCTCGTCCGCTGTCAACGGCGACTCGAATGGCAAGGCAACTGGCACACTCCACGCCGTGTAACCCGGGGACGTTATCCTGCACAGTTAGACCCGCCAAACGAGGACTCCACTCCTCACGACGAACACGGAAGCGCCTCGTGCTCCACCGCCGCAAGGGGGGACAACGAGCGGGGAATCTGGCCGCGGCGGCAAGATTCCCCGCGCGGTTCCTTTCCCTTCAGATAGGCGGGCACCGTGGCGGGCGCACTGATCGGGGAGCGGCCTCCGAGCGTCTGCGTGCACATCGGTGCGCTCATCTGGGGCGAAAAGCGACTGGGTCCGCGCTATCACTTCCTGGCCGCGCTGGCGGTCGCGCTGGGAAGCTGGCTCTCCGGCGTACTTCATCCTGGTGACAAACGCTTTCATGCAGCATCCCGTGGGTTACCGCATCGAAGCGGACGGCTCGCTGGGAATTGACAGTCTCAGCGCCTACCTGCTCAATCCATGGGCATGGGTCCAGTTCGCCCACAATCAGATGGCGGCCCTCGTAACGGGCTCGTTTGTGGTGGCCGCCGTGGGCGCATTCTACACCTTGCGCGGACTCCATCCGGAGCAGGCGCGAATGTATCTGCGCGCGGGAACCGTCATCGGGCTGATGGCCTCCATTCTTGTTGCGTTCCCGACCGGCGACCAGCAGGCCAAGATGGTTGGCAAGCACCAGCCGGTGACTTTGGCGGCCATGGAGGGCCGATTCGTCGGCGGTTCCATGGCCAGCGTCGCGGTGATCGGGCAACCCAATGTCGCGGCCCGGCGGCTCGACAACCCGATCGAGATCCCGGGCGCCCTCAGCTTTCTCGCCTACGGCCACTTCGGAAGCAATGTACACGGATTGGACGACTTTCCCAAGGAGTCGTGGCCCGACAACATCGAGCTGCTCTATTACTCATTTCACCTCATGATCACGCTCGGGACGATTTTCATCATCCTGATGGCCTATGCCGGAATCCAGAACCTGCGCGGCCGACTGGAATCCAGCCGCGGGCTGCTCTGGGTGCTGATGCTCGCGTTCCCATTTCCCTACATCGCCAACACGCTGGGGTGGATGACGGCGGAGTTGGGACGCCAACCCTGGCTGGTCTACGGTCTCTTTCGCACATCTGACGGCTATAGCAAAGTCGTCAGCAGCGGCGACACGGTGTTCACCCTCATCGGCTTCGTCGGCCTCTATTTTGTGCTCGGTGTGCTGTTTCTGGGTCTGGTCGGTCGCGAGATCAGTCACGGACCCGGTGACGCCCTACCGGCCGAACATGGAGAGGAGCCGTCTGTATGATCGCGGCATGGTATGGAATTGCTGGCTTCATGCTCATCGTCTACGTGGCGCTGGACGGCCGCAACTTCGGCGCTGGAATGCTCCACTGGCTCGTGGCGCGAACGCCCGAAGAACGCCGTCAGGTCATCGCCGCGATCGGTCCGCTCTGGTCCTGGCACGAAGTGTGGCTGGTCGGTTTCGGCGGCACCGTGCTCGCGGTATTCCCCAAGCTTCTGGCATCCGCCTTTGCCGGGTATTACCTCGCGCTCTTCCTCATCTTGTGGTGCTTGATATTGCGCGGCATCTCGCTGGAAGTCGGCGGCCACATCAACGATCGCATGTGGCAGGGGTTCTGGGATTTCGTCTTCGTGCTCGCCAATACGCTTCTGGCCATCCTGTTCGGCGCAGCGGCGGGCAATCTGGCCCGCGGTGTTCCGCTTGCTTCCGACGGCACGTTCTCCATGGCCTTCTTCACCGATTTCACGCCACGCGGCGACGTGGGACTGCTCGACTGGTATACGGTATCGGTCGCGATCTTCGCGGCCGTCATCGCTGGCGGCGCACGGTGCGACCTATCTCACGCTCAAGACGGAAGGACCGGTGCATGACCGCAGCGCGCGGCTACGCGAGGGTACTCTGGGCGGCGGCTGCGCCGCTGCTGCTGGTCATCTCCGTCGAATCCGCCGTGGTGCGCCCGACCTGCTCGGGCACGCGATTCACAACCCATATTGGTGGCTCGGATTGCTCCTGGTCTGCGCCGCGGCGATCGCGCTGGTTTCCGGGCTGGCGACGCGGCATGAAATGCTTGCGTTCATCGGTTCGAACCTGCTGCTTGCCGGCCTGCTGGCCACCGGGGCGGCGGCGATTTTTCCGGTCGTGTTGCATTCGACGCTGGCGCCCGAAAACTCACTCACCGCTTACGACGTCGCCGCCGGTCCCAATTCGCTGGCGTACGCCGCGATCTGGTGGCCAATCGGCTTTCGCCCTGGCGGCCGCGTATTTCGTCTTCGTCTCGCGACGATACGCCGGCAAGGTCAGCGTCCAGCGAGACAACCAGGGCTTCTACTAAACGCGTTCACCAACAGGACCAGCCAACTTCGGAGGAACTGACGATGGATACCCGTTTCTGCGACCACGGCAGGCGACCCGCGAATCATCATCGTGGGCGGGGGCTTCGGCGGTCTCGCCGCGGCCCGCGCCCTGCGTAAGAGTCAGGCCCGCGTGCTCCTCATCGACAAGACCAACCACCACGTCTTCCAGCCGCTCCTCTACCAGGTGGCCACCTCGATCCTCGCCCCCGAGCACATCGGGGCACCGATCCGCCACGTGTTGCGCCGGCAGGCCAACACCACCGTGATCCAGGGCACCGTCACGGGAGTGGACGTTACGAAAAAGGTGTGCCTCGTGGACGGGGTTCCGCTCCCCTTGCCCTACGACTACCTCGTACTGGCGACCGGGGTTCAGCACAGCTACTTCGGTCACGACGAGTACGCGGCGTACGCCCCGGGACTGAAAACCCTCACCGACGCCGTTCAACTCCGCAACAAGATCCTGGGAGCGTTCGAGGCCTGCGAGCGGACCCTCGCCCCCCATGACCATCCCGAACTGTTGACGTTCGTCATCGTCGGCGGCGGTCCCACGGGCGTGGAACTGGCCGGGGCGATCGCGGAGCTGGCGCGCCAAACCCTGGCCAAGGAGTTCCGTCGGTTCGACCCCACTTCGCTCAAACTGATCCTCGTGGAGGCGGGTCCCCGCATCCTGCCCGCGTTCGCCGAGTCGCTTGCCGCCGCCGCGACCGCCAAGCTCGCGAAGCTGGGGGTTGAAGTCCGCACCGGGGCCGCGGTGGAGAAGGTGGACGCCGAAGGAGTCATCGTGCGGGGAGAGCGGATCGGGACCAGGAACGTGTTCTGGGCGGCAGGGGTGAAGGGTTCTCCGGCAGCGCAATGGTTGGGGGCCGAGGCGGACCGAGCAGGTCGCGTCAAGGTGCTCGCCGACTGCTCGGTCCCGGGCCATCCGGAGATCTTCGTCGTGGGAGATACGGCGTGCCTGGAGGAGGGCGGGAAGCCTCTCCCGGGCGTCGCCCAGGTCGCGATCCAGCAAGGCCGCTACGTCGGCCGCCTGATTGCGAGACGGCTGAAGGGGAAACCCGACCTACCCGCGTTCAGGTACTTCAACAAGGGAAACCTGGCCACGGTCGGCCGCAATTTCGCCGTCATGGAAGCGTTCGGCGTCCGCACCGCCGGGCTGTTCGCCAAGATGGTGTGGGCCTTCGTCCACATTCAGTTCCTGGTTCTGACGAGCAGCCGAATCGGGACGCTGTTCCGGTGGTCGTGGAAACTCCTGACCCGCCAGCGGCTCGCGCGGCTCATCATCGAACCGGAGCCTATGCAGGACGCCATCCAGGCGACCCAGCATAACGGTCAGCGAACCAACGGGAAAGCTGAGAGGCCGAGGGCAAACGTGAGCGAACGGGGGACGGTCCAATGACCCGGATATCCAAGAAAGTCCGCGTGCCTGATCTTGCGGTCATGAAGGAGCGCGGCGAACGAATGCGGAATGGCGCATGCCGCACTCGTTGAAAAATGACTGCCTCGATGCAGGCCGGGCAAAGCACCGAACCTGGCCATTCGATGTTACCGTGGAGCACCGACGATGATTCATACTCATTCGTTAGGCCGGGCCGCCCGATACTTTGCAGGAAGGCCAGCCCTTGCTTCCGGCGGGAGGCGCTCGACTTTTCGAGAGCTTCGCGATCGTGTTGCGAGTATTGCGGCTGCACTTCACAGACACGGCTTTGCAGCCGGAGACCGGTTGGCCCTTCTCCTCCCGAATGAATGTGAATACATCGAGCTGGTCTATGCGTGTGCCTGGCTGGGCGTGATCGCGGTCCCACTCAACACGCGGCTTACGGCGGTGGAACTCGATCACGTGCTGACCGATGCAAGTCCGCGCGGCCTGATTCGGCACTCGTCGCTACCCGTCCCGACCGTGCAGCCTCCGTGGCAGCGGGTGATCGACGAAGAACCATTGGACGTTTCCAGCAATTCCTGTGGCGACCCCATCTACGACACGAAAGCGATCCTCGCTCTCATCTACACAAGCGGCACAACCGGCCGTCCCAAAGGTGTCGCGCTGAGTCACGCAAATGTCCTTGAGAACGTCCACTTTCTCAACTACTGGATGCCGTACAAGGAAGGCGCGGTCTATCTCCACGCGGCGCCGATGTTTCACATCATCGACTTCCCACTCCTGTTCGCCGCTCCGGCATTCGGCACCTACCAGGTGACGATTCCCAAGTTCAGCGCGCAAAGCTTTTGCGAGGCGGTCGAGCGCGAAGGCGTCACTCATACCGTATTAGTGCCGACGATGATCAATTTGCTGACTCAATTCCCTGAACTCGAGAAATATGACCTGACGAGCCTGGAGCGAATGGCATATGGCGGCTCTCCCATGGCCCCGGAACTCATCCGCCGGACCAGAGCGGTCTTGCCTCACGTCAGACTCGTTCAGGGCTACGGACTGAGCGAAACGGGCTTTCTCACGGCTCTGCTGGACAATGAGCATACGCCGGACAAGCTCATGTCGTGTGGACGCCCTTGTCCCGGGATCGACGTGCGGGTCGTGGACCAGTCAGGAACAGAAGTTTCGGCCGGTCAGCCTGGCGAATTGGTGGCTCGGGGCGCGAATGTCATGCGTGGCTATTGGAATAATCCGGAGGAAACTACTCTTGCGTTCCGGGACGGCTTCTTTCGTACGGGAGACGTCGGCCGTCAGGATGCGGACGGTTATTTCTACATCCTGGACCGCTTGAAGGACATGATCGTCACGGGCGGCGAGAACGTCTACTCCGGCGAGGTCGAGGCGGTTCTTTACGAGCATCCCGCAGTTCGCGAAGCCGCGGTCTTCGGAATACCGGACCCCCAGTGGGGTGAGCTTGTGATGGCCTGTGTCGTGCTGAAGCCGGGAGAGGTCCTCAGCGCGAATGATTTGATGGCTTACTGCCGGCGCTCTCTCGCCAATTACAAGATTCCACGCCGGGTTGAGTTCTTGGACACCGAGCTGCCGAAGAGTGGCTCCGGCAAAATACTCAAAAGGATTTTGCGTGAACGTTATTGGGCCCATCAAGAACGGGCCGTGAACTGATCCGAGTCCAACTCATCATCCAAGACGAACCGACCTTGCAACCCGCGCGATCCCGTTCATGCTCACAGCCATCAGGTCCGATACTTTCAATAAGTCTGCGTGTCCATGACAGATGCAATCATGCATGCTGGAGCGACGGAATAATGCCTTGGTGGGATCGATCAAATGCTGTTTGTCGCCGAGCTTTGCTGATCGGGCTTGCCGTCGCAACCGGTTGTGCGCATTCGCAGGCTGACCTCCAAGATCGGCTTTCTCAACGTGTTACGTTGGCAGAAGCCAGCGAGGCCAGATCGTCGAGCAAAGCTGCCGTCAATGCCGTCCGACGAGAGTCGAAAGACGCCACAGTACAGCCGGCCGTCGCGCTGCAACCAACTGAGCGTGCCCAGGCACTTCTCAAACCGACCGCAAGGCTCCGCTACCACCAGCAATCATTCCTCCTCCACGGCGTGTGGATTCCGATCAAGTGCCTCCGACTGCGGTGTCGCTTCCCAGCGACTCAGACGAAGCGGCACTGACGCCATGACCGCCGCTGGAAAGCCGCTTCCGCTCGCCGATGCGATCCAGCACGCCTTTCGATTGCAACCTCGGTTGCGTGCTCAGCTCGAAAACATCGCTCAGGCCCGCGGACAGCAGCAGATCGCATTTTCGGCATTCTTGCCTTTGGTCGCAGCCAATTACGACGCCGGCGAGTACAGCCTTGGGGTGACCGGCAACTCAATCCGCCTGCCGAAGAGCCCCCAGGGATTTAATTTCATACCCGGCGTGGGAGCGTTACCCTTCGGACTCAACGTTGGGACGAATTTTGAGCTCGCGGAGCTGAAGGTCCAATGGCTGCTCCTCGACTTCGGGCGCCGTCTCGGCCGGTACGAGCAAGCGCGCCTGGCGACTGAAATCGCGGGGCTGCAGACCGACCGCGCCTACCAGACCGTGGCCAATGAGGTCGCGGTCGCCTACTACCATGTTCTGAGGACCCAGGCCCTGCGGCGCACCGCACAGGATGCCCTCCGCCGCACCGAGGAAGAGCTCGCTGACTCGCGCAAACTGCAACGGGAGGGCGTCATCGAGCGCGAAGTGGTCCTTCGGGCCGAGGTCCAGCGTGCCGAGACGCTTCAGGCTCATCACGCCACGACTGAGGCCGAGTTCATTGCTCTTGCGGCGCTTAATCTCGCTGTCGGTCTCAAATGTAACCAACCGATACGAGTGGTCGAGCCGCCGGAGGCTTCACCACCGGGCCTTTCACTGGTTGATTGCTTGGAGACCGCCGTTCGGGAGCGTCGCGAATTCAACGTTGTTCGAAGCACCGTCGAGATCGCGGTGCAAGGAAGTCGAGTTGCGCGGGCCGAGCTTCGCTCCCAAGGTCATCGCGGACGGAACAGTGTTCGACTTCCTGCAGCAGCACAATGACGGCCGCGTCGATTTTCGCATGGGCTTCATCCGGCTCGAGTGGACGCTCTTCGAAGGTGGGCGGCGGATCGCCGCGACGCACGTCGCCGAGGCCCAGGTGCGGCAGGCCATGGCCCAGGCCGAGTCCATTGCCGATCAGATCGCATTCCAGGTTAACGAAGCCTATCGCGTAGCCGTCACAGCGTGGGTTGGGATCGCCGATGCGCAGCCCAGCGGTGGACCAAGCGCGAGAAAACTACCGGCTCGTGCAGTTGCGACTTCGAGAGGGAGCGGCCACGCCGACGGAGATCGCAGATGCACAGGCCACCTTGACCCGCGCAGAACAGAACCTTCTCAATGCGCGCTACAATTATCTGATCGCGATGGATCGCCTACATTACGCCATGGGAGTCGGCAACACGCCGATGACCATGGCCTCCGCTCATCACTAGCGACGGGTAATTACGCATCAGGACCAACACCAATGAGTACAATGCAGGCTCCCCCGGCTCCTCCGGACCACGAACCGGCAACCCAACAGCCAAGGCGCCAAGCCATGTCCCTGGTCGTCGCGCATGGCTCCGTCCCGGCCGGCTCGTCGCGCTCGCGTCAGTCATCGCGTTGATCGCGATCGGACTTCCGGCTGCTCTAAGCTGGATCGAATACCGACGTAACCACTCCATCACCGACGACGTCTTCGTCGAGGCCCACATCGTCAATGTCGCCCCGCAAGTCGTCTCCGGGCGACTGCTCCGGTACCTCGTCGATGAGAACGACCAGGTCGTCCAGGGGCAGGTCTTGGCGGAGATCGATCCCATGCCGTACCGCGACAAGGTCAACATCGCGCAGGCGCAACTGGAATCGGCGCAGGCCGAACTGGCCCGCCAGCGTGCCGACCTCGACCGGGTCCGCAAGGAGGTGCCGATTCAGATCGAGATCGCCCGACGCACGTTCGCCGCGGCCGTGGCGGACCGGGCCAAAGCCGAGGAATCGCTGAAGTTTACCATTGACGAAGTCGAGAAGGGCATCGACGAGGCCCGCGCCGGAGTCAAGGCGGCGCAAGCCTCGCTCACGCTCGCCGAACTGGAGTACACACGCTTCACCCGACTCGAGCAACAGGGGGCGAGCCCGCGACGGCAGCAGCAGCAGGTGACACAGTCTCGCGACTCGGCCTCTGCGCAGGTGGATCTCGCCGCAGCCCGGCTAGCGAAAGCGCTGGCCTCGCGAACCCAGATCGATGTCGCCCGGCGGTCGCTCGAGGCCGCGCAAGAAGTCGGAACAGAAGGCGGCCAAGGGCATTGATCTCTCCGAGATCGGCAACGATCAGATCCACGAGATCGAATTGCTGGTCAAGGTCAAGGAGCAGTCCGTCGAGCAGGCCCGGCGCGGGCTGGAGGCCGCCGAGAGTGACCTGACGTATACCCGGGTCAGAGCCCCATTTCCAGGAATCGTGGTCAAGCGGTACCGCCACCTGGGCGATCACTCACCGGCGGGCTCGCCTCTACTCAGCATGTACAATCCGGAGCTGCTCTACATGGAGGCTAACCTGGAGGAGGATCGCTTGCCTGGCGTCGAGCCTGGCAATCCGGTTCACATCAAGCTCGACGCCTTCCCCGAGCCGTTTCGAGGGCGGGTACTCTGGGTGAATAAATCGACCGGCACACAGTCGCGCTCATGCCGAGGAATGTGGTCTCCGGAGAGTTTACGCACGTCGTTCAGCGCGTGCCCGTCCGCATCCAGATCGAACGAGACGACCGCTGGCAGCAACTCCGCGCCGGGCTATCCGGGACCGTGGGAATCGCTCATGGTCCTGGCGACGCCGCATGGGCGGCGGATGCGTACCGGGCAATGAAGGAACTCGAGATGCGCTACAACGCCACGGAGAAGCCTGGGGAAACGGCCGTCGACGGCAACGTATCGACCGCCGGGGAGCGACCATGACGATGCTTACCGCTTCTTCCCCAAGCCAGATCGACGCCCCGGCGCCAATCATGCTCGAGCCCCGCCACTGGCTGGCCGCCCTGGCCATGCTCTTTGTTCTCTTCGCGCCCTACCAGACGCTGGTCCAGACGGTCATCACCGACGACGAAATCCGACTGGGGGTCGAGGTGGACAGTTACGACATGATCTGGGTGAACGTGGCGTACCTGGTCGGGTTCATCTACGGTCTCTTCACGGGCACGGTGTTGTCCGTTCGGTTCGGCAAGCGCGATACACTCGTCATTGGTTTGTTGGTATTTTGCGTCGGAAATGTGCTTTGCGGTGCTGCGACAGGGCTTTTCAGCCTCGCCTTCGGCCGATTGGTCGAGGGGTTTGGCAAGCTGATGTTAATGGCCGTAGGCCGCGCCACGCTTTACAAACAGTTCGACCGCGCACTCCTGGTGGCAATCGGCTTCTATGGCGTGTTCGCGTACTCGACGCGTTACTGGACTCCTCTGATCAATGCGTATATCGACGTGTATTTGTCATGGAGGTGGACGTACTGGGCTTACGTCCCGGTTTCGTTGATCGCGACGGTACTCGTCTTGTGTTTTTCCGACCCGACCGGCCGCCGCAACCGGTGCGGCTGCGACTCGACTGGCTCGCCATCACCACCTTCGTGGCCTGGATCATTGCGATCGACTTCGCATTCTCGTGGTATCGCCGATGGGGTGGATGGTCTTCGAACGCCTTCGTCGCATGCGTCGCCATGTGCGTGGCGTTGCCGCTGGCTCTGGGAGCGTGGTTGGGGTCGGGTCTGAGTCGCGACGAGCATCTGAAGCATGTCCTTGGCTCCCGTGTTTACGTGCTAAGCCTTGTTACCCGTGGGCTGATGCTCCTGTACATGGCGGCTGTACTGACTATCGTCGGCATGTATTGCACGGAGCTGCGGGGCTATCCTCGGGTCGTCACCGGTTGGCTGATGGTGCCGGCCTCGGTCGCGATGGCAACGACGACGTTGCTCACAACGTGGTTTCACTCCCGGTCGCTGCGTCATCTCTGGCTGATCGTGGGGATGATCGGATGTTCGGCGACTGTCTGGTGGTTGTCTTCGATCGATAATTACACTGCCAAGGAGCATCTGGCGGTCATGTTGGCCTGCTGGGGAGCATTTCTCGGCTTGATCCCCCCTGTGTTCCTCATGGACGAGGTCGAAGGATTGGAACCGAAGTACATGCTTTACGGTTTCGCGCTCGGACTGGTCGGAATGATGGTGCCGATCTATACCGTCCCGAACGCGACAGCGACGATTGTCAAGGCCTGGTCCGACAGGGCCGTGGACGTGTATCGCATGAACCTCCGCGAGAACCGGCCCGCGGTCGAGCAGGCTTCTACCCGAGTCGCCGACTATTTCCACCAGCGGGGCCTGAGCGGCAGGGCTCCAACAGGAGACCAGCAGAGTCCTCGGCAGTTTCGCGACGCTCGAGGGTGTCGCCCATGGGTTCCGTAGCGGCCTGCGGTTCCTGAGTCTGATGATGCTCGCCATCGGCCTGGTGGTCGCGGTCTCCCTGGCCCTTGCGGCCAGGGGGTGGGCGCCGCCCGGGTCCGGTTACCTGTGATGCTCAGCTCGCCGTCGGTCGTGCGAAGACGAGCGAGGCGTTCTTGCCCCAGAATCCCAGCGAATTCGACATCGCGACCTTGATGGCCATCGGCCTTGCCGTGCCCGTTACGACGTCGAGGCGACACTCCGGGTCGAGGTCGAGGCAGTTGGCCGTGGGCGGGGCGATCTGGTCTCGGAGGCTGAGGATGGTGATGACGGCTTCGAGGGCAGACGACGCGCCCAGGCAATGCCCCGTCACCGGCTTGGTCGAGCTGCACGCCACCCGGCCCAGGCGATCTCCCAGCACTCGCCGCATGGCCAGCGCCTCGATCCGGTCGTTGAGCAGCGTGCCGGTTCCGTGGGCGTTGACATAGTCGATCTCCTCCGGGTCGACCCCGCCGACGTGCAGCGCTCGCCGCATGGCCCGCACCAGACCCTCGCCATCTTCGCGGGGCGATGCGCGGTGCGTGGTATCGGCGGCCATCGCCGAGCCCAGGAGTCTTGCATGAACCTTCGCGCCACGGCGGCGGGCGGACTCCCGCGACTCGAGAACCAGGAATGCGGCGCCTTCGCCGATCAGCGTGCCGTCGCGAGTCACGTCGAACGGGCGGCAGGACCGGCGTGGGGTCGGCGTGGGAGCCGAGGATGCCGGCGCCGAGGGTCAGCCGGATGACCGCGTCCCGGAGTGGAGCATCCGCCCCTCCCGCCACCATGATCTCCGCCTCGCCCAGCAGCGATCTGCTGCGCGGCCAGGGAGATGGCGTAGGCGGCCGAGGTGCAGGTGGCGGAGACGGTCAGGCAAGGCCCGCCGGCACTCAGGGCCACGGAGAGCGCACCGCTGAGGCCGTCGAGCGTACTGTTGGCCGCCAGGGTCGGCGGCATGCGACTTGCTGCCGGACCTGGCCAGGTCCAGGCTCTCCGTCCACTTCTGCATGGGACCGCGAGCGTGCCCGCGATGACGCCCAGCACCGAGGGGTCCGGAGGGTTCGTGTCCAAACCCGCGTCGGCGTGGGCCTGGACGGCCGCCTCGAGCGCAAGCTCGGACGCAGCGATCCATCCGATGGCTCCGACGCAGCCCGATGGCCGCCGCGTCCGGCCCCTGAACGACGCAGGCCGGTATCGTCGGGCTGCCCGGGGACGTCGGGTCGGAGAAGGCGACGGCTGGCGAGATCCCGCGCAGGACCGCCCGCCACAGGTCCTGGGACGATTGGCCCGCGGCCGCGGCCACGCCCATTCCCGTAACGACGATGCTTTCGTTTCTCACCACGGACCTGGAACTCCTCGGGATTCAGGGTGCCGCTTCGGAAAGCGTGCCCACCGCCGGCAGCACATCGTCGGCGCCGGGGCGGAGATGGTCGATCAAGACGGCGTGAGACTGGCCAAGATGACGGCCCACGACCGGGAGGAGCTCGCCGAGGAGGTGGTCACAGCCCGCGCGATGGAGATCCGCGTCAATCACGAGGTCGGCTGGCACCGGCTCGCCGAGGTGGATTGTGAACCTCATCCGCGGGCCGGCCGCGATCAGGCAGGGGATGACGATGGCGCCGGTCGCTGCCGCGAGTCGGAACGGGCCCGTGGCCATGTCGAACGCGAGGC
>CAWCJX010000010.1:0-50261 GCA_963795865.1 uncultured Alphaproteobacteria bacterium
TGATAGTTCAAGCCCGCGCGGATGACGTCGCCGTTGAAGCGAGCGTTGGACTCCAGGGTATTGACAGTGAAAGGCTTGATAGTGGTCGCGTTGCTCACCAACGGGCTCACGCCATAGGTCCCGGCGCCGAGATCGTAATGAAGATATTCGACCTTGGTGCTCCAGTTCGGCAAGAACATCCACTCGGCACCGGCGCCGCCCGTCCAACCAACGAGCGTACCCGAGTAGGCGCCGGCGCCAGCCCATGTCAGAGGAGTGATGCCGCTCCCCCGCCCCAAAAGGGTTTGGGCGATGCTGGTGCTCGCGCTGACGCCGCCATAAGCGAGGCCGACGGTTCCATAAAGGAGTAGGCTCGGCCCGAACAGGATGCCCAGACGACCACGAACGGTGCCGAGATAGTCGAGTTCCCTCGAGATCGAGGCCGTCTGGACCACCGAATGGGGAAATTCCGGTACGACTACGGAACTGCCAAAGGCATGGGAGTTTTGGCTGCTGGCCATGCCCCCAATGTCTGCCTCGATGCCGGCAATCCAGATTTTCTCGAACTGCCAATTAGCGCCGATCTGACCGCCGCCGATGAAGCCATTATTGTTTGCCGGCGAGCTGAAATTCGACAGGCTGGTGATCGCAGAAGCCAATTCCGGGCCACCAAGGGCAGGATAAGCGTAGGTGTTGGTCGACGCCGTGTCGACCTTGGCGCCGCTGGATGCATAGCCCGCATTCGCGCCGGCATACCAGCCCGTCCAGGGCGTGGCAGGTGCCGCATAAGGGAGCGCCTTGATCGGCATGTCGGCTCCCACGGCGGGAGCAATAAAGGCTCCGAACGCCGCCGCCGCAAGAACGTATTTTTTCATGATGTGCCCCGTTCGTCTCATGCGGGCGCCTTGCTGGACATGCCGCCGTCACGGCAGGCGCAACCACATTTGGAAAATAAATCCGTCAGAAACCACGCCCGACCGATAAACGTCTACATTGTAGACTGACTCGCATTGGGGTGTCTGTTGCAGTCTTGCCACTTCAAAGATAAATTGCGCCGCGAACGTGTCATCGATCGGAAGCTCCCGCCGGAGACTAGGAGCAAAGCGGCAGCCGAGTAGTGCCGCCCAGCCGGACCGCCCCCGCCCGTTGCCCATATCCGCGCCGTGCAACACACTGCCGCCATGCGTCCCAGCATCCTCAACCCCCTGTTCGCGGCGATCACCACCCTGCCGGGCATCGGCGACAAGGTGGCGAGGCTTTATCGCCGGCTGCTCGGCCGCGAGGACACGCCGCGCGTGGTCGATCTCGTGTTCCACCTGCCGACCGGGTCGGTCGACCGGCGCGACCGGCCGGTGCTGCGCGATGTCGTGCCCGGCACGATCGTCACCGTCGCGGTGACGATCGACCGCCACCGTGCCCCGCCGCCGAACCGGCGCGCGGCGCCCTACCAAATCTATGCCAGCGACGACACCGGCAGTCTCGTCATCACCTATTTCAATGCCCGCAAGGATTACATCGACCGGCTGCTGCCGGTGGGCCAGCGGCGCATCGTCTCGGGCACGACCGCGCTCTATGACGGCATGCTGCAGATGGTGCATCCCGACTTCGTGGTCGACGAGGCCTCGTTGGCGAGCATGCCCGCGATCCAGCCGGTCTACCCCCTCACCGAGGGGCTGACGCCGCAGGCGCTGCGCCGCGCCATTGCAGCCGCGCTCGAGCGCGTGCCGGCGCTGGCGGAGTGGCTCGATGCGGCCCTGATGGCGCGCGAACAATGGCCGGGTTTCGGCGACGCCCTGCAGGCGTTGCACCGGCCGGCGGAACCGCCGATCTCCGCCTGGGAGGGCCCGGCGTGGTCGCGGCTCGCCTATGACGAGATGCTGGCGGGCCAACTCGCGCTCGGCCTGGTGCGCGCCCATATGCGGCGGCGCGGCGGGCGCGCGCGCCCCGACGAGCCCCGCCTGCAGGCGAACATCCTGGCGGCGCTGCCGTTCCAGCTGACCGCAGGCCAGCGCGCGGCGCTGGCCGACATCAATGCCGACCTCGCCAAGCCCGAACGCATGCTGCGCCTGCTCCAGGGCGATGTCGGTTCCGGCAAGACGGCGGTCGCGCTGCTCGCCGCGGCGGCGGTGATCGAAGCGGGCACGCCAGGCCGCCCTGATGGCGCCGACCGAGATCCTGGCACGCCAGCATTCCAAGACCATCGCGCCGCTCGCGGAAGCGGCCGGCCTGCGCATCGCGATCCTCACCGGACGCGAGCGCGGCCGCGAGCGCGCCGCCACTCTCGACCGCCTCGCTGCCGGCGACATCGACCTCCTGATCGGCACCCATGCGCTGTTCCAGGACGAGGTCGAATTCCGCGATCTCGCCCTCGCCGTCGTCGACGAGCAGCATCGCTTCGGAGTTCACCAGCGGCTCTCGCTGGCGCACAAGGGCAATGCGGTCGACGTCCTGGTTATGACCGCGACCCCGATCCCGCGCACCCTGGTGCTGACCTGCTTCGGCGACATGGAAATCTCGGAGCTGCGGGAAAAGCCCGCCGGCCGCCTCCCCATCGACACCCGCACGGTGCCGCTCGACCGCCTCGACGAGGTGGTCGCCGCGGTCGGCCGTGCCGTCGGCGAGGGACGCCGCATCTATTGGGTCTGTCCGCTGGTGGAGGAATCCGAGACCGGCGACCTCGCCGCGGCACAAGAGCGCTTTGCCGCGCTCAGCCAGGTTTTCGGCGCCGCGGTCGATCTCGTCCACGGGCGCATGAAGGGCGCCGACAAGGATGCGGCGATGGCGCGCTTCGCGGCCGGCGAGACCCACATCCTGGTCGCCACCACGGTCATCGAGGTCGGCGTCGACGTGCCGGCGGCGACCGTGATGGTGATCGAGCATGCGGAACGGTTCGGGCTGTCGCAGCTTCATCAGTTGCGCGGCCGGATCGGGCGCGGCAGCGGCCATTCCACCTGCCTCCTGCTCTACAAGGGGCCGCTCGGCGATACCGCAAAGGCGCGGCTCGCGATCATGCGCGAGACCGAAGACGGCTTTCGCATCGCCGAGGAGGATTTGCGCCTGCGCGGCGGCGGCGACCTGCTCGGCACCCGCCAGAGCGGCGCGCCGGGACTCCCGGCTCGCCCAGCTGGCGGTGCATGGCGACCTCCTGCGCACCGCGCGAGACGATGCCGCCTTGATCCTCGCCCGCGATCCCGACCTCGCCGGGGAGCGCGGCCAGGCGCTGCGCACCCTGCTCTATCTGTTCGAGCGCGACGAGGCGATCCGGCTTCTCGGCGCCGGGTGAGCGCCCTGCGCTTTGAGCGCCGCCCGTTTATGATGCGCTTGCATATACTTCCAGCAGAAGGCCTGATTTTCTGCCGATTTTGCGGACGAACCCGGCTGGTGGTGCATCGGAATCTGGCGCGATATCAGGCGCATCGGTCCTGGCATGGCGCTTGCTCATGTACAGCGAGACGCACGGCTGCGCGGGCCATCCACCCCGCGCCGTCGGGCATTTTTTGGTCGCGGCGCAAGAAGCCGCACAGAAAATAAGCCCACAGAGAACAAGGAAGCCAGGAATGGATTACGTGAGACCTGCCGATGTCGCCAAGGCGATGGTGGAAACCGGCAGTCGGAAGCTCACCTTGTCGATTTCCGATCTTCTCATTCGCGGCATGCTGTCGGGCGCCATACTGGGCGTCGCCACCAGTCTCGCCTTCAACGCCTCTTTCACCACCGGGCAGCCGCTGGTCGGCGCGTTGATCTTTCCGGTCGGCCTGGTGATGATCGTCCTGCTCGGCCTCGAACTGATCACCGGCAGCTTCGCATTGGTGCCGTTGCCGTGGCTCCGGGGCGAGGCCACCGCGTCCGCGGTGATCGCCAATTGGGGATGGGTGTTCCTCGGCAATCTCATCGGCAGCGTCGCCTATGGCGCCCTGCTCGCGATCGCACTCACCGACATGGGCGCGATCGCGCCCGCCGGGGTCGCCGCACGCCTGATCGCCGCTGCCGAAGCCAAGACGACGGGATACGAGGCGTTCGGCTTTGCCGGCATGGTGACCGTGTTCGTCAAGGCGATGTTGTGCAACTGGATGGTGTGCCTGGCCGTCGTGCTGGCCATGGGCACGACCTCCACCATCGGCAAGATCGCGACCGCCTGGATGCCGATCCTGATCTTCTTTGCCCAGGGGTTCGAGCACTCCGTGGTCAACATGTTCATCATCCCGACCGGCATGATGATGGGCGCCAAGGTCACGGTGGCACAGTGGTGGCTGTGGAACCAAATCCCGGTGACGCTGGGCAATTTCGTCGGCGGCTTCGTCTTCACCGGGCTTGCGATCTGCATGACCTACAGGCCGCATCCCTCCGCCCAGCCCGTCCGGGTCGGAGCGGCGTCCCAGGTCCCGGCAGAATAGCCGCAAGACCGGCCCCACAGTGCCCGGCCCCACAGTGACCGATCATCGTAATTCGAGGACGCCATGACCGGTGATTTCGAGCCCGAGCAGAAGCGTTATCTCGAGGGCTTCGTGGCCGGCCTGCAGATCGCGAAGGCGGCAGGCGGCTTTCCGCGCCCGGCAACCGGCACGGCGCCCGCAAGCACTGCGCCGGCGACCGTGGCATCCGGCCCGGACGCGCCCCACATCGCCGCCCAGGACCGCGTCGTCAAGGCCGGCGGCAAGCTGTCCGACCAGGAGAAATTCAAGCGCGAGCAGCATCCCTTCGACGCCTATGAGAAAGCTGAAAGCACAGGCCGCGGCCAACGAGCCGCCCAAGCCCGACGACAATTTCCGCTGGCGCTTCTTCGGCCTGTTCTACGTGCGCGCCGACGCAGGACGCCTTCATGTGCCGGCTGCGCATCCCCAACGGCATCCTGAACGCGATGGCACTTCGCCGGCGTCGCCGATCTCGCCGCGCGCTGCGGCGGCGGCTATGCCGACGTCACGACGCGCGCCAACCTGCAGATCCGCGAGATCGGCGCCAAGCATGCGATCGACGTGCTGAGGCGCATCCAGGATCTGGGCCTCACCTCGCGCGGCGCCGGCGCCGACAACATCCGCAACATCACCGGCAGCCCGACTGCCGGCATCGATCCGCAGGAGTTGATCGACACGCCGCCCGCTCGCCCGCGAGCTGCATCATTTACATCCTCAATCACCGCGAGCTCTACGGCCTGCCGCGCAAGTTCAACGTCGCCTTCGACGGCGGCGGCACGATCGCCGTGCTCGAGGACACCAACGATATCGGTTTCGCCGCCGTGGAGTCGCGGAGGGCTACGGCGTCCCGCCCGGCATCTATTTCCGGCTCGCGCTCGGCGGCATCACCGGCCACGGCGACTTCGCCCGCGACGCCGGGGTCTGCTCGACGCCGGAGGAGGCGTGCCGGTCGCCGTCGCCGTCGTGCGCGTCTTCATCGCCCATGGCGACCGCACCGACCGCAAGCGGGCGCGGCTCGAAATACGTGCTCGAGCGCCTCGGGCATCGAGAAGTTTCTGCGCCGAGACCGAAAAGCTGCGGCCGCAAGCTCGTCGCCGCCGCTGCCGCCTGCGATGCGCGCGCGCCGCCTGTCGACGCACGGCCATATCGGCGTCCATCCGCAGCGCCAGGCGGGCCTCAGCTATATCGGGGTGGTGCTGCCGGTGGGGCGCCTGACCGCGTCGCAGATGCGCGGCCTCGCCGACGATCGCCGAGCGCCTCGGCAGCGGCACGATCCGCCTCACGGTGTGGCAGAACCTGCTGATCTCCGACGTCGCCGACGGCGCGTCGCGGCGGCGACAGGACGCCATCGCGGCGCTCGGCCTCGGCATCGAAGGCGAGCGGCGATCCGCGCGCGGCCTGGTCGCCTGCACCGGCAATATCGGCTGCAAATTCTCGGCCACCGACACCAAGGGGCAGGCGCTGCAGCTGGCGGCGCATCTCGAGAGCGGCGTGGCGCTCGATCAGCCGGTCAACATCCATCTCACCGGCTGCCCGCACTCCTGCGCGCAGCACTACGTCGGCGATATCGGCCTTCTCGGCGTCCAAGGTCGGGACGAGGAGGCGATCGAGGGCTATCCATCCTGTGGGCGGCGGCGCCGGCGGCGAGCGCGATCTCGCCCGCGAGATCTATCGGACTGCCGATGGCGGAAGTGCCGCGCCGCGTCGAAGCGCCTGCTGCGCGCCTATCTGGCGCCCGCCGCGACGAGACGAGAGCTTCCACGAATTCGCCAAGCGCCATGCGGTCGACGAGATGAAGCACTGGCCGAGCCGCGCTGGCGATGGCGAATTGAGCCGATGAGCTACATCGCGCCGATCCTGCCGACAACGCGCCGTTCACCCCGGCCCAGCGCGCCTGGCTGAACGGCTGCTCGCCGCCGCCTTCGGCAGCGACATGCCGCCGATGTCGACGGAGGGCGCGGCGCTGAGCCCTGCCGCAGCGGCACCGACCGGCTCCGCGGCGGCGTCGCCGAGAGGCGCCGACGATGGCCCCTGGCATGATCGGCACGTCGCTGGAGGACCGCCTGCGTCTTGCCGACGGCCGCAAGCGCCGCGCTGCTCATGGCGGCGATGGCACAGCTCGATTGCGGCCAGTGCGGCTATCTCTGTCGACGACTATGCCGAGGCCATCTTCGCCAGCGACGCGAGACCAGCCTCGCCCGCTGCGTGCCCGGCGGCAAGCGACATCGCGCGCGCTGAAGGAATTGCGGAGCAGACCGGGCCCGGCCACCCGCCGGCCGCCGCGCCCGCATCTGCGCCTCCCCGGCCGCCGAAGTCGCGGACGTCCGGCCCGGGCAGCCCGGGGCGCTCGCGCGACAATCCCGTGAATGCGACCGTGGTCACGCGGGTGCGCCTCAACAAGCCGGGCTCGGAAAAGGAGACTTGGCACGTCGAATTAGATCTCGCGGAATCCGGCCTCGATTATGTCGTCGGCGACAGCTTCGGAATCATGCCGGCCAACGACCCCGTACTGGTCGATGCCGTAATCGCCGCGCTGGGCGCGCCCGCGGATTTCCCGATCGGCGGCCGCGCCCTGCGCGACGTGCTGACCGACGGGGTCTCGCTCAGCCCGGCGCCGGACATGCTGTTCCAGCTCTATTCCTACGTCACCGGCGGCGAGCGCCGGCAGAAGGCCAAGGCCCTCGGTGCCGGGGACGACCCCGACGGCGACGCTGCGACCCTCGACGTGCTCGCCGCGATCGAGAAGTTCCGCGGCGTTCGCCCCGACCCCGAGGCCTTCATCGAAGCGCTCGATCCGCTGCAGCCGCGTCTCTATTCGATCTCGTCGTCCCTCAAGGCCCATCCCGGCCGGGTGTCGCTGACGGTCGACACCGTGCGCTACCAGATCGCCAAGCGCCAGCGCCTCGGCGTCGCCTCGACCTTTCTCGCCGAACGTGTGCGCCCCGGCGACACCGTCAAGGTCTATGTGCAGAAGGCGCATAATTTCGGCCTGCCCGCCGATCCTGCGGTGCCCATCATCATGGTCGGACCGGGCACCGGCATTGCGCCGTTTCGGGCGTTCCTGCACGAGCGCATGGCGACCAAGGCGAGCGGCCGCAACTGGCTGTTCTACGGGCACCAGCGCCGCGACTGCGATTTCTTCTACGAGGACGAACTGGCCGGCTTGCGGGCCGCCGGCGTGCTGCTGACACGCTGGCGCTGGCCTGGTCGCGCGACGACAAGGAAAAATTCTACGTCCAGGACCGCATGCGCCAGGTCGGGAGCGATGTGTGGGCGTGGCTCGCCGACGGCGCCCATTTCTATATCTGCGGCGCCGTTCGCATGGGCCAGGACGTCGAGCGGGCGCTGGTCGACATCGTCGCGGAGCACGGCCGCCGCAGCCCCGGTGAAGCGATCGCCTTCGTCTCCGACCTCAAGAAGCGCGGCCGGTATCAGGCGGACGTGTATTGAGGCCGCAGCTGCGCCCTCTGCTTGCCAGGAAACAAGATCGGCTCGTCGTCGCGCTCCCCATTCGAGACACGAAGAATGTTCATCATCTTGGTCTCCCGCTGCAAATAAGGCGATGCGCAGAAATAACTGAATCGTGTTTCGTGTGAAAGGATGTGCGTCGAATTGACTCGGGTGGATTCACCGCTTGATCGCACCGAGCTATGTGGTTTGGATGATCGATACCCGCGCGATTCGACTGAGATGGGAGGCGGACGGCTCGAAGCGGGACGAGCGCGGCAAGCGGGTGTTCGCTGCGAGCGAGGCGCGGGCCGCGGGATGGGGCGGCGTCGCTGCTGTGGCCGAGATCACCGGTCTCGCGCGGTCTCGGATCATTCGTGGTCTGAAGGACCTCGACGGGCCAGCGCTGGAGCGCGGCCGTATTCGGCGTGCTGGCGGCGGGCGCCATAGGGTCACGGCGACCGACAGCACGCTGCTCGGCGAGTTGAAGCGCCTTGTCGAGCCGGCAACGATGGGCGATCCGATGCGCCCACTGACGTGGGTCTCCAAGAGCCGGGAGAAGCTGGCGTGTGAGCTCAACGCCTCCGGCCACGCCGTGAGCCCGAACACTATCGGCAGGCTGCTGGTCGACGAGCTCGAGTACTCACGGCAGGTCAACCGCAAGACACTCGAGGGCGCGAGCCATCCCGATCGCAATGCACAGTTCGAGCACATCAACGCGCAGGTGATTGCGGCCCAGTCCGCGGGCCAGCCCGTCATCTCGGTCGACACCAAGAAGAAGGAGTTGATCGGCAATTTCAAGAACGGCGGCACGGATTATCGACCCAAAGGCGACCCGCTGGACGTGAACGTGCACGACTTCAAGGATAAGGAGTTGGGCAAGGTGGTGCCGCATGGCGTCTACGACCCGACCACCAACGCCGGCTGGGTCAGCGTCGGCATCACGCACGACACGGCCGAGTTCGCGGTGCAGTCGATCCGCACTTGGCTCGATCGGATTGGCCGCCCGCGCTACACCAGCATGCGTGAGCTGATGATTACGGCGGACTGCGGCGGGTCCAACAGCGCGCGCTCGCGGCTGTGGAAGGTCGAGTTGCAGAAGCTGGCCGACGAGATCGCCATGCCGATCAAGGTCTGCCACTATCCTCCCGGCACATCAAGGAGAGTAGGCCGAAGGAATTGCACCTGCGGCCTCTCGCAGAACGGTGCGTGAGCCTCTCAACTCACACCGCTCCCATCAGGCAAACGCGCCGACAGTACTTTGATGCCAGTGTACGAACAGTTTGCGCCGCTTGTTGGCAATGGACCCAATCATTTGGCCAGCCTGTATTTTCCGCCCATTATAGCGCTTATACTTCCGCATTGCCCACGCTATCAGCGTAGCGTTGACATACTTCCACGCCGAATGCATAGCGGATGGCGAGTAGCGCCCATAATAATTCAACCAACCTTGTAGGATTGGATTGATCTCTCGGGCTATATCCGCAAGCCGTATATGAGTGCGTTGGCGTATGCGAAGCTCCCTGATTTTCTTCCGCATGGCTTTGAGAGATGACGCGCTGACCTGAGGACCAAATCCCGTAAACATTTTGTGCTTCCGGTTCATTGCACCCCTTGGCCTGAAGCAGTATCCGAGGAATTCAAATTGTGTGCTCGGATATGAGCCTCTGCGTCTTCCGTCCTTGCAGTAGACGATCTTGGTCTTGTCCGGATGCATCTCCAGTTGGCATTCCGCCAAACGTGCCGCAAGCGCTGCTTTTAGGGCAACGGCTTCCGCCTCCGTTCGACAGTGCACCAGCCCATCATCTGCATACCGGCACCATGGGAGGTCTGGGTACTCTCGTGTCATCCACGCATCCCTTCGTTAAAAATATTCGTGGGCAATTTCTGGAACCGGAAGTTTGCCGAGCTTGTGATATAGCGAGATTGTGAGCATGTCCGCTGTCTTGAATCCGTAGGATTTTCTGATCACCACTTTTGCTTTGTTGTTTTGGCCTTCGACGGCGCCAAGTGAAATGACGTTTTTCGCCTCAAACCAGTTCAAGATGAGTTGCTTGTGCGAACGGATGGTCCTGGCGACCGCCTTCATCGGTTCGAGCTTTGAGCGCATCACCTGGGTGCACCATTGATCCATGAACTTGCCGGCCCAGATTGGAGAGGTGTAGTCCCAAAAACTCTGGAAATCTTCTTTGAGCAGGTACGCCCGGATCGTTTTCAGGTTGCACTGCAGCAGATCCCTGAGTGTGACCTTCTGATTGTCTGTCAGGTTTCTCGGGTTCTTGAGGAAGCACCAGCGGGAGTGTTTGAGCACGACCTGCTTGCCCTTGCGCCTGAGCTCGCTTGTTTCCGCGGCGCGAACCTTGTCAATGGCCTCACCCAGCTTCTTCGCAATATGGAACCGGTCCAGAATGTTCAGGGCGTTTTGAGCCCTGAGGGCGATGAGCTTCAGGTAGGGCTTCCACATGTCGCTGCATACGAACTTCAGGTTGGCATTGCGTTCTTCGCCAAACCAGTCGAAGAAAGCCGCAATCGTCTTTTCAGTCCGTTTCTCGCCGCACCAGAGCAGGCGCTTGCAATGGTTGTCGATTTGATAAACCAGGGTCATAAAGCCTTGTTTCGTGGACCAATGGATCTCATCAACCCCAATTGCGGTGATTCCGGTCAGGTCCATGCATTCACGTCCCCAGGCAACCGCCATGGCCACGGCCGAAAACACATGGTGCCAGGAGGCTTTAAATTGCCTCGCGACTTCCTGCATGCTCAACAGCTTGGCCCATTCGCTCAAATACCAGGCATAGCTTATGGTGATCGGGCTTTTGCCGCTGCTCCATGGAACGACCTCGACGGTCACGCCGCACGTGGCACAAGCGAGACGGCGCATGCAGTACAGGAAAATTACCGCAATGCCCCAAAGGGGAACATGGGTAAACCTGCGCTGCGGCAATCGGTCATAGCCCGGACATGCCTTGCCACAGCCAGAACAGATGCCTTTGCTGCCTCGGCGGGGTTCGACCTTGACTTCTATTCGTGGATTTTCGACCCCGGTCAGCCGGACGTCGCGGTAGACAAAATGTGAATGTCTTTCTTTCAGGTTCAGGATAGTCTTTACGTTCAGTTGCATAGCGGCCGCAGAGGTTGATGTATGGGGAATAGCCGATTTGACGACGAGATTTGATTATGCCGAAGGCGAAAGGAAACACAAACGGTGCCGGGCACCCGTCTGACTATTTTCCCGACATCGACGAATGGCCAGACGAGTGGATGGGCATTGAAGAAGATTTGGAAATCGGTCGTGGGTTGCTCGCATTATTTATCCCCTATATTCAACACTTGATTGACGAGGGGCTGGCCAGGAAGACGGTCAAAAGCCACGGATATCATTTGAAGATGCTGGGCGGCGAGATCATCGAGAGACTGAACCAGGACGATGAGGATAATCGACAGTTATCGCCACGACAGCTGATCTTGCACTATGTCGATGAAGGAGGTGGCCCGCTGCTCTCATTTCTGGACCCCAATATCAAAGCTGAGCTGGCTCAGCATATGGCATATGACGCAACCTGTCGCAAACTTCTGAAGTTTGTGACACCCCAAAGCACCTGAGAACCGGCTGCGCCGCGAGGGGCGCTGCCCCTCACCCCGGGATATTTGCACAAAGAAATGGGCCCATTGGCTGAAATACAAAGGCCGTCGAGCTTTCACCCGACGGCCCTTTTCCTTGACGGTCATCGCCGTCCCCGGCTGTACCGTACTTGCATTCTAAGCCAGTCCATTTCCTTGTTCAAATATCCATCTGAACTTTCCGCAAAACCGCACTGGGGAGAGGCATCCGGTCATTTCGACCCACAAATTGTTCGAACGAACCGGAAAAGGAAGTGCTGAGTTTTGAGATTAACTCGCCTGCCGACGGCACAATCGCTGCCAGTTCACCCCCTGGACCTCGGCATACCCCCGGCAGCTCTGTGATCACACACAGTGCGTCGTCAAGCTACCGTTGCACGTGTGACAAGATTATGGCGGCACGTATGTTGCCCTCGCCGCGGCTCCGGTCAACTCAGAAATAAGCTTCGCTGCACTGCGTCAGTCTGCAGTTGGCCCGGCGCGCCGTTTGCCGCGGTGCAGCGGCCAGCGGCGATTTTCCGGTCAGGCGTCACGGACTCCGTTGATTGAACGCTCAAACTGAGACACGACCCGAAACCGTTTCACTTGTAACTAGAATTGTTCTAATATCGCTTCATGGCCCCTCGCACCCCCGACGGGGAAGGTCCGGAGCGATCCCATGGCGCAAGCAACCAAGCAGGGCACTGGGCAGGATATCAAACAAGACGTCTTGCTCGGCAAGGCGCATGGCAAGCCCGCCGCGCGGACCGACGCCGCGCCCGCCTACCAGTCCGGGTTCGGCAATCAGTTCGTGACCGAGGCCGTCGCCGGCGCGCTGCCGGTCGGGCGCAACAGCCCGCAGCGGCCCCCTCTCGGGCTTTATGCGGAACTGATCTCGGGCACCGCGTTCACCGCCGCGCGCCACGAGAACCGCCGCACCTGGACCTACCGCATCCGGCCATCGGCGGTGCACAGGCCCTACAGGCGCGTCGACAACGGCGCGCTGCGGACCGCCCCGTTCACCGATACCGAGGCGACGCCGTCGCAGCTGCGCTGGAGCCCGTTCCCGATCCCGCAGGCGCCGACCGATTTCGTCGAAGGCATCGTCACCATCGGCGGCAGCGGCAGCGCCGCCGACCAGTCCGGCATGGCCGTCCATATCTATGCCGCCAACCGGTCCATGACCGACCGCTACTTCTACAACGCCGACGGCGAGATGCTCGTCGTCCCGCAGCAGGGGCAGGCGCGGTTCGTCACCGAGCTGGGCGTTCTCGAGGTGGCCAATGGCGAGATCGCGATCATCCCGCGCGGCCTGCGCTTTCGCGTCGAGCTGCCGGACGGGTCCCTCGCGCGGCTATATCTGCGAGAATTACGGCCAGATGCTGCGGCTGCCGGAACTGGGCCCGCTCGGCTCCAACGGCCTCGCCAATCCGCGCGATTTCCTGGCGCCGGTGGCGGCCTACGAGACCAAGGAGACGCCCTGCGTCCTGCTCGCCAAGTTCCAGGGCAATCTGTGGGCGGCCGAGATGGCCCATTCGCCGCTCTCGGTGGTCGCCTGGCACGGCAATTTCGTCCCCTACAAATACGACCTCTCGCGCTTCATGGTGATCGGCACCATCAGCTTCGACCATCCCGATCCCTCGATCTTCAGCGTGCTGACGGCGCCGTCCGAAATTCCCGGCACCGCGAACATCGACTTCGTCATCTTCCCGCCGCGCTGGCTGGTCGGCGAGGATACGTTCCGGCCGCCCTGGTACCATCGCAACGTGATGTGCGAGTTCATGGGGCTGCTCAAGGGCGTCTACGACGCCAAGGCCGAGGGCTTCCTGCCCGGCGGCGCCAGCCTGCACAATTGCATGACCGCCCACGGGCCGGATGCCGAGACCTTCGCGCGCGCCTCCGCCGCCGCGCTCGCGCCGCATAAGCTCGAGGACACCATGGCGTTCATGTTCGAGAGCCGCTTCGCCATGCGGCTCACCCGCTACGCCATCGAGTCCTCGGAGCTGCAGCACGACTATTTCGAAGGCTGGCAGGGCCTGGAGCGGCATTTCCCGGACAAGTAAGGGGCGCCCAAGTGAAGCCCAGAGCGACGCCCAAGTGACGCCCAAGTGAATGGCGTCTCGGAGCGGTGACGCGTTCGGACGCAAACGGCGCGCGATCGCCGCTGTCGGGAGCGCATCGCCACGGACGCTTCGGCGTTCAAACCCGAGGCGGGACTGGGCATTTCGGCATGGGCGCTCCCCGGTGGCCGCGAGCGCTGCCACGCTTTGCTGTGCAAATAGCGCCGGTCCGCCGTAGTGCGGCCGTCAAAGTGTCAAACTCCGATGGCGCATTGGTACCGGGGACGCGCGGCGTAAAAACCCATTATCGCGCGTAGTGGAAGGGGAACGAGTATGAACGTAAACACAGCGGAACGAGTCACCGAGGTCGACGGTGCCGCATTCGAAGGAGAGATACGCGAGTTCATTCGCAAGGACATCGCGCCCGCCCGCCGGGTTGCGGCGGAGGCGAGCGAATTTGCGGTGAACAACGTCAACTCGCTGGTGCAGCGCGTCGCCGGCACGTCGCTGCAGGAGATCGACAATCTGGTCGTCGAGCTGCAGAACCTGCGCGACTTCCTGGTCAGCGAAGGCGAACGCGTCCAGCGCGAAATCGCCGGCTACGGCGAACTGAGCAAGGCGACGCTGCGCTCGGCCAAGATGATCACCGACACCATACCGACCTGGAAATTCACGTCCGAGGGATCGCGACGCGATTAGGAGCATGATCCGAAAGCTTTTCGGATCGGGCACGAGATCAAAGACCTTCGGAGCGCCGCCATTCGATCGCAGACGCACCAGCGGCGCCTGCGCTGCCAGGCAGCTTTCCCCCGTCTTCGGATCGGAGACGGGGGACAGGATCGATTCAACGCCCGGATCGAAACAGCCTGGCCGCTGATCTACTCCGCCGCCAGCGCGCGCGCCTTCAGCGGCAGGCCGAGCCGCTCCCACACGTCGACGAGCGCCTCGGCGAGCCCGTCGATCAGGGCGTCCGCGTGGTAGGGCGACGGCGTGATGCGCAGCCGCTCGGAGCCCTTCGGGACGGTCGGATAGTTGATCGGCTGGATGTAGATGCCGTGCTCCTCGAGCAGGATGTCGCACGCCGCCTTGCATTTCTCGGGGTCGCCGACGAACACCGGCACGATGTGGGTGTCGCTCGCCATCAGCGGCAGGCCGGCGGCGGACAGCACCGCCTTCACCCGGGCGGCACGGTCCTGGTGGCGCTCGCGCTCCCAGCCGGACGACTTGAGATGGCGGATCGCGGCGGTCGCGGCCGCGCAAACCGGCGGCGGCAGCGCGGTGGTGAAGATGAAGCCGGGCGCATAGGAGCGCACCGCGTCGATCAGCGCGGCGCTGCCGGTGATGTAGCCGCCGAGGCAGCCGAACGCCTTGGCCAGCGTGCCCTCGATCACGTCGACCCGCGCCATGACGCCGTCGCGTTCGCAGATGCCGCCGCCGCGCGGCCCGTACATGCCGACCGCGTGCACCTCGTCGCAATAGGTCATCGCGCCGTAGCGCTCCGCGAGATCGCAGATCGCGCCCACCGGGGCCACGTCGCCGTCCATGGAGTAGAGGCTCTCGAACGCCACCAGCTTGGGCCGGTCGGCCGGCCGCCGCGAGCAGCTCTTCCAGGTGGCCGAGATCGTTGTGGCGGAAGATCACCTTCTCGCAGCCGGACTGGCGCACGCCCTCGATCATGGAATTGTGGTTGAAGGCGTCGGAGATGATGAGGCAGTTGGGAATGAGCTTCGCCAGGGTGGCGATGCCGGTCTGGTTGGAGACATAGCCCGACGTGAAGATCAGGGCGGCATCCTTACGATGGAGGTCGGCGAGCTCGCGCTCCAGCTCGACCAGGGGATGATTGGTGCCGGCGATGTTGCGGGTGCCGCCGGCGCCGGCGCCCATCCGGGTCGCGGTCTCGACCATGGCGCCGATCACCTTGGGGTGCTGGCCCATGCCGAGGTAGTCGTTGGAGCACCACACGACGACATCGCGTTTGCCCTGGGGAGAGTGCCACACCGCATGGGGGAACCGGCCGGCCAGGCGCTCGAGATCGGCAAACACCCGATAGCGCCGCTCACTGTGCAGCTGGGCGAGGGCATCGGTGAAGTACGCTGCATAATTCATTGCGGTGGCTCTCCCCGGCCATAGGCGACTTATTTTTGAAGCATTCTTAGAGGGCTTCCAGGGTCTTTGTCGAATCCATAATAAGGATGCGACGCAGCGAAGCACTTGCGCTGCATCAAACGGGGCTGCGGGCTGTCCGGATTGCGGACGCCCCGCCTTTGATGCAACCGGAGCGCGCCGGGCTGGCGCGGCGACGCCGCTTCAGAAAGTCGCACCCGCTCTTGCTGCGATGCAGCACCGAAGCGGTGCGAGCCGGTGAAGATCGGCAGTCGGTGGGTGCGCAACAGGTGGTGGGGCGCGGGGCCGGAGTTGCGATGGCGCTTCGCTGCGTCAGTCCTTGCAAGTGTCGATGGTGACGGGGCCGCCGAGCGAGGCGACCGCCTCCTCGGCGAGCCGGTGGTCGGCGATCTGGTCGAAGGTCAGCTTCTTCTCCGGCGGGATGTCGCCGATGTCGATGTTGTTCTGGTGGGTCCATTCGGTGCGCTCGCGCACGAAGCCGGTATTGACCGAGAGGATGCAATTCTTGGTCAGTATGTCGATGGAGAACGCGACCGCCTCGCGCGGCTTCTGGGTCGCCTCCATGATGATGGGAATGACCTTTTCCCGGTCGCGGTAGATCGTCCGGTTGGCTTCGATCATCGCCGCGATGGTGTCGCGCAGGAGATCGCGATCCTTGGCGATCATGGCATCGGCGGCGCCATAGGCGTTGAAGCTGTATTGCGGCCACAGGTCGGACAGCATCGCGAGCACGTGGGCGCCGGGCTTGCGCTGCAGGACGATGTGCAGGTCTTCCGGGTGGAGCGCGACGGCGTCGATCTGGCCCGCCACGAAGCCGGGCAGCCGCCCCGCGGTACCCTGGGAAATGAACTGGGCGTCGTCGACCGTCAGCCCGCCCGCGCGCAGGGCGGCGCGGCCCACCAGCCAGTTGAAGCCGCCGATGCCGCCGGCGGCCGAGAGCCGCTTGTGCTTGAGGTCGGCAGCGGTCTTGATGTCGGCGCTCACCACATAGGCTTGGGGCGGGCGCGGCGCGAGGCCCCAGATCTGCCTCGCCTTGAGGCCTTGGGCGATGGCGGTGTCGGGCAGGTTCGAGATCGCCGAACCCTGGCCGACCGCGGTGACCGCCGTGCCGGCGGCGCCGCCGTCGAACTGGATGATGTTGGCGTCGACGCATCGCCTGGCGAAGAAACCGAGCGCCTTGGCGATGAAGGGCGCCGTGTGCACCACATTCGGCGGCGCCACCGGCACCCCGACATTGATCTTGCGCATCGGCCCGTTGCAGGTTTGCGCCGCTGCGGGGGCGGCGACGGCGGCGGCGATGATGAACGCAACGGCGCCGATGGCGGCTTTCGAGCCCATGGACGGTCCTCCCTGCTTGTTCCGATTGGCCGGATAATAGCCGATCCTGTCGTCTTTCCGCAGCCTTCACCCCGACCCTCTCCCCGCAAGCGGGGCGAGGGAGCAGATCACGCCACCACGAGTTCCAGCGGGAACTGGTCCACCACTTCATGTCCGTCGGCGGTGACGATGAAGGTGTGGCCGAGAAAGATCCCGAACAGGCCGTCCGCGGTGATCGGGTTGGGCTCCGCCATCGTCACCATGCCCGGCTTGAAGACCTTGTCGTCGTCGCGCGCCTCGGTGCGTTCGGCGAACACGTGCGGCGTCGCGGTGACGATGTCGATGCCGTGGATCTGGGTCGGACGCGACTGCACGCCCATGTCGCGGAAGAATTTCGCGGCGATGCGCACATTGTCGATGGGGTTGCCGGGCTTGATCTCGGCGATGATGCGGCGATAGCCGGGCAGGGTGATCTGGTGCCAGAACGTCTTCACCATCTCGGTCGGCTCGCCGACGCAGATGGGCGAGCCGATCTGGGCGGTGTAGCCGCGATAGCCGGCAGCCAGTTCCATGATGATGATGTCGCCGGTGGCGAGCCTGCGCTCGGAGGGGCGCGGATTGCCGAAGAACAGCGCCGGGTTCGCCATCGGCGTCGAGCCGATGATGAGGAAGTCGACGTCGCCGCCGCCCTGCATGATGGCCGCGCCGGCGGCGCCGCGCAGGTCGGACTCCGTCGCTCCGGGCCTCGCGGCGGCCACCAGTGCTTCCATGGCGCGCTGGCACAGCACGCCCGCCCTGCGCACGCAGTCGAGCTCGGCCGCGGTCTTGATGACGACGAGCTCGTGGATGAAGCTCCTGGTGAACACGATCTCGGCGTCGGGCAGGCCGTCGCGCAGGTCGTTGTACTGGTTCACCGGCATGTAGTCCTTGTGGCGCGGGTCGATCTCGACCAGGCCGATGCGCGGCCTGGCGAGACCCAGTTCCCGGATGCGCTCCACCATGACTTCGGCGTAGCGCCCGCCGCGGCTCTGGCGCACGTCGCGGAGCGCCGGCTCGACCTGGCGCCGCACCGCCTCCGCATGGGTGCCGCCCATGGAAAAGATCAGCGTCGCCTCGGCTTCCAGCGGCACCACCACATAGGACGAGATCGCGTGCCATTCCCAATGCCCGGTGAGCCAGGTCATGCCGCCGCCGAAGCTCCAATGGCTGGGGCCGCCGGGCACGATCACGACGTCGAGCCTGTGTTCGCGCATCTTCGCCCGCAGCGCCGCATAGCGGCGCGCATATTCCTCGCGCGAAAACTGCTCCCACACCGCGTCGCGATAGAGCGGGGTGTCGAACATGTTGGCGAACGGCCCATTCTGGTCGAGCCGCCCGCGGACCTCCTCCCATGGCACGGCGCCGGGCGGACGAGGGACGTTGACCTTCATGGCGGGTTCCTTGCGATGATCAGAGCTTGCGCGGGGTCGGAGGATATTCCGATTACGTCAACCCAATCGCTGTCATTGCCCGGCTTGACCGGGCAATCCAGTACGCCGGTCAGTGTTCACTGGATCGCCCGGTCAAGCCGGGCGATGACACGAATTATATGTCGGCCCGAACGAAAACGCTCCGGTCGTCACAGCTTGCAGCCGTGTATCTCCGTCCGTCCGCCCGCCGCGGCGACGCCGTCGGCGCCAATTTTCTCGTCGACGACCTGCTCGACGCTGGGCTTGTGGCCCGCGTCGATGTCGCCGGCGGCCACGTCATGGTCGATGGTCCACTGGGTGCGCTCGGGGTCGAAGCCCTCATTGACCGACCAGATGCAGTTCCGGGTCAGCGAATCCCAGGCATATTCGACCGCTTCGCGCGGCTTCTGGGTGGCGGCGACCATGATCGGGATGACCTTGTCCTTGTCGCGGTAGATCGCGCGGTTGGCCTCGACCATGGCGGCGACGAAATCGACCACGAATTTCCGGTCCTTGGCGATCACGTCGGTCGCCACGCCATAGGTGTTGAAGCTGTAGAGCGGCATCAGGTCCGCCACCTGGGTGAGGATGCTCAATCCCGGCTTCTGCTTCATCGCCAGGAAGGCGTCTTCCGGATGCAGGGAGACGGCGTCGATCTGCCCCGCGATCAACCCCGCCAGCCGGCCGGCGGTGCCCTGGGAGATGAACTGGGCGTTGTCGACGGTGAGCCCGGCCTTGCCCAGCGCCTCGCGGCCGATGCGCCAGTTGAAGCTGCCGACGCCGCCGCCGGCCGCACTCAGGCGCTTGCCCTTGAGGTCGGCGAAGCTCTTGATGCCATCCGCGACCAGGTAGGCCTGCGGCGCCTTCGGGGCGAGGCCCCAGACCTGCTTGACCTTCATGCCGCGGCCGACCTGGACGTCGCTCACGGTGGCGAACGTGTTGCCCTGGGTGAGCGCGACGCTGGCCGCCGGCGAACTGCCGCCGTCGAACTGGATGATGTTGGCGTCGATGCAATGCTTGGCGAACAGGCCGAGTTCCTTGGCTACATAGGCGGTGGTGTGCACGACATTGGGCGGCGACACCGACACCCCGATATTGACCTTGCGCAGCGGTCCGCTGCAGGTCTGGGCCGCGGCGCCGCCGGCGAGCAGGCTTGCGATCAGCGCGGATATGGCGAACGGCAATACGGTTCGATCGGGACGGCTGCGCATGGGAGCTTCCTCGCGGGCAACATCGATGGCCTCGTTCTGTGCCGAGGTCCATTGTCGCGCACAATAGTGCCGAACGACGCCGAGGTGCAACTTGCGGCGGTGAACCCACGCCTGATCCCGCCTGACGCCAAGCGCCCGTTGAGCATGGGCGCCGGTGTGGTAAGGTGGCCAGAAAATCGCCTGTCCCCTTGGGAGGTCATGATGAAATCCATCGTCCGTTCGCTTGCGCCGGCCGGCGTCGCGCTGGCCTGCCTGTTCGCTGCGCCCGCCTTCGCCGCGCAGGCGAGCTTCTATCAGCTGCCGTCCGGCGCCTTCCCCCACGACGTCGCGCCGGCGCCCGACGGCGCGGTGTGGTACAGCGGCCAGCAAGGGGGCTTCCTCGGCCGCTTCGATCCCAAGACCGGCAAGAACGAGGAGATCCCGCTCGGGCCGGGCGCGGCGCCCCACGGCGTCATCATCGGGCCCGACGGCGCGCCCTGGGTCACCGAGGGCGGCCAGAACGCCATCGCCCGGGTCGATCCGGCAACGCGGCAGGTCAAGCTGTTCCCGCTGCCCAAGCAGTTCCCCGACGCCAATCTCAATACCGCGACCTTCGACAAGAAGGGCATCCTCTGGTTCACCGGCCAGAGCGGCGTTCATGGCCGCGTCGATCCCGCCACCGGCAAGGTCGATGCCTGGAAGTCGCCGCGTCCCGGCACCTACGGCATCACCACCACGCCCGCCGGCGATGTCTGGTTCGCCTCGCTCGCCGGCGACTATATCGGCAAGATCGACACCGCGACCGGCGCCGTCGCCATGGTCGATCCGCCGCGCAAGGGGTCGGGGCCGCGCCGCATCTGGTCGGATTCCCACGGCAAGCTGTGGGTGAGCTTCTGGAATGCCGGCGGCATCGGCCGTTACGACCCCGAGGCCAAGACCTGGAAGGTCTATACGATGCCCAAGAGCCGCTCGGGCACCTATGCGGTCTATGTCGACGACAAGGACCGGGTGTGGGCGACCGACTGGCTCGCCAATGCGATCCAGCGCTTCGATCCCGTGAAGGAAACCTTCGAGACGTTCCCGAGCGACAAGCGCGGCGCCAGCGTGCGCCAGATGCTGGGCCGTCCCGGTGAATTGTGGGGCGGGGAATCCGGCAACGACCGACTCGTCGTCATCAGGGACCAGTAATTGTCGGGAAGTCCGGGATCGGTCATCGCCCGATGACCGGTCCATGATCGCCGACACTGATCACTGACGACCTGACCCTCTTACCCTCTGACCCCGGAGCTCCCCATGTCTCGCACCAAGCGACTGTCATCCGCGCTGCTGTATTCCGCCGGTCTGATCCTGGCGATGGCCGGTTCCGTCTCGGCGCAAGCTCCGGTGCAAGCTCCGCTAACCGTGTTCGAGGGCGCGCGCCTCATCACCGGCGACGGCAGCGCCCCGATCGAAAACTCCGCCTTCGTCGTCGAGAACAGCCGGTTCACCGCAGGTCGGCCGGCGCGGCGAGGTGCAGGTCCCCGCCGGCGCGGTGCACGTCGACATTTCCGGCAAGACCGTGATGCCGACGCTGGTCGACCTGCACGGCCATTTCGGGTTCCAGAACATCCCGGCGGGAACCATGTCGAAGGAAACCTTCACCCGCGAGAATCTCATCGATCACTGCAGCGGCTCGCCTTCTACGGCGTCGGCGCCGCGGTCGGCGTCGGCGATCTCGTCGATCGCTCCGACATGCAGGGCGGCCGCACCGGATGGGGCGACGTGCCGCTGCGGGTGCGCGACGAGGTGGTCCCCAATGCGGCGCTGTTCCGCACCTCCGGCACCGGCATGGCGTGGCCGGGCTCGGGCGCCCAGGGCGATCCGTCGCGGGTCGACGTGTCCTATCCGGTCGCCACGCCCGAGGAGGCGCGCGCCGCCGTCGACGACTACGTCAAGATCAAGCCGACCTTCATCAAGATCTGGGTCGACGACCGCCGCGGCACCAAGAAGACGCTGACGCCGGAGCTCTATCGCGCCATCGTCGACGAGGCGCACAAGTTCAATGTCCCGGTCGCGGTCCACAACGTCACCCTCGCCGATGCCAAGGAACTGATGCGCGCGGGCGTGGAGGGCTGGCTTCACGTTCCGGTCCGCGAAGGCGACGTCGTCGACGACGAGATCATCGCCATCGTCAAGGACCGCATTGCGCGCAACGACCGGCCGAACATGTGGATGACGCCGAGCCTCATCACCTCGTGGATGAACACCGCGGGCGGCACCCGGCCGGCCTGGCTCGACGACCCGCTGCTGCGGGCGACCTATTCGCCGGAGCAGATCGAGCAAGTATTGGGGCGATCCGCTCAAGAAGATGACGCCCGAAGCGGTGGCGCGCGCGCAAAAGAATTTCGAGGCGGACGGCCGCAATGCGATGAAGCTGCGGGCCGCCGGCATGCGCGTGGTCGAGGGCACCGACACCGGGCAGAGCCGGTTCCTGATCGGCTATTTCAACCACCTCGATCTCGAAAGCATGGTGGCGATCGGCATGACGCCGATGGAGGCGATCGTCGCGGCGACCCGCGACGGCGCCGAGATCGCGCCATTTCGACACCGGCCTGGTGGCGCCCGGCAAGAGCGCCGACTTCATCGTGCTCGACGCCAATCCGCTGGAGAACATCTCCAACACGCGGCGGATCGCCAAGGTCTATCTGCGCGGACAGGAAGTCCCCCGCGCCGCGATGGCGGCGAAGTGGCAGGGCGCAGTTCCGCCAGAGCGCCTCGACGCGGTAGGGCGGATTGGGCGCCGGCACGCAAAGCCGCAATAGGGCGTTAGTCGCGCCCCGACGTGGTTTGCGTTATCGAGGCGGAGCGGCCGCTCGCGCAGGCGGCCGTTTCGCTGCAAACGTTCCGCATCGCCTCGGCAAGCCCCGGGGTCAGTCGTCGCCGAAATTCGCAAACACCAGCCTCTTCAGCGGCGGCGTCGCGTTGACGGCGCGGAAGAACAGCTTCGCCAATCGGAATCCGATGCCCTTGTCGCCGACCGATTGTTGCAGCGCCTGCAGCGAAGTGCGAACGGCGGCGAAGCCATATTCGCGCATCTGCCCCTCATAGTCATTGATCGCGGCCTCGACCGCGGTTGTGCCAAGTGCAGCGTCCTTGAGATTTTCGCACAGCAGGGCGGCGTCCCGGAGCGCGGTGTTGGCGCCGATGCCGCGGTAAGGCGTCATGCTGTGGATGGCATCGCCGATCAGCGTGATGCGCCGCGACTGCCACGGGGCGACCGGGACCGACGTCTTGATGCTCACGACATTGAAGGTCGACGGATCTGAAGCGCAGACCAGCACGCTATAGTCCGGATGCCAATTGCGGATGCGATCGAGGACGAGCCGCTGCAGATCGGGCGGGGCAAGTTGCTCGAGCGGCCGCCCGCGCTCGAGGTCGGTGCGCAGGCCGCCATAGGCCCAGAACACGTAGCTCGTGGTGTTATCGAGCAACGCGTCGGCAGCCGGCTGCGCGGGCCCGGCCGGGTCGGTGCCGGCAGCCGGCACCGCCGGTGCTTTGTCGGCGAATTCGTGCAGCCCGATGAACATGCCGCGGCGGCCGGGCGACATTACCAGGCCGGTGCCTTCGAGTACGCGCGGCGGCAGGCGCCGGCGGTTTTCCTCGGTCAACATTGCCTTGGCCGCAACGCCGACCGCGCCCGTGTCGATGCGTTGGGCGTGGGGCAGGAATTGGCGGCGCACGCGCGAATTGCCGCCGTCGGCGCCGATCAGCACGTCGCAGCCGGCGGTGCTGCCGTCGGCGAAATGGAGAACGATCGGCCCGTCGTCTGTCTCCTCATAGTGCGTGAATATCTTGCCGAAGTGGACGATGCCGTCGAGGCCGCCGAGCAGTACCCGCCGCAGCGTGATGCGGCTCGCCGATCGGTGTTGCGCGACCGCGCGCGCGTCGCCGCGGAACTCGATGGACAGCAGTTCCTCCATCTTCTCGCTGAGAAAGCGGAAGCCCCGGTGGCCGACGCTGCAGGTCGCCGCGAAGACCTCGAAAAGATCGGCCGGCAGGCAGGAGTGGAGGGCCTCGCTGCCCTTGGGGCTGATGTGGACGCGATAGCCCTGTAACCGGTCGGTGGGGGTACGGTCGCGCTCATAGACCGCGACGCTCATGCCCGCCTTCCTCAGTCCCTGAGCCAAGGCGAGGCCGCCGATGCCGCCGCCGATGATGCCGACGTGAAAGCCTTTGTCCGTCATGTGTCGCCTCCAGTTTGCTGTCGCCGTGACGGCCTGTCGGCCCCAGCCAGACAAGCGTTGCGTCAAGCCTTGGTCCTCCTTCTGGTCGCGCGCATCGTGGTTGGCGCCAGCAGCCACGCCTCGACCACGGCGAAGATGGCCTCGAACTGCGGTCTCGAAAGTCTCAGCCACCCGGCACCCGTCATGGCGGCGACGAACAATGCTGCGCCGCCGGCAGGATCGAGATCGCGGCGAAACACGCCCTCTGCAATGCCGTCCGCAAGCCATCGCTCGATCCCGTACCGCCAATGGCCGAACAGCGGCTCGATAATTTTGCGGATGACGGGGTCGCGCCGCCCGCGCAACTGGAGCTCGCACAGGACCGCCGCGAGGTCGGGATGCTCGGCGCTGTAGAAATGCGCGTCGGCGAATTCCTGGTGCATCCGGTCGAGCGCCGCGCAGCCGGTCGGCGCCACCGGGGGGGCGTGCAGGGTGATGAACTGGGTGGCGAGGAAGTCCGCGACACCGCCGATCAGAGCCTCCTTGGTGGGAAAATAGTAATGCAGCGTCGCGATATTAACGCCGGCACGGTCGGCGACGCTGCGGGTGCGCAACCCCTCGAAGCCGTCGGCCGCAAGACAGGCGAAAGCGGCCCGCACCAAGCTGTCGCGGCGTTCGTCACCCCTGGGCCGTGCCTGCTTTTTCCTCGCCGCCATGTCGAGCGAGCCCTGCTGCCCCGCGAAATTAAATCAATCAATTGATTGATAATAGACGATGCGGCCGCCGTCAAGGGAGTGCGGCTCAAGGCAGCGCGTGCAACACCGGCCTGCGCCGGAATGACAGGCGCCAGGAATGGCGCCAGGAACGGTGTTTGCCCGCCTTTTGCCTGATCGCCCACCGAGCACGGCTGAAACGAAGGTGAGCCGGCGCTCGCGCGGCCGGCTGCCAGCCGGCCAAGGTGAGGTCCGATTCTTTTAAGAAGGCCGTCACCTGTTCGCGGCGGGGTCGTCGGCGTTACGGCGGGCATCATTGACGATGGACAGCACGCGGGCCGCCTGCGCGGGGTGGGCGCGGCAGGCGGGCCGGGCACGTTCCAGCGGGCGCCGGTGCGCGGAAACCGTTCCGTGCGTCAAAACGGAGATTTGAAGTCGGAAAAACCCTGATGCAGCCGGTCGCGATCCGAAAGAATCGGTGATTCGCAGCGCCAATCGAATCCGAAACTATCCCAGCGTATTCCCATATCGTGCTGCGGAGCGTATTCGGTACTCGCTTTGCTTACTATGAAGCTGAAGTCTTTCAGCGAACGAAACCCATGCGCGACGCCTTTGGGCACGATGATCAAATCCGGTCGATCGTCGGACAGCAATATCGAGCAGAAATTCCCATAGCCGGGGCCGCTGCGCAAATCCAACAGCACGTCCTCGACCGCGCCAACCGGGCAATACACGATCTTGTCGTGGTGGTGTGGCGGAACTTGGAAGTGCATGCCGCGAATGACGTCCTTCTTGGAAACCGAGTAATATTCCTCGCAAAAATCGAAGCACATTCCTGCGGCCGCAAAGACGCTGCGCATGTATGTCTTGACAAAAATGCCGCGGTTATCGGCAAGCTGGTTCAAGCGTACCCGATATGCTCCGGAAAGCGGTTCATCGACGAAATTCATAATAGGCACCGACCTCCTACTCATTGGAAAATTGTCTCGACTGCGCCCCCCGCCGACTGCCCGGTCCAAAACTCCGGGACGGGCGATGATATGGCGCCACCGCGGTCGAGGCAACCGGCCTCGATGCCGACCGCAAGCAGGCCGTTCGTGACCGTGTCGTCGGCTCCGAGTTGGGCGACCTCAAAATTTTTTGCCTGCGTCGTCGCGTAACGGCACCCGATCGACGGCCACGATGATTCGAACTTGTGCGCGTGGACAAATGCACCTCGTTGCAATACGCACGCATGCGCGAACATATGCTTGATTTGCCAGCAGGAACGCGCCTAGATGGTCGAAGTCTCCGGCAACGTGATCAAGGAACCGATTTCGTGAAAGCTGTGATTCTCGCGGGCGGCTACGGCACTCGAATAAGCGAGGAAACCGCACACATTCCCAAGCCGATGATCGAGATCGGCGGCAAGCCGATTCTGTGGCACATCATGAAGATTTACAGTCACTGGGGCGTCAATGATTTTATCATATGCCTCGGCTACAAGGGATATGTGATCAAGGAGTATTTCGCCAACTATTTTCTGCACACCTCGGACGTAACGATCGACCTCAAGAATAATTCTTTCGAGGTCCATCAAAACTCCACCGAGCCGTGGCGGGTCACGTTGATCGACACCGGACAAAATACGCTCACCGGCGGGCGGCTCAAGCGCATCAAGCCCTATGTCGGCGCCGAGGCGTTCTGCATGACCTATGGGGACGGGCTCAGCAATGTCGATATCAGCAAGCTGATCGAGCATCACCGCAGTCGCGGCAAGCTCGCGACCGTCACCGCGATCTGCCCGCCCAGCCGGTTCGGTGTCCTGCAGATCGAGGGCTCGATCGTGCGTGACATCCACGAGAAGCCCGAAGATTCCGGGGCGTTGATCAATGGCGGCTTTTTCGTGCTCGAACCTTCGGCGCTCGACGTGGTCGAAGGCGATCAGACGAGCTGGGAGCTCAAACCGATGCGGCGGCTCGCGCAGGAGGGTCAGCTGACGGCGTTCGAGCACGCCGGCTTCTGGCAGCCGATGGATACATTGCGCGAAAAGGTGCTGCTGGAAGAGCTTTGGGTCTCCGGCAAGGCGCCGTGGAGAGTGTGGTGAAGGGGCCGGCACCTCGTTCCCGGTTCCACCCGACGCCGGAATTCTGGCGCGGCAAGCGCGTGTTCCTGACCGGGCATACCGGCTTCAAGGGCTCGTGGCTCACGCTGTGGCTCGCGGAGATGGGCGCGTTGGTGCGCGGTTATGCGCTTGCGCCCGAGACCGACCCCAGCATGTTCCGTGCGCTCGCGCTCGACGACGTGTGCGACAGCATCATCGCCGATGTGCGCAAGCCGGGCGATCTCGCCGCTGCCGTTTCGGCATTCCGTCCGGACGTCGCAATCCACTTGGCGGCACAGTCGTTGGTCCGGCCTTCGTATCGTGATCCGCTCGGAACCTTCGCCACCAACGTCCAGGGCACGGCCAATTTTCTCGAAAGCTGTCGCGGCGTCGATACCTTGCGCGCCATCGTCGTCGTGACCACCGACAAATGCTACCTCAATCGCGAGCAGTCCCACCCCTATGGCGAGGACGAGCCGCTCGGCGGCCACGACCCTTACAGTGCGAGCAAGGCATGCGCGGAGCTGGTGACACGGGCCTATCGGCTCTCCTTCTTCGATCGGGCGGGCTGCGCGCAGGTCGCTTCGGCCCGCGGCGGCAATGTCTTTGGCGGCGGCGACTGGTGCGCCAATCGGCTCGTTCCCGACGCGGTGCGCGCCTTCTCGGCCGGGGAGGCCGTAGCTGTGCGCCACCCCGACGCGGTGCGGCCCTGGCAGCACGTGATCCCGTTGCTGCACGGCTACTTGCTGCTGGCGCGCGCCTTGTTCGACGAAGGCCCGGCCTTTGCCACCGCTTTCAATTTCGGCCCCTCCGGCGACCGGGCGATTTCAGTACGCATGCTGATCGAGCAGTTGGCCGAGGCCTGGGGCGGCGGCGCGCGCTGGGAAAGCCGGCCCGACCCGAATGCGCCCCATGAGGCGAATCTCCTGATGCTCGATGCCGCCCGCGCCCGCGCGAAACTCGAATGGCGACCGCCTGACGACATGGCTGGGTCCATCAAGGCGACGGTGGACTGGTACAAGGCCTTTTACGCCCGCGCCGATGCCCATGCGATGCGGCGGCTGGCGGTCGAGCAGATCGCCGCTCTGTCGCAGGCGCCCGGGCGGGTCGCGGCATGACGACGAGATGCAGATGTGATGTGCGCGCTGGTGACGGGCGCGACCGGCTACATAGGCAGCCGTTTGGCGCGACATTTGCTCGATGCCGGCTGGTCCGTGCAGGCGGTCGTGCGGCCGGGCAGCGACCGCAAGCGGCTGCCCGGCGGCGTTGCCTGCCATGTCCACGATCAATCGGCCGCCGGCATGGCTCGCATCGTCGCCGACGCGGCGCCAGACGTGGTTTTCCATCTCGCCAGCCAGGCGCATCACAGCATGGCGAATCTCGATGCCATGGTCGCGGCCAATATCGGCTTCGGCGCGCAGCTGTTGGAAGCGATGGCCGCGGCGGGCGCGCGCCGGCTGGTGGAGGCGGGCACCAATTGGGAATTTGATGCGGCGGGGCATTTTCGCCCCAACAGCTTCTATGCCGCCAGCAAGCATGCCTTCCGCGCGCTGGCGGACTACTATGCGCAGCGGCACGGGTTTTCGGTGACCACGCTGCTGCTCTACGACGTCTACGGTCCAGACGATTGGCGGGGGAAATTCTTGTCTCATCTGGTGGGTGCCCTGAAGCGCAATGAAACCATGGCGGCGACGCCGGGCGAACAAACCGTCGAGTTCGTGCAGGTCGACGATGTCGCGCGTGGCTTCCTGGTCGCGGCACTCGCCCTGATGGGCCCGGATGCGGGGCCCGGGCTGCACCGCTATCGGCTCGATTCCGGCTGCAGGATCACCCTTCGCGAGGCGACCGCACTGATGGCCCGCCTCGCCGGCCGCCCGGCGCGGGTCCGCTTCGGCGAGCGCCCATATCCGCCGCAGCAGATCATGGAACCGCTGTCGGTCGGGCCGCGTCTGCCCGGATGGGAGCCGTTGGTGTCGCTCGAACAGGGGTTTCGCCTGCTGTTGGACGAAGCGGGTATTGTCGATGCGGCGAGCGAGGTGTCGCCGCCATGACGACTTCGGCACATCCGCCCGTCGACGCCGACCGCGCAAGTCGGGCTGAGCCGCCGCCGACCGGCGCGCGAAAGCTGCTGTCGATTGTCGTCCCGGTCTACAATGAGGAGGCCAATGTCGACATCCTCTACAAGGTCGTAAACGAAACGCTGGCCGGTGAGGCGGAGCGCTACGACCTCGAACTGGTGTTCACCGACAATCACAGTACCGACGATACCTTCGCGAGGCTCGCCGCCATCGCCGCGCGCGATCGGCGGGTGCGGGTCTATCGGTTCTCGCGCAATTTCGGATACCAGCTCTCGATCTTCACCGGCTACAGCTTGGCGCGCGGCGCCGCCGCCGTGCAGCTCGATGCCGATCTCCAGGACCCGCCGAGACTGATCATCGAGTTCCTGCGGTTGTGGGAACAAGGCTACCAGGTGGTCTACGGCATCCGCCGCGAGCGCAAGGAGGGCTGGCTCATCCGCTCGACGCGCCGGTTCTTCTACTGGCTGGTCGACGTGCTGAGCAACGACAACCTGCCGCGCGACGCCGGCGACTTCCGCCTGATCGACCGGCGGATCATCGACGAGCTCAAGCGCATCCGCGACCCCAACATCTACATTCGCGGCCGGATCGCGGCCATGGGCTTCCGCCAGATCGGCATCCATTACAGCCGGGACGAGCGCTTGCGCGGCCTCACCAAGTTCAACATCGGCGCGCTGTTCTCGCTGGCGCTCGACGGCATAACCAGCCACTCGGTGATGCCGCTGCGGATCGCGACCCTGCTCGGCGTCGTGGCCACGTCGGTCGCGGGCCTGATGATGGTGGGCTACCCGATCGCCCGCTTCGTCATCGGCTCCAACTGGCCGCCGGGCTTCACCACGCTGACCGTGCTGCTGACCTTGTCGATCGGCATCAACAGCCTCCTGCTCGGCGTGATCGGCGAGTACCTGGCGCGCATGTACCAGCATCTCAAGCTGTCGCCGAAGGTGATCATCGAGACTTCGGTGTCGGCGGAGCCGTCGGCCGAGTGCGATCCGAGCGAGACGTGACCGATCGCCCCGGTTCAGGCGACCTCGCGACGTCTGCACGGCGCCCGTGGTCCCCGCTCGGCCGACCCCGTCGCGGCCTTCGACGAGGCAATTTACGCCCGGCGCCTCTCTCATATCATCCGTGCATCGGATGACGACCCCGGGAGGCCGTCACCTGTTCGCGGCGGGGTCGTCGGCTTTGCGGCGGGCATCATTGACGATGGACAGCACGCGGGCGGAAAGAGCCGCGGAAATGGCTTGGTTCACCTCCTCGGTCAGCCGGTCCGCTTCGGAAAGCGCCGCTCCGGCGGCGGCGCGCAGCGGGGCCGGGCTCGCGCGCGGGGCGGCGTTGTCGGCGATGGCCGGTCGTGCGTCGTCCGGATTCGCCCTGGTGGCCGTGTCCGGCAGCAGATCGATGCGCACCGCCGTTCCGTCCCGCAGATCCGTTCGTGCCGGCGATACCACCATCGCGCCTTCGGCGAGGTCTCCGGACACCTCGACCAGGCGCGCGCCGCGTACCCCGGTGGCGACGCGCACACGCGAAGTCCGCTCGGCGTTCACGACGCTGATCGCGCCGTCGACGATGGCTTCCGCCGGAACCACGAGAGCGTCGGGCTTTTCGCGAAATACGATATTGACTTCGACGGTCATCCCGATGCGCAGCGGCGTGTCCTGAGGCAACAGCAGATAAACCCGGAACGTCTTGCTTTCGGGGTTTCCCTTCGGCGTGATCTGAGACACCGTCGCATTCAAGCTGCGGTTCGCGAACGCCTCGTTTCTCAGGAACGCTCTTTGACCGAGCGCGATCTTCGGAATTTCCTCCTCGTTGATCTCGGCCACCACGTGCATGGGCGTCGGCGGTCCCACCCAGAAAAGCACGTCGGTGGGGCCGGCGATTTCGCCGATCTCGCCGTCGCGGCGCAGCACCATGCCGTCCATGGGCGACTTGAGCACCAGGGCGGCGATCCGCTCTTTCTGCGCGGCGATGCGGAAGTTGAGCTCCCTGATCTGTGTCTTGAGCTGCTCGTTCTGCTGCTTGGTCGCCGAACCCTTCTGCACATCCTTGTCCGAGCGATCGAGATCCCGCTCGAGCTGCTCCAGCCTCGCGGTGAGCTCGTTCAACGCGGCCTGCTCCTCGGCGTCGTCCTGGCGGGCCAGCACCTGTCCCTGCCGCACGCCCTGTCCCTCGCAGCGGCAAAGCTCGACGATCCGCCTCCGGGTAAAGGGAATCACCTTGGCCCATCGCACCGGTTCGACGGTTCCGCTGCCGTAGACCACCTCGGAAACCGGCGCGCGGGTCGCCAGGCTGACGGTGACGACCGGCGGCTGGAAATAATAATAGGCGCCCGCGCCCCCGGCCATGCCGAGGGCCAGCACCGTCACAGAAAGCGTGCGCCAGCCCATATCACACCCGCATTTTGATTCACACCCGAGCTCGGTTTATATTCCTAACGATAGCATGGAAACGGCGAACGCAACAGAGGTACCATCGACAAGGGCAACCATCGAAGTCGTGAAACACCGTTCAGGACAGGTTCAACCGGACCGGATGGAGTCTGCCCGGCGGCGGGCCGCTCCTTCGACAGCCAGGTTTCCTGCGCGATCTTGCCGTCGACGATCTGGATGCGCCGGTCGGCCCGCGCCGCCAGCCCGGGATCGTGAGTGACCACGATCACCGTCCTGCCCTGGCTGGCGATGTCGCGCAGTACGCCGAACACCTGCTCGGTGGAGGCCGTGTCGAGGTTGCCGGTCGGTTCGTCGGCGACGATGATCGCGGGGTCGTTGGCGAGGGCCCGCGCCAGCGCCACGCGCTGGCGTTGGCCGCCGGACAGTTGATTGGGACGCTTGTCGACCTGCTCGGCGAGCCCGAGCGATGTCAGCAGGGCCAGCGCCTTGGCGCGCATGTCCGGCATCGAGAGCCGGCCGAGCGTGCGCATCGGCAGCAGCACGTTGTCGAGCGCGGTGAACTCGGGCAGGAGGAAGTGGAACTGGAAGACGAAACCGCAGGTTTTCAGGCGAAGGTCGGCCTTCTCCGACTCGGTCAGGCCGGAGGTCGCCTGTCCGCCGACGAAGATCTCGCCTTCGGTCGGACCGTCCAGCAACCCCAGCAGATAGAGCAGGGAGGATTTTCCCGATCCGGACGGACCGGTGATGGCGAGAAACTCGCCCTTGCTCACCGAGAGGTCGATGCCGTTGACCAGGACGTGCGATATCGCGCCTTCGACGCGGCGCACCAGGCCCACCGTCTGGATCACGGTCGTGGTCACGCCGCGCCTCGAATGATTTCGACGGGATGGACCCGGGTGGCCTTTCGCGCCGGGAAGAAGGCCGCAGCCGCGCACGCGATGAGCGACAAGGCTCCCACGGCGGCATAATGCGTCGGCGTCCAGTAGATCGGAACGTTGATGATCTCTCCGCTCAGCGGGTTGAAGAACGTGATCCGCGACAGGCCGTAGCAGAGCAGGTATCCGAGCCCCCATCCCGCCACGATGCCGACCGCACCCATGATGGCGGCCTCGACGATGAAAATTCCGCGCACGAACGCTTCCCTCATGCCGAGCGACTTCATGATCGCGATGTCGTGCCGCTTCTCATGGGTGATGGTCGAGATGATGTTGTAGGTCGCAAAGCAGGACGTGAACAGCATCGCCGCCATGACCGTGAGCATGATGAAGGCCCGGACCGTGAACGCCGACAGCAGATTGGCGTTGGCCTCCTGCCACGAGACCGACTTGTAGCCGGTCTGGGCCTCGATTCGGCCGGCGACGTCCTTCGCGGCGACGGCGTCGTCGAGCCGCAGTCGCAACTGGTTGATGCCGCCGGGCTGCCCCGACAGGACCTGGGCGGTACGCAGCAGCGCGAACACCTGGGTATCGTCGATCTGGTGCACTCCGGACCGGAAGATTCCGACCACCGTCGCGGAGAGCGAATGGGCTTCTCCGACCGATACCGTGACCGTGCTCCTGACCTGCGCGCCGATCTTCTGCGCCAGGGCTTCGCCCACGATGACGGCGTTCGATGCCCTGAACAGGTCGTCGACCTGCCCCTGTTGCATCTGGCTCGCGAGCTTGGAGACCCTGATCTCCCGGCGCGGATCGATCCCGGTCACCGTCACCCCGACATGGCCTCCGCCGTAGTGAATCAACGCCGTGGTCTGCTCCGAGGGCGAGATCGCGCCCGGCAGCCACGACTCGATCGATGCGACGACCGTGTTCGGGTTCTTGATTCCCGCCCGCCGGTCCGCGGCGGGCAGGTTGGTCACCTGCACCGCCGCATATTCGCGCTCGGCGGGTTGGGTGGAGGCCGACCGGCGCTCGTCGCTGACGGTCACGTGCGGCAGCGTGTCGACGAGCTGCCGGATGAAATCGCGCTGCGAACCTTCCATCAGGCCCGCGATCATGATGGTAAATCCCACTCCGATCGCAACGCCGAGAATTCCGACCAGGGTTTGGCGGATTCGCGTCGTGACGTGGGTCCAGGCGATCTCGAAAAGAAGGTTCATCGGAGCCGGGCCGCCTGTGGACGTGCGACGGACGAAAACGAATGGCCGGCATCGCCGGATCGCGGGAGCGTCATCGAATCCCGTAGCCTGCAAATTCGTCGGCGATCGTCGCCTGTATGGCTTTGGCTGCGGCGATGTCGCGGTTTCCCGCGTCGGCATCGCCCTTGCGCGTCTTGGCGATGCCTCGCCCGTAGAGCGAGGACGCTCGTTTCGGATCGAGCGACAGCGCTGCACCGTAGTCGTCGATGGCGTTGTCGGCGCGGCCGAGCTTCAGGTTCACGAAGCCGCGACTGTCGAAGGCGTCGCCGTAGCGGGGACGAAGCCGCAGCGCCTGGTCGCAATCCTTGAGGGCATTGTCGAGATCGCCGGTGATCGCGCGCGCCCAGCAGCGGTTGTTCAACGCCTCGGGATCGCCGGGGTCGCGTCGGATCAGTTCGTCGAAACTCCTGATTGCCTCGCCGTAATTTCCGGACTTGGCCAATTGCTGGGCGATGCCGTAGAGGCTCGTGACCCGCTCGGGAGCCCTGCGTTGCCGGTGCCGAAGCGTCGCTGTTTCGATTTGGCGGTGCCGGAGCCGGACGCGTATTCTCGCGCGGCGCGGCGGTCGCCACGGCTTTGTCGCTCGGCTTCCAGGCATCGGCCTGTTTCCTCGCGGACGCGATGTCTTCGTTGGACATTCGCTTGGCCAGCTGGGTCATCAATTGCTGGGCGCCGTTCTTGTCCTCCGCGCTGTTCTTGCCGGCGGCGGCGATCAGCGCCCATTTGTAGGCCTCGGCATTGCTCTTGGACACGCCCCTGCCGATGGCATAAAGGCCGCCCAGGATGAGCTGGGCCTGGGGATTGCCGCCTTCGGCGGCCCTGGAGAACCACTGAAAGGCCTCGCTGTCCGACTGCGGCCGGCCCACGCCGGCCGCGTGGATCGCGCCCATGTACATCTGCGCCGTGGCATCGCCCTTCTCGGCGGCCCGCTGATAACGGTCGGCCAGTCGCACATCGGCGGCGTCATCGGCGCGCGACGGCGAGGTCGCGGACATCAGGAGGATCGCCCCGCACAGAACGGCCGCGATGGCTCGCGTCGCCCGCGATCGTGGTGCAAAACAGGGCAGGCGGGCGGGCCGGTCGTGCGGTCCCTGCGCCGTGTGGCACTGCCGTTCCGGCGACGCGCCGGGATGCGGCATGCGCGGTGGGAGGAAAAGATTCGGTGGCATCGCGGCAGGCATGTCGGCCCTCGGAAATACGACCTCAGCGGACCCGTGCGCCGCGCCCGGCGCGCAAGAAGGCGCTCCCAATCGGGCGGCGGTCGCGTTCCAGCGTGTTCGCCCAACGCCCGCCGCTCGGGCTGGCAGCAATGAAAATCCTGCAAATCCGCGGCCGGCGCTTGAAACGAATTATAACACCCGCACGCCGAACGGCGGAAGGGGAAGCATTAGGGGGGAAGCGTCAGGGCAGACCTTTCGGAGAAAGCGCCTCGCGGAGAACCTGACGGCCGCCAACCCGAGGATCAAGAGAGCCTATGCCACCACCGCTACGCCGCCGCCGCCTTGCCCTTGGGCTGCACCTCGGCGGTGTAGTCGTCCATCAACTGCCTGGTGATGGCGCCGGGCTTGAAGTTCCACTGCGCGATCTCCGACACCGCGGTGACCTCGGCCGCGGTGCCGGTGATGAAGCATTCCGAAAAGCTCGGCAATTCGTCCGGCAGGATGCGCCGCTCGATCACCTCGATGCCGCGGCGGCGGGCGAGATCGATGGTGGTGCGCCGGGTGATGCCGTCGAGGAAGCAATCGGCGATCGGGGTGTGGATGCGGCCGTCCTTGATGAAGAAGATGTTGGCCCCGGTGCATTCGGCGACCCGGCCCTCCCAGTCCAGCATCATCGCGTCGGCATAGCCGCGCCGTTCCGCCCGGTGCTTGGAGATGGTGCAGATCATGTAGAGCCCGGCCGCCTTGGCGAGGCAGGGGATGGTGCGCGGATCGGGCCGGCGGTAGTCGGCGAGGTCGAGGCGGATGCCCTTGAGGCGCTGGGCCGGATCGAAATAGCTCGGCCATTCCCAGGCGGCGATGGCGAGGTGAATCCGGTTGTTCTGCGCCGACACGCCGAGCTGCTCGGAGCCGCGCCACGCGATCGGGCGGACATAGGCGTTCTTCTGGCCGTTCTTTTCCACCACCAGCCGCTTGGCGGCGTCGATCTCGGCGACCGAGTAGGGGATCTCGAAATCGAGCATGCTCGGCGGAGCGCACCAGGCGTTCGGAATGCTCGGTGCCCTTGAAGATCACGCCGTCATAGGCACGCTCGCCTTCGAATACCGCGCTCGCATAGTGGAGCCCATGGGTGAGAACATGGATCTTCGCCTCCGGCCCGGGCACCAGCTTGCCGTCGAACCAGATCATGCCTTCCATCTGATCGAAGGGCATCGCCATGGTCGTTCCTCCGGTATCGGGCCCGCATTTGCGGATGCCCGCTGCTTTGCGTCGCGCTTCAAGTCTCGATATGGTTGCGGCTCGATGAGAGCGCCATTGCGCGAAGGATGCAACTTGCCGAATCTTCCTCGGCGCGCACGTTCCTTTCGCGAAACAGGTCATCATGGTAACAAAGCCAAAAAATATGTCAACATGGCTGACATAAATCTGAACGGTTCCCGTTGCGACGGCCGAGGCGGGGTACCGGACCGAGCCGGTCTGGGACCTGATCGAGCTGCTGTTCTTCGCCTATCGCGACTTCGTCGGGGATGCCGACGCGGTGCTGGCCAAGTTCGGCTTCGGCCGCGCCCATCACCGGGTGCTGCACTTCGTCAACCGCAATCCCGGCATGAAGGTCGCCGAGCTGCTCGGGATCCTGAAGATCACCAAGCAGTCGCTCGGCCGCGTGCTCAAGCAGCTCATCGACGAAGGCTATGTGGAGCAGAAGGCAGGTGCCACCGATCGCAGGCAGCGGCTGCTGTTCGTGACGGCCAGGGGCGAGGCCCTGGCGCTCAGGCTCGCCGGCCTGCAAAGCGCTCGCATCGGCCGGGCGCTCGCTTGTCTGGGCTCGGGCGATCACGACACGGCGCGGCGTTTCCTGGTCGCCATGCTCGACCCCGGCCAGCGCGACGGCGTGCTGCGCCTGGTCGACCGCGCCGATCCGGCGCGCCGCCGGCGGCTGTGAGGCGGCCATGACGCCGCTCCTCTCCGCACCGCTTGCCGACGATGCCCCGCATCTCCTCGTGGTCGACGACGACCGCCGCATCCGCGATCTGTTGTCGCGCTATCTGCGCGCCGAAGGCTACCGCGTCACCACCGCCGACACCGCGGCGGACGCCCGCGCCAAGCTCGACGGCCTGAGCTTCGATCTCCTCGATTCTCGACGTCACCATGCCCGGAGAAACCGGCTTCGAATTCGCGAAATCGCTGCGCACGCGCTCCAACGTGCCGATCCTGATGCTGACCGCGCGGGCGGAAAAGGAGAACCGCATCGCCGGCCTGGAGATCGGCGCCGACGATTACGTGGCCAAGCCCTTCGAGCCGCGCGAATTGTCGCTGCGGATCGCCAATATCCTCAAGCGGCTGCAGCCGGCGCCGCCGCCCGCGCCGGCCGAGACGGTGCGGTTCGGCCCGTTCCTGTTTCACCTCGCGCGCGGCGAGCTGCGGCGCGGCGAAGAGATGGTGCATCTCACCGACCGCGAGAAGGACATGCTGCGACTGCTGGCGGCGGAGCCCGGCGCGACGGTGCCGCGCCTCGCCCTCACCGGCAACGGCGCGCGCCGCCGGCGAGCGCGCGGTCGACGTGCAGGTCAACCGGCTGCGCCGCAAGATCGAGAACGATCCCGCCAATCCGCTGTTCGTGCAGACCGTGCGCGGCATCGGCTATCGGCTGGTGGTGCAGCCGTGACCAGCCTCGACCGTCGGCATGTCGCGGCTGCGCGTGGCGGCGGGGCGGCTCTATGGCGGCTGGGAGCGCGTCGACCGCGCGGTCAAGGGCCTGCTGCCCAAGGGACTCTATGCGCGCGCGGTCCTCATCATCATCGCGCCGATGGTGATCCTGCAGTCGGTGGTCGCCTTCGTGTTCATGGAGCGGCACTGGAACACGGTGACGCGGCGACTGTCCGCCGCGGTGACCCAGGACGTCGCCGCCCTGATCGATCTGCGCAAGCTGCTGCCCCGCGAGCGCGACGACGCGGTGTTGCGCCGCATCGCCCAGGACCGGCTCGGGCTGGCGGTCGATTTCCTTCCCGTCCACGAGATGCCGCCGATCGGGCCGAAGCCGTTCTTCTCGCTGCTCGACCAGGCGCTGTCGGAGGAGGTGCGCAAGCAGATCGGCCGGCCGTTCTGGGTCGACACGGTGGGGCGTTCGAACCTCGTCGAGCTGCGCATCCAGCTCGACGACGCCGTGATGCGCGTGTTCGCGCGCCGCAGCGCCGCCTACGCCTCGAACTCGGAAATCTTCCTGTTGTGGATGGTCGGAACCTCGCTGGTGCTGATCACCGTCGCGATCCTGTTCCTGCGCAACCAGATCCGCCCGATCCTGCGGCTCGCCGACGCGGTCGAAAGCTTCGGCAAGGGCCGCGAGGTCGCCGAATTTCCGTCCCCGCGGCGCCCAGGAGGTCCGCCGCGCCGCGTCCGCCTTCATCGAGATGAAATCGCGGGTCGAGCGCACCATCGAGCAGCGCACCACCATGCTCGCCGGGGTGTCTCACGACCTGCGCACGGTGCTGACGCGCTTCAAGCTCGAGCTCGTCCTGCTCGGGGACAGCCCCGAGGTCGATGCGATGAAGAAGGACATCGACGAGATGAGCCGCATGCTCGAGGCCTATCTGGCGTTCGCGCGCGGCGACGCCGGCGAGCAGTCGGAGGCCACCGACATGGCCGCTGTTCCTGGAAGAGCTCCGCGCCGATGCCGAGCGCCACGGCCACAAGGCGGCGGCGCGCTTCCACGGCTATCCCGTCGTCACCGTGCGCCCCAACGCGTTCAAGCGCTGCCTGGCGAACCTCGTCTCCAACGCCGCGCGCTTCGCCGCCGCGATCGAGATCACCGGCCAGCGCGACCACCGCTACCTCACCATCACCGTCGACGACGACGGCACCGGCATTCCCGCACATCTGCGCGAGGACGTGTTCAAGCCGTTCCTGCGGCTCGACGATGCCCGCAACCAGGACGAGGGCGGCAGCGGGCTCGGCCTCGCGATCGCGCGCGACATCGCCCGCTCCCATGGCGGCGACATCATGCTCGGCGACAGCCCGCTGGGCGGCCTGCGGGCGACCGTGCGGGTGCCGGTGTAGGTGCCCAAGGCCCTCCCGAAGGCGGGGAGGGGAGCCACTCACACCGGCAGCGGCTCTTCGCCTCCGCGTTCGAGATCGTCGGGCTCGGGATCGCGTCGCCGGCGGCGTCCCGGCAGGCATCGCCCGCGCGGCACGAAACGGCAGAGATCGTCGAGAAAGCCCGCCCAGCGCTGGCCGCGGGCGAGCGCGCGGTCGAGCGCGGCCATGGTGCGGGCGAGGCCGGGATCGTCGTCGTCGACGAAGGTGCGCAGCACGCCGGCGAACATCAGCGCCGCGCCCTGGGCGCGCAGCATGCCCCGGGGGCCGGATGCCTTGATGCCGGCGGCGGTCAGCATCCATTGCTGGGAGCGCACCGCGAGCCGGTTGAGCGCCACCGCGAGCCCGGGATTGCGCCGCACCGACCGCAGCAGGGAGCGGATCGCCGCCTTGTGCGGCGCCAGCGCCTCGAGCCGGCGCATGAGGACGTCGAACAGCCGCTCGCGCGCGGGCTCCTGCGCCATGTCGCCATCGCCGCCGGCCAGCACCTTGCGGTCGATGTCCTCGACATGGGCGGCGTAGATCGCGAGCAGCGAGCCGAATTCGCCGCGCAGCGCCGCGAGCGAGACCTGGGCACGGCCGGCGATGTCGGCAAAGCCGATGTTCTCGATTCGATGCTCCGCCAGCAAAGCGAGAAAGGCGGCGATGATCTTGTCGCGGTCCGACGATGCGCGGTCGTGGCCGGTCGGAGTCCCGTTTGCGGGCTTGCGCGCCATGGCTCGCTCCTGTGCGAGAGCGCCGTCGCTTCCGAATCCTTCGGGTCGGCGCTCGAGTTCCCAATTGTTGCGAGCATGATGTTCCGACAGTCAGCAGCCTTCGGGATCGTGCTCGTCGTCTGCCCAATGTAGTTCGCGCCGTTGGGCACCACCAGTGGCGTGCCCGCAATCCGGCGCGCCTGCGCTCAGCCGGCGAGTTCGCGCCCGCGGCGGGTCGCCGCGGCGACGGCGCGTTCCATCACCGCATCGAGGCCGTCGGCGGCCATGAGCACATCGAGCGCGGCCGCGGTGGTTCCGCCGGGCGAGGTGACGTTATGGCGCAGCGTCGCGGCGGCGAGCGGGGAGCGGTAGAGCAGTTCGCCGGCGCCTGACACGGTGGCGCGGGCGAGGCTGGCGGCGAGGTCGGCTGGCAGCCCCGCCTTTTCGCCGGCCCGGGCGAGGCTTTCGGCGAGCAGGAACACATAGGCCGGTCCCGAGCCGGATACCGCGGTGACCGCGTCCATCAAGCCTTCGTCGCCGATCCATTCGACCGCGCCGGTCGCCGCCAGCAGGCGGTGGGCGAGTTCGCGCTGCGCCGGCGTCACCCGCGGGTTCGGCACCGCGACCGTGATGCCGCGGCCGATCGCGGCGGGCGTGTTGGGCATCGCCCGCACGATGGCGGTGCCCGCCGGCAGCGCGTCGGCGAGAAAGCCCAGGGTGCGCCCCGCCATGATCGAGACGACCACCGCGCCGGGCGCGACCAAGGCGCCGATTTCGGCGAGTGCCTGCGGCGCGGTCTGCGGCTTGACCGCGATGACGACCGCATCGGCACGGCCCGCCGCCCCGCCGGGATTGAGGCGCAGCCCGCGCGCCGCCAGGGCCGCGATCTGCGGCGACGGCTGCGGCTCGATGACGGTCATCGCGGCGGGATCGACGCCGAGCCCGATCCAGCCTTCCAGCAGGGCGCCGCCCATCTTGCCGGCCCCGACCAGGACGACGTTGATGGCGGGGCTCGGCGCCGGGCGCGGTGGATATCGACATGGCAGACCTCGCTACGTCTCCGGAAACAGGATTGGTTCGTAATTCTGGGCGCCGTGGAGAATGTGCACGATGTCTATGGTGCCGACGCCGATGCGGTAGAAGATCAAGTAGTGGCGGCGCCGGATACCGAAATGCTCGTAGCGCGGCACCAAAGGGTATGCGCGCGGCGCATCGGCCAGGGCTTCGCATTTGTCGCGCAACTCGCGAACGAAGGTCAGTGCCCGGAGGGGGTTGCGCGTGGCGATGTAGTCGGCGATGTGCTCGAGATCGGCCTCAGCCGGGCCGGTGACGATGACGACCATCAATCCGCGGCTTCCGCCATCGCACGGTATTTGGCCTCGAGGCGGTCGAACACCTGGTCGGCCGGCTTGCCCTCGCCGGCATCAGCGGCGGCGATGCCCCTGGCAATCGCCGCGTCGAGCGTCGCCAGCCGGTCCTCGCGCTCCTGGATCAGCCGAACGCCCTCACGCAACACCTGATCCTCGGAGGCATAGCGTCCCGTGGCCACCAGGCTGGTGACGAAGTTCTCGAGCTTGTCGCCGAGGTCGACGTTCCGGGCCATCGCGGAATCCTCCGATACCGAGGACTATGACACAGACTTCGAAGCTGCTATCAAAGGGTGCGCACGCCTCACGCTTCCCCGGAGGTCTCGAACATCACTGAATCGAGCGCCTCGCGCGGGGCTCTTGCCGGCCCACACCACGAACTGGAACGCCTGGTAATGGCGTTCGCAGGCGTCGAGCGCGATGCCGAGCACCGCCTCGCATTGCGCATCGGTCGCGGTGATGCCGGCGGTGAGCATGATGGCGTGGCGGAACATGACGATACCGTCGAGCAGCCAGGCGTCGAAATGCCCGACCCAGAGTTGCTCGTTGATCAGCGCGGTGAGCTCGATGACTTCGCTGCGTCGGCGTTCGGGCACCTTGAGCTCGAATGCGCAGGCGAGATGCAGCGCTTCGACATCGGGCATCCAGGTGAATGAAACCTGGTAGTCGCTCCATCGGCCGTTGACCAGGATCGTCACCTCGTCGTCGCTGGCGCGGGAGAACGACCAGTCGTGGGTCGTCGCCAGACGCTCGACCACATCGACGGGATTGTTGTGCGGATCGTAGGCTGGATTGGTCAGCGTCATGGCTGCCTCCGAGGTCTGGCTGTAACGAGGAACGCGTGGCGACGAAACTGCGTGCGGCAACCGCCTCAGGTCGTTTTGACGCGGGCTTGCGCCTGCCATTGACCGGCCCCGAATCATGAGCGGCCCTTTCGGGCCGCTCCGTTCAAGCCGCGGGAAGTGCTTGACTTGCCGACTGATCAAGGATTCGCGGAAGTTCCGCAATGCGCCATCGGCGCCCTTCCACAGCGGCGCCTGCGACAAGTTGACTCGGGGGCGACGGGGCGACGCGACCGCCACCGCGTCCGGTGCGGCGGCCCGTGCGGTCAGTCGAACAGGCTCGAGACCGATTCCTCGGCCGCCGTGCGACCGATCGCTTCGCCGATCAGCGTGGCGATCGAGAGCACCCGGATGTTGGCGGCGACCCGCACCGCCTCGGACGGCTGGATCGAATCCGTGATCACCAGTTCCTTGAGGCGGGAGGCGCTGGTGCGGGCGACCGCGCCGCCCGAGAGCACGCCATGGGTGATGTAGGCATAGACGTCGGCGGCGCCGTGGTCGATCAGGGCATCGGCGGCGTTTACCAGGGTACCGCCGGAATCGACGATGTCGTCGATCAGGATGCAGGTGCGCCCGTCGACCTCGCCGATCACGTTCATGACCTCGGATTCGCCGGGGCGCTCGCGGCGCTTGTCGATGATGGCGAGCGGCGCGTTGATGCGCTTGGCGAGGCCGCGGGCGCGCACCACGCCGCCGACATCGGGCGACACCACCATCACCTTGGACAGATCGAAGCGGTCGCGAATGTCGCGCACCATCACCGGCGCGGCGTAGAGATTGTCGGTGGGGATGTCGAAGAAGCCCTGGATCTGCCCGGCATGGAGGTCGACGGTGAGGACACGGTCGGCGCCGGCATTGGTGATGACATTGGCGACCAGCTTGGCCGAGATCGGGGTGCGCGAGCCGGATTTGCGGTCCTGGCGGGCATAACCGAAATAGGGAATGACGGCGGTGATGCGCCGCGCCGAGGCCCGCCGCAGCGCGTCGATGATGATGAGCAGTTCCATCAGATGGTCGTTGGCGGGAAACGAGGTCGATTGGATCACGAATACGTCGGTGCCGCGCACGTTCTCCAGGATCTCGACGAAGATCTCCATGTCGGCGAAGCGGCGCACCACCGCCTTGCACAGGGACGTGCGGAGATGGGCGCCGACGGCCTCGGCCAAGCGCGGATTCGAGTTGCCGGCAACGAGCTTGATCGCTCCGTTCGTGGCGGCCATGCTCGTCTCCTTGCTCGCCCGCAGCAACAGACGGCGGGCGGGGCGGTCATAACAATTACGTCATGCCGTTGGCAATACGACCGAATTCGCTGTCCCCGGGATTTGGCTTGCGGCCGCTGGATCGCGGCCGCGATTACGGTCGGTCGGGCGGGGCGAAAGCCAGGATGCCGTTCTGCGACGGCGCAAAAGCGACGTTCGGGGCGGGGTCGTCCGGCGTGGCCGGCGGCGTCGGGTCGGGAGCGGGAGGGGCGCTGAGAAAGGCGGCCAGCCGGGTCATCCCGTCCCGGGCGATGTGGCCGATCACCTGCTCGTCGGCGGCGCCCCAGGCCGTGCGTCCGGGCGGGCCGGCCTCTTCGCCCGCGAGCCGCATGGTGCGCCGGCGATCGGCATCGTAGATGTCCCACACCCAGGAGATCGTGGTGCGCTTGCCCAGCACATGGGCCGCCACATAGCCGCGGATGCGGTATTGCGCCGGAGATTCGCGGGATACCACCGCGACCTGTCGCGCCTGGGCTTCCTGGTTGAGCTGCCGGACGAAGTCGCGGAACACGGTTTCCGGCGGACCGTCGATGGAATCGAAGGCCACCGTGGTGCCGTGCAGACTGACATTGGTGAGACCGGGCGGAAGCCCGGAAGACGAGCATCCGGCCAACCCCGAACGCGGCTGCAACGCTCACAAAAGCGGCAGCCCGCAACATATGCACACGTGCCGGCGCGTGACGCCGGTCCGTACCCCACCCCATCGCCAATCCCTGTCACCACGGCCGTTCATGATCCGGTCTTCGATGCCGGAACGGTCCGTTGCCCCAACCATTTGTTAACCAAATTTCCGGCCGAGGTCCAGCGGGTCGGGGCACGGCCGGGCACGGCCGGCGCAGCCGCCTTTCATGTCGGAGGCGTGCCTGCTCCGAAGCGCGCGAATCCGGCGCAATGCGGCGCGAAAAAAGCTCGTCGCGCATTGGCGCTTGCAATTCGACCGGCGGCATGCAGCCATTCAATAAGTCGCCGTCCCCCGCTGAAAACGACGGGCGAGCCAGGGAGAAATGCACATGAAGACACGCCATCTCGTCAGAATCGGAATTTGCGCCGCAGTGGCGCTGGCGGCGGCCCTCTCCGCGAATTCATCGCGGGCCCAGGGCGTGCCGCATTACGAGCCCGACCTCTCGTGGCCGAAGCCGCTGCCCGACCACTGGATTCTCGGCGGCCTCGGCGGCTTGTGCGTCGACGCCCAGGACCATGTGCTCATCCTCAACCGGCAGGACGTGCTGCCCGGCGAACTCGATGCCGGTCGGCTGGCGCCGCCGCTTATCGAGTTCGATCCCGCCGGCAATGTCGTGCATTCCTGGGGCGATCCGAAGCTGCTCGATGCGCGCCTGCACAGCTGCCATTTCGACAAGGACGGCAACGTCTGGATCGCCAGCGCGCCGTCCGGCATGGTGCAGAAATACACCCATGACGGCAGCAAGCTGCTGCAGCAGATCGGCAAGAAGGGCGTGCTGGATTCCTCCGACGGCACCGTCAAGGGCACGCCGCTGAATTCCAATGCCGCGGTCTTCCACATGCCGTCGAGCATCTTCGTCGACCGCGGAAACGGCGACATCTTCGTCTCCGACGGCGAAGGCCGCGAGAGCAACCGCCGCGTCGCGGTGCTGGATCGCGACGGCAACTTCCTGCGGCAGTGGAAGCCGGAGGGCATGGAGAGCGTGCATTGCCTGACCATCGGCAATGACGGCCTCGTCTATGTCTGCAACCGCGACGGCGGGCGGATCCAGGTCTACGACAAGCTCGGCAATCTCAAGCGCAACATCGAGGTGCCGTGGAAGCCGTTCACCATGCCGGCCGACGGCAAGGTCAGGCAGTTCGGCGGCGCCGCCGTGGCGATCGATTTTTCGCCCGACCCGGCCCAGAAATACATGTTCGTGATCAACCAGAACAATTCGCAGATCGAAATGATCGAGCGCGAGACCGGCAAGATGCTGCCGAGCTTCGGCCATGTCGGCCGCTATGCCGGGGAACTCGACCAGCCCCACGGCATCGCGGTGGACTCCAAGGGCAATGTCTACGTCGACGAAAACCGCGGCCGCCGCGTGCACAAGTTCAAGATCGTCCAGTAGAGCCGTCGTTCCGGGGCGCGCGTGTTCTCTTCGCGCGAACCCGGAAATCCGGGCGCAGGTGCAGGGGGCGAGGAGGGGGCGAGGCCGTCTGGATTCCGGGTTCGCGCAAGAACGCGCGAGAAAAGAGCGCGCCCCGGAATGACTGCGCAAATATTCAACTCAACGAACCGGACAACACCCTCGGTCGCCTGTCGCCGAACTGTGATAACTTGCCGCCGCAAAATGAAATCGGGGGAGGCTCGATGTCCACGACCGTCGAAGTGCTGGCGACCGCATTCAAGGAGTGGGGCACGCCCTTCATCGTCGGTCATCCCGGCGGCGAATCGGTCGAGCTGATGGAGGCGGCGCGCCAGCGCCAGATGCGGTTCCTGCTGATGAAGCAGGAGGTGGCGGGCGCCATGCTGGCCGCGACCTGGGGCGACATCACCGGCAGCCCCGGCATCTGCATGTCTACGCGCGGGCCCGGCGCCACCAACATGGTCAACGGCGTCGCCCACGCCTATCTCGATCGCTCGCCGCTGATCGCGATCACCGATTCCTATTCGCGGCCGACCTACGAGATCGGCCTGCGCCAGCGCCTCAACCAGCTCGCCATCTACGAGCCGATCGTGAAATGGAGCACCACGGTCGACGCCAAGGTGGTGCGCCAGCAGGTGCGCCGCGCCATGCGCACCGCGACCGCGGCGCCGCCCGGCCCGGTGCATTTCGAGCTGCCGCAGAGCGAGACCACGCGGGCGGCCGGCGATTATGCGGCCGAGCCGCCGCTGGTGGCGAACCTGGTGTTTCCGGGCCCCGACCGCGCCGACCTCAAGCCGGCGCTCGACATGCTGAGAAGGGCGAGGCGGCCGGTCCTGCTGGTCGGCCTCGGCGTCTACTGGTGCAAGGCGTCGGCGGAGCTCGTGAAATTCGCCGAGAAGCTCGGCGCGCCGGTCCTCACCACGACGAAGTGCAAGGGCGCGATCCCGGAAGACCATCCGTTGCGCGCCGGCTGCATCATCGGCGGCCTGATCGAGCGCGAGCTGGTCAACGAATCCGATCTCGTCGTCACGGTGGGGCTCGATGCGGTGGAACTGCAGCCGAAGCCGTGGCCTTATACGATACCCGTGCTGTCGCTCGCCTCGATCCCCAGTCTCGACGCCTTCGTGCCGGCCGACCCGGAGATCGTCGGCGATCTCAAGCTGCTGCTCGACCGGCTCGCCGAGCTCGCGCCGGAGGGCGGCGACTGGGGCGCCAAGGTCGCGAAGAAATTCCGCGAGCAGGTCGCCAATGCCCTCGACACGCCGGCCACCGGACTGTCGCCACAGCGCGCCGTCGAAATCGCCCGCGCGGTGATGCCGCGCAACACCATCGCGACCTGCGACGCCGGCGCCAGCCGGCTGCTGGTGGTGCAGAAATGGGAATCCTACGGGCCGCGCGAATTCCTCACCTCCAACGGCCTCGCCTCGATGGGCTATGCGGTGCCCGGCGCCATGGGTGCGCGGCTCGCCTTTCCGGACCGGCCGATCCTCGCCTTCACCGGCGACGGCGGGCTGCTGATGGCGATCGCCGACCTGCAGACCGCGTGGCGCGAGAACCTGCCCATCATCGTGCTGGTGTTCGACGACCAGGAGATCGGGCTGATCCGGGTCAAGCAGGAGATCAAGGGCGTCCCTCCGCATGGCGTCCAGATCGGTGGCGTCGACTGGGAAAAGCTCGGCCAGGCATTCGGCGCCGACGCGGTGGTGGTGGAGACCGAGCAGGCGCTGACCAACGCGCTCGCCGCCGCGCTCAAATCGAACCGCACCACCATCGTGGCGGCGCGCATCGACGCGTCCGGCTACGTCGCCCAGTTCAATGCGCTGCGCGAATTGTGAGCGGGGGGCGGCGGCGGTGAAGGGAGCCCGCAGGGCGCATTAGCGATGCGGATTCCGCCGTTGCGTAAGACGGCGGGCTGAAGCCCGCCTTAAGGGCTCCGCGTTTTTTCAAAAACAACCCCATGCAAAGTAGAATTCCGTCTTGGCAGGCGGGGACTGCGTGGTAGGATTTTATATTATTCAATTCGGGCCACTGCGAGCGGACGCGAGCTCTTCGCGCTTCCGCGTGGCATCGATCGTCCATGGAGGACGCGACCTGACATGAGACCGAAGCAATGCGAGCCGGACGCCGACGCGCCTGCCTACCGGCCGAGTCCGCAGGAGCGCTCCGCCCTGGAGACCTATCTGCAAAGCGCGGCCGACGCGGCGCCGCGGATGACGGTGCGCGACGACGCGGCGACGACCATCGCGCCGGATCATCCGGACCCGGCAGTCGGCCAGGTCCTCCTCATGGCTGCGCTGGGAACGACGGACCGCGATTTCTTCGGCGGCGTCGTCAGGCAACTCGGCGATGCGAGTTCGCAAGGCGGCAAGGTCGACGAGCGCGCGTTGAATTTCATGCTGTCCGTCGTCAAGGGCATCAAGCCGCGGGACCAGGTCGAGGCGATGCTGGCGACCCAGATGGCCGCCGTCCACGTCGCGACGCTCACCTCCGCGCGGCGGCTCGCCCTGGCCGAAACGCTGCCGGCGCAGGACAGTGCCGAGCGCGCGTTCAACAAGCTGTCGCGAACCTACGCCGCCCAGGTGGAAGCGCTCAAGCGCTACCGGTCCGGCGGCGAGCAGAACGTCACCGTGCAGCACGTGTCGGTGAACGACGGCGGGCAGGCGATCGTCGGCAACGTGACCCAGGCCGCGCACGCCACCGCCCCGCGCGCCACGGCCCCATGCATTACAGCCCCACGCGCCACCTTGCCGGAGCGCCCGGCGATTTTGCCGCCCGCGCCCGCCGACACGCCGATGACCCTGCTGAGCCAACCGGAGATCGCGCCGGCCTTGGTGCGGCGCGCGCGCAAAGATGGCTCGCCCGCGTAACACCGGCCCGATGCTGTCGAGCCGGCGCTGCGGCGCGACGACCCGCGCCGGCAATCCCTGCCTGTCGCCCGCCGTGGGCGGCAAAAACCGTTGCCGCATGCACGGCGGCGCCGCCGGATCGGGCGCGCCCCGCGGCAACAGGAACGCGCTGAAGCACGGGTTGTTCACGCGTGCGGCGATGGACGAGCGCCGGCGGATGCAGGATCTGGTGCAGCGATCGCTCCGGCTCGTGCGCGAGATCGAAACCAAGTTGCCATGACACCTTCTACCCAGCGCATCTTGGGCACACGCTATATTTCACCTAGACCAAGGCCACTTGTATCTTCCACTCGGGCACCGTCATCGGGTTGTTGGAATATAAGAATTCAAGTGCGTCTCTTAACCTAGAAAAAATATTTGATCTGACTGGAAAGCTAGAAGCATGTTTCGACTCTTGTTAAAACCTGATCTGATCTTTTCGAGAGGTGCAAGATAGAGAACAGTTTTAGTGTCGTAATAATATTTACAGTCAAGATCAAAAGCTGACGCAACACGTTCACGCGATATAACTGTTATGTGGTAATTATCAGTCGGCATATCCCTCGTGGAGGATATTATTGCCATGTCTGTCCCCCGGGTCGTAGACCTTCGGATATATGCTTGGCATTATCTGAAATGTCATATCATTTCGGCTCCAACTTACCAGCGCCAATCGTATCAAAATTTCCGTTGTGTTCCAACGCCAAATGCCTCCTTCGCGCAACTCGAATGCGACGGCTTGCTCGCCTGAGATGTGTCCACCCCGTAGGGGTCAGGGAAGGGGCAATTCCCGCGGCACAGACTCGCTACGAGAGCCCCCTCCCTGCCCTGGGCCATAAGCCGGCTGGAGGGCCAACGCTCCCGCTGGCGGGGAGGGGTTGAAGGCGGCGCCTCATATGAATTCACCCTCCCCGAACGGGGAGGGTGAAAGCAGGCTGCGTTGTCGGAAAGATCAGCTCTTGGTCCAGCGCCGCACCGCCATCTTGCCGGTCCAGCTACCATAGACATTGCCAGTATCGTCGAAGCCCACGCCTTCGGGCGTCGCAATCTCGGCACTGGGTGTCGGAATAAAGGCCGTGACCTTGCCGTCCTTGGCGCTGCCGATGCGGATACCGGTCTTGAAGCCAGGATTGTTGGTCTGGTTCAACTGATCGTCCGCCACATAGATCACGTCGTTCTTGTCGATGGCGACGTCGCTCGGGCGGCCGAACTGCTTCCATTCAGCAACGAACTTTCCGTTCGAATCAAATATCTGGATGCGGCTGTTGCCGCGGTCGGCCACGAAAATCCGCCCCTGGGAATCCATCGCAATTCCGTGCAGCTGGTCGAACTCGCCCTGCCCCTTGCCGTGCTTGCCCCAGGTTAAGATCTGCTTGCCGGTCTTGTCGAACTTGACGACGCGGTCATTGGTGTTCCCGCCATGGCCGTCGCCGACAAAAATGTCGCCATTGGATGCAACCACGACGCTGCTTGCGCCGTTGAAGAAGCCCTCGGCGTTGCCGGGCATGCCCTGGTGGCCGAGCGTCATCAGCACCTGGCCTTCAGGGCTGAACTTGACCACGACGCCGCCCTTGCCGTTGCGGATCCCATTGTCGGCCGCCCAGACATTGCCTTCATTGTCGACATAGAAGCCATGCGGCTGGACGAACATATTGGCGCCGAAGCCCCGCACGAACTTGCCGGTCGCATCGAACTTTTGGATCGGGTTGCAGCCGTTCGAGGAACAGCGGTCGAACACCCAGATGCTCTTGCCGTCGCTATGGTCGACCTGGACCTTGATGGCCCCGCCGAGCTGGCGGCCGGCAGGAAGCTGCAGCCAGTTGTCCTGCATCTTGTACGGATTGGGCGCCACATTGGGATCAGCGGCGGCCTGGGTATTGCCGCGGTCGCTGGAGACCGCCCACGCGCCGACGGCGACGCCGACCATCAATGCCATTCGCGTAACGTGTTTCATCGTGCTCCTCCCTTGTGAATTGAAACGTAGTCTCGGGGCACCGCGGCTTCGGCCAGTGTCGGCGCGAGCCGATGCGCACCTTCGAGCAAACGTGAATTATATCGGCTGTCCGGGCGGCGGGGAAGCGGCTGTCCGAGCAAACAGGCGAGATCTGTGAAGTGGCGCATCTCGCTGCCGCGACCACCCGGCCCTCCCGAGGGGCAAGCCCCTCGCCGCGGTCCTGGGTGTTTCTTTGCCCCCGCGGGGGATCCTGGGCATAGGTTGCCCCTTGTGGCCCTGATGCCACAGTGGCGGCAGACTACCCCGATAACCGGCCGCCACCGGTGATGGCCGTGGCGTCGGCCCCGGGCGATTTCCTGCCGCCGCGCCTCGCGATCGGCATGGCGGGACTTGAGTCTATAGCGAGTGAAGACGGCGTCTTGATGCCGCTGTATGTTTCGGTGCCGGCGTCATAGCCGCATTGAAGCTCACGCGCTTCATTGGCTCGTCTGCCGTCGCGGCAATCCCGGAAGCGCGAGGGCGAGCACTTGACCGGTCAAGCGCACGCCGACCGCAACAGTTATCCGGACGCAAGCTCGCCGAACGCCGTGGACGCGGAGGGGTCCCATCCAAAGGAACGCGCCGTGCCGACTGTACCGGGCTCGTGGCGGCCCGCGTCGACGTGTCCGGCCAGGTCGAGCAAGACGACGGCACGGACTTGCCTACGGGAGCCCCCTCCCCCAACCCTCCCCCGCAAG
>CAWCJX010000011.1:0-211528 GCA_963795865.1 uncultured Alphaproteobacteria bacterium
CAGATATTCGATGCCGCCGGCAAAACGCGTGGTGCCGGTGACGCTGTCATAGCCGATGGTCGCGATCATCAGGCCGACGCCGCCGGTCAGGAGGCCGCGCAGCATCCGGCCGGTGAGGCTCGCGGCGACGGTGATCAGGGCGAGGATCGCGAGCAGGAAAAATTCCGGCGGCCCGAACAGCAGCACGAGCTGCTTGGCCACCGGCAGCACCGCGAGCACCGACACCGTGCCGATGATGCCGCCGAGCGAATTGGCGGTCGCCGCGGCGCCGATGGCGTAGCCCGCCTTGCCCTGCTGGGCCAGCGGATAGCCGTCGAGGCAGGTCGCGGCATTGGGCGCCGAGCCCGGCGCGTTGAGCAGGATCGCGGTGAGCGAGCCGCCCATCGGCACCGCGCCCATCACCCCGCCGGCGAGCGCGACCGCGGTGAAGGGCTCGAGGCCGTAGGTGAGCGGCATCAGCAGGGCGAGCGCGGTGGCGCCGCCGAGCCCCGGCATCGCCCCGAACAGGAGGCCGATGCACATGCCGAGGCTCAGGAACATCAGTTCCCGGACCTGCAGCAGGCCCTGCACGCCGGCGACCCACGCATCCAACATGGCCGACCCGATCTGTCGGGCCACCGGGCCGAAGCTGGCATCCGCCGCGCCGGTACGACCGACGCGGTGGCGAAGTCTCGGCCGATGGCCTCACGTTTCAAGCGCAACGGGCTTCCTGGTCTGGAAGCCGCGCCGTCGCTTTTATCGCGAGACCGCTCAGTTCGGCATCAGATATTTGCGCCACTTGTCGAAAAAATTGGCCTGGGCATGCACGTCGGCGGCGACTTCGTCGGGCGACTGGAGCGCGAGGCCCATGCCTGCCTTCTCCGACAAGGCGATGACGGCGGGATCATTGACCGCCTTGTCGATGGCCTCGACCAGGATCTTCTTGACGTCGGCCGGCAGGTTCGGCGGTGCCGCGACCATGCGCTCTACCAGTATATCGGCAAGTTGCGGCTGGCCGAGCGCGGTGGCGTTGGGAACGTCGGGCCTGGTGCCGTCCTTGGTGAAGGTGGCGAGCAGGCGCAATGACTGGCCCGCCTCGAAGCGACCCAGGATCGGCAGGTTGGTGATCACGGCGTCGCCGTCGCCGCGAACGGCGGCGGCCACGTATTCGGACGAGCCTTTGTATCCCGTGATGAGCTGCAGCCTGATGCCGAGGAGTTCGGTCGCGATCATGGTGACGCCATAGGCGGTGCCGTCGGGCCCGGTGGTGGTGAACTTGACCGGCCGCGTCGCCGAGAGCGCCTGCAGGTCGGCAACCGACTTGATCGGCGAGTTCCACGGCACGGCGAGGGCGTAGGGGTCGCGGCCGAGGCCGGCGAGCCAGGTGAATTTGTTCAAGTCGTAACCGCCGCCGCGCGCCTGCAGGATGAACAGGCCGGGTATGTTCAGGATTCCGACGGTGTAGCCGTCGGGGCCGCGCGCGATAGAGCTGGCTCACGCCCTTGGCGCCGCCGCCGGCGGGAACATAGAGCGGGACGACATTGACCTTGTTCGGCAGGTATTTTTCCATCGTCGGCGCGATCGCGCGGACATAGGCGTCAAACCCGCCCCCGACCTGGTTCGGGATGATGAAGGTGATGTCGCGTTCGGGATAACCTGCGGCGATGCCGCGCCCCGGCATGCCGGATAAGGCGATTGCGAGAAGTGCGATGGCCAGGTGAAGACGCGGACGGTGCATGGTTGCCTCACGTGTCGAAGCCGGCAAACCTAACATCATCACGGCGGCCCGGCCACCCGCGCTTCCCGGGCCCGGCGGACCGGGCCGGTCGCGATGTGGGTGCGTCCCAGGGGCTGGTGCCGGCACCTTTCGAGGTCAGTTGGTCTTCATGTAGGTGGCATGGCAGCCGTCGCAGGCGGCGCGAAGCTTGGCCACTGCGGCCCGGAGCTCCGCTTCCTCGGTGGCACGGCTGGCATCGAAGGCGATTTTCGCGGCCGCGGTCGCTTGGCTGTAGAAGTCGCCGAATTTGGTCCAGACCTCGGGCGCAGCGAACGTATCGGTTCCGGGGTCCTTGTCGACATTGGGCTTCCATTGGTTGGTGGCGGGCGGAAACAGGTGCGGGAACGCCATCAGCAGCACCGACACGGTATCGGCCTGATCATTGGCCCCGGCGAGGTCGATCTTGGCTGTCCCTGCGGTCGCCGCCTCCAGGACGTCCATCTTCGAGCTGAGGGTGTCCATGACGGTCTTGCGCGCAAAAATAGCGTCGGCCGGGGTAGCAGCGCTCTGATCCTGGCCCTGCGCGACCGATCCGGCGAGGCCGGCCAGCGTGAGGCAGGCCGCTGCGATCAGCGTGCGCCGGCGCGGCCGCGCAAATGGTTGGCTCAATTCTGTCATCTGTCACTCTCCCTCGGTTTTGCTGCACGGTTCCGTCGACAACGGTGTCCCTCTCAGCGTCGTTTATCCAGGCACCACAGCCGATCTTGCTCCCGCGGTCCAGAGCTGTGTGCCTGCTGTGAATTCAATATGTTGCCTCGTTCCCGCCGCCGGCAGGACGCCGCGAAGGAGCGGTGGAGGTCATGGTCGCCGCAATCGTCGGTGGCGCCGCACCGCGGCGCATGGTCGCCCCCATGCTCGCCCCATGGCCGCCCGGGGTGCGGCAACCCGTCACTTCTCGAAAAGCCGCCGCCCCCCACATTCAAGGCTGGAGCCATACACCGCGCGCACGCATCCCCGTGCCCCCCCAGCGCGCGGATGGCTTCGACTTGGAGGCTCGGCCGAATTCAACGGCCGAGCCTCTTTTTGTTGCGGTTCATCGGTTCATCACTCTTTTTCTTGTTCTTGGCGATTCCGGTCACCAACATGCAGCCGGCATGGCGCCCTTGTTTTCCATCCAACGGGATGTGGGGTCGGCATGACGCCGGCCCATCATTCGCAATAGGATTGCCGACCGGAGGGTCCGATGAGAATTCGCCTGAAACCGGCGCAGCCGATCCTGACCGCCGTCGCGGTTGCCGGCATCGTCTGGTTGAGCCCGGCTCGCGCGGTGGCGCAGAACTATCCGGACCATCTGATCAAGATCGTCGTGCCGTTCGCACCCGGCGGGCCGGTGGACGTCGTGGCGCGGCTGGTGGCACAGCGCATGTCGGCGATCCTGGGACAGAGCGTGATCGTGGAAAACCGCGGCGGCGGCGGCGGCGTGATCGGAGCCAAGGCGGTCGCGAACGCCGCGCCGGACGGTTACACGCTGCTGTTCGGCAATGTCAGCACGCTGGCCGTCATCCCCGCGGTCGCCAGGAACAAGGATTACGATCCCGCCAGGAATTTCGTTCCGGTCGCCATGGTCTCCGACAGCCCGGAGGTGCTCGTGGTCGCCGCGTCATTTCCCGCGCGCACCGTGCAGGAACTGGTGGCCATCGCCAGGAACAGTCCCGGCACGCTCAATTTCGGCTCCTCCGGCTACGGCAACGCGACCCATCTGGCGGCGGCGTGGTTCAACGCCAAGACCGCGGTGAACGCCGTCCACATTCCCTACAAGGGCCTGTCGGAGATCGTGACCGGCCTGTTGGGCGGTCAGGTCAGCTTCGCCTTCGGAGCGATCGAAGGCCTGATGCCGCACATCCAGGACGGCCGCCTGCGCGCGCTCGCGGTGACGAGCGGGCAGCGCTCTGCGCTGATGCCGGAGCTTCCCACCACGATCGAGAGCGGCGTCGACGGCTTCGTGGTGACGAGCTTTCAGGGGGTGGTGGCGCCCGCCGGCACGCCGCCTTCCGTCGTCGCCAGGCTCAATGCCGCCGTCAATGAAAGCGTCGACGCGCCGGAGATGCGGGCCCATCTGGCGAGGCTCGGCGCCACCCCGGCGACCGGCACGCCGCAGGATTTCGCGGTGTTCTTCGCCGCGGAAACGCGGAAATGGGCGACCATCGTCAAGTCCGCCGGCATCAGCATCGAATGATCGCGCTTCGCGCATGATCTTCGCCCGAGAAGATCAACGACCCTCGCGCCGCCCTGCGGCATCGAGTTCCTCGCGGCAAGCCTTTTCAAGCGCCGGCAGATCGTCCTGCGCAAGCTTCCACAGCACATCCGGCGCAATACGATCGTAAGCATGCCGAAGCACGTTGCCGATATTCGCTACCTTCGACCACGGAATCTGGGGCTGCCGCGCTTTTACCTCATCCGTGAGATGCCGGCTCGCTTCTGAAATGACCTCAAATCCGCGCTCAATAAGCCAACGCTTTTCCCAGTCCTGCTCGAACGTTTCGAGCGGAACGCCGTCCAAGACGTGATGAATGCGTTCGATTGCTTCGACAATATCAGCGAGACGCAGCGAAATCGTCCGTTGGATCATCAGAACACTAGCACCGCCAATTCTTCGATCTGCTTCCTGAGACGGGGATGCAAGCTGTTGCGCGTCATGATGTCAGTCTTACGATCGAGGATGCTGGCGGCGCACTCCTTCACGTCCATCAATTCGAAAAGACCAAGCTTGCCTCTTTCATGATCGAAAAAAAGATCGACGTCGGAATTTTCCGACGCCTCGCCACGCGCCGTAGAGCCAAAAATGTACAGATGCGTGACGCCGAGGCGTTTCAAATCGCCTTCGTGCCGCAGCAATCGGCTTATGGCTTCGTCTCGTTTCATAGAAGACAATGTAGCAAATTTGGCGGTTGCTTACAGCCCTTTCGCTCGCAGGCCATTCGACGGTACACCGCCGCTCGCCGCTGGCGTGCCGCGCTGCCGTCCAATCCGTCGCAGGACGATAGACTCTACGGAATAATGCGGCGCGGCATCGGTGGTGCAGGATAGCGTCCGGTCATGGCATTCCAATAGGCCCAGGACCGCTCGTCCATGATGCCCGGCGGCGCTCGCTCCAGCGCCTCGCGGAGATCATCCAGCTGAACGTAGCGTCGAACCACAGCGAGGTCTTCGACCGTTCCGTAGGTCATGACATACACCAAAAACCGGGCGGGATCGGCCAGCGCCTGTTCGGGGGGCTCGAACCAAACCACCCGCGGCGCCAGGTTCAGCAGGTCGGCGTTGTGGGGAAGCGGTTTCATCGAGTCTCATTATACCCGATCGCCATGCTTGCGGTCATCGACCCGAAAGGAAGATGTCCGATCGCCCTATGCCGGGACGGCGACCGCGACGGACCGCAGCCGCCGCACAGCTTCCGCGTCGAGCGCCGCGATCTGCCGGTCCAGGTCCGCGATCAGGAACCGGGCGAACGTGCCGAGGTGCAGATAGAACGCGATCATCGCCAGCACGAATTCGAGATTGCGCGGCCGGTGGCGCAGGCAATCGATGACCGCGCCCCAGAAATGCCGGCGCAGATCGGTGCGCCGGAACGTCACGCAGCCGAGCAGGCGGGCGAGGCCCTTCAGCTCACGCAGGGTGCGTGCGAGCGAGAAGCGGCCCGCCAATGCAGGGCGATCGAGCATGCGGCCCAGCACGCGTACCCGCTCGAAATAGGCGGCCGGCTCGTAGACGCTCGCGAGGACGGCGCGGAAATCGGCCAACACGTCGCGGCGCGGCCGCAGCGTGACGAAGTTCAGTCCGGCGCTGCATTGATCGCCCAACCCCGGCGCGATCGGCAGGAGGCGGCCCTCCGCCTCGAGCCGGCGCGTGAGCTGGGTGTTCGGCAACGCGGTGAGAAGACCCACCATGGCGACCGGAATGCTGGTGACCTCGATGCAATCGGCCATGGCGTCGGCGACGCTCGCGGCCTCGGTGTCGAAGCCGATGATGAAGCCGGCGATCACCACCATTCCCGCCTGGTAGATCCGGTGAACGCTGTCGGCGAGGCTGCGCCGGGTGTTCTGCTTCTTCTGCATCGAGATCAGCGTCGCCGTATCCGGACTCTCGATGCCGACGAAGACGAGGAAGAAATTGGCCTCCCGCAGCATCCCCAGCAGTCCCGCATCGTCGGCGAGATTCATCGAGGCTTCGGTGGAGAACCGGAACGGGTAGCCGCGCTCCTTCTGCCAGGCGCTCAGCGCCGGCAGGAAGCGCTTGAGCGCCTTCTTGTTGCCGATCAGGTTGTCGTCGACGAAGTCGACATGGCCGCGATGGCCGAGCCGGTAGAGCGTGTCGAGCTCGGCGAGCATCTGCGCATTGGTCTTGGCGCGCGGCACCCGGCCATAGAGCTCGATGATGTCGCAGAACTCGCAATTGAACGGACAGCCGCGGGAGAACTGCACGCCGACATAGAGATAGTGCTCGAATTTCAAGAGGTCGAAGCGCGGCGTCGGGCTCGCCGTCACGTCGGCCTGGAACTTGACGCCCTCGAACACGCCGCCCGCGGCGCCCGCCGACCATGCCGCGACGAACTGGTCGATCAGGCCTTCGGCCTCGCCCAGCACGAGAAAGTCCGCATGGCGGTAGGTGTCGGGGCTCGACATCGCATCGGGGCCGCCGACCGCCACCGGCTTGCCGCGCCGGCGGCACAGCTCGATGATCGCGAGCGCATCGTCCTGCTGCGGCAGCATCCCGCCGGTCATGACGAGATCGGCCCAGGCCAAATCGGCGTCGGTCAGCTCCTCCGCATTGCGGTTGACGAGACGCAGAATTCCATGATGGCGGCAGCAATGCGGCCACCGTGATCAGGCCGAGCGGCGGCGCCGGGCAGCGCGCGCCCCAGATGTCGCACACCGCCTGCAAATTCCAGAACGAATTCGGATTGAACTTCGGAAACACCAGGAGCGCGTTCGGGCTGTTCCTCGTCATCCGGCTACTCCTCAGCGTACGCTTGCGCGAACGAAACGCGTCAGCCGGGACGACGGCCGCGTCACGCCGCGAGATTGCCGTGCCTGATCAGTATCTCTTTCTCCCCGGCATTACAGCAAGATTATCGACCCCGTCGGCGCCCTGTCGCAAGCTCAGGGGGTGGCTGCACGGTCAGGCGGAAATGGTCGCGGAAGACGTCCCGCGGCGAGCGGTCGACCCAGGGGATCTCCGTGCGCAGGCCGCGCCATAGCTTCGCCAGCCGCCACAGGAACGGCGGCACCCAGGTCACGCCGGACTCGATCAGCACCACTTTGAGGCCAGGGTGTTTGGTGAACACGCCCTCGACGCCGCCCCAGCGGGGTTTCCCCCATCGCCAGCACCAGCACCTGGACGAAGCGCGGGTCCCCGGCGCAGCGTTCGATCTCATCCACGGCGAATTCGACGTTCTGCAGCGGCACCACGATGGAGGCGCGCAGGCGCGGATCGCGGTCGAGCCACTCCGCGGCGATCCAGTCGTTGACCGCGCGGGCGAAGGCGCGCGCCATGTCCTCGTCGAAGACGAGTTGCACCCCGTAAAGGCAATTGCAGATGGCCAAGTCCGCGCCCCAGCGGTCGAACACCTGGGCCCGCAGCGAGGCGACATCGGTCGCCGCGCGGTGTGCGGCATTGCGAAAATCGGGCCGCGCCGAGATCGGCGCATTGGGCGGATAGCTGACGCTGTCGAGGCCCTCGACGCCGCGGTCGACGACGCTGTCGCGCCAGAACGCGTCGAGATAGGGCAGCAGCGTGCCGATGCCGGGCACCGCCGGGTGCACGTCGCAATCGATCGGCTTCACCGCGGGGGCGCTCTTGGGGCGATGTCTTGTCAAGGGCGCGGCGGCGGACAACGCAGCCGCGGCAGCGATCGCGAGGCACTCCGGCACGGTGGTCGAATTTGACCGCACCCGCGACATGGCCGTAGATTGCGCCGCGGTCATCATTGCAACGGGGAATGTCATGTCGGTCATGCTGGTTCGGATCGCGGCGGGATCGGCCGCGTCCCTGGTGACGCTTTTTGCGGGTGCGGCGTTCGCGCAGGAATACCGGACGGCACTGCAAATCTCGCCCCAGGGCGGCGGCAATTGCATCGAGGTGGTCAATCGCGAAATCGTCCGCGACCAGCGCATGCAAATGATGCCGTGCAACAATTCGCCCGCCCAGACCTTCATCCACGACCCGGCGACGAACCACTTGACCATCGGCGGCTTTTGCATCGACGTGAATGGCGGCCAGCCCGGCGACCTGGTGCGGCTGTGGTCCTGCGAGAGCGGCGCCAAGCAGGCCTGGAAGCCCGAGCAAAAGGGCAGCTTCACGAAGTTCGTCGGCTCGAACGGCCTGTGCCTCGACATCCGCTACGGTTCGACGGAGGTCGGGGCGTCGGTGCAGACCTGGAACTGCGGCGATGCCGAGCCCAACCAGCTCTGGAGCCTGCAGCGGAAGTAAGGACTCGTCGGCCGGCAGTCGACTCAGTGGGGGCAGTTTCCACGACACGGACTCGCTACGAGAGCACGGGGTGGACACATCTTTAAGCCTGAACCCGGTGGCGATTGCGTGGAAGCACTGCAAACCTCGATGCATAATGATGGGACCCGGCGGTTTGGCGTTTCTGGCGCCGTTCCATCCTCCGAGTTCGAGCAATGATCCATGCGGCCCAGGGCAGCGACCGCGGCGGGAAGGGGTTGCTGAGGCGGTCGGTTTTGCCGTCGACGGTGGGCGCGACGGCTTCGAGCACCGCAACGTCCTCGGTCTGGAACGCGGCCGTGGCTGGGCGCTGGTCGGCGCCGTCGCGGGCGTGAACGAGTTGCATGCAGGTGACGGCGCCACGCAGCGCGATGATGGCAAGCTTGCGCAAGACCTGCGGCGTTTCGATCTGACTTTCTTCGAGACCGAGCCCCTGGCTCTTGAGGGTCCGGAACAGTTGCTCGATATGCCAGCGGCGGCGATAGTCCGCGATGGCCTGGTGCGCTTGCGCAACGGTCTCGATCGGGGCGCTGGACAGCAGCCGCCAATGGACCGGGGCAGCGCCCGCCGGCGGATCGCACTCGCGCACGTCGAGGGCATGGAGCGCAACGCTCTGTTGCAGATCGCGATCAGTGTTGCGCGGCGGTCGTGCCAGGGTGACCGGGCCATGGCGCAGCACCATGGCGGCGTGCCGCGCGGCACGGCCGGGAACGGCCGGCAGATCGAGAACGAAGCGATCGGCGACCGGAAGATCGTCAAGATGCTTGAACAGGTACCCGCCATTGGCCAAACCACGCTCGGTCTGGGCGCGCACCAGCAGTTCGACCTCGGGGGGCCGCCGCGCAAAGGCGGGGTAGAGGTCCCCCTCGCGATCGGCGACGACGGTGACCGCCGTGGCGCCGGCTGCGCGCAAGCTCACCGCCGCCACCGCGCCCACCAGCCAACGGCGGGATTCTTTCTCGTCCGTGGTGCGCCCTGCATCCGGCGCCGCAGGGCCGTGTCGTTCCCACAGCTGCACATCGAGCAGCCCCAGAATGACGCCGCTGTCGGCATCGACCACCAGTACCGGATGAATGAAGAAGGCCGGGTCGACCCCGTTCCCGCCGCGGCCGAACAAGGCTTTGCCACGCTCATGCTGCGAGAAGTTGATCTCGCTCGTGTCCTGTATCGCCAGCACGCGACGACCGGCAACCTGCACCAACAGATGCGCCTTCGCCGCCGCAACCAGCGCCGCCTCGCTCACCCGCTTGTTGCGCAGAAATCGCCCGATCGCCTTCTCGCCCGCTTCGTCGCCACCAAGCCGTTTGACCGTTACCGTCCGGCGCAGCACAATGCGCTCGAGCAGCTGCCGCCCCTTTTTCGCAGCCGCTCGTCCCCAAAGCTTCCGAGATCTTCCGTCACCACCATTGCGGCCTCCGTCCAACCGACCGCTACCCAAAGAATCACTGATGCGACCGCACCGCCATCCGTTCCAATCCTCCCGAGTCAACATGTCGCACTCATTCCAAGATTGAGATGTGTCCACCCCGTAGCCCCAACCCTCCCCCGCAAGCGGGAGAGGGAGCAGAAAAGCTGTTCGTTCACGCGAATTGAAATGACAATTCGCGGACGGGTCCTGAGTTCGCCGACCGGATCGCGCGCAGTCGGCGCTCCTTGCAGGTCACGCCGCCGATCTCCGATCGCGCCTCCCTTGGCGCCGCGGCTCACCGGACCTTGACGTATTTCCGCAGCACGCGCGGCCGCGGTTCGCCCGCGAACACGTTGCCGAACTTGTCCACGGTGCCGAACTCGGCGCCGCTGCCCGTCGTCGTGTCGGGGTTGCCGCCGGGATCGAGGATGAAATATTTCACCCAGCCGTGCAGCGCGTCGCCGATCCTGATGCCCTGCTCGAATCCCGGATTGTCGACATTGTCCGAACTCCGAAATCGAAGACGTAGATGAGGTCTTCGTCGTTCACCGAAAAGGCGAGCCCGCTCGGCATTCCGAACTGGTGCCAGGTGGCGAGGTATTTGCCCTCCTGGTCGAAGATTTGTATCCGCGTGTTGGCGCGATCGCACACGAACAGGCGGCCGCGCTTGTCCATGCCGATGCAGTGCGCCACCCTGAACTCGCCCGGCGCGTAGCCGGTCTTGCCCCAGGCCTTGATGAACTTGCCGTCCTTGCGAGTACTTCACGATGCGGTTGTTCGAGCCATGGCCGTCGGCGACGAAAATATCGCCGTTGGGCGCCGTCACGACGCCGGCCGGCGAGCGGAAATGATACTCGTCGTTTCCGGCGACGCCGGGCTCGCCGAGCGTCATCAGCACCTGACCGTCGGGGCTGAACTTGCGCACGATGTGGCCGGCTTTCACGCCCGCCTTGGCGGCGATCGCGACGGCGTCTTCGGCGGCGGCGTCGGTGACCCACACATTGCCGTCGCGGTCGACATGCATCCCGTGCGGCCAGATGAACATCTGGGCGCCGAAGCTCTTGACGACGCTGCCCTTCGGCTCGAACCGGTAGACCGTGTCGATGGGCTTGAGCCGGCCGTCGGGATACATGCAGTCGACGCCGAACCGGCCGCCCCTCGCGGCCGGCACCGGGCTCGTCTCGTCGCATCGGATGACGGCCCAGATGCTCTCGCCGTCGACGTCGACGTGAACCGAAGCCGGCGGCCCCATCTCGCGGCCGCCCGGCAGTCTCGCCCATTCGCCTCCCGGAACGCTCGGGCCGCCGCCGTCCGCCAATCCCCTGACGGGGCGGTAGGGATTGTCGCCCGACGCCTGGGCGAAGCACGACACGCCGGCGGCCAGCAGCGCTGCGAAGCCGCCCAACGCCATCCAACCCATTCGATTTGCCCTCGGCATGACGCACCTCTTTTCCGGGAAACGCGGAGTCTCGGGAGCTTATCGCTGTCGGGGTTGGTTGAAAACCGGCCGCCGGCCACCCGCGGCGGCGACCGGTTTTCGGGGAGCACCTGTCGCCGCCCGTAGCGAAGCTCGGCGGCACTTCACCCAGGCTGTGTCACACAAACTGGACCCGAAGGAGACCTGGAGCGGCGCGCCTTTAACCACTGGCCCAAGCATTGCTGGTTCGACGAGCAAAGCTATGGAGCTACGGCCTTCGGTCTCGCAAAGCGGGATAGAATTGAACCCAAACATTATCGATGCTCGCGTGACGCTGATGGCAATTCGCACAGACTTCATCGGGATACGCGGTCGCCGACGCAAGCACTTTGGACCGATCTGATGGGTCTGTGAAATTGTAATAGGCCCAGGGCGTCGCCTTGCCGTCCGGCCGAGTCGCGTTCTTCACGGCGACCTCGAGGCCGATCCTGCGGCCGTTGAAAACGCCGCTCGCAAGAACGCCCCGCGGCTCCTTATCGGCGGCCTCGAAAACCTGCATCACCAGAACCGTCTTCTCGGGGAACTGACCATTCGCAGAGAAATAATCGTATGCCGCCTTGTTGATAGACACGTTGTGAAATTGCTGGCCGGGCGCGCGCGGCGGCGGCGCCGAAGCGGCCGCCGCATCCGGCGTGTAAGACAAGCCAAGGTTGGAGCCGACGAAAACCCACGTGTCGAACCCGTTCGGCAGAAGGAGGTCGCCGCCCGGCGTATACCGCGGCTCCTCAGAGCTTTGGGACCGGGCCGAAGGTCCCGAAGCTGCGAGGACGAAACAAAATGCTGTCGCACCGACGACAAGGCTGCCACGGCGGCTCAGCTTTCCAAGAATGCGGACCATTCGTCACCTCTTCTGGTGATGCTCGTCATGTTCGGTCACGGCCCGTGATCGACGCTGCGCAGCGGGGAAATTGCTCGCTTGACTTGCCGGAGTGCGCGCCGGTTGCCGGGCGTTACGCAGGCGACGTCAGAAGTCCGTTTTCGCCTGCGGCATCGGATACTCTCTCAGATTGACGAAATACTTCTCGAAAGCTTCGTTGTTCTCTGCGCAGATCGATTCAAGGAGTGGTCCACGATCGACCCGCTGCCAGCGCACCGTACCCGACCAAGGCTGATTGAATGTACCGGGGTCGTCGACGGTAACCGTTGCTTCCAATCCCTTGCCGCCATCGATGAGCCTGAACCGCTCCACCACGTGCATATCCTTGCTGTGCGGCGTGCGCCAATTGTCGACGAAATCGAATTCATGTTTGTCGAGAAAGCCGACAGTGTCCACGACCAACTCGCCATTTTCGTAATGGCCGACCGACTCCCCGAACCAGGAAGGTTTCGGATTTATCGAATGCGGCACGTCCAGGTAAATTCGCCGCACCTCCTGCTGGCGCTGCCAGAGAATCCACACCTCCTTCGGAGTTTGGATGAAGAAGATCGGCTCGGCCGGGAAAAGCAATTGGCCAGGCGTGCCGCCGGGCCAGCAGCGCGATTGGGAGGAGAACGCCCGGTGGCCATCCAGCACATCTCGATTGTATTTGCGCATCAATTCCTGGGCCCAAGGCTTCAGATTTGGGTTCTCCGCGTCGGACATGCGCTCCATCGCGCCAAGTTGATTACCCTGCCGCTGGGGATAGGCCGGGTCGAACGTAATCGGCGGGATTTTCCCGGGAATCGGGCGGAAATCGATACCGCCTTGAAGCAGCCAGCCAAATTCGACCGAGGCGAAATTCGGGATGATGGCGTTTTCTGCCGCCACGGCACTCGTGCTGCCACCAGCCGCAAGCGAGCCGATCAGGATTGCACCGCATAACGAAAACTTTTTGAACATTCGCATCACTCCTCGCGCCTCGTCGGAAGCGCGGCGCCTGCCGCTGCGATGACCTCTCGGCGTCGCAGCGTTGATCCTCCGCGCCGATTGGGACAGTCTAGCACGGAAATGGCGTTACACGACGGGTCGGACCGCTGCGTCTCTTCGTGGCCTGTCGCCCCGAAGCTATGGCCGCCGACCGGGACGGCGGCCTTCCGAGGTGTTGCGGCCATCCCCGGCGCGTCCGCGCTGCCGGGTCGTGTCCCGCCTCCTATTCCTTCTCCAGGAACGCGGCGATCGCCTTGACGCGGTTGCGGGAATATTTCGGCAGGCCGGCGCTGATCGAATTGCCGGTGTTGAACGAGCTGTTGCCGGCGAGCACCTGGGCCGGCACCAGGTTGCGCAGCACCGGAATGCTCTCGAATTCCTTCTTCTTCTCGAACAGGTCGCTGTCCACCGCGAGCACGATGAAGGCGGTGGCGATCGATTTCCTGGGATCGGCGGGATCGGGCTGCAGCACCGCGAGGAATTTTCCGAACTGCATGATCTGGTTGACGTAGAAGATGTTCTGCTCGATGGCGCCGGCGACCGGGGTATCGACGCCGGTCGCCTGGGCGAACGCGGCCTGGTTGATCGCGGCCGGCGGCAGCTGGCGCAACTCGCTCTGGAACTCCAGGAAGTCGGCGATCTTCTTGCCGCTCTCCCGGATCTTGTTCACGAGCAGGATGCCCATCGGCAGCCTTCCCTCGAGCTTGTAGTTCGACTGGATGCAGAGCACGCCGGGGCCTTCGCACCAGTTGCGGTCGGGATTGCGATTGGCCGCGAGCTTGGGGTCCGTATTGGCAACGAGGTCGGCCGGCGCCAGCAATTTGTGCTTGATCGACGGGTCGAGCTTTTCGAGCACCGCCAGCGTGACGAGCTTCGAAAAGTCGATGGTGGCTGCCGGCCGCGGCAGCGCGAAGCGCGCCTCCGCGACATAAACATAGAGGCGCCGCTTGCGGGCCTTGCTGGGAGCCTCGGGGCCGGGGATGGTCGGCTCGTCGTAGGACGGAAACAGGCCCAGCAACTGCTTCTGCTGCGGCCGCGACCGCGCCCAGTCCGCAAAGCGGATCAGGCCGGTCACGGGGTCGACGAGTTCATCCTTGCGATGATCGGTAAAGACGATCGTTCGCGGCGCCAGCGGTCCGGCGGCCAGCGGCGGCAGCGCCGGCGCCTCCTGGAGCTGGAATTCCTGCGCCGCCGCGCCGAGCGGCAAGGCGAGCACCGCCACCAAGGCGACAGCCAGGCAATGCGTCCTCATGGGGCAACCGATCCTTTCGGCAATTCCGCTCAATAGCGCTGGCCGCGATAGGGATAGTCGGGGTCGACGCGGCGCGGCGCCACGAACCGCCGCTCCTCCGACGGGCGCGAGCGCAGTTCGCCGTACGTGCCGCCACGCTGGGCGGCGGGCGGATAGATCGGCCGCTGCGGCTGGACATAGGTCGGCCCGCCGAACAGGCCGAAGAAGCCGCCATTGCCGAACAGGCCGCCGCCGCCATAGGTGTTGGGATAGTAGGCACGGTTGCCCTGGTAGTAGCCGCCGGGGTAATAGGTGCGACCGCCGCTGTCGCCATATCCCCCGGCATAGCCGGTATCGGGAGTCGCCACCTCGCTCTGCGACACGATGTCGTACTGGGTGTCGTCCATCTGGCCGTTACGGAGCCGGAAATATTCCGTGAAGGCCTGCTGGCGGCGCTCGCTCAGCGCGGTTGCCGCTGGCGAGGTCGATCGGCAGCGCCACCAGCTCCTTCTTGGCCTCGGGCGAGGGCGGATCGAGCGGGGCCTGGCGGGCATATTGGGCCCAGGTCGCCTGGATGATCGGCTCGAAGATCGGCACCGCCACGCGGCCGCCGGTCTGGCCGCCGCCGAGCGTGCGCCGCTTGCCGTCCGCATTGTCGTAGCCGACCCAGACCGCCGACCGTGACGTCGTTGGTGAAGCCGACGAACCAGGCGTCGTTCTCGTCGTCGCTGGTGCCGGTCTTGCCGGCCACATAGGGCGAGAGCTGCGCGATCGCCCGCGCGGTGCCGCGCGCCACCACGCCCTGCAGCATGGTCTTGAGCTGGAAGAAGGCCGGCCGGTCGCCTGAGGCGAGCCATTTGAACTCGGGCTTGTGGGTATAGACCGGCACGGCCGTTCTGCTCGATCAATTCGATGCCATAGGGCGCGGGACGCCGGCCTTCATTGGCGATGGCGGCATAGAAGGCCGCCATGTCGATGAGGCGCGCCGGCTGGGCGCCGAGCACGAAGGGATAATAGGCGACGCATTCGCTGTAGATCTGCGCGTCGATGGTGAGCTCGCAGACGCGGGCGAGGCTCTGGCTGGGGATCGCCGTCGATGCCGCCGTCGAGCAGGTTCGCGGTGACGAGGTTCTTCGAATTCTCCAGCCCGCGCCGCAGCGTGGTGATGCCGCCGCCGTCGCCGTCGGCATTCTTCGGCGTCCAGTAGTCGCGGTCGCGCGCGTTGTACGAATTGCCGATCGGCGGCAGCGTCACCTGCTGGTCGCGCACCAGCGTGTTGGGCTGCAGGCCGCGGCGCAGCGCCGCGAGATAGGTGAAGGGCTTGAGCGAGGAACCGGGCTGGCGCTGGGACTGGGTGGTGCGGTTGAGCTGGCTCAGCGGATAGGAGAAGCCGCCCGCCATCGCCAGGATCCCGCCGGTCTTGTTGTCGAGAATGATCGCGGCGCCCTGCACCACCGGCCGCACCCGCAGCTCGACGCGGGTAGCCTGCTTGTTCTTTGGCTCGGTCAACTTGACGAACACGACATCGTAGAGACCGATGCCCCGCCTGACGCCGCTAGTCGAAGCCAGCGGCAGGACGCGGCCGTCGGCGAGCCCGACCCGCAAGCCGCCATTGCGGTCATTGCCGGTGCCGAGCACCACCGCGGTCGTCCAGTGCACGTCATAGAGCGGCGGGTGGGCGGCCGCCAGCGCCTGCAGCCAGGCCGGCTTGCCCTTGGCGCCGCCGGCCGCCGCCTCGATGCGGCGCACCGCTTCTCCGATGTTGGTTTCGGCGCCGTGCCATTCGACCCTTCCGTTGCGCATCTCGTACTGGGCGAGGCCTTCCTGCAGGGCCGCCTCGGTGGCGTGCTGGAGGTCGGGACGGATCGTGGTGTGCACCGTGGTCGAGGCGGTGGTCAGGCTGGGGACGCCGGCCAGCGTGCGGGCCTCCCGGCTGACATGGTCGAGGAAGTAGTAGCCGGAATCCCGCTGGGCGGCGTGGTCATAGGCGACCATCTGCGGCAGGGCGCTTCGGGCCGGATCGACCGCCCCGGCGTCGCCGTCCTCCTGCATCCGGGTCAGCACATAGGCGAGCCGCTCCTGGGCGCGGTCGGGATGCCGGTCGGGGCCGAAATAGGTCGGCCCCTTGGTCAGGCCCGCGAGCATGGCGCCCTCGGTGAGCGTCAGCGCGGCGGCCGGCTTGCCGAAATAGGTCTTGGCGGCAAGCTCGATCCCCCAGGCGCCGCGGCCGAGATAGATCGTGTTGAGGTAGGTCTCCAGAATCTCCGCCTTGGACAGGCTGCGCTCGATGCGCGAGGCGACGATGACCTCGCGCATCTTGCGCTCATAGGTCACGTCGTCGCCGACCAGCAGGTTCTTCACCACCTGCTGGGTGATGGTCGAGCCGCCCTGGGGCCGGCCGGGGCGGGCCAGGTTGGAGATCATGGCGCGGATCAGGCCGCGCTCGTCGACGCCCTTGTGCTCATAGAAGCGCTTGTCCTCGGCGGCGAGGAAGGCCTTCTGCACGTGCAGGGGAATGTCCTTCAGCGGCACCCAGATGCGCCGGTTGCTCTCCGACAGGTCGGCGAAGCGCTCGCCTTTGGCGTCGAGCACGCCGCCCGCGCCGGCGTTCCGCAGCCCCTGGAGACGGGTATGGTCCGGCAGGTCGGCCATGGCGTCGTCGTAGAAACGGATGACCTCGCCGATATCGACCGGGGAATCCTTGACGTCCTCGTTCTTGCAGAACTGGCGGTAGACCAGGATCAGGCTCTCGAATTTCAAGCCGTGAAGCGACTTGATCTCGGCGGAAAACGCGCTGGGGTCGTCCATGGCGGTCTTGATGAGATCGTCGAGGTCGATCGAACTCGACATCGAATGCCTTGCGGAAATGGCCGCAGCCGTCCCGCATGATCTGGACGACCTCCGCGCGGTCGCGTGCCGGATCGAACTGGGTCCGGATCGCGTCCGGGCGCGTCGTGACCTGGCTCAGGGCCAGGAAGGCCGCCAAAATCTTGATGAGAATCATGTCCATGAACGAGGCGGTCCGTATCTGTCGCTGCGGCGGATTGCGCAGCCCGACGACGGCTTTTTTAGGGTCTGCGACGCCCCCCGGGCGCTGTCGACGCCCGAAGGCAGCGACAGAACACTAGCATAGCGATTCAAAAGGTTCCCTTAACCTCTGGTATCGTTGCGACTATCCCCGTGCCCCCCTCATGGCCTACCCTCATGGCCGCCCTCGTGGCCGCCGGCGGTTCCGGCGCAGGAAACCGCCTGTGCCCGAGCAGTTGCGCCATGCTATGGCGGTTTCCGCCCATCGGATTGCGGATGGGGGCCTGCCCATGTCGGATGGACGAGATGGACGATGCTGGCGGCACGCAGTGGTCAAGATCATCTCGAAAGCCTGCGCGACGGGCGCGACGTTTCCATAAACGGCGAGCGCGTCGCCGATGTGACGATCCACGAGGCGTTCCGACCACGTCGCCTCCTGCAACAGCGGCCGCGCCTCGATCTGTTCGAGGCCCATGATCGCGACCAAGCCGCAGCTGCACGAGACTATTACCGCTGCGCCGGCGACAACGACCTGCTCCAGAACCGCGTCGCCGGGAGCCGCGCAGCCCGGCAAACCTCGCCCGAAACCTATTTGCCTCCGATCACCGCGTAGCCTTGGATTTCGATTTTGGCGTCGGGAACGGCCAGCGCGGTAATCGTGATGAGAGCGCTGCCCGGGAAATTGTCGCCGAATACCTCTCGGCGGATCTGGGTGAGGCGGTCGCCGTTGCGAACGTCGGTAATGAACACGGTCATCTGAACCATGTCGCCGAGCTTGCCGCCCGCCTTCTGGAGGGTGCGGTCGAGGTTCTTGAAAAGCTGTCGGACCTGGCCGTCGAAGTCGCCCGCCAGCGACCTGCCCGCGTCGTCCACCGTTGCGGTCTGCCCGGCGAGCCACACCGTTCTGCCGCCTTCGGTGATCACCGCTTCCGAGTAGCCTCGCTGTTGCGGGCGTTCTCCTTTGAGGTAATCTCTTGCCTGTCCCGCGGAAGAAAAGGCGAGCAGCCCCGTCAACGCAGCGACGCCGATCGAAGTCCGTGAGAATGCCGTCCAGGTCATGTTCGCCTCCTTGGGTATCCTTGCGTGCCTTCGAGAGACGTCGCAAGCCGACGGTCAGCGCATGGCTGCATGGATGTCCGCGACATGCGAAGTCGCGGACATCCATTCGATCTTCGTGACTGTCCGCCGCGCGCTCGGCCCAGCCACCAGGCCCACTTCAGAAATCCGGCGTCTTGGCGACCGGAATGCCATAATCGAACAGCAGGAAATTTCCCTCGGCGCAAATCTGCTCGCCAAGCTGTCCCTGCGCGCGCCGGTAGCGCCTCAAGCCCTGCCAGGACTGATTGTAGGTGTCGAAATCGTCGACAGTCACGAGAACTTCCAGCGCGTCGCCATTGTCGACCATCCGCCAGCGCTCGACGACGTGGAGCTTGTCGGAGTGCGGCGTGCGGTAGGCGTCGACCACGGTCTTGGTGTTCTGGCCTATGGTGTCGACGACGAGCGTGTCGCCTTCGTAATGGCCGACCAATTCTCCGTACCAGGACGGCTTGACGTTCGTGGAATGCGGCACATCCATGTAGACATGGCGCACCTGCATGTCGCCGTCGAAGATCATTGTGACCTCTTTGGGCGTCTGGAGGAAGCGAACCGCGCCGCCCCCATATAGGATGAAGCCGGGAACTCCCGCGGGCATGCAGGACTGGCGGGGGGTGAAGGCGATCTTGCCGGCGATCACCTCGTCATTGTCCTTCTTCATGATGTCCTTGGCCCATTGCTTGAGAATGGGATTGGACAAATCCGCAATGCGGTAGGTCGGCTGCCGGCCCGTGCCATTGGGCACGAAAGGATGGGCCGGATCCTGGCGCAACGGGCTCGGCGAACCTTCGACCGGGGTGAAGTCCACGCCGATGCCGGCCGCCCATGAGGTGAGGTTCGAGGAGAAATCGGGCGGCGACGCGGTCTGCGCCGCCGCGCTCGCGACCGTGAAGGCAGCAGCGATGCCGCCTGCGAGAAGCTGCGCTGTGCAAGCAAATCTGGACATCGTTCTCTCCGTTATTGGTTCTCCCGCCGGGCCTGGCTGGACCTGCAGCCGCATGAACCCGGGCGGCACGATGTATCACAATCGCCGCCCGGAAGGCTGCAGGCAACCCCCTCAAAGCGCCCGCCCTGGCGAAAGCGGATAGGGCGTAATCGTCACCACTTTGCCCCCCGCACCTCGACCTCGCCGGCGCCCGTTTCGCCATCGCCGCTCGAAATATATTGCGGGCCGATCGGCACCTTGCCGGCGCCGCCGGGAATGTCGAGCATATGGGCGGGCTGGCACAGGCCGGAAACGCGGCCGCGCAGGCGGCGCTTCAGCTCCTGGCCCGGCTCGATCGAAGTGCACAACCGGCGGCCTGATGGAGCCCCATGAGCTGGCGACCTGGCGCCTCCTTCACGCCCCGCCGCAGCCGTACACCCTCGAGCGGTTCGACGACACCTACAACTGGACGGTCAAGTGGAACATGGTGGTGCCGGGAGCCACCTATGAGAATGCGGTCGATAATCGCGCCTGGGGTAGTCGTCGCAATATCGCTCGCGCGGTCGCCGACGCCGGCGGCGCGGGTGCGCGACGACGCGGCGCAGTTTGGAAGCCGTTCGCCGCGGTGCACCTCGATCACCACCGTCGGACTCCGCCCGACTGATCCGATCGGCCAACAGACAGGCCAGATGTCGACGGTGCCGAGCGGGTGAAGCTCTTCAAGTTCGCCCGGGACGCGCTCGGCTCGGAATTCGCCTCGCGGCACGTGCAGTACGAGATGTTCCACGCCGGCGCCGCGTTCGTGACCGGCGGCCACTCGTGCCGCACCTTCGACGGGGCCGGGTGCAAGGGCATGGTGGACGGGCTGCCGGCGAGCGACCCGCGCCGGCCGCGCCGGCGCGCAAATCCGGCGGCGACAGAGCGTGATTCCGAAAAGTTGCAGACTTGTCGGAAATTTGAGCGCGATCCGATCGGTTGAAGCGATGGCGCTCTGAGCAGAATGGATCGGCCCGACCAACAGACGCTCCTCGCGCGGACCATGTCTGCAGCCGGCGAAAGGAGAACATCCGAGCCATGGACAGGGCGGCGGTTCTTCGACCGGCTGCGGAAGCGCGTGCTGCATTGCAACATCTCACAGGATACGCTGCCACGCGGATACGCTGCCATGAGGATATTGACAGGTTCATAAACAGATCCATAATCAAAAGGTGGCAAAATAGGGATGACGTGTTGGCGATCCGAGCAATCTACGTCGGAGGAGACACGCGATGCGTCCTACGAATTTCGCAGTCGGGCTTGGATCGGTAGCCATCGCCGGCCTGCTGGGAACCGCTTCAGCCGCTCAACCAGCCCCGAAGAGTGGAACCGCGCCGTGCCTTGCATTAAGTTGCCCCATTCAGCCCGTCGCGGAGCCCCCTGCCAAGACTGAGACCAGGGCACCGGAACAGCCCTACGACTGGAAGGCAAGCTTCGCAGCATACCCGGTTGGCGAAGTGCCACGGACAGCTGATGGCAAGCCAGACCTGCAGGGTATATGGAGCCGCTCGATCCTCACGCCAATCGAGCGGCCGGGCAACGAATCTGACAAGTTGGAATATGATTCGTCAGTCCGGGCCGAGCTTGAGGATGCTGCGCAGCAGAGACAGTTCGACCTTCGCACTGAACCCACTAATACTCCGCCGGGTGAAAAAACTACGGATGCATACAACACGTTCTGGAGAGACGGTTATTGGTTCAAAGTGCCGATGACAAGTCTGCGTACGTCTCAGGTGGTCGATCCACCGGATGGGCGACTGCCTCCGCTCACTCCTGCCGCCAGGGAACAGCGGGCCCGTGCCGACTACTTGTTAAATCGTCCGGCTACTGGTCCGGAAGACCGTCCTCCTTCGAGCCGGTGCGTTCGGCCAATCGGCGTCGGTCCGGCGTTTACGGGGTCAGGTCCCGGGGGCCAGGAATCCACCTTGCAGATTATTCAGAGCCCCGAGGTGGTGGTCGTTCGTGTGGAAGCCCTTCGATCGCAGTTGATCTACCTAGACGGACGTCCGCGTCCCCCCGCGAGCGCTCATCTGGAGACGGGTGCTGCGCGAGGGCACTGGGATGGCGATACACTCGTCGTTGAATATACCAATTTCGCGGCGGACGCTGACGGGGCAGCGACGAAGCGTCTAACCGAGCGCTGGAAGCGCCTGGATGACACGCACTTGCTTTACGGATTCACGATGAATGATCCAGCAACCCGGACGAAACCGTATAGCGTAGAATTCGTAATGTGGCGGCTGACGGATCAGGAACAACTCGTGGAGTATGCGTGCCACGAAGGCAACGTCAATCTCGAGTTCACGTTATCCGGAGCACGGGCCAAAGAGAGGGAAGAAGCCGAACAGCAAGAGAAATAGCAGCCAAGTGATTGAGCAAGGATTGGCACGGAGATGAAGCCATGAAACACCGCAGCTTGCTGATGTTTATGCTCATCGCGACGGCGATAATTCCCTTGGCCCCTTCAGCGAGCGCGCATCACTCGTTTGCTGCCGAATACGATGCGAATAAGCCAGTGACGCTGACGGGATCCGTGACCAAGATGGCGTGGATCAATCCCCATTCGTGGGTCTACATCGATGTCAAAAAGCCTGACGGAAACATTGAGAATTGGGCCGTCGAGGCTGGACCTCCAGGTACGTTGATAAGAGCGGGGTTCACGAAGGAGTCCTTGGCTCCTGGCACCGTGATCGTAGTGAACGGCTACCGCGCAAAGGACGGAGCTTTGAGAGCGAACGGACGCGATATTACGTTGCCGGATGGGCGATTGCTCTTCGTGGGCGGATCCAGCCCCGACGCACCAAAGGACTTTCCGGGGACCAGCAAGTGAGGAAGCGCGAATCCCAAGCGAATACCGTTTCGGCGTGTGGAATCATCGAAGAGGCACAGCATGGCTGATCGCAATCGCGTCGCTCGACGGGCGAGCGTCTTGGCAGCGACCTTTACGATCGGAGCATATGGCTTGGCGATTTCGGCTTGGGCTCTCGCGGCCGCTCAGAAGGGGTCGGCCGTTTCGTACAGCACGAACGATTTGGGCATGGAGTTCGTTTCGGTTCCCGCCGGGCAGTTCTCGATGGGGTGCTCTGAAGGTGCAAAGCCGGTGGAATGTAGCGCGGACGAAAAGCCGCGGCACACCGTACAAATCACCAAAGCCTTCGAAATCGGAAAGACGGAAGTGACTCAAAAACAATGGCAAGCCGTGATGGGCTCTGATCCCAGTCGCTACAAGGGCGACACCCTTCCCGTGGAACAAGTCAGCTTTCAGGATGTTCAGGTGTTCCTGAGCAAACTAAGCGCAGGCAACGACGGATTTGCCTATCGGCTGCCAACCGAAGCCGAATGGGAATACGCGGCGAGAGCCGGCACGGCGGACCAGTTTGCGGGCGCGACAGTGGCGAACTCGTTGGGCCGGCGCTCGCCACCGGACGATTGGGCCTGGTATAACGTAGAGAAGACGCAACCTGTGGCAAATAAAAAGCCCAATGCTTGGGGCCTCTACGATATGCGCGGGAATGTGGCGGAATGGGTGCAGGATTGGTACGACTCCAAATATTACGCGAAGAGTCCGACGCCTGATCCCAACGGGCCCGACAGCAGTGATGGGGGGCGGGGAGTGCGCGGTGGGACCTTCCACGACGATGGACCGTGGCTGACGCGAGTGTCACTTCGCATGCATTTTCCGGAGGATTACCGACACTTCGACCTCGGTTTTCGGGTCGTGCGTGAGAAACGCTAAGATCATTGGGGAGTCGAAGTGGACGAGACATTCTCCGTAGTGAGTTCGTTGGGTTTGGTTGTTTGTTTTACAGCCAGTGCGCTGGGGCAGGCCGGGGCGCCCACCCAAAGGGTTCACATTCCCGGTGTCCCGGATGCAACCTCGATTTACGGCAAGTCAATGGATCGCGGGGATAACTTCGTTTCAATCGGTTGTGTGGCAAAATCCCCCACGGGGGAATTCCTCATTACGGACTGGAGAGGTAGCGAAAGGCCACCCGTGGCGGGAGCGCCTCCGTTTGCCGCGACGGCGCCACTGGTGTTTCGGCTTCAAGGGGATCAGGAGATGCTGAATTTCCAGGTTGGCCATGAAGTGCAGATCACTGGGCCGATCGTGGAACAAGCGGACGCGTCTCGCCCCCCGCGAAGGAAGGTGGAATCGATTTTGTACCTTTCCCGAACCTGCTGGAAAAGGGGAACTACGACAGAAGAACCCGCCAAGCCGAAACCATGATGAGCTGGTGCTCGATTCGAATGGAGGATCTGAATGCGAGCTTCCAATACGTACATAGCCATCATGGCTATCCTCTTGCCGATCGTGCAAGGGACCATCGCGTCCCCGGCATTTGCGCAGGAGGCGCCGGCGCGGCCGCCGGCTGCTGCCCCCGAATACAGAGCCCCGCGAACCGCCGATGGTAAGCCGGACTTGAGCGGGATCTGGCAGGCCATAAACACCGCGGAATGGGATATCCAGGCCCATGATGCGAAGGCAGGACCGCTTGTCGTGATGGGGGCGGTGGGCGGAATTCCGGCAGGCCTTGGCGTCGTAGAAGACGGACCGCTTCCATATCGGCCCGAGGCGCTTGCCAAGAAGAAGGAAAATGAAGCAAATTGGCTCGCTCTGGATCCGGTTGTTAAATGCTTCCTGCCCGGCCTGCCACGGGCGACTTACATGCCGTTTCCATTTCAAATCGTGCAATCGCCGCAATACGTGTCGTTCACCTACGAATTTGCCTTCGCCTCACGAGTCGTGAATATCGGGATGAAGAGCAAGGCTCCGGTCGATTCATGGATGGGTTGGTCGAGCGGTTCGTGGGACGGGGATACGTTGGTGGTCGACGTGACCGGGATGGTTGAGGATACCTGGTTTGACCGGTCAGGCGACTACCATAGCGACGCATTGCACCTCACTGAGCGTTACACACGCACCAGCGAGAATACGCTTCTCTATGAAGTGACTGTCGACGATCCGAAGATCTACACGCGTCCTTGGAAGATGAGCATGCCGCTGTACCGGCGGATGGAAAAGAACATGCAATTGTTGGAATTCAACTGTGTGTCGTACGTAGAGGAGCTTATGTACGGGCATCTTCGCAAGGTTCGAACCCCCGGCGAAATAGAACAAGAGGACAAGGCCCCGATCCAGAATCCGGGCAGAAACTAGAGCGTTTTTCGTTCGGGTCGACCCTTCGCTGTCATCGCCCGGCACGAGCGGGCGATCCAGTAAGCGCCGACCGGGAGTACTGGTTGGCCCGATCAAGCCGGGCAAGGACACCGATAGGGTCGGCATAGGTCGGCTCGTGCCGCGACCGAGCTCGATTGCCCCAGCCGCCCGCTCACGGATAACCGTGCGTCGTTCCGTCGATCGCCCGCACCTCGATCGCGCCTTCGCCCGTCTCTCCATCGCCGCTCGAAATATATTGCGGGCCGATCGGCACCTTGCCGGCGCCGCCGGGAATGTCGAGCATATAGGCGGGCTGGCACAGGCCGGAGACGCGGCCACGCAGGCGGCGCATCAGCTCCTGGCCCGCCTCGATCGAGGTGCGCAGATGGCCGGTGCCGGGCGCGAGATCGGCGTGGTGGAGATAATAGGGCTTGATCCGGCACGCGACGAAGGCGCGCATCAGCTCCGCCAGGATGTCGGCGTCGTCGTTGACGCCCCGCAGCAGCACCGACTGGCTCAGCATCGGGATGCCCGCATCGATGATCTGCGCGCAGGCGGCGCGGGCGGCCGGGGTCAATTCGCGGGGATGGTTGGCATGGAGCACGACATAGGTCGCCTTGCCCCGCGCCTTGATGGCATCGATCATGTCGGCGGTGATGCGTTCCGGCGCCACCGCCGGCACCCTCGTGTGGATGCGGACGATCTTGACGTGGTCGATGGCGGCAAGCGCCTCGACCGCCTTGCGCAGGCGCGACGCCGGCAGCACCAGCGGATCGCCGCCGGTGAGGATCACCTCCCAGATGTGCGGACGGGCACGGATGTAGTCATAGGCGGCGGCGCGCTGCCGTGCTGTCAGGCCCCGCCGCCCATTGGGTCCGACCATCTCGCGGCGAAAGCAGAACCGGCAATAGACCGGGCAGGTATGGACGAGCTTCAAAAGCACCCGGTCGGGATAGCGGTGCACGATTCCCTCGACCGGGCTGAAGGCGTCGTCGCCGATGGGGTCGCTGCGTTCGTACGGTGACGCCACAAGTTCCGCCGGGTCGGGAACGAACTGGCGCGCGATCGGGTCATCGGGATCGTCCGGGTCGATCAGGGCGGCCATTGCCGGGGTGATCGCGACGGCATAGCGCGCCGCCACCGGCTCGAGCGCGGCGGCGCGCGACGCCGGCACCAGGCCGGCGTCCTGCAATTGCGCCACGCTGCGCAAGGTCGCCGTCACTGCAAGGTTATTGTCGCCGAGCGCAATCGAACGGCTTTTACTCCCTCTCCCGCTTGCGGGGGAGGGGGCGGAGAACTCGGCGTAGGAAGTTCCCTTGCCCTCATCGATCGTCCTTTCCGGGTTCCGGCAGCGGCGTCCAGATCACCTGATCGATCCGCGACGCCCCGGTCGCCAGCATCACCAGCCGGTCGAAACCGAGCGCGCAACCGCAGGCCGGCGGCATCAGGGCGAGCGCGGCGAGGAAATCCTCGTCGATCGGATAGCGTTCGCCATAGAGCCGCTGCTTCTCACCATCTCGGCCTCGAGCCGCCGGCGCTGCTCGGCCGCATCGGTGAGTTCGCCGAACCCGTTGGCGAGCTCGACCCCGCAGGCAAACAGCTCGAAGCGCTCGGCGACCCCGGGCTCCCCCGGCTTGGCGCGCGCGAGCGCCGCTTCCGCCCGCGGATACTCCGTCAGCAGAGTGGCGCGGCCATTGCCGAGATGGGGCTCGATCCGCTCCACCAGCACCCGGCTGAATATATCGCTCCAGCCGTCGTCAGCGGCGAGCCTTATTCCGGCGGCTTGCGCCTGGGCGGCGAGGGCAGCCCGGTCGGGCTCGCCGTCGCGAAGCGTGGCCGGCAGGTCGATGCCGGCATGGCGCGCGAAGGCGGCGGCGACGGTGACGCGTTCCGGCGCCGCGAAGGGATCGGCGCTGCGGCCGCGGAAGGTGAATGTCGTGGTTCCGGCGGCGGTGGCCGCGGCGGCGAGAAAGGCCGCGCAGTCCGCCATCAGAGCCTCGTAAGGCTCGGCCACCCGGTACCATTCGAGCATGGTGAATTCCGGATGATGCAGGGCGCCGCGCTCGCGGTTGCGGAACACCCGGGCAAACTCGAAGATCCGCCGCTCCCCGGCCGCCAGCAGCTTCTTGCAGGCGAATTCCGGCGACGTGTGCAGATGGAGCGCCATGCGCGTGCGGTCCGGCGCCACCAGCTCGGTGGCGAAGGCATGGAGGTGGGCCTCGTTGCCGGGCGACCTCTGCAGGATCGCGGTTTCGACCTCGACGAAATCCTGCGCCTCCAGGTGGCTGCGGAGCGCCGCGAGAATCCGCCGCCGCGCCTGCAGGAACGGTTGCCGGTCGGCATGGACGTCGGGCGTCCACCAGGGCGAGGCCTGCGGCATCGGGATTCCCAGCCTCATCTCGCCCGGCGGCGACCCGATTGTACGGCCTCCGCCGTGCCGAAAATGCTGGCGCGAGGGCGCAGGATCAGTATGTTGCGGGCCTCGAATCCGGCCGGATCCGCGCCTGCGGCGACCCGGCCCATGACCGATCGAAGGATTTTACCTGTGAAAGTCATCGCCAGCTCGCTCCGCAAGGGCAACATCGTCGAACTCGACGGCAAGCTCTACGTCATCTTGACCGCGGAAAACATCCATCCCGGCAAGGGCACGCCGGTGACCCAGCTCGACATGCGCCGGATCAGCGACGGGGTGAAGTCCTCCCAGCGCTACAAGACCACCGACCAGGTCGAGCGCGCCCATGTGGAGGACCGCGAATTCCAGTACCTCTACCAGGACGGCGACGGCCACCATTTCATGAACATGGAAAACTACGACCAGGTCGCGGTCAGCGCGGACATCCTCGGCGACCAGGCCGCCTTTCTCCAGCCGGAGATGAAGGTTCATCTCGCCACTTATGACGGCGTTCCCGTCAGCATCGAGCTGCCGCCGCGGGTGATGCTCGAGGTGGTCGAGACCGAGCCCACCACAAGGGGCCAGACCGCGTCGTCGTCCTACAAGCCGGCCAAGCTCTCCAACGGGCTGCGCACCAATGTGCCGCCCCACATCGTCACCGGCACCCGCATCGTGGTGTCGACCGAAGACGCCTCCTACGTGGAACGCGCCAAGGACTGAGGGGCGCTTTCGAGGTTCGACCGGCCGCACGCCCGCATACCGGCGGCCGGGGCAGAATTCACAAAACCGTTTTGGAGGCCGGATTACATCGAACAAGCCGCCGGTTCGGACCCTGCGCTACGACCGGGAGGGGACTTCCATGGGCACCCTGCGACTGGCGTTCACGCCGCGCTACATCTGCTACACGCTGAGCATCCTGTTCACGGTGGCCCTGCTGCTCGCCGTCGCTGCCGCTCCCGCCGCGATCTATGTGCTGGCCGTTCCGCTCGTCGTGTTTGCCGGGCTGACCATCCTCGGCACCCATGACCTGGTGCAGACGCGGCATTCGGTGCTGCGCAGTTATCCGATCTCCGCCCATCTGCGCTTCCTCCTGGAAACCATGCGGCCGGAGATGCGGCAGTATTTCTTCGAGGGCGAAAAGGACGGCACGCCGTTCAGCCGCGACAAGCGCGCCGTGGTCTATCAGCGCGCCAAGATGGTGCTCGACAAGCGTCCGTTCGGGACCCAGTACGACGTCTATGGCGACGGATTCGAATGGGTGCGCCATTCGATGCAGCCGCGGCCCCATGCGATCGAGCCGTTCCGGATCACCGTCGGCGGTCCCGACTGCACCAAGCCCTACGACGCCTCGGTGTTCAACATTTCGGCCATGAGCTTCGGCGCCTTGAGCCCGAACGCCATCCGCGCCCTCAACAAGGGCGCCAAGGCCGGAAATTTCGCCCATGATACCGGCGAAGGCGGCCTCAGCCCGTATCACCGCGAAAACGGCGGCGACATCATCTGGGAGATCGGCTCCGGCTATTTCGGCGCGCGCAATCCCGACGGCAGCTTTTCGCCGGAGCGGTTCGCGCAGTCCGCCACCCTCGACCAGGTCAAGATGGTCGAGCTGAAAATGAGCCAGGGCGCCAAGCCCGGCCATGGCGGCGTGCTGCCCGCCGCCAAGGTTTCGGCGGAGATCGCGGCGACCCGCGGCGTGCCGATCGGTCTCGACTGCATCTCGCCGTCCGGCCATTCGGTGTTCTCGACCCCGATCGAGATGATGGGGTTCATCGCCGAGATGCGCCGCCTGTCCGGCGGCAAGCCGGCCGGATTCAAGCTCTGCGTCGGTCATCCCTGGGAGTTCCTGGCGCTGTGCAAGGCGATGCTGCAGACCGGCATCTATCCGGATTTCATCGTGATCGACGGCACCGAGGGCGGCACCGGCGCCGCGCCGCTGGAGTTCCTCGACCACATCGGCATGCCGATGCGGGAGGGGTTGAATTTCGTCCACAACGCGCTGATCGGCATCAATGCGCGCGACCGCGTCAAGCTCGGGGCCAGCGGCAAGATCGTGTCGGCCTTCGACATCGCCCGCGCCATGGCGCTCGGCGCCGACTGGTGCAACGCGGCGCGCGGCTTCATGTTCGCGCTCGGCTGCATCCAGTCGCAGAGCTGCCACACCGACCGCTGTCCGGTCGGCGTGGCGACCCAGGACCGGATCCGGCAACGCGCGCTGGTGGTCGGCGACAAATGGGTTCGAGTGAAGAATTTCCACGCCGCCAGCCTGCAAGCGCTCGCGGAAATCGTCTCGGCCGCGGGTCTCGATCACCCAAAAGAATTCATGCCGGCGCATTTTTCCCGCCGGGTGTCGCCGCGCGAGGTCATGACCTATGCCGACCTCTATCCGACATTGCGGCCCGGCGAACTCCTCGACGGCGGCGGCGAGGACCCGCGCTTCCGCGAGGCCTGGAAAATGGCGAGCCCCGCGAGCTTCCGCATCGCCGCGTGAGGGCGGTCATTCCGGGGCGCGCGCTTGCGCGAACCCGGAATGACGGCGCGGAGGGTTTGCGTGCAATCGACTTCGATCGGGCTCTCACGTCCCCACCCGCAGCGGCGCGTTGAGCTTGCGCAGCGCCGCGATCACCGACAGCGCGGTGATGCGCCCGGTCTTGGGATTCTCCGACGGGATGTTCTCGATCGCGAGCGAGAACCGCGCCGAAATCGGCGTCGACCTCGATGGCGTGGCAGTTCCGCGTCACCGCGGGATCGGCCCAGATCTCGATGGTGGTGCGGTCGGGTCCGATGCCGGCGAGGGAGAGCGCCGCCACCACGTTGACATTGGCCGGAAAGCCGGCGGCGGCTTCGCGCGCGGTGCCGGAAAACACCAGCTTCGCCGCGTTCAGGCCTGCGACCGAGATGCCGTGCTCGACCAGATAGGGCGCGCCGGCGAGGCCGGCGGGCGGCTTGCGGGTGATCATCCGCACCGAATGGATGGTGCCTTCCGCCGCGGCGCAAACCGCGTCGAGGCCGAGCAGTGCGCCGGTCGGCACGATGATCTGGCCGCCATGCTCGCGGGCGAGTGCGATCAGATGCGGGCGCGGCAGCAGGGCGCCGGCGCTGAGCACCATGACCTGCTTGCCCGCGGTGAGCATCGGCGTGCAGATCTCTTCGAGCGCCGTGGCCGGCGCGCACTCGATGGCGAGATCGGCATGGCTGGGGAAACTCATCGAACCCGACCAGCGGGCATTCGATCCCGGCCGCGTCGAGCCAGGCCTGCGCTTTGGCGCGGTCGCGCGCCGCCGCGCAGGTCAGCACCAGCCCCGGCACGCCGGCGGCGAGGCGCCTGGCGAGCGTGCGCCCGATCGCGCCGAGCCCGGCAATGGCCACCCTGGTGTCGTGCATCGCTTGCTCCCATATGCCGGGTGCGCTCATACGCCGCGGCGCCGGTGGCGGCAAGGCGGGGGTTGCTGGCCGCGGCGCGCCGGCGCCTTGACCATCCCGGAGCGCGTGGCCGATGGTGCGCGAAAAGCGGAGGAACGATGCCCAGCCGAATTGTGCGCAGCAAGCCGTGTCCAGCCTTGTGTCGAAGCTCGCCGGCGCCGCCATGCTCGGCCTTGCCGGCCTCGCGGCCGCCGCGGCCCAGACCTATCCGAGCCGCCCGATCACCATGGTCATTCCGTTTGCGGCCGGCGGCCCCACCGACGTGCTGGGGCGCATGATCGGGCAGCGCATGGGCGAGGCGCTCGGCCAGCAGATCATCATCGAAAATATCGGCGGGGCGGGCGGCATGACCGGCGGCCTGCGGGTCGCGCAGTCGCCTGCGGATGGCTACACCATCGAGCTCGGCACCGTCGGCACCCACGCCCAGAACCAGACCCTCTACAAGCGCCCGCTCTACAATGCGGCAGCCGATTTCACCCCGGTGGCCTTGATCGCCGAAATCCCGACCGTGCTGATCGTGCGAAAGGATCTGCCGGTCGACAACCTCGCGGAGTTCGTCGCCTACGCCAGGAAGAACCAGGACAAGCTGACCTACGGGTCGGCGGGGACCGGTTCGGCCACCCATCTCGCCTGCATCGTGCTCGATGCCGCGATGGGCACCCATGTCACCCATGTGCCCTATCGCGGCACCGGGCCGGCCATGGGCGACCTGCAGGCGGGGCGCATCGACTACCTGTGCGACATACTGACGACGGCCAAGGCCCAGATCGACGGCGGCACCGTGAAGGCGCTCGCCGTGATGGCCAAGGCGCGCTCGCCGGCGCTGCCCGACGTGCCGACTGCGCTCGAGCAGGGCGTATCGGGCGTCGATGCCTATACCTGGAATGCCATCTTCCTCCCCAAGAACGCCCCGGAAGCCATCGTCACGAAGCTCAACGATGCGGCGTGGACGGCCATGAGGACACCGCTGGTGAAGGAGCGTTTGCAGGGGCTCGGCGCCCAGATCGTCGCCGATGACCGGGCGACGCCGGAATATCTTCGCAAATTCGTCAAGAGCGAAACCGAGAAGTGGGCCGGCCCGATCAAGGCGAGCGGGGCGGTCGTGGACTAGGCAGAATGGAACGGCCCGACGACGGACACTCCTCTCGCGGACCATGTCTGCACCGGCGAATGGAGACCTCCGAGCGCCGGAGGGGGGCGTATGACCAGGCTGTCCACACCCTCGACCCGAGCTGACTCCCGAATGTCATTGCAATGGCAAGGATTGCCACTATTAGTCGCACTCCAACGTCGTTTCCATACGCGCGAAGTCGAGATCCGACAGGGCGGCAGGATCGAGCCAGAAATGCAGCACGCATCCGGTGTTCTGATGCCAGCCGAGAAAGGCAAGGTCGCCGTGGAGCTGCAGCAGCAGCACGTCATCGCGGTGCTCGACCGGCGCACTCTGCCAACTGCTGCCGTAGCCAGCGATCTGATGAATCGGCGTACTGAAGGAACGGCGTCGGCCGGCCTCGGCGCCGGGCGCCGTCCAGTGATTTTGCCGTTCAAGATTCTCAATATATTTGCGGGGAACTGAAGCGAGCGCCCGTTCATCATGCGCCGCCACGTATCTGATGACATGATTTATCACGTCGCCGAGGTCGCGCGGCAACTGGAACGCATAGGTCGATACCCGCTTTTCGATCGTCTCGTATCTCTTCACGACGTCGGCCCACCAGGCCCGAAAGGCTGATTTTACAGCGGCATCGACGCCGTCCAGCGGCGGCATGGACGCGCCGCGTTCCAGCCAGCCGCCGGCGGCGGCCTCGATCTCCCTCAGCACGGCCTGCGTCTCCGCGTCAGCCGGCCCACGCCAGGGCGGCGGCTCAAGATCATGCCGCTCGTGACTGAGCACCGAACGGACGGCAAGTACGATCATCAGCCAGTTGAACGGCCAGTCTCCGTCCGTCATGAAGCCGTCGGCGCGTCGATGCTCGAGCAGGTCGCGTTGCTCAGGCTCGCCGGGCCTCAGAGCCTCGCACAGGGAGTCGGTCAGGAGCTCGCCGCCGACAGGGTCGCTCTGAAACCCGAAATCCTGGAAAGGCAGAAAGGAGATCGGATACTTGAACTCAACCTTTGCATGAAGGTCGGCGGCGGGATCCAGCCATTTGACCTGGTTGTCTCCCTCGCCGCCGAGCGGCATAAGATCGACGGGCGGCGCCCGTTGCGGAAACCGGTCCGCGCTGCCGGGGTGATAGATAACCCGGCCGGGCGGACTCCTCTCGTCCACGAAGCTGGAGCTGCAGAAAAAATAAAGCGTGCCAACCTGCGGAAGGTAAGGCCTTGCATCGAAGTCCGGCAGTTCGCTCAGGTCTATCTGCGCGATGAAGGTCAGCGCAACGGTCTCCCGCTCACGTGAAGCGGCTGCAAGGATGTTGCCGCGCGGCCATTCGATCTTCCGCGGTAGCTTCGGAAGCCCGCCGAAGAAGCTGCGCGTCGGATGGGCAAGCGGCACCGGCAGATCGCTGCGCCTGACGAGCAACGCGGTCCGCGCCTCCGCTTCCAGTTCATCCCTGTCAAGCGATCTCTTCCTAGGCATCCCCGTCTCCTAGCATGTTCCTTCCGCTTTTGGCCCGCTGCCGCCCAGGGTGTGTGCCCCGACATGTCTGTAGCTGACGAAAGCTAACGTAGCATCCGCAGCCTATCCGTTGGTCAACCCACCGAAACCTGCCTACGTGACGGGAGGACGGACGCCAGACGGCGGTTGAGCCAAGACACAAGCCGCGGAACATGTTTTTATCCGTTCTGCGTCCCCCATCCTCTCTCGTCCGTCCTCTGGTTTCCCATGTTCGAGAACTTCACCCGCACCGAGATCACGACCAGCGGCGCCCGCATCGTCGCCGTCCATGGCGGCAACGGCCCGCCGCTGCTGCTGATGCACGGCAATCCCTTCACCCATGCGAGCTGGCATAAATTCGCCCCGCGCCTGGCCCAGGATTTCACCGTGGTCTGCACCGATCTGCGCGGCTATGGCGATTCGGAAAAGCCGCCGGGCGGCGCCGACCACTCCGGCTATTCGTTCCGCGCCATGGCCCAGGACCAGGTCGAGGTGATGGCGGCGCTCGGTTTTCCCCGCTTCATGGCCGCCGGCCATGACCGCGGCGCCCGTGTGCTGCACCGCATGACGCTCGACCACCCGGACAAGGTCGAGCGGGCGGCGATCCTCGATATCATCCCCCAGCACCACCTCTTCAACAATGTGAGCCGGCAATGGGCGACTTCGGCCTATCACTGGTTCTTCATGATCCAGCCGTTCGACCTGCCGGAGCGGCTGATGGGGGCCGATCCCGATTACTTCATCACCAGGAAGCTGGCCAAGACCGAGCAGGGCCTGAGCTTCTTCGGCAAGGAAGCGCTCGCCGAATACATGCGCTGCTTCCGCAATCCGGCGACGATCCACGCCATGTGCGAGGACTATCGCGCCACTGCCGGGGTCGACCTGGAAATGGATTCCAGGGATTACGCCGCCGGCCGCAGGATCGAGACGCCGCTGCTGCTGCTGTGGGGCGCCACCGGCGCGGTCGGCCGCATCCACGAGCCGGCCGAGATCTGGAAGCGCTACGCCGCCGACATAAGCGGCGCCGCGGCGCTGCCGTGCGGCCACTATCTGTCGGAGGAAGCCCCCGAGGAAACCTATCGCGCGCTGCACGAATTTTTCGCGGCGCCATAGCTGAGTGTATCCGCATCGCGATCTTGTGCGATACGACCCTTGTGAGATAGGTCGATGGCAGTCGCCGCGCCGCCGGAGTATCGTCGGCATCGATACCGACCCCATCACGCCCCGATGCGCAAGCGACCGTGCCCGGCGAAGGAGAAACCATGGACGCCGCCACTCCCACCGTCGCCTCCGACCGTCCGCCGGCAGCCCGTCGTCCGTGGTACACGGTGCTCTACATCCAGGTGCTGATCGCGATTGCGCTGGGCATCGCGCTCGGCCATTTCTATCCGAGCATCGCGGTGCCGATGAAGCCGCTCGGCGACGGCTTCATCGCGCTGATCAGGATGATGATCGCGCCGGTGATCTTCTGCACCGTGGTCCACGGCATCGCGTCGATGAGCGATCTCAAGAAGATCGGCCGCATCGGGCTGAAGACGCTGGTCTATTTCGAGGTGGTCTCGACCCTGGCGCTGGCGATCGGGCTCCTCGTCGGCGAGCTCCTGCATCCCGGCAGCGGCTTCAACATCGATCCCGCGACCCTCGATCCCAAGGCGGTGGCGAGCTATGCCACGCGCGCCAAGGAGGACAGTCTGGTCGCCCATCTGCTGGCGATCATCCCCCAGGATTCCTATTTCGGCGCGCTCGCCCGCGGCGACCTGCTCCAGGTCCTGCTGATCTCGATCCTGTCCGGCTTCGCCATCTCGCAGATGGGCGCCGTCGGCGAGAAGATCGCCGGCGCCATCGACACCGCCGCCCGGCTGTTCTTCGCCGTCATCCGCATCATCGTGCGTGCCGCCCCGGTCGGCGCGTTCGGCGCCATGGCCTTCACCATCGGCCAATACGGCGTCGGCTCGCTGGTCAATCTCGGGGCGCTGATCGCGACCTTCTACATCACCAGCGCGCTGTTCGTGCTGCTCGTGCTCGGCACCATCGCCCGGCTCGCCGGCTTCTCGATCCTGCGCTTTCTCGCCTACATCAAGGACGAGCTGCTGATCGTGCTCGGCACCAGCTCGTCGGAGACCGTGCTGCCGAACCTGATGAACAAGATGGAGCGCCTCGGCGCGTCGAAGTCGGTGGTCGGCCTCGTGGTCCCGACCGGCTACAGCTTCAATCTGGACGGCACCAACATCTACATGACGCTGTCGACCCTGTTCCTCGCCCAGGCCACCAATACGCCGCTGAGCTTCGGCCAGGAGCTCGAGATCCTGGTGATCGCGATGATCACCTCGAAGGGCGCCTCCGGCGTCACCGGCGCCGGCTTCGTGACGCTGGCGGCGACGCTCGCGATCGTACCGGACATCCCGATCCAGTCGCTCGCGCTGCTGCTCGGCATCGACAAGTTCATGAGCGAATGCCGCGCGCTGACCAATCTCATCGGCAACGGCGTCGCCTGCGTGGTCATCAGCCGCTCGGAAAACGAGCTCGACGTCGACAAGCTGCACGAGGCGATGGCGCATCCGATCGCGCTCGGCGAGGAGATGGAGACCAGCCCGGCGTGAGGGTGTCGCGTGGGCGAGAATCGATTTGATTAGTTACGCCCTCGCGCAACCTCAGTTGTAGCCCGGTAGAGCGCAGCGAAACCCGGGAACCTCGCTCGAAGCCCGCCCCGGGTTTCGCAAGCGCTCTACCCGGGCTACGCTTGCTCGCCGACCGGTGCGCCCCGCACATCCCGCGCCCGCCGCTGCCTTCTTCACGATCGACGATTTATTTGCGGTCTGTCAGAACCGCACGCATGCTCGGCGGACCGTCGTGGCGTTACGCTGCAATGCAAAGTTCACAAAGGCCGGGCAGAAGCCCGGCCTTGCGATGTGATCGAACCTGCCCTCTTACACGAAAACCTGCGGCGGCATGGTCAGGAAGGCGTGCATCATGTGGAAGGCCATGGCACGATTCTTGGCATTGGTGATACTATGGGCGACCTTGGGCAGGATGACGAACTGGCGATCGCCATTGGGGAGCTGGTCGTAGAACTCGAAAAGGTCCTTGTTGGTGGAGATGCCGTCGTGATCGCCGCGCAGCATCAGCACCGGGCACTAGCACCTTGAGGGGATCGACCAGCGGCAGTTTCGATGTCATGTCGAGATAGGTGCCGGTCGGCACCTGGTCGCCGAATTTCAACTCGACGTCGGCGAGCGCTTCCGCGACCGCCTGATCGTAGGCTTCGGGCAGGCTGTCGCGCGTGAAGATCGAGCGGATCATGGCGCGGTCGCGCAGGCGCGTGTTGTGGGTCTTGTAGTATTCGAGCTGCTTGGCGCGCTCCTGCAGGGTCGGCGCGTTTTCTCCCTTGTAGGTGAAGGCGGCGAGCACCAGCCGGTCGACCGAATCGGGCTGCGCCTGGGCGAACGCCCCGGCCCGGATCGCGCCGGAGGAGGTGCCGAACATGTGCGCCTTGTCCTGCCCGCTCTCCCTGACCACGATCGGCATGGCGGCCTTGAGGTCCTCGACGCCGCTTGCGATGTCGGAATTGCCGGCGGTGCGCGACGACTTGCCGTAGCCCTCGTGATCCATGGTCCACACGTCGTAGCCCAGGCGGGCGAAGACGTTCATCATCGAATATTCGCCGCGGCCCGGGACGGCGAGGTCATAGCTCGACAGCGCGGCATTGGACGAGCCGTGCACCAGGAACAGCACCGGCTTCTTGGCGCCGCCGGCGACGGGCGCTCCGACCCGCTTGCGATACATCGCAAGCGACACGTCGCCCTTCTTGGCGGTGTATTCGGCAGTCCAGAATTCCGCTCCGCCCGCGGCGGCGGCGGGCGCCTGGGCCTGGGCGGTCGCACCGGCCAGCAGGCTGGTGGCGAGGCCGGCGCCGGCCGCTTTGATCACGTCGCGGCGTGCTGAACGAGTGCTCCGTCATGTCTTCCTCCCATGCGAGCCGGCCGAACCTTCGGCGGCGATCGAAATCGAATGCGACATTAGCGCGATATCGCCTCGAGTTGCACCCCGAACTTTGCAATTTCTGCCCATGATCCAGAGCCCGCCAAGTCCGCGACTTTTGGTGTCATGCGGCGGCGGGTCGGGATTTGTGCGGTGCGGGTGGGCCGCCGCGTCACGCCGTGGCGACATCGGCGAGCGAGAAGCCGGCGACCCGCTTGTAGTCCTCCGACAGCGCCCGCAACTGCTCCTGGGTGATGTATTTGTCGAGGTCCTCGAACGGCCGGTCGCCGACCAGTTCCTCGACCTTGATGTTGATGAAATCGGGCGGATGCTCCCGGTTGGTCCGCACCACCTGGGATGCGGTCGCCAGCCGCTTGCCTTCATATTCCTTCAAGGCGTCCCGCGGGTCGCCATGGACGGCACGGCAGGCGGCGAGACAGGCGGCGAGGGTGCGGGCGTCGATGGCGCCCTGCGCGGCTCCGTTCGAGCCGCGCGGATACATCGGATGGGCGGCGTCGCCGGCGAGCGTCACCCGCCCGAAGGTCCAGCGCGCGACCGGATCCTTGTCCACCATCGGGTATTCGAGGATCTGGTCGGCGGTTCGGATCAGCTCGGCCACGTCGAGCCAATCGAAGTGCCAGTCCTGGTAGATCGCGAAGAAATCGGCGAGGTTGCCGGGTTGGTTCCAATCGTTCTTGGCGAAGCTGTCCTGCTTGATCTCCGCCATCCAGTTGATCAGCTGGTTGCCGTCGTCGTCCACGTTGTCGATGATGGGATAGATGACCATTTTTCCGGTGAGGATCGAACCGGTGCGGGTATAGGATCGGCCGCCGAGAAAAGGCTTGTGGCGGGTGATGCCGCGCCAGGTGTTGATGCCGGCAAAGGCAACGGCGTCATCGGGATAGAACTGCTTGCGCAGTGCAGAATTGATGCCATCGCAGGCGATCGCCACGCCGGCGCGGACCGGATCCAGCATGCGGCCGGACGTCGTCTCGCGGAAGCGAAGGGTTACGCCCGCCTCGTCCTGCTCGACGCCGACACATTCCCGATCGGTGACGACCGCGCCGGCGCCGAGGCGGGCGACCGCCGCCCGGAGCAGGATCAAATGCAGACGCCCGCGGTGAATGCTGACCTCGGGGTACGGGTAGCCGGCATGGCGGCCGCGATCCTCGCGGTAGATGAGCTGGCCGAACCTGTTGAAAAAGCAGCTTTCGCGGATGGCGATGCCGGCGCCGCAGAGCTCGTCCTGCAGGCCGAGCGCCGCGAACTCCCGCATCGCGTGGGGCAGCAGGGTAATCCCGACGCCAAGCTCCTGGATTTGCGGGGCGCGCTCGAACACGCGGCAGGCGAGCCCGCGGTCGTGCAGATTCAAGGCGAGCGACAGGCCGGTGATCCCGCCGCCGACGATGGCGACCTCCATGGCGGGGCGCTCCTTTCGGCTCGGTCCGGAGCATAGGTCGGCCGTGGCGGCGCCGTCAAAGCATTGACCCGGTCGGCGAAGCCGTCCGGGGGCAGTTCGGTTCTTGAAGTGCTGCTTGGCGCGACGTGGGCGCCGTCGGGACCATGTAAGAGCGGTGGCGTTGCACCGCTCGAGCGCAGTCCGCGGCCTGCAATGGTCGCGACCAAATGCCCACCGGCGCATCTGATCGATCAAGTTACAATTGCGCCGAGATTCGTCCGGAGCCTGTATGAGCGGCGGCCTGCAATCCTTGTTGAAATCGGTCGACGTGAAAATTGGTTGGGGCCGGGTCGGCTTCCTGTTGAGCCTCACCATCATCGCCATCGCCGGCGTCGTGCTCTACCGGATGCTCCGCGGCATCAATTTCGAGGATGTCATCGATGCAGTCGAGGCGGTGGAGAAGCACGATGTGGTCAAAGCCGCGATGTTCGTCGCGGCCGGCTATTTCACCCTGACATTCTATGACCTGTTCGCGCTCCGCACGGTCGGCCGGCCGGACGTGCCCTACCGCGTTGCGGCGCTGGCCGGCTTCACGAGCTATGCGGTGGGGCACAATGTGGGCGCCAGCGCCTTCACCGGCGGTGCGGTGCGCTACCGCGTCTATTCGCGCCACGGACTTTCCGCCATCGATGTCGCCAAGGTCTGTTTCATCGCCGGGCTGACGTTCTGGCTCGGCAACGCGACCGTGCTGGGCCTGGGCGTCGCCTATGCGCCCCAGGCGGCCTCGGCGATCGACCAGTTGCCGCCCTGGTTCAACCGCATCCTGGCGTTCGCGGTGATCGGCATGCTCGCCACCTATGTGGTGTGGGTGTGGCGAACGCCGCGCGTGGTCGGCCGGAACGACTGGCTCGTCACTTTGCCCAACGGGCCGCTCACCCTGTTGCAGATATTCGTCGGCATCATCGATCTCGCCTGCTGCGCCGCCGCCATGTACATGCTGGTGCCGGAGGAGCCCTATATCGGCTTCGTGACGGTCGCGGTGATCTTCGTCGCCTCGACGCTGCTGGGGTTCGCGAGCCATTCCCCGGGCGGGCTCGGCGTCTTCGATGCCGCCATGCTGGTGGCGCTGTGGCAGTTCGACACCGAGGATCTGCTGGCGGGACTGCTGCTGTTCCGCCTGCTCTATTATCTCGTGCCGTTCGCAATCTCGCTCGCCATCCTGGGCGGCCGCGAATTGTGGTTCCACATGATCGCGCCGCGGCAAGCCGGCAGCGGCGGCCGCAATGACGATGGCGGCGCCGGAAAGCCGCCGGCCGAATCGTCATAGAACCGTCATCACCGCGCCATTTGGTGGTTGCCACGTGTTACACGGCAAGCCACCGGCTCGATCGATCCCGATGGCACGCCGAATTGTTCGAATATGTGTATGGTCTCGGCCGAAGAATTTGCGACCCTTCGGGATCCATTCGCCACCGCGTGATCCCGCACGGTTGCAGACGTTGCGGACGGGATCATGCTCAAGTCGATGACTTCGGAGCGCCATCCGACTCGGTGTGAAATGCTGGCGCTCGATTGGTCCGGCCCGGCATCGGGCTGTCGAATGTCGGGTCCGTCGGCCGGATCAGCTTATTGAAATGGTGGGGCGACTGGTCCACACAGAGGGAAACCATCCGTGTCGGCCACGCTGGCGGAACCACGCGAACCAGGCGCAAAGCAACTCCGATGGCGGTCCAGGAACGCCGAAATGAGGATCTTCGTGGCCGGCGGTGCCCTGCGCCGCTTCGTTCGCGCGCGCCCGGTGCTGCTGGTGGCCGGCGTCCTGTTCGCCGGCCTGGTGCAGTTCGCGGGACTGGCGCCGATCCCGGCGCTGACCGGCTTTGCCGTCATTGCGCTCGCCGTGCTGGTGCGGGAAGCGGCCATGCCGGGTGTCGACGAAACCTCGATCTACGGCGAGCGCACCATGCCGCTGCTCGCCGACCGGATGGTGGACGCCATCATTGCCGGCCTCTCGGACCCGGCCTTTGCGCTGGCGCCGGACAGCCAGGTCGTCGCCTTCAATGCGAGCGCGCAGCAGATTTTGCCGGGCATATCGCGCGGCGAGCCGATCTCGTTCGCCTTGCGGGTGCCCGACGTGCTCGAAGCCATTCGCGCGGTCGGCGCGACCCGGAATGTGCGCCGCGTCGAATTCTTCGAGCGGGTGCCGACCGATCGGTGGTGGGAGGCGACCATCGCGCCGCTGCTGCTGCCCGGCGAGAGCCCGAACCAGGCCCGCAATCTCGTCCTGCTGACGCTGCGCGACCTCACGCCGCTGCGCCTCGTCGAAGCGATGCGTTCCGATTTCGTCGCCAATGCGAGCCACGAGCTGCGCACGCCGCTGGCATCGCTGTCGGGCTTCATCGAGACGCTGCAGGGCCCGGCGCGCAACGATGCGCCGGCGCGCGATCGTTTCCTCGCCATCATGAAGGAGCAGGCGACGCGCATGGCGCGCCTCATCGACGACCTGTTGTCGCTGTCGCGGATCGAGCAGAAGGCCCACATCCATCCCGACAACGCCGTCGATCTCGGCGCGCTCGTGCGTCAGGTCGCCGACGGCCTGTCGCCGCTCGCCCATGAGCGTGAAGTCGAGGTCAAGATCATCAACAACCAGCCGAGCTCGCTCCGCGTTCCCGGCGACCGCGACGAGCTGATCCGGGTGTTCGAAAACCTGATCGAGAACGCTCTGAAATACGGCGCTCCCGGCCGCCGCGTCGACATCACGCTGGTGCGGGAGCCGTCGAATGACGAGGCGCGCGAGGCGGTGGTGTCGGTGCGCGATTACGGCCCCGGAATCGCGCCGGAGCACCTGCCGCGCCTGACCGAGCGGTTCTACCGCGTCGACATCAGCGAGAGCCGCGCCCAGGGCGGGACCGGGCTCGGGCTCGCCCTGGTCAAGCACATTCTCAACCGCCACCGGGGACGCCTGATGATCGAGAGCACGCCGGGCGCGGGCGCCACTTTTTCGGTCCGGCTGCCGCTCCTGGCGACCCCGGCGTTGACGAGTATTTCCGATTGAAATCAATATGTTGTTATGTCACGTCATTGTCATCATCGTCACATAGAACGATGACGTCGACGGCGTAACGTCCCGCCAGCTCCGCTCGCTCTCTCGTTTTCTTGGAGCCAGGGGAGACCCAGAGCTGGCCGAGGCCCCCGAACCGGGTGCTCTGCGATCGAGGCCAGCATTCGAACAATATCGCAAAGGCCCGGCCTTGGGGGAGGCCGCAGGTGTCGAGCCTGTGGTCGTCCGAGTCCGGCCCATAAGGATGGAGAAAACTCGTGAAACAGAATTTTGTCCCATTGCGAGCCCTGGTGATGGCCGGCGCTCTCGCCGTCGCGTCGACTCTCGCTGCTTCCGCCGCCGACATCTCCGGCGCCGGCGCGACCTTCCCCTATCCGATCTACGCCAAATGGGCGGACGCTTATAAGAAGGAAACCGGGGTCGGCCTCAACTACCAGTCGATCGGGTCCGGTGGCGGCATCAAGCAGATCCAGGCCAAGACCGTGGTGTTCGGTGCCACCGACGCTCCGCTGTCGGGCGCCGAACTGGATAAGAGCGGTCTGGTGCAATTCCCCATGGTGATGGGCGGCATCGTCCCGGTCCTCAATCTCGCCGGCATCGGCCCGGGCGACCTCGTGATCGACGGCCCGACGCTGGCCAAGATTTTCCTCGGCCAGGTGAAGACCTGGGACGACCCGGCGCTCAAGAAGCTCAATCCGACCGCCAAGCTGCCCAGCCAGGCGATCGCGGTGGTCCACCGCTCGGACGGATCGGGCACCACGTTCAACTTCACCGACTATCTCTCCAAGGTCAGCCCGGACTGGAAGTCCAAGGTCGGTTCGGCGACCGCGGTGGAATGGCCGATGGGCATCGGCGCCAAGGGCAATGAGGGCGTGGCCAACAACGTCGCCAATACCAAGGGCGCGATCGGCTATGTGGAATACGCCTATGCCAAGCAGAACAAGATGACCTATTCCAAGATGATCAACAAGGACGGCAAGACCGTCGCGCCGACTTCGGAAGCCTTCCAGGACGCGGCTGCCAATGCGGATTGGAACTCGGTGCCCGGCTACGGCGTGATCCTCAGCGACGAGCCCGGCGCCGGATCGTGGCCGATGACGGCCGCCACCTTCATCCTCATCCACAAGCAGCCGAAGGATCAGGCGGCGGCAGCGGAAGCGCTGAAGTTCTTCGCCTGGGCCTATTCGAAGGGCGACAAGATGGCGGAAGACCTCGATTTCGTGCCGATGCCCACTCCGGTCGTCGCCACCATCGAGAAGATGTGGTCTGCCAACGTCAAAGACGCGGCGGGCAAGCCGCTGTACGCGCTTTCCAATTGAGTGCAGCGTGGTCCGATTATCGGGAAGGCGCCGTCACGGCGCCTTCCATCTGCTCCGACCGGTGCTGTCTGGTTCAAATTCGCGCCTCGAGGGCTCCTCTAGGACTTCCGTACGCTGCCTGATGCGATCTGAAACGACGGTGCGCAACACCGGTTGAGCGGCCTTCCCGGTGTCGGGCAGACCGGAGAGCCGAAGATGCATGAGCCCGGGAGGAAACCGGTGGTCGACCTCGCCTTGTCACGTGGCGCCACGGCTGTTGCGGATGCGGCTTCGCGCTCCAAGATTTTGGGGCGGCTGCGCTTTGGCGACGCGGCGTTCCGAAATCTCACGCGGGGCGCAGCGATCCTGGTGCTCGTCATTCTCGGTGGCGTGATCATCGCGTTGATTCAGGGCTCGATCCCGGCGCTGAGCGAGTTCGGCTTGAGCTTCCTTTACGAGGAGCGTTGGAATCCGGTCACCGAGAAATTCGGCGCCTTCGCGGCCATCTACGGCACGCTCGTCACCTCCATCATCGCCATGGTGATCGCGGTTCCCCTCGGCCTGCTGATTTCGCTGTTTCTCACCGAACTGTGCCCGATGTGGTTGCGCCGGCCGATCGGCATCGCGATCGAGTTGCTGGCCGGCATTCCCAGCATCATTTACGGCATTTGGGGCCTGTTCGTGTTTGCGCCGTTTCTGCAGCGCTTCGTGCAGCCGTTTCTGATCGACACATTCGAGCACGTGCCGGTGCTGTCCACGCTGTTCGAAGGCCCCCCCTACGGCATCGGCACGCTGACCGCCGGCCTGATCCTGGCGATCATGGTGCTGCCGTTCATCACCTCGATCTCGCGCGATGTGTTCGAGGCGGTTCCTCCGGTGCTCAAGGAGGCGGCCTATGGGGTCGGTTGCACGACCTGGGAGGTGATGCGCTATGTGGTGCTGCCCTATGCGCGGGTCGGCGTCATCGGTGGGGTCATGCTCGGCCTCGGCCGCGCGCTCGGCGAAACCATGGCGGTCACCTTCGTCATCGGCAATGCGCACCGGGTGTCGGCCTCCATCCTCGCTCCCGGCACCACGATTTCCGCCACCATCGCCAATGAGTTCACCGAGGCGGTGGGAGATCTCTACACCTCCTCCCTGATCGCGCTGGGACTGCTCCTGTTCGTGATCACCTTCATCGTGCTCGCCCTGGCGCGCTACATGTTGCTGCGGATGGAACGGCGGGTGGGCTGAACGATGCTGAACCTTTACGACCGCCGCCGCCACCGCAACACGATGGTTCTCGTCCTGTCGATCGGCGCCACCGTGGTCGGCCTCGGCTGGCTCGCCGTGATCCTCGGGACGCTGGTCTATGAGGGCATCAGCGGACTTTCGCTCGCGGTGTTCACCGAGATGACGCCGCCGCCCGGCGCCTCCGGCGGCCTGCTCAATCCGATCCTGGGCAGCCTGATGCTCACCGTGATCGCCGTCCTGATCGGCACGCCGATCGGCATTCTGGCCGGCACCTACATGGCCGAATACGGCAAATACGCCAAGCTCTCCATGGTGGTTCGCTTCATCAACGACATCCTGCTGAGCGCGCCGTCGATCGTGATCGGGCTGTTCGTCTACGAGATCATGGTCGCGCCGATGGGGCATTTCTCCGGCTGGGCCGGGGCGGTCGCGCTCGCCATCATCGTCATCCCGGTCGTGGTGCGCACCACCGAGGACATGCTGGCCCTGGTGCCGAAGGAACTGCGCGAGGCCGCGATGGCGCTCGGCATGCCGCGCGCCCATGTGATCGGCTATGTCTCCTACCGGGCCGCCCGGGCCGGGATGATCACCGGCGTGCTGCTCGCGGTCGCCCGCATCAGCGGCGAGACGGCGCCGCTCCTGTTCACCGCCCTCAACAACCAGTTCTTCTCGACGGATCTCAACGCGCCGATCGCGAGCCTTCCCGTCGTCATCTTCCAGTTCGCGCTCAGCCCCTATGCGGATTGGCAGAAGCTCGCCTGGATCGGTGCGCTCATCATCACCATGGCGGTGCTCGCGCTCAGCATCACGGCGCGCGCGCTTGCCGGTTCGAGGAAGTCGTCATGAACTCCATGGACACCGCCAACACCGCCATTGCGCCGCCGGTCCCGGTCGCCGGCAAGGACGCCGAGGCGCACGGCAAGCTCGCGGAAAAGGTGCTGGTCCGAAATCTCGATTTCTATTACGGCGACAATCGGGCGCTCAAAACCGTCAACGTGCCGCTTTACGACCGCAAGGTCACGGCCTTCATCGGGCCTTCCGGCTGCGGAAAATCGACGCTGTTGCGCATCCTCAACCGCATCTACGACCTCTACCCCAATCAGCGCGCGGAGGGCGAGGTGCTGCTGGACGGCCACAACATCATCGAGCCCGGCCAGGACCTCAACCTGCTGCGCGCGCGCATCGGCATGGTGTTCCAGAAGCCGACGCCGTTTCCGATGTCGATCTACGAGAACATCGCCTTCGGCGTCAGGCTCTACGAGAAGCTGTCGCGCGCCGAACTCGACCAGCGGGTCGAGTCGGCGCTGCGCCGGGCCGCGATCTGGGACGAGGCCAAGGACAAGCTGCAGGCCAACGGGCTCAGTCTCTCCGGCGGCCAGCAGCAGCGCCTGTGCATCGCCCGCACCGTGGCGATCAAGCCGGAAGTGATCCTGCTCGACGAGCCCTGCTCCGCGCTCGACCCGATCTCGACGGCCAAGATCGAGGAGCTGATCGACGAACTCAAGGACGACTACACGATCGCGATCGTCACCCACAACATGCAGCAGGCGGCGCGCGTGTCGGACTACACCGCCTTCATGTATCTCGGCGAGATGGTCGAGTTCGATACCACCAGCAAGATGTTCACCACGCCCACCGACCGGCGTACCCAGGATTACATCACCGGCCGCTTCGGCTGACGCGAGCAAGCGGAGTGACGAGATGGTATTGACCGAGCACACCCACAAGGCATTCGACGCCGATCTCCAGGAACTGTCGCGCATGATCGCCGAGATGGGCGGTCTCGCCGAGCGCCAGATCGGCGACGCGATCGATGCGCTCAACCGCCACGACGCGGTGCTGTCCCAGAGCATCATCGCCGAGGACTCCAAGATCGACCTCCTGCAGCGCGAGATCGAGGAAAAAGCCATCCTCACCATCGCGCGGCGCCAGCCCATGGCGATCGACCTGCGCGATATCGTCGGCGCGCTCCGCGTCTCCAACGACCTCGAGCGGATCGGCGATCTCGCCAAGAACATCGCCAAGCGCGTGATGGTGCTCGACGGCGAGCTCAATCTGCAGAAGGTGATGCGCGGGGTCGAGCACATGACCGAGCTGGTGCTGACCCAGATCAAGGACGTGCTCGACGCCTATTCGCGGCGCGACGTCACCAAGGCCCTGCAGGTGTGGCGCGGCGACGAGGAGGTCGACGCGGTCAACAACTCGCTGTTCCGCGAGCTGCTCACCTACATGATGGAAGACCCCCGCAACATCAGCGTCTGTATCCACCTCCTGTTTTGCGCCAAGAACATCGAGCGGATGGGCGACCACGCCACCAACATCGCCGAGACGATCTATTACATGGTCGAGGGCAGGCCTCTTCCGGACGAGCGCCCGAAGGGCGACAACACCAGCACGACGCGCGTTCCCTTTCGGTTGTGACCGATGGCACCGCGCGCGGTTTCGAGGGCTGAATGACGGCGCGAATTCTGATCATCGAGGACGAGGAGCCGCTCACGCTGCTGCTCCGCTACAATCTCGAGGCGGAGGGTTATTCCGTCGAATCGGCGGTGCGCGGCGACGAGGCCGATCTCAAGCTCAAGGAGAGCACGCCCGATCTCGCGGTGATCGACTGGATGCTGCCGGGTCTGTCCGGCATCGAGTTGATCCGCCGGCTGCGGGCGCGTCCGGAGACCAACCAGCTGCCGATCATCATGCTCACCGCCCGCGGCGAGGAGACCGAACGCGTGCGCGGCCTCGCCACCGGGGCGGACGACTACATCGTCAAGCCGTTCTCGGTGCCGGAGCTGCTGGCCCGGATCCGCGCCCTGCTGCGGCGAACCAAGCCGGAGCGGGTCGCGGGCGTGCTCGCCGCCGGCGACATCGAGCTCGATCGGGAGAAGAAACGGGTCGCCCGCGCCGGCCGCGACGTGCCGCTCGGCCCGACCGAATTCCGCCTGCTCGAGTTCCTGATGGAGAATCCCGGCCGCGTGTTCTCGCGCGAGCAGTTGCTCGATCGCGTCTGGGGCCGCGACGTCTATATCGACGAGCGCACCGTCGACGTCCATGTCGGACGCCTGCGCAAGGCGCTCAACCGCGGCCGCGCCACCGACCCGATCCGCACCGTGCGCGGCGCCGGCTACGCGCTCAACGACCGCTTCGTCAAGACCGCGTGAACGCCCGCGTTGCCGGATGACGGACGTGGTGGCGAGCCGGGCGTCCAAAGCCGTCGCGCGCGGCTTGCATGAGCCCCGGATGGCTTGGCTATACCGCCGCCTCGTCTTTGCGTGCGTGGCAGGAACGGTCGGCGCCGCGCGTCCGGGCAACCCATGCCTGAGCCGCCATCTGGATGGCTGAGATCCATGTCGTTCGGTGAATTATATTACAATTCGAGAAGTCTCGACAATTCATTACATGCCAGGATGACGGCGATGTGACACGCGCCGCCTCGACTTACCCCTTTGCTGCAGTTGCCGAAGCAAACAATAACGACGCCGCCATGGCGCCGAGTGCCGCGCCAGCCAGTTGGGCCATGATGAACGCCGGCACGTGGCTGATGGCGATCCCCGAGAAAGTCGTTGTGAAGCCCCGCGCCAGCGTTACCGCCGGGTTCGCAAAGGAGGTGGAGGCCGTGAACCAATAGGCCGCCGTGATCACCAGCCCCACGAGCCACGGGATCGATTGAGGCGAATAGCGTACGCCGCCGAGAATGGTCAGGATCAGGCAGAACGTCGCTACGGCCTCCGCCAGCCATTGCGACGGTCCGCTCCTCGCGGTCGTGCCGATCGCAATTGGGGCAAGCTCAAACATGAGATGAGCGAGCATCGTCCCGGCAATGCCGCCTAAGCACTGCACCACGATATAGGCAATCACATGCCCCCACTCGCCCTCGCGGACCGCGAACACCAAGGTCACGGCTGGATTGAAATGCGCGCCGGAAACCGGAGCGAAGATTGTAATCAGCACAACGAGGATCGCGCCGGTCGGGATGGTATTGCCGAGAAGCGCGATAGCCTGGTTGCCGCCGGCCAGGCGTTCGGCCATGATCCCGGAACCCACCACCGTGGCGACGAGAATCGCCGTTCCGAGACCTTCCGCAACGAGGCGTCGGAACAGCGGGGGAATTGGCTCCTTCATTCGGTGGCCGCCCCCGACTTGGCGGGAACGTCTCTGGTCTTGCCGATTGCATCCAGTTGCTTTTGCAATGCGAGTTGATCGAGCGAACGGATCGGAAGGCTCACGAAAATATTGATGCGATTGGTCAGCATCCGCAGAGCGTCGGCAAATGCGAACCGGACTTCCGCTTCCGTCCCGGTAGCCTCGGCAGGATCGGGCACGCCCCAGTGCGCGGTCATCGGCTGCCCGGGCCAGACCGGGCACGCTTCCGCTGCGGCGGCGTCGCACACCGTGAAAACGAAATCCAGCTTCGGCGCGCCAAGCTTGGCGAATTCAGCCCAGCTTTTCGACTTTAGGTGGCTTACATCGTAGTGCAATCTCTCCAGAAGCTGGAGAGCGTAGGGATGCACGTGGCCCTTGGGATGACTACCCGCCGAATACGCATGGAACTTTCCTTGACCTGCGCGATTAAGGATGACCTCGGCCATGATTGATCGCGCCGAATTGCCGGTACACAGAAAGAGGACGTTGTAGGTCCGCTGATCATCCGCTTTCATCTTCTGTTTCCTTTCTTTCCGGCTTTGACCGAAGGCGTGCAGCCGCAATCGGCCGCGCGTAACGCGTCTTGCACGTCGCAAAGCTCGGGATGGCCCTCGCAACAATCGTTCACGAGATACGCAATCAGCGATTTCATCGCATCGACATTCGCCCGGTATATGATGGACCGGCCGTCGCGGGTTCCCTGTATCAGACCCGACCGAGCAAGAATCGCGAGATGTGAGGACAGTGTGTTGTGGGCGCATTCCAAGGCTTCGGCGATCGAACCCGCCGGAAGCCCGTCGGGCTCGCTTCGCATCAGCAGCCGAAAAATATCAAGCCGTGTCGCCTGCCCCAGCCCTGCGAGAGCCGCGAGCGCATGGGCCGCCGACAGGCCTCGGCCCTGGGGGGCGGGACCGACATGACCGACCACGGCCAGCGCGTTTTTCTTCATAGAGGCCCTCATCCAGGGAGAGATCGAATACGCGCGTTTGGTCGCGACACGAGCCTGACTTCGCAATATACGAACATTTCGAGACTTCCCAACTCAACGCCATGTACTTTGTCATAGCGAAATAGCAATTCCGTGACAATCGCAATCAGATGAACTGGGCTGCGGATGCTGCGTCGGCTTTCGCCAGCTACAGACATGTCGTGGCGGACGCCCCGGGCGGCAGTGGGCCGGGAGCCGCCTATGGCGCCACAAAAAGATCGGGAGACCTTCGCCTCGAGGCCAGACATCCAGCCGCATCCGCGATAGGCTGTCGAAAATGAGGCTTAAGAGGTGCCGGATGCGGCGGCGGGGGGCATTGCGGGGTACCCAATGACGAACACGAAGGCGGACGGCCGCAGGTTTATTAATGGAGGGTGCCGATGAAGTACATGATTACCTGGTCCGAACGCTCGCAAGGATCGCCCATCGAGTACGAGAGCGCCCAGAAGCGGATACTGGAGGTTTTCACTCAATGGAAGGCACCCGATAATTTTAAAATAGAGTTGTTCGTTATCAGAGTGGGCGATTGGGGTGGGTATATGATGTTGGACTGTGACGATCCATTGGCGGTTCACAAATTCTGCTCGATGTTGCCTGCTTTCGAATTCCAGGCACGACCCGTGATTCCGGTCATGGACGCCGTTCGGGTCGAACTCGAAGCAATTGCTTTTCGCGATGGTCTCAAAGGAAAGTGATATTCGACACGCTGCCCGCGCCGCGTGGCACTGAAGTCTCGCGGCAATGCTTTGGTTCGGGCCGACGCAAAATCCTACACAACCTACTTGACGACCGGGAATGCGTGAAAAACACTGACCATCCGGGGAATCAGTGGCGAAGTGAAACCCATTGTCTCGCCCGCCAAAATGGGCGCTTTTACCGAGGGAAAATCATGAAACAAAGAGGGCGTGCCGGGGCGGCGATCATCTGCGGGCTGACGCTTTGTGCACTCGGCGTATATCCGGCCTTCGCGGCCGATCGGGTTCCAAGCATGAAGGGCAAGTGGGTGGGAAAGACTCACACGATCATTGCGGGTGTTGGCCTCCATTGGCCTTCAAATAAGGGAACGTTCGAGAAACCTGGGCTGTTTGAGAAAGACATTGTGATTGACGTTACGGGCCAGGAAGGAAACCGGTTCTGGGGCAACCAGATCCTTTCGGGCAACGGCGAGAAAACCGAAGAGCCAATGATAGGAGAGTTGACCGGCGAAAATAACAAGACTGTCATCATCGTCGACACTGATGGTTACATCAATGGCCGGCTCGTCGGCAACGATACGCTTTCATTCTGCTACACCCAGGCCGGTGGGAAGACCGAGTCCAGTGTTGTCAGCTGCACCCAGGTCAAACGAGCGCGCTAAGCGGCGGTTTCGTTGGCCCAAGTCGTTGCTGCGCCGCAGCATTCTTTCTGGCCGCGAGTCCGCAATGGGGTATAGCCGCCGCCCCTCCCCGGCGCTCGAATGTCTCGTACGGACATGGTCGGAGAGGGGAGTTGGTCAGGCCGTTTCCCTCCGCGCTATCCGCGCTCCGGGCGCTTGTCGCGGCGGCGCTCCGACACCGGCTGATAGGCGATGCGCGAGTGGTAGCCGCAATAGGGCAGTCCCTCGATGCTCTTGCCGCCGCAGAAATAGAAATCAGCGGAACTCGGGTCGCCGATCGGCCAGCGGCAGGTGCTTTCGCTCAATTGGAGAATCGAGCAGCGCTGCCCCATGGGAATGATGTTCTCCACGATTTGGGGCTCGGGCTCGAGATCGGTTTCGATCACATGCATCGGTGCGAGCGCGGTATTGCCGCGAACGCCCGGGCGGGCGAGCCGCATCATGTGCTGGTGGGTGCGCGGCTTGCGCTGGCGCGGCACCGAAGCGGACGCGCTCTTGGCGCGGCCGGACAGGCCGAGTCGGTGCACTTTGCCGATCACCGAGTTGCGGGATACGCCGCCGAGTTCGGCCGCGATGCGGCTTGCGGACAATCCGTCGGCCCATAGCTTCTTCAGCAGTTCCACCCGCTCGTCGGTCCATGTCATGGCCACCCACCTTCGTTTTCCTGCGGCGACGGCTTGGCGGAATCCTTCCTCGCCGTCGCCCAGCCCTGGAGCCGGGCGCCGTGAACGCGCCGCACCATCAAACTTAAGAAATCACCACCGCACGAGATATCGTACCAGTGCGCGAAGAAGCTACTATATGCCGTGACTCGCGCGCAAGAGTCCGGGCGGGTGCTCGTCCACATGTTCCTTGCCCGGAGAGCCCGGGGACCGCGTCCATCCACAACTGATCGCGCAATCGCCCGCGGCGGGCGGATCAGCGCCGCCGCGGGCAGGGCTTTGCATGCGCGCCGGCGTGCTGCTCGGGGTGGTCGTCACGCCGGTTCTCAGGAATGCGGCTCTCGGAGCCCCGCCGACTTCCCGATGACCCGGCTGGTTATCTGGCTTGTTCCGCTCGGGGATTGGTGGCCGGCCCTTCGCCGATGATGAGCACCGTCGTGTCCTCGTCCTTGGCGCCATCCCAGTGCACGCCCCTGGCAAAGTGGGTGACGAACGTGCCGGGCTTCATCGCGACCGCAAGGTTTGCGGGGTCGAAGGTATTTCCGGTGCCGACCCACCAGGTGCCGGAGAGCACAGTGATGAAGCGATCCTTGGGGTGAGAATGCGGGCGGCTGAAATTACCCTTCGGCCAAGTGAGCAATTGTACATATATGCCCGGCTTGCCTGGATCGCCCACGAGGGTCGCCGTCCGGTTATTGCCGTTGTCCTTCCATTCGATCTGGTCCGGCGTCTTGGTGGTCACCGCACTCGGATCGAAGCCGGTGAAGGAGCCGGTGGCCTTCGGCACCTCGGTATTGGCTACTGGGCCATAGCCGGTGATCAGGTAGGCGCCGTTTTCGTCCTTGGTCCCGTCCCAATGCACCTTCAGGGCGTGATCGATCATGAACGAACCCTGCGGCAACCGCAGGGCATGCGCCGGGTCGACCACCGGTCCGGTGCCCTTCCACCCGGCCCCGTCGATCACGGTGATGAAGCGGTCGAAGGGATGATAATGCGGGTTGCCGAAACGGTTGGGCTTGAACTTGTTGATATAGATATACAGGCTGCCGGGCTTCTCGGGGTCGCCGTAAAGGACGGTGCGGTTGGTGGCGACCTTGTCGGTCGGGTCCGCCCAAGTGAACTGGTCGGGCGTCTTGTAGGCGACAGCAGCGGGGTCGAGCTCGACGGCCTGGGCAGCGGATCCGAGGCTCAAGGCAACCGCGGTGACGGCCACTTCAAATCGTATCCGGGCGGGGCAAGCAGTCATATCCATCTCCTTCTTTCCGATGCCCGGGGTGCGCGCGCCGCAAGGTGCCGCTCGGTCCGGCGGTCCAAACAGCGTTGACGATATCCGGTCAGACGGTCGGCCAACAGAGGGTCGGCGGCGCCGGACGAACTGGTTTGTCGCATCGGGTCGCTGCGACAGCGGGAGCGGCTGTCGACAGGTTTGGAACATGCCTTGCCCCGCCTGTCGGCACGGGATTTATTGCAGCGCAGCATGATCTGAGGCATAATGCTTGCTTGGCGATGCCACCGCCCGCGTCAGGCCCGGAGGTTGCGAATGCCGGCAGTCGTCGAGTTGAAATCCGCGCCGATCCAGAAGGACCTTTATGCCATCGGCGAGATTCCGCCGCTCGGCCACGTGCCGGCCAGGATGCATGCCTGGGTGATCCGCAAGGAACGCCACGGTCCGCCGCTCACTTCGATGCAGCTCGAAGTGGTGCCGACCTGGAGCATCGGCGAGGACGAGGTGCTCGTCCATGTGATGGCGGGAGGCGTCAATTACAACGGCGTATGGGCCGGCCTCGGCATCCCGATTTCCCCCCTCGACGCCCACAAGAACCCCTACCACGTCGCCGGTTCCGACGCCTCCGGCATCGTGTGGGCGATCGGCACCAAGGTGCGGCGCTGGAAGGTCGGCGACGAGGTGATCGTCCACTGCAACCAGGACGACGGCGACGACGAGGACTGCAATGGCGGCGATCCGATGCTGTCGCCGTCGCAGCGTATCTGGGGCTACGAGACGCCGGACGGCTCGTTCGCCCAGTTCTGCCGGGTGCAGTCGCGCCAGCTCATGATCAAGCCGAAGCATCTCACCTGGGAGGAAGCGGCGTCCTACACGCTCACGCTGGCGACCGCCTACCGCATGCTGTTCGGCCATTCTCCGCACATCCTCAAGCCCGGCGACCATGTGCTGGTGTGGGGCGCCTCCGGCGGGCTCGGCGTGTTCGGCGTGCAACTCGTGGCGGCGTCCGGCGCCAACGCCATCGGCGTCATTTCCGACGAGACCAAGCGGCAATACGTGCTCGATCTCGGCGCCAAGGGCGTCATCAACCGCAAGGATTTCGCCTGCTGGGGCCAGATGCCCAAGGTCAACACGCCCGAATACGACGTCTGGGTGAAGGAGGCGCGCAAGTTCGGCAAGGCGATCTGGGAGATCACCGGCAAGCGCGACCCCGATATCGTGTTCGAGCATCCCGGCGAGCAGACGTTCCCGGTGTCGTGCCTGGTGGTCAAGCGCGGCGGCATGGTGGTGTTCTGCGCCGGCACCACCGGCTACAACCTCACCTTCGATGCGCGCTACGTGTGGATGCGCCAGAAGCGCATCCAGGGCTCCCATTTCGCCCATCTCAAGCAGGCGAGCGCGGCCAACCAGTTCGTGCTCGACCGCCGCATCGATCCCTGCACCAGCGAGGTGTTCGCCTGGGAGGACATCCCGCTCGCCCATCAGATGATGTGGAAGAACCAGCACAAGCCCGGCAACATGGCGGTCCTGGTCAACGCCCCGCGCGCCGGCCTGCGCAATTTCGAGGACGTGCTGGAGGCGGCGGGCGGCGGGTAATCGAAGTCATGGCCCTTTCGCCCCCGTCTCCTTGCGGCGCGCCTTGCGGATCGCCTGGTTGAATTCGCCGCCATAGATGAAGATTCCCGCGGTCCAGTACAGGAACACCAGCGCGATCATGGCGGAGGCGAGCCCCGCATAGGTGGTGACATAGTTGCCGGAGTACTGGGCGAGATAGCGCCCGAATGCGACGCCCAGCACGATCCAGCCGACCAGCGTCACCGCGATCCCCGGCGCGATCTCGGCGAGCCGGCGGCGGCCATAGGGCAGCCATTTGTGCACCAGCACCAGCGCGGTCACCAGCACCACGGTCGCGATGCCGAACCGGGCGAAGGTGAAGACCGCCTCCAGCCCGGCGAGCCAGGGCGCATGAGGCAATGCAGCGCCGAAACAGCAAGGGCGCCAGCACGATCAGGAAGGCGAGCGTGATCAGCCCGGCGGCGCCGACCAGCACATAGGCGATCGACTCCAGCCGCAGCAGCCACCACGGCCGCATCTCGATCTCGCCATAGGCGCGGTTGAGGCCGATGCGCAGGCTCTCGATGCCGCTGGAGGAGAAATAGAGCGCCAGCACCACGCCGAAGGTCAGGGGCCCGCCATGGGCGGTGGTGAGCACGCGCGCGACCTGGCTCGCGATCGGGCCCGCCACCTCCTTGGGCCAGGCCTCCAGCAACAGGTCGGCGACCTGATCGGCGAGTTCCTCGGTGCCGAACAGGAAGCCGGTGAGGGCGGTCACGAAGATCAGGAACGGAAACAGCGACATCAGCGTCGACAGCGCGATGTGGCTGGCGATCGCCCAGCCGTCGTCGCGCCCGAGCGCTTCGAAGGCGTCGCCGGCGGTGCGATACCACATGGCGATCACGCGCAAAGGGCACCCCTTTCATATTCGAAACGGATCGGCTGGTTCACCGAAGGGCCGGTTGCTTGATAACGCGCGAACCTGCCGGCAGCGAAATTATATTCGGGGTGGCGCCAGGGAGACTGGCGCCGGCGACAAAAATGGGACTATGCTGCATTGCACCATGGGCGATCCGGGCGCCCGGCTTCACCTGACGGGCGGAGGAAAAGATGTCGCACGCAGCGCGCGTAATGGAAACCGGATCGGATTTGCTGGGGTCGATGCAGGAAGCCCGCGCTGCGGCCGATGCGCTGCTCGGCGACGCCACCGTACAAGGTGCGCGAACGGGTGACGGTGAACGGCCGCACCGATGCGGCGCTGGTCGAGAAGGAGCAACGCGCGACCCACGGGCTCGCCTGGCTCGCGACCTATGCCGAGGCGATTCGCCAGCTCCTGAGCTATGCGGAGCGGATGAGCGCCCAGGGCCGGCTCGGCGAGATCGAGGAGCTGCTGGTGCGCATCGGCGCCGGGGAGTTTCTCGCCCAGATGGCCGGCGGCATCCTGATGAGCCAGGGCGAGCTGGTCCGGCCGGCCGATCTCGGCCTCGACGCCGAGGCGGTCGCGGCGCGCTTCACCGCCGGCGTCGAAGACCTCATCGCCACCGGCAACACGGCGCACAACCGCGCCCGCCTGATCGCGCTGATGGCGACCCATAGCGGCGCCACGGTCGGCGACTGCGGGCTCGACGACATCCTCGACACCATGCGCGAGGAGATGCGCAAATTCGCCGACAGCGAAGTGATGCCGCATGCCCAGCAGTGGCACCGCACCAACAGCTACATTCCCCTCGAAGTGATCGCGCACATGGCCGAGCTCGGCGTGTTCGGCCTCACCATTCCGGAGGAATATGGCGGGCTCGGCCTCGGCAAGGAATCCATGTGCGTGGTCTCGGAAGAGCTGTCGCGCGGCTATATCGGCGTCGGCTCGATCGGCACCCGCAACGAGATCGCCGCGGAGCTGATCCTCGGCAGCGGCACCGAAGAGCAGAAGCGCAAATGGCTGCCCAAGCTCGCCTCCGGCGAGGTGCTGCCGACGGCGGTATTCACCGAGCCCAACACCGGCTCCGACCTCGCCTCGTTGCGCACCCGCGCGCAACGCGACGGCGACGTCTACAAGGTCAGCGGCAACAAGACCTGGATCACCCATCCGGTGCGCGCCGACCTGATGACGCTCCTGGTCCGCACCGATCCGAAGGAGCCGGGCTATCGCGGTCTTTCGATGCTGCTCGCCGAAAAGCCGCGCGGCACCGATGCGGATCCGTTTCCGGCGCCCGGCATGTCCGGCACCGAGATCGAGGTGCTCGGCTATCGCGGCATGAAGGAATACGAAATCGCCTTCGACGGTTTCGAGGTCAAGGCGGAGGGCCTGCTCGGCGGCGCCGAGGGCCAGGGCTTCAAGCAGCTCATGCAGACCTTCGAATCCGCGCGCATCCAGACCGCGGCGCGTGCGGTCGGCGTCGCCCAGGCGGCGATGGACCAGGCGATCGCCTACGCCAATGACCGCGTGCAGTTCGGCCAGAAGCTGATCGAATTTCCCCGCGTCGCCGACAAGATCGCCATGATGGCGGCGGAGATCATGATCGCGCGCCAGATCAGCTATTACGCCGCCCGCGAAAAGGACAAGGGCCGGCGCTGCGACCTCGAGGCCGGCATGGCGAAGCTGCTCGCCGCCCGGGTCGCCTGGGCCGCCGCCGACAATGCGCTGCAGATCCACGGCGGCAACGGCTTTGCGCTGGAATACAAGATCTCGCGCATCCTGTGCGATGCGCGCATCCTGTCGATCTTCGAGGGCGCGGCCGAGATCCAGGCCCAGGTGATCGCGCGGCGCCTGCTCGACGGGCGCAATTGAAGCGGGGGTGCCGAGCGCGGCCGCTCTCAGGCCGCCGCGTCTCCCGCTCTTGCAATGGTCCGGAAGTAGACGGACCGGCTGAAATCGTTGCCTTGCCGCTTCGCGAAGTACATACGTTGACGTATCTACGATAGAGGAGGTGCAGCATGGCGACCGCCCGGGTTTTTCGTTCCGGCAACAGCCAGGCCGTCCGGTTGCCGAAGCAGTTCCAGATGAACAGCAAGGAGGTGGAGATTTTCCGCCGCGGTGACGAAATCGTGTTGCGCGAAAAGGGGAAAGGATTGGCGCGGGCATTTGAAATTCTAGCCAATCTGCCCGACGACTTCTTGCCGGATGGTCGCCGAGACACTCCGCCACAGGAACGGGAAGGCATCTATGGACAGCAGGGAGAAACTGGGTTTATTGCGCGTTGATGCGCCCGCGCAATAAGCGCCGCGCGGGGTCAGACACCCCTCATTGGCCTCAGCGCGGCAGCACGCATGGAACGACCTGCCGGCCGTGCCGCCGGTAAATTCGGAAGTCGGCATCCGTGGTCAGCAGCACGGGATTGTTCAGCGTCTCGGTCATGCGGACAAGGCAGGCATCCGCGAAACTCATCGGCACGTCTGCATATTTCTCCAGCACTTTGAGCACTGCGTCCATGTCGTCGGCAAAACGGTAACTGCACACAAGGGCGCTTCGGCGCAGCAGCGCCGCGAGGCTTTTCGTCCCGCGCCCGCCGAGCAAATGGGATGTCTCCGACAGCACCGCCTCGCAGGTCATCCAGGGAGGCGGGAAAAGCGGCGCCTGAGCGGCGGCCCAGCGATGATTGGTATCGCGGCGGCTGAGGAGCGCAACGAGAAAACCGGCATCAACGAGCGCGCTTGTCGCCATATCCGGTCGACTTCAGGTATTCTTTCGTCCGCGCGCTCAAATCATGCGGCAGCCCATCGACCGAGCCGACGATGTCGGAGATGGCGTCGAGCAACGCCGGCTGTTCCGGGCGCGACCCCGGCGCCCCCGTCAGTCGCTCGCGCACCACGTCGGACTTCGACAGCTTGCGCCGGCGCGACTCGGCTTCGATCTGGGCGACCAGGGCTTCCGGCAATCGAACTGTCAACGTCTTCATATGATTATTGTATTACGTCGCGGCCATATGCGCAATACATTCACCCGGAACCCCGCGTGCAGCCCGGGCGATATTCAAGCTGTTCGCGACAGGCCCAGATGATCGCTGGCGCCTCCCCGACGGCCGCCATTGAAGCGCGGCTGCGTTCTGCTTAATTGAGGAACATCAAGGCCGGCGGCGGCGTTTGCGGGTTCATGGACCAATTGGCGCACTTCGGCGCGCCGGCTGTTCGATCTCGTGCAGGATCTCGATTTTCCGGATTCATGCGAGAACCAGAGGGCTCATGACCAAAATCCACATTCCCCACGATGCCATCGTGTTCGTCGGCGACGGGCGCAAGGCGCTGTTCCTGCGCAATGAAGGCGACGAGAAGTATCCCAACCTCAAGACCGAACGCGTCTTCCTCGACCACAATCCGCCGACCCATGAGCAGGGCACCGACAAACCGGGCCGCAGTTACGCCAGCATGGGTCCCGGCCGCAGCGCGGTCGAATTGACCGATTGGCACGACCTGGAGGAGCACCATTTCGCCCGCGTGGTGGCGGCGGCGCTCGAAAAGCTGGTGCGGGAGCGCCACGTGAAAGCCCTGCTGATCGCCGCGCCGCCGCGCACCCTCGCCGATCTGCGCCATGCGCTGCACAAGGACGTCAAGGCCCGCATCATCGCCGAGATCGACAAGGATTTCACGAAACAGCCGGTCTACGAGATCGAGAAGCACCTCGCGGGATAGCCAGACATTTGCTCCGCCATTCCGGGGCGCGCGCTTCGCGCGAACCCGGAATCCGGACGGCCTCGCCTCCCGCACCGCAGACCGGATTCCGGGTTCGCGCGAAGGAAGACGCGCGCCCCGGAATGATGGAGGTTACCGCTTGCCGTCGGACCGGCGCCTGATGCCGAGATTGAGCAGTGCCGCGGCGACGGCGCGGTCCAGCGGAGTGAGGGGGGGAGCGCCGATCACGGTTCTCAGGCGCGTGCCGTCGATGGCGTGCGGCGTCGACCACAGATAGGCCACTTCGGACAGTTCGCGGAAGATCGGCACCACGACGCCGAGCATGCCTAGCAGCGTCCACGGCATCCCGTTCACCTTGAATCCGCGCCCGCACGCCCGCGAGATCGCGCCGACCAAGGCGCGGCCCGTCACCGCATGGCCAGGAAATCCGAATTGGGCAAACGGCTCGAGCCCGGCGCGCGCTTCGACGAGACGCAGCATCGCCTCGCAGAAATCGGGCACATAGGCCCATTCGTGCACCACGTCGAGCGGCCCAGGATAGGTGAGACGCCCCGTTGCGACCTCGCGGACCAATATGCGGTCGAAATACGAACCGATGCCGGGACCGCCGAAGAAGTCGCCACTGCGCAGGATGATGACGCGCAGGCCCTGGTCGGCCGCGTCACGCATGCGCGCCTCGATGGCGGCGCGGATCTCGCCCTTGCGCGAGGTCGGGCGCACCGCGGCCGTCTCGTCGACGATGGCCGGAATGCCGGCGCCATAGATGTAGAGATTGCCCGGAAACACCAGCGTCGCGCCGTTTTCCCGCGCCGCGGCGATGGCCGTCTCGGCCAGTGGCAGCGCGGCCATCGACCATTGCGTATAAGGCACGTTGAGAGCGTGCAGAACCACGTCGGCGCCGCGCGCCGCCTCGATCACCGCTGCGGTGTCGCGGGCGTCGACCTCGACCAGTTCGGTTCCCGGCGCGACAGCGGCCGACGCATGTCCCCGCACCAGGCTTGCGACCTGCCACTCGGCGGCGCGAAAGGCCGCCGCGGCAGCACGGCCCAATTGCCCGGCCCCGCCGAGCACGAGGATGCGGCCGGTGCGGGAGGGTTGCGGCAAGCTGTCTGCGGACAATCCGTTCTCCATCCTGGATCAAGGGAGGCGCTCCGGCACAGGCTTCCCATCGTTCTCGGTAGGTCCCCGTCCTTCAATGAGCCGTGGGCCGCTTGTTCCGATATTTTGGAACCAAATGTCGGGGTCAGACCATTTATACGAACAGTCCTGCCATGGGCATGGCCGCCGGGGCGGCTGCAACGTCCATGGCGGCGCGATGCTGCGGATGGTAAAAGCTTGTAATGGCAAATCTGCTTGCGAACTACATCGTCCCGGTGGCGGTCGGCGCCGTGGCCGTCGTGCTGATCCTCGGCCTTTACAACATGCTGCGCGGCGGCTCGCCCAACCTGTCGCAGACGCTGATGCGTTGGCGGGTGGTGCTTCAATTCATCGCCATCATCATCATCATGGTGACGGTCTGGGCGATGCACCGTTAGCGGGCCGCGGGGAAGCGCATGGTCGTTCTCAATCGCATCTACACCCGCACCGGCGATGACGGCACCACCGCGCTCGGCACCGGGGAGCGGCGCAAGAAATACGATGTGCGCATCGCCTCCTACGGCACCGTCGACGAACTCAATGCCGCGATCGGCCTGGCGCGGCTCGCGACCGCGACCGACCCCGAACTCGATGTCATGCTCGGCCGCATCCAGAACGACCTGTTCGATCTCGGCGCCGATCTCTGCACGCCCGAAACCGCCCAAGGCAGGGGTCCCGGCGGTCAGCGGCTCACCGTTACCGAGGCCCAGGTCACCCGGCTCGAGGCCGAAATCGACCGGCTCAATGCAGAGCTTGCGCCGCTGCGCTCCTTCGTGCTGCCCGGCGGTACTGCGGCGGCCGCGTACCTGCATCTCGCCCGCACGGTCTGCCGCCGCGCCGAGCGGATGATGGTCGAACTCGCCGATACGCCCGGCGAGACGGTGTCGGCGAGCGCCATCAAATACGTCAACCGGCTGTCGGACTTCCTGTTCGTGGCGAGCCGCTTCGCCAATGCCAAAGGCAGCGGCGACGTGCTGTGGGTGCCAGGGCGCAACCGGTAGCGCGACCCCGAAGCAGAATGGAACGGCCTGACCGATAGCTCTTCAACCTCGCCGCTTCGACAGCGCGCCGCTCGAAATCCGCGCGTCGAAACGGCTGGCGGAACGCAATGCCCCCCAAACCAACCAAAGCCGCGCCGCCACGGCCGGGACCGGCCCGGGCAGCCCTTGAAAAGCCGCACGGGAAGGACTTCATAGCCCGGATGAAATTCCTCGATCAGGCCAAGATCTATATCCGCTCGGGCGACGGCGGCGCGGGCTGCGTCTCGTTCCGGCGCGAGAAATTCATCGAATTCGGCGGCCCCGACGGCGGCGATGGCGGGCGCGGCGGCGATGTCGTCGCCGAATGCGTCGACGGCCTCAACACCCTGATCGACTACCGCTATCAGCAGCATTTCAAGGCCAAGATCGGCGGCCACGGCATGGGCAAGAACCGCACCGGCGCCAACGGCGCCGGCGTCGTTCTCAAGGTCCCCAAGGGCACCCAGATCTTCGACGAGGACAACGAGACCCTGCTCGCCGACCTCACCGCCATCGGCGACCGGGTCGTGCTCGCCAAGGGCGGCAATGGCGGCTTCGGCAACGCCCATTTCAAGTCCTCGACCAATCGCGCGCCGCGCCGTGCCAATCCCGGGCTCGCCGGCGAGGAGCGCACCATCTGGCTGCGCCTCAAGCTGATCGCGGATGCCGGCCTGATAGGGCTGCCCAATGCGGGCAAGTCGACCCTGCTCGCCGCCGTGAGCGCGGCCAAGCCGAAGATCGCCGATTATCCCTTCACCACGCTGCATCCCCAGCTCGGCGTGGTCTCGGTCGATGGCCGCGAGTTCGTGCTGGCGGACATTCCCGGCCTCATCGCCGGCGCCCATGAAGGCGCCGGTCTCGGCGACCGCTTTCTCGGCCATGTGGAGCGCTGCCGCGTCCTGCTCCACCTCGTCGACGGCACCTGCGAGCATGCCGGAAAGGCCTACAAGACCGTCCGCGCGGAGCTCGCGGCCTATGGCCACGGGCTCGCCGACAAGCCGGAGATCGTCGCGCTCAACAAGGCCGACGCGTTGTTGCCGGAGCAGATCAAGGAGCAGAAGGCGCGGCTCAAGCGCGCTGCCAAGACAACCCCGCTGGTCATATCGGGGGTGTCGCACCAGGGCGTTGCCGGAGGCGCTGCGCGCGCTGGTCAGGGTGATCGACGGCGCCCGCGAGGACGAAGAAGCGCCGCTCGAGGCCGCCGCTTGGGGCCCATAACCAGCGGAGGCGGCGAGGTATTTTTCGCTTCTGCCGGGTGGCGGGACCACCTTGGCAGGACTATGTTTCCAGTATGCGGGGCTGCAGGTCCGCCTCGGTTTTCCCGGCAAGCGCCGCGCAATTTCGCGATACCGCCAGGCAACGCACCGCCGCCGCGCGGACGATCCTGGCTTTCGAACGGACCGAACATGACGTCCAACCGCACCGATCACATTCGCCTGACCTCCCATCCGGAGCCGGGCGGCAAGTCGCGCTTCCCGATTCATTGGGGCGCGGCCTCGGCGCAGGCGCGGGGACCGGTGATCGGCACGGTGTCGCGGCTCCATGACCGCAACGTCATCGGCACCCATGGCGGCTCCTATGCGATCTATCGCGCGCTCGCGGTCACGGCCGGCGCGCTCGACCCGATCCGCCGCCCGGACCTGACCAACACCTATCCGGCCGCGACCATCGGGCCGTTCCCGCAATGGTCGGAGCCGGGGCGCATCGTCTCGCTCGACCCGTGGGGCCACCTGGTCGCGGAAAGCTTCAGGACCGAGATCGCCGAAGGCCTCGACGTTCGCCCCACCATCGCGGTCACCCGGGCGCGGCTCGACCTCATCGAGATGCGCGATGCCATCAGCGCCGGGCGCCTCAAGCCCGACGGCAAGCACATCCACGACAATGGCAGCCTGTCGGTCGTCAAGGTGGCGATCGATCCGGTGTGGTACCTGCCGGGCGTCGCCGAACGCTTCGGCAGCTCGGAGACGCATCTGCGCCGTGCCCTGTTCGAACAGACCGCCGGGATGTTTCCCGAGCTCGTCACCCGCCCGGACATGCAGGTGTTCCTGCCGCCGGTCGGCGGCACCACCGTGTACCTGTTCGGCGAGGTGGGAAAGCTCGCCGATCCCCGCACCAGGATCACCTGCCGGGTCCACGACGAGTGCAACGGCTCCGACGTGTTCGGCTCCGACATCTGCACCTGCCGCCCCTACCTCATCCACGGCATCGAGGAATGCGCCCGCGCCGCCCAGGCGGGCGGCCTCGGCGTCATCGTCTACAACCGCAAGGAAGGACGCGCGCTGGGCGAGGTCACCAAGTTCCTGGTCTACAATGCCCGCAAGCGCCAGGAAGGCGGCGACTCCGCCGCGACCTATTTCGAGCGCACCGAATGCGTCGCCGGCGTCCAGGACGCGCGCTTCCAGCAATTGATGCCCGATCCGATCCATTGGCTCGGCCTGCGGCGGATCGACCGCTTCGTCTCCATGAGCGACATGAAGCACGACGCCCTGGTCTCCCAGGGTATCGAGATCGTCGAACGGGTCGCCATTCCCGACGCGCTGGTGCCGCCCGACGCCCATGTGGAGATCGATGCCAAGCGCGCGGCAGGCTATTACTCGCCGGAACCGGTGTCGCCGGGACCCGCCGGCACGGTCGGCCGGCCGCTCGAGAAATATTGAGCGTGAGCGCCGACACCGACGCCGCGCTGTCGCTGCTGAGCGCCGCCGCCGTGCGCGAGCGGGCGAACCTGCTGCTGCACAAAGGCCTCGACGACGAACTGGCGTATTTCCGGATCGATCTGCGCCGCCTCGAATCCGCCGCCGATCTCACCATCGAGGTCACGAAGGCGGCCTACCCCGATCTCGATATTCCCTTTCATTCGCGGTGGCGGCATTTCGTGCTCGACGGCGCAGGACCGCTGGGCGAGCCTCGCCGGCGCCTCCGGTTGGCGCGACCGCGCCGCCCGCGCGCGCGCCGAGTTCGATCTCGCCATCATCAGCGTGCTGCTCGATGCCGGGGCCGGGCCGGACTGGCGGTTTCGCGACGCCACCGCCGGTCGCGAGATCGGGCGCTCGGAGGGGCTCGCGCTGGCGAGCCTCGCCATGTTCGCCGGCGGCGCGTTTTCCGGCCATCCGGGAGACCCCCTGCGGGCCGATGCCGGCACGCTCGAACGGCTGGCCGATGAGACGCTGACCGCCGGCTTCCAGGTGAGCGACGCCAATCCGCTGCCCGGCATCGCCGGCCGTGCCGATTTGCTGCGCCGGCTCGGGCGCACCGTGGCGGCGGCCCCGGCGATCTTCGCGACCGAGGACGAGCCGCGGCCGGGCGGCCTGTTCGACCATCTCGCCGGCCTTGCCGCCGGCGGCCGCATCGAGGCCGCCACCATCCTGCGCGAGCTGCTGATCCATCTCGGGCCGATCTGGCCATCGCGGATCACGCTGGGCGGCATTCCCCTCGGGGACTGCTGGCGGCACCCCGCGCTGCGCATGGACGACGCCACCGACCGGCTGGTGCCGCTCCACAAGCTGTCCCAATGGCTCGCCTATTCCCTGATCGAGCCGATGCAAGCGCGCGGGCATCGCGGTGACCGACGTCGACGGCCTGACCGGGCTTGCGGAATATCGCAATGGCGGCCTGTTCATCGATTCCGGCGCGCTGGCGTTCCGCGATCCCGAGGACGCCGCGCCGCCGCCACGATGTCTCCGCGCCGCTGGTGGTCGAATGGCGCGCGCTCACCGTCGGCCTGCTCGACCGCCTGGCGGCGCTGGTGCGGATGCGGCTGCGGCGCGATGCGCACGACCTTCCGCTCGCGCGCATCCTGCAGGGCGGCACCTGGGCCGCCGGGCCGCATGCTGGCGCGACGGCTGCGGCCGGACGGCGCGCCGCCGGTGGCCGTCGATCAGCGACGGCACGGTGTTTTGAGCAAAGGGGGGCGAACCATGGAAGGCGTGACCGTCGTCCGGCATCCGCTGGTGCAGCACAAGCTCACCCTGCTGCGCGACAAGAGCCGATCGACCAAATCGTTTCGCGAGCTGTGCCGCGAGCTCGGCATTCTCATGTGCTACGAGGTCACCCGCGACCTGCCGCTCGACCATGTCGAGATCGAGACGCCGATGGCGACGATGCGGGCGCCGCGGATCGCCGGCAAGAAGCTGGTGTTCGCCCCGATCCTGCGCGCCGGCATGACCCTCGTCGAGGGCATGCTCGAGCTGGTCCCGGCCGCGCGCGTCGCCCATATCGGGCTCTACCGCGACCCCGACACCCTGGTGGCGGTGGAATACTTCTTCAAGGCGCCGATCGACATCGCCGAGCGCCAGGTCATCGTCATCTCGCCGGTGATCGCCACCGGCAACACCGCGGTCGCGGCGGTCGACCGGGTGAAGGAGCGCGGCGCCAGGGACATCAGGTTCGTCTGCCTCATCACCGTGCCGCTGGCGATCGAGCGGCTGCGCGGCATCCATCCGGACGTGCCGATCTGGACCGCGGCGATCGACGAGCGCCTCGACGAGGACGCCTACATCATTCCCGGCCTCGGCGACGCCGGCGACCGCGCCTTCGGCACGAAGTGACGGACGCAAGCCCATACTCGGCATGGGGCAAGCGTCGCCGGTTCGACGCCGCGCACGACGATCAAATGGGTTGGCGCGCCGCCGGATTGGTCCTAAGACAATGACGCGGGGCATGATTGAACCCCTCCGCGGATAGTGGCGTGCGGCCCGGCTGCCGGCGCCGCCGGTTCGCGATGTGAGGGGCTGAGGGGCTTCGAGATGGGGTCGAGAACGCTGTCGCGCTATTTCGCCGGCCGCTTTTTCGTGTCGGTGGTGGCGGTATTCGCCGGCGTCTTCGTGCTGGTCCTGTTCGTCGACTACATCGACCTGATGCGGCGGGCCTCCGACGCACCCAAGGCCCAGGCCTCGATGCTGGTGCTGGTGTCGCTGTGCCGCGTTCCCCAGATCATGGAACGCCTGCTCCCGTTCAGCGTGCTGATCGGGGCGATGACCTGCTTCTTCAGCCTGTCGCGGCGCATGGAGCTCGTGGTCGCGCGCGGGGCCGGCATCTCGGTGTGGCAGATCATTGCGCCCGCCCTCATGGTCGCCCTGGGGCTCGGCGCGTTCGGCACCCTGGTCTACAATCCGGTCTCGGCCAATCTCCGCGAGGTCTCGAAGCGAATCGAGGCACAGATTTTCGGCCAGTTCCAGACCGCGTTGGATTCCTATGACAGCGGCTACTGGGTGCGCCAGCGCGGCAATGACGGCGAATCCATCATGAATGCGTTGCAGAGCCAGGAACAGGGGCTCAAGCTCAACTCCATCATCGCCTTCACCTTCAGCGCCGCCGGCGAGTTCCGCGAACGCATCGAAGCCAAGAGCGCGGAACTCAAGCCGGGCGCCTGGCAATTGACCGAGGCGCGGGTCTACGCTCCCAACGTGCTGCCGCAGGACTTCGAGACCTATTCGCTGCCGACCAAACTGACGCGCGAGCAGGTCGCCGAGAGCTTCGCGGCGCCCGACACCGTCGGCTTCTGGCATCTGCCGACCTACATTCGCTTCGCCGAGGATTCCGGCCTCGCCGCGGCCGGCTACCGGCTGCAGTATCAGGTGCTGCTGGCGCGGCCATTCCTGCAGGCGGCCATGGTGCTGCTGGCGGCCTCCTTCAGCCTGCGTGCGTTCCGGTTCGGCGGCGTGCCGCAACGCATCCTGCTCGGCATCGCCGCCGGATTCTCGATCTACGTGCTGTCGAAGGTGACCGAGGATTTGAGCAAGGCCGAATTGCTCTATCCGCTGCTCGCGGCCTGGCTGCCGATCGCCGCCGGCGGGCTGTTCGGATTTCTCATTTTGCTGCACGAGGAGGACGGGTAGCGCGTTTTTCATTTCGCTTGCCAGCACTTCGCAGATAGGTCGCGCAGCCGGCGCAGGAATCCATCGACGAAGCCTTCGAGTTCCCCACCCGGCACGATTTCGCCAGCGATCCCGGCGGCGCGGCCGGCCTGGGCGTCGATCTCCTTGTCGCCGATCATCACACTCGCGGCCGCATCGACGGGCCACTGCGCGAGCAGGTCGAGGATCATTCCGGGCGCCGGCTTGCGGCAGGAACACACAAGTCGATAGGCGGCGACGACGGCGTCGGGATGATGCGGGCAATAGCGGATGTCGTCGATGTCGGCGCCGATCGCGCGCAGGTCGTCGCGCATTTTGGCGTGGAGCGCGACCACCGCTGCTTCGTCGAACAGGCCGCGCGCCACGCCGGACTGATTGGTGACGACGAAGACATAGACGCCGGCGTCGTTGAGCCGGCGGATCGCCGCCCTGGCGCCGGGCAGCCAGCGGAACTCGTCGCGGCGATGCACATAGCCGGTGTCTTCGTTGAGGGTGCCGTCGCGATCGAGGAACACCGCGGGGCGCAGCACCGGCTTGCCAGGTTGCGCGCGCATCGCTCTTTGCTGCCCCCGTTCGCGCCGCGCCTATTGCGCCACCACGCCTTCGGCGGCGGTTTCGAGTTGAAGGCGGCGGCGAACAGCGCCTTGGTGTAGGCGACTCTTCGGCGCCTTGAAGATGTCGGCCGCGGCGCCCTCCTCGACCATCTTGCCGTGGCGCATCACGATCAGCTTGCTCGCCAGCGCCGCCACCACCCGCAGGTCGTGGGAGATGAAGAGGTAGGTGAGGTCCTTGCGGTGCTGCAGGTCGCGCAGGAGATCGACGATCTGGGACTGGATCAGCATGTCGAGCGCGCTGGTCGGCTCGTCGAGCACGACGAAGGTCGGCTCCAGCACGACGGCACGCGCGACCGCGATGCGCTGGCGCTGGCCGCCGGAGAACTCGTGCGGATAGCGAAACCGCGTCTCCGGATCGAGGCCGACCTCGACTCAGCGCGCGCACCACGCGCTCCTCGCGCTCGGCCTCGTCGAGCTTGGGCTGATGCACCCGCAGGCCTTCCTCGATGATGTCGGCGATCGACATGCGCGGGCTGAGCGAGCCATAGGGGTCCTGGAACACGATCTGCATGTCGCGCCGGAACGGCCGCATCTCGCTTGAACTTCAGGCCCTGCAGCTCGCGGCCGAGAAAGACGATCGGGCCGTTGGAGGAGATCAGGCGCAGGATCGCGAGCCCCAGCGTCGTCTTGCCGGAGCCGGATTCGCCGACGATGCCCAGCGTCTCGCCGCGCCGCACCTCGATGCTCACGCCGTCCACCGCCTTGATGTGGCCGACGACCTTGCGCAGCACGCCGCGCTTGATCGGGAACCACACCTTGAGATCGTCGGTCCGGATGATGACGTCGCCCTGCGGATTGAGCGGCGCCGGCTGCACCTTGGGCTCGGCGGCGAGCAGCGCGCGCGTGTAGGGATGCTGCGGCGCTCGGAACACCTGTCTCGACCGCGCCGTGCTCGACGATCTTGCCCTGCTTCATCACGCAGACCCGTTCCGCGATCCTGCGCACGATGCCGAGGTCATGGGTGATGAACAGGATCGCCATCCCGAGGCGGGCCTGCAGATCCTTGAGAAGCTGGAGAATCTGCGCCTGCACGGTGACGTCGAGCGCGGTGGTCGGCTCGTCGGCGATCAGGAGATCGGGCTCGTTGGCGAGCGCCATCGCGATCATCACGCGCTGGCGCTGGCCGCCGGAGAGCTGGTGCGGATAGCTCTGCAGCCGGCTTTGCGGATCGCGGGATGCCGCACAGCGTGAGCAGTTCGACGATCCGCGCCCGCGCCGCCTTGCCGGTGACGCCGCCGTGCAGCAGCAGGATTTCAGCGAGCTGCTTTTCGATGGTGTGGAGCGGATTGAGCGACGTCATCGGCTCCTGGAACACGATGGTGATGTCGCCGCCGCGATGGCGCCTGATCTCGCGCTCGGGAAGACGCATCAGGTCCTGGCCCTTGAAGAGGATGGAGCCGGAGGGATGCCGCGCCGAGGGGTAGGGCAGCAATTTCATGATCGACAGCGCGGTGACCGACTTGCCCGATCCGAACTCGCCGACCAGCGCGAGCGTCTCGCCCTTGTTGATGTCGAACGATACCCGGTCGACCGCCAGCATCTCGCGGCCACCTTGGCCGAACACCACCGACAGATCGCGAACCGAAAGCAAGGGGGATGCGGCTGCGTCCATCGCCGTCATTGGAAGGTCTTGCGCGGGTCGAACGCGTCGCGCACGGCCTCGCCGATGAAGATCAGAAGCGACATCATGATGGCAACGGTGAAGAAGCCCGCGAGTCCGAGCCATGGCGCCTGGATGTTCGACTTGCCCTGCTGCAGCATTTCGCCGAGCGAGGGCGAGCCCGGCGGCAGGCCGAAGCCGAGGAAGTCGAGCGCAGTGAGCGACATCACCGAGCCGGACAGGATGAACGGCAGCATCGTCATGGTCGCGACCATGGCGTTGGGCAACAGGTGGCGGAACATGATGACGCCGTTGGAAACGCCGAGCGCGCGCGCGGCCTGGATGTACTCGAAATTGCGGCCGCGCAGGAATTCGGCCCGCACCAGCCCGACCAGCGAGACCCAGGAGAACAGCAGGAGAATTCCGAGCAGGGTGAAAAACCCGGGCACCAGCACCGAGGAGATGATGAGCAGCAGATAGAGATCCGGCAACGACGTCCAGATCTCGATGAAACGCTGAAACAGGAGATCGGTCCAGCCGCCGAAATAGCCCTGCACGGCGCCGGCGGCGACGCCGATCACCGAGGATACGATGGTGAGGATGAGCCCGAACAGCACGGAGAGGCGAAAGCCGTAGATCAGGCGCGCGACGACGTCGCGTCCCTCGTCGTCGGTGCCGAGCCAGTTGTATTCGAGAGTCGCTGCAGCCGGAGAGGTGCTTGCGCTCGACGACCTCCTTGCACTGCGCCTCGGTCAGCAGCCAGGTCGGCGGCGACGGGGCCGGCGTCGGCAGGTCGAGATTGTGGGTATCGTAGGAATAGCGGATCGGCGGCCACAGCATGTAGCCGCCCTTGTCGGCGATCAGTTTCTGCAGATAGGGATCGCGGTAGTCGGCAGCGGTCTCGAAATCGCCGCCGAACGTGGTCTCCGGATAGTTCACCACCGCCGGGAAGTAGAATTTGCCTTCGAAGCTCACCAGGAACGGCTTGTCGTTGGCGATGAACTCGGCGCCCAGCGAAACGATGAACAGCACCAGGAAGATCCACAACGACCAGTAGCCGCGCCGGTTTGCCTTGAAGTTCGCCAACCGCCTCTGGTTGATCGGCGTCAGCGCGAAGCGGCGGCGGGCCGGCTTGACGGTCGCGCCGGCGCGCGATCGCCTGGGGAGCAGGTGTGCGCGCGTCCAACTCACACCTCCCGTGTTTCGAAGTCGATGCGGGGATCGACCCAGGTATAGGTGAGATCGGAAATCAGGGTGATCACGAGGCCGAGCAGCGAGAAGATATAGAGCGTTGCGAACACCACGGGATAGTCGCGGTTGAGGACGCTCTCGAAGCTCAGCAGGCCGAGGCCGTCCAGCGAGAAGATGGTCTCGATCAGAAGCGCACCGGTGAAGAAGGCGCGCACGAATGCGCCGGGAAAGTTCGCGATGATGAGCAGCATCGCATTGCGGAAGACGTGGCCGTAGAGCACCTGGCGGTCGTTGCAGCCCTTGGCGCGCGCAGTCAGGACATATTGCTTGCGCACCTCGTCGAGAAAACAGTTCTTGGTGAAGATCGTCATGGTCGCAAAGGCGCCGACGCCCATGGCGAACAGCGGCAGCGTCAGGTGCCAGAAATAGTCGAGGATCTTCCTCCACCACGGCAGCATCGCCCAATTGTCGGAGGTCAGGCCGCGCAGCGGGAAGAGGTCGAGAAACGAGCCGCCGGCAAACAGCACGATCAGGAGCACGGCGAACAGGAACCCCGGAATCGCGTTCCCGATGATGATGACGCCGGAGGTCCAGACATCGAAATGGGAGCCGTCGACGATCGCCTTCTTGATCCCGAGCGGGATCGAGATCAGGTAGGTCAGCAGCGTGATCCACAGGCCGAGCGACACCGATACCGGCAACTTCTCCTTGACCAGCTGCAACACGCTGACGTCGCGGAAATAGCTCTTGCCGAAATCGAAGGTGGCGTAATGCCCCAACATCAGGAAGAAGCGCTCATAGGCCGGCTTGTCGAAGCCGTATTGCTTCTCCAGGCGCTTGATGAATTCGGGATCGAGGCCCTGGGCGCCGCGGTACTTGGAATTCGCGGCATCGAGCTGTGAGGCGCCCTGCGCCTGGGCGCGGGAACCGAAGTCGCCGCCGGCCGATCCGGAGATGCGCGAGGTCGCGCCGGTGTCCGCGCCGGAGAGTTGCGCGATGACCCGCTCGACCGGGCCGCCGGGGGCGAATTGCACCACCGTGAACGAAACCAGCATGATCCCGAACAGGGTCGGGATCATGAACAGGATGCGGCGCAGGATATAGGCGGTCATGGAACGACTGGTTATCCCGATTTCTCGAGCTTCGCTGCCTTGGCGCCATCATACCACCAAGTCTCAGGAACGCCGCGGGAATAGCGCGGCTTGGTCGGAGGATGGCCGAACACGTCCCAATAGGCGACCCAGTGCGAGGGCTTGTACCAGTGGGGCACCCAATAGTAGCCCGAACGAATCACGCGGTCGAGCGCGCGCGCTGCCGTCACGAGATCCGCACGGGTGTCGGCGGCGATGATCTTTTCGATCAGGGCGTCGATGGCGGGATCGGCGATACCGGCGAGGTTCTGCGAACCTTTGGTCGATGCCGCCCGGGTGGAGAAATAGCCGCGCAGCGAATCCCCAGGCGTGGTCGAGAAGCCGAACCGGTCCACCGTGACATCGAAATCGAAGTCGTCGACGCGGGCGCGATACTGCACGGGATCGACGATGCGCAGCGTGGCTTCGATGCCCAGCGTCCTGCAGGTTCTTGATGAACGGCATGTGATGGGGTTCGAAGGTCGGCTCGTCGATCAGAAACTCGAAGGTGACCGGCTCGCCCTTGGCGTTGACCCGCTTGCCGCCCTTGATGGGAAAGCCGGCATCGGCGAGGATCTGGGAGCCCTTGCGCAACAGCGCACGATCCTGGCCGGAGCCGTCGGAAACCGGCGGCACGAATGGCTCGCCGAACACCAGGTCAGGCACCCGGCCCCGCCATGGCTCCAGCAACTCGAGCTCCTCGCGGGCTCGGCGGCCCTTTCGCCATCATGTCGGAATTCTGAAACACCGACTGGGTCCGCAGATAGGACCCGTACATGATGGTCTTGTTGGTCCACTCGAAGTCGAACGCATAATTCAGGGCGAGCCGGAGCTGCGGATTGGCGAATTTCGGCCGCCGCAGATTGATGAACCAGCCCTGCGCCCCCGAAGGCGTATCGTCCGCAAGCTCGTCGCGCCTGGCCCGTCCGTCGCGCATGGCCGGGAAGTCATATCGCGTCGCCCAGGTGCGCGAGGTGAACTCCTCGCGGAACAGGTAGTTCTTCGCAGTGAAGCCTTCGAAGCCGACTTCGCGGTCGCGGTAATATTCATAGCGCAGCGTCGTCGAAATTGTTCTGGCCGACGTTGACCGGCAGCGCCGCGCCCCACCAGTCGGCGACCCGCTGATACTCGATGAACCGGCCGGCATCGAAACGCCCGACCTTGTAGGGCCCCGACCCCAGCGGCACGTCGAGGGTCGATTCCTCGAAATTGCGGGCGGCGTAATAGGCCCGCGAGAAAATCGGCAGGCCGGCGACGAACAATGGCGCGTCGCGGGCGCGCTTTTCGACGAAGCGCACCACCACAGTCTGGTCGTCGACGGCTTCCGCACCCGCCATTTCGCGCAGACGCTGCTGGATGATCGGGTGGCCCTTGTCCTTGAGAATGTTGAGCGAGAACGCGGCATCCTGCGCGGTGATGGCGGTGCCGTCGTGAAACCGCGCCTGCGGGCGCAGCGCAAAGCGGTAGACGAGGCCGTCCGGCGAGATGCGCACTGTGCGGGCGAGGAGCCCATACATCGCATCGGGCTCGTCGGCGGCAGAGGTCATCAGGCTCGCGAAGGTCAATTCCATGCCCTGGGCGGCGTCGCCGCGCAGGATGAAGCTGTTGAGCGAATTGAAGGTCAGAAAATTCTGGTTGTACTGCCGGCTCGGCCCGATCTGCGAGAACACGCCGCCTTTGGGCGCTGCCGGGTCGACATAGTCGAAATGGCGGAAGTCGCGGGGATATTTGAGATCGCCGAATCCGGAGATGCCATGCACCTCGCCCTCGGCGGCATCGATTGCATCGGCCGCATCGGACCGGGCGCCGGCGACCGCAGTCGCCGTGATCGCACCCGCGGAGAGGACCAGCACCTTGCGGCGGGTGAGGCCGTCCCCACGCCGCATCATTGGCGGCCCCCGGTCTTGGCTGCCTTGGCCTGGTCCCACCACCACACCGTCGGGAAGGCCGAATTGCCGTATTCGGGAAGCATATCCGGGCGGGAGAAGCGGTCCCAGCGCGCCGCCCGCACCTTGCCGTAGGTCCATTGCGGCACCACGTAGTGGTTCCACAGCAGCACACGATCGAGCGCCTTGGTGGCGGCGACCAGCTCCTCCCGGCTCTTGGCGAAGACCAGGTGGTTGATGAGCTTGTCGACGGCGGGATTCTTGATGCCGGCGAGATTGCGCGAGCCGGGCCGATCCGCGGCTCGCGAGCCCCAATAGCCGCGCTGCTCATTGCCCGGCGACAGCGATTCTCCCCATGACCCGACCACGATGTCGAAATCGAACGATCGCGTGCGATTCTCGTATTGCGCGTCGTCGATGGTGCGCACGGTGACGCCGACGCCGAGCCGCTCCAATGATGGGCTTGTAGAACAGCACGAACCGCTCGAAGACGGGCTCATCCAAGAGGAACTCGACGGTCATCGGCTCGCCGGTCTTGGCGTTGACGAGCTTCTGGTTGCGGATCTCGTAGCCGGCTTCACGCAACAGGCGGGTCGCCTCGCGCAGATTGTTGCGCACCGACTTCAGGATTGCCGTTGACCGGGTTCTTGTACTCGGAGGTGAAGACTTCCGGCGGCACCTCGCCGCGCACCGTTTCCAAAATCTCCAGCTCGAGGCCGGTGGGCAGTCCGCTCGACGCCAGTTCGGTGCCTTCATAAAAGCTGGCGATGCGCTTGTACTGGCCGTAGAAGAACTGCTTGTTCATCTCCTCGAAATCGAGCGCCAGATTGAAGGCCCGTCGCACCCGCGGATCGCTGAACTTGGCACGCCTGGTGTTGAAGGTGAAGGACTGCATCACGCCGAAATTGCGGACCGGAAATTCCTCCTTGACGACGCGCTTGTCGGCCACCGCCGGAAAATCATAGGCCGTCGCCCAATTCTTGGCGACGTTCTCGTTGCGCCAGTCGACCTGGTCGGCCTTGAACGCTTCGAGGGCCACCGTGGTGTCGCGGAAATACTCGTAGCGCAGCTCGTCGAAATTATCCCGTCCGACATTCACCGGCAGGTTCCTGCCCCAGTAATCCTTGACCCGCTCATAGACGATCGAACGTCCCGGCACGAATTCCTTGATCCGGTAGGCGCCGTTGCCGAGCGGAGGCTCGAGGGTGGTGGTGGCGATGTCACGCTTGTTGCCGGACTTGTCGACGCCTTCGAACCAGTGCTTGGGCATGACGTTGAACTGCCCGACGATCTGCGGCAGTTCGCGGTTGCCGGCGGAGTCGAAGGTGAAGGTGATGTCGCGCGGGCCGGTCTTCTCGACCTTCGTCACGTGTTGGTAATACGCCGAGGCCTGGGGATTGTCCTTCCGGAACGCATCGAAGGAGAAGATCACGTCTTCGGGCGTCACCGGCGCGCCGTCGTGAAATTTCGCTTCCGCCCGCAGTCGGTAGGTGACCGAGGAGAAATCCTCGGGATAGCTCATGCTCTCCGCCAGCAGGCCGTAGGCGCTCAGCACCTCGTCCATCGAAGAAACGATCAAGCTGTCATAGATGAGGTCGATGCCGACGGCGAGGGTGCCTTTCACGCCGGCGATCACCGGGTTGAAATTGTCGAAGGTGCCGATGGCGACCTGACGAACGGTGCCGCCCTTGGGCGCGTTGGGATTGACATAGTCGAAGTGCTTGAAGTCCGGCTTGTATTTGAGATCGCCGTAGAGCGAGATCCCGTGTCGCCATTGGTTCTCTCCGGCCCCGGCCCGGACGGCCGTCAACACCGGGATCGCGATCAAAAGTGCCGTGGCGCAGGCGCGCCGAAAGAACCTGGTGTTCAATTGGACCTCCTCCAATCCTGTCCGCACCTCAGCAGCCGCGCGGCCGGACCGCATCATCCATTTTATTGTGTTTTTTGATTGCGGCGCCACCATGCCGCAAGGTGACCGATTGCGGCGTGTCGAATGGCCGCTGGCCCACGCCGCCTGGCAGGCAAACCATCGATCCCGGCACTGTTTCTCAACCGGCTACTGCTTGGCCACCGGAAGCGGCTGGGGATGCTCGGAGAGCGAATTCAGATAGTCGATGACGTCGGCCCGCTGGCTGCCGCGTTGAAAGCCGGCGAAGGTCATCAGCGTGCCCGGGATATAGCCCCTGGGGTTCTCCAGGAATTTATTCAGGTCTTCGACGGTCCAATCGCCGCCCTTGGCTTTCATCGCCTGGGAATACATGAAGCCGGGCTCGGACGGCCCGCGGCACGGCCGACGATGCCGTAAAGATTGGGCCCGACGCGGTTGGGGCCGCCTTTGTCGAAGGTATGGCAGGTTGAGCAGACCTTGGCCGCGCTCTCGCCGCGCTCGATCGATGCGCTCGCCAGGAGCTTGTCGAAGGACTCCTCCACCGCCGCCTTGGGCGCCTCGCCGGCGGCGGGGGCCTTGGGCACCTCGATCTCGTAGCCGGGCTTTGCCGGCTTGGCAGGGGCGAAAATCGCTTCCGCGGTGATATTCAAGCCCACGAGAAACAGGCAGCTGGCGAGGATCGCACCAGCGATCTTGTTGAATTCAAAGGAGTCCATCGCCGAATCGTCCCCACGAGAAGTGGCCAGGGCGTCAGGCCGGGAGGCCCCCGAGCGCGGTCAGAGATAGCCGGTTTGCCTCCCCCGTGGCAACCCGTATAAGCGGGACCGGGCTTGAACTTGTGGGACTTGCACTTGTGGGACTTGCACTTGCGTCTTATGGACGCGGAGCTGGGCAGCGCGGATTCCATGGCGGGAAACGTCATCATTCTCATCCCGGCGCGGATGACGGCCACCCGGCTCCCCGGCAAGCCGCTCGCCGACATCGCCGGGCGACCGATGATCGCCCATGTGATGGACCGTGCCGCCGCCGCCGGGATCGGCCCGGTGTTCGTCGCGACCGATTCGGCGCAGATCGCGGCCGCCGTGACCGCCGGCGGCGGACAGGCGGTGATGACCCGGTCCGATCACGCGTCCGGCTCCGATCGCATCTTCGAGGCCCTGGAACGGCTCGACCCCGCCGCGGCGGCGGACATCGTGGTCAATGTGCAGGGCGACCTGCCGACCCTCGATCCCGCCGATATCCGCGCCGCGCTTGCCGCGCTCGCCGATCCCGCCGTCGACATCGCGACCATCGCCGCCGAAATCCGCCGGCGCAGGAGCGGACCAACCCCAATGTCGTCAAGGTGGTGGGCACGCCGGTCGGTCCGGGCCGGCTGCGGGCGCTCTATTTCACCCGCGCGACCGCGCCGTTCGGCGAAGGACCGCTGTATCACCACATCGGCCTCTATGCCTACCGGCGGGCGGCGCTTGCGAAATTCGTGCATCTCGCACCGTCGCCGTTGGAGCGGCGCGAGAAGCTCGAGCAATTGCGGGCGCTCGAAGCCGGCATGCGCATCGACGTCGCCATCGTCGGATCGGTGCCGCTCGGCGTCGACACCCCGGAAGACCTCGAACTCGCACGCGCAATGTTGACTTCGCCGTCGAACCCCGCATAGAGCGCTCAAAGTCTGGAATTCACCCGAAGAGTCTGCAACTTGGGAAACCCCATGGCCGCCGCGACCGCAGCAGTGAAGATCGTGTTCCAGGGCGAGCCCGGAGCCAATTCCCATATCGCCTGCCGGGAGGCCTATCCGGACGCCGAGCCGATGCCGTGCCCGACATTCGAGGACGCGCTCAACGCGGTCGCGAGCGGCGAAGCCGATCTCGGCATGATCCCGATCGAGAACTCGGTGGCGGGCCGGGTCGCCGACATCCACCATCTGATGCCGGGCGCGGGCCTCCACATCATCGCCGAATGGTTCCTGCCGATCCGCAACCAGCTCCTGGCGCTCCCAGGGCGTGCGGCTGCCGGAGATCAAGTCGGTGGAAAGCCACATCATGGCGCTGGGACAGTGCCGCAACTACATCCGCAAGCTCGGCGTGAAAAGCATCGTCGCCGCCGACACCGCCGGCGCCGCCCGCGAGGTCGCGGAGCGCGGCGATCGCAGTTGCGCGGCGATCGCGTCGCGGCTCGCGGCCGAGATCTACGGCCTCGACATCATCGCGCGAAAACATCGAGGACGAATCCCATTCGACCACGCGCTTCGTGGTGCTGTCGCGATCGGCCAACGGACGGCGCGCGGCAATGGTCCAGTGCTCACCACCTTCGTGTTCCAGGTTCGCAACATTCCGGCGGCGCTGTACAAGGCCCTGGGCGGCTTTGCCACCAACGGCGTCAACATGACCAAGCTCGAAAGCTACATGCTCGAAGGCACGTTTTCCGCCACCCAGTTCTATTCCGATGTCGACGGCCATCCCGACGACCCCGGCCTCGAGCTCGCGCTGGAGGAACTCGCCTTCTTCTCGCAGCCGGATTCGCTGAAGATACTCGGCGTCTATCCCGCCCACCCGTTCCGCAAGACGATCGGCCAGGGAAAGTAGCTGGAGCATTTTCCGACGGCCCCCACCCTATCGGCGATAGGAGACCATGACCCATGGCCGCTCTCACATTGGCGCAGGCCAATCGCATCATCGAAGCAATCCTCGACCATGGCGCGCGCGCTCGGGTGCCGGCCGCTGGCGGTGATCGTGGTCGAGCCTGGCTGCAAGGTGAAGGCCTTCCAGAAAGAGGACGGCGGCTCGATGATCCGGTTCGAAATGGCGTTCGGAAAGGCCTATGCGGCGCTGGCGCTCGGCCGCTCCTCGAAGCTCGTGCGCATCCGCAATGAGGAGAAGCCCGCCTTCATGCGCTATCTCATCGCCGCCAGCGACGACCAGATCTTTCCCGAAGGCGGCGGCATGCTGATCCGCGACGCCGGCGGCGAGGTGATCGGCGCCGTCGGCGTGACCGGCGACACCGAGGACCGCGACGAGGAACTGGCCGTTCACGGGATTCACGCCGCCGGCCTCAAGACCGACGAAGACTGCAAGGACATGGGCCGGCGCGCCAATCCGCGGCTGACCGACAAATAGCGCCACTCCGGCCTGGCCCGCGCGGCCCCGCGCGGCCGCGCAAAACGGAGGATATCCGCGTCAGGACAAGTGCTTCGAACATCCGGTTCGGTGCGCCGCACGGCCTTGCGCCGCTTTTGACCACGGCACATTTCGCCGGCGCATCGCAGCTGCAATATCAGCCGCGTTTGTCGCAGCGCCCGTCATGGAATATGCTGGCACGTGCTTCAGGAAGCCCGCGACTGGGGGAGGCGGCCATACCATGAAGACGATTCTCGTTCCGATCGAGTCCCATGAGGCGATCCGCCCGGCATTGGAGACCGCGCTGATGCTGGCGCGGCGATTCGACAGCTATGTCGAGGGATTTGCCCTGCGGTTCCGGGTCAACGAATTCGTCGCCGTCGATATGGCCGGCGCCATCCCGCTGGAGTCGCTGCGCGACGAGAACCTCGAGGAGGCCCGTCGCGCCCGCGAGATTTTCGAGTCCTTCATGGCCGAGCAGGCGGTGCCGCGCGCCGGCGCGGCGACTTCGTCCTTGTCCTATGGGTGGCTCGATGAGGCGCCGGAGGGCGAAGGCTTCGTCGGCAGCTATGGCCGGGTGTTCGACGTCATCGTCATGAGCCGGCCTGAAGCCAGGACGATCGGCCTGCACGTCAAGGCGCTCGAATCCGGCCTGTTCGAAAGCGGCCGGCCGGTGCTGCTGGCGCCGCCTTCGCCGCCGCGCCAGCTCGGCACCAATGTGCTGATTGCATGGAATTGCAGCACCGAGCAGGCCCGCACCACCGCGCTGGCAATGCCGCTGCTCAGGAACGCCGAGCGGGTCACCGTGCTGTCGGTGAAGGGTGGCACCGAGGTTGCCGGACCGCCGGCCGACCAGGCCGTCCAGTACCTGCAGCGCAACGGGATTGCGGCAACCCTGTCGGTCGTCGACGTCGCCGGCCGCACCACCGGCGAAGCGGTCCTTGCGGCAGCGCAATCGTTGAATTGCGACCTGCTCATCAAAGGCGCCTACACCCAGAGCCGGCTGCGTCAGATGATCTTCGGCGGCGCGACGCGCCACATCCTCGGGCATGCCACCCTGCCGGTGCTGATGGCGAACTGAATATCTCGCGCGTCCCGCAGCCGGTTCACTCCGAAGCCGCCCGGATGACCTCGCGCTGGTATTCGTTCCAGATCGCCTTCGCTCCGAGGGCCGCAATCAGCGCGCCATGGGCGGCCCGCTCGGCGTCGGACAGCCGGGGCAGCAACGCAAATGGGCGCACCCGTATGCTGCGGCTCGATTGCGTCGCCGCGGCCGGCGCCAGCGTCGCCGACACCAGGCCGAGCTGGGCCTGGCGTGCCCCGATCAGCTCGAGATAGACCTCCGCCAGAAGCTCGGCGTCGAGCAGTGCCCCATGCTTGGTGCGGCGGCTGTTGTCGATCCCGAAGCGCTGGCACAGATCATCCAGTCGGTTCGATCCGCCGGGATACTTGCGCCGCGCCAGCAACAGCGTGTCGACCAGGCGGTCGCGCGATATGGCCGGCAGGTTCAGCCGTTCCAGCTCGGCATTGAGAAAGCCGAGATCGAAGCTCGCATTGTGGGCGACCAGCGGGGCATCGCCGATGAAATCCACCAGCTCGGCGGCGATGTCGGCGAACAGCGACTTGTCCTTGAGAAATTCGAGCGACAGGCCGTGCACCGCAAACGCCTCGGCGGGTACATCCCGTTGCGGATTGAGATAACGGTGAAAGGTCTGCCCGGTCGGGAAGCGGTTGACGAGCTCGATGCAGCCGATCTCGAGCAGCCGGTGACCCTGATAGGGGTCGAGACCGGTGGTTTCGGTATCGAGCACGATTTCGCGCATGGCCGGCTTCTCACGCGCCACCGCCTCGAACCGGGCCGGATGGCGTAATCCATTGATCTCACGCGCGATCCTGCCCAAGAAGTCTACCGCTTCCCGGGATCACGCGACGGCGTCGGTTCCGATCGGCCGCTGCGAATCGGAAGCGATTCGCACTTCGCGCAGGATGGCATGAACCTGGGTCCGGGCGTAATCGTATCCCTTCGAAGTATCCACGACGAAATCGGCACGCCGGCGTTTTTCCTCGTCCGGCATCTGCTTGGCGAGCATGGCGCGGAACTTTTCCTCGGTCATGCCGGGGCGCTCGAAGGCGCGTTCCCGTTGCATCTCGGGCGGTGCCGACACCACCACGACGGCGTCGACCCTGCCGTCGCCGCCGGTCTCGAACAGAAGCGGAATGTCGAGCACCGCGACCCGTGCTCCGGCTTTCCGGGCGGCGTCGAGGAAGCGCAACTCCTCCCGGCGCACCAGAGGATGCACGATCGCCTCCAGGCGTGACAGCGCCGCGGCATCGCCGAGCACGGCCTCGGCGAGCCTGGCGCGATCGACGCCCTGGTCCCCGGTGGAGCCGGGAAAGGCCGCTTCGATCGCTGCGGCGGCCTCGCCGGCATAGAGACGGTGCACCGTTTCGTCGGCGTCATAGACGGGCACGCCGGCCTCGGCAAAGAAACGCGAGGTCGTGCTCTTGCCCATTCCGAGCGAACCGGTGAGGCCGATCACCACCATCACATTCATCCCACCAGAGATCCCTCCCGTCGCAGGAAGGCGATGAGTGCGAGCAGGGGCAGGCCGAGAATGGTGAAATGATCGCCCTCGATGCGGTCGAACAGATGAATGCCGAGCTTCTCCAGCTGATAGCCGCCGACGCTTTCCAGCACCGCGCCGCCGGCCGCACCGAAATAGGCGTCGAGAAACGCGTCCGACAGGCTTCGCATCGTCAGGCTCGCGGTATCGACCGCATCCAGCAGCACGTCCTCGCCGCGCACCACCGCGACTGCGGAATGAAGCTGGTGGGTGTTGCCGGAAAGCGCCATGAGTTGCGCGCGCGCGGCCGCGTCATCGCGCGGCTTGTCGAACCGCCGGCGCCCCAGCGCCAAGGTCTGGTCGGCACCGACCACCAGCCGGCCCGGCCTGTTCCGTGCGACCGCCCTCGCCTTCTCCCGGGCCAGCAAGCGAGCCGCCTCGGCGGGGCCGAGCGAGCCGGCCACCGCCTCCACGGCTCGCTCGTCGACATCGGGCAGGATGATTTCGACCGGAAGCCCGGCCGCTTCGAGCATCGCCCGGCGCGGCGCGCTGCGCGAGGCGAGCACCAGCGGCTGGGCGGCGCACCACAGCGGCATCGGTCATTGCACCGGCAGGCGGCGACGATCGACGAGCAGCGACATGATCGCCGCCGCCGTCTCCTCGATCGAGCGCCGCGTCACGTCGATCAGCGGCCACTCATGCTTGCTGCACAGCCGCCGCGAGAATGCGATCTCCTCGGCGACCGCCTGGCGATCGATGTACTGGTCGTCGTCGCGGTGGGCGTTGAGGCCGAGCAGCCGATTCTGCCGGATCTGCACGATGCGCTCCGGACTGGCGAACAGCCCGACCACCAGCGGCCGGCGCACCGCTTCCAGCGCTGCCGGCGGCGGCATGCCCGGCACCAATGGAATGTTGGCGGTCTTGACGCCGCGGTTGGCGAGATAGATCGAGGTCGGCGTCTTGGACGTCCGCGACACCCCGACCAGGATCACGTCGGCATTTTCGAGATCGTCGGCAAGCTGACCGTCGTCATGCATCATGGTGTAGTTCAGCGCGTCGATCCGCTTGAAATACTCGGCATTCAGGATGTGCTGGGCGCCGACCTTGTGGGTCGATTCGGCCCCGAGATAGGACTGGAACAGCCGCAATACCGGGCCGAGAATCGACAGGCAGGGCAATCCGAGCTCCCGGCACCTGTCTTCCAGCCGGGCGATCAGGGACTGATCGAGAAGCGTATAAAGGATGACCCCGGGAGCGGCCTCGATCTCGGCCACGACCCGGTCGAGCTGCTTGTTGGTGCGGACCGCCGGATAGACATGTTCGACCGGCGATGCATTGACGTATTGGGCGCAGGCCGCCCGGGCAACCGTGATCAGCGTCTCACCGGTCGAGTCCGAGACGAGATGAAGGTGGAAAAAGCTGGCATTGCGATGCGGCATCGGCGATTGCCGTTGAAATCCTGTGGATCAATGGGGAGAAAGCCACGCCTGCGACCGAAGAGCAAGCACGCCCTCGGGGGCGCTGCATCGCCGTCCACATAGCCACAGGCACGACCATGCGGGGAGAGAATCGATTCTGTCGTGTGGACGATCTGGAAGAACAGCCGCCGGCGGCGCCTGGATGGACGCGGTAAGCATTTACGATATGGATGATTTTGCCGCTATGCTCGGTGCCGCCGTCACGGTGGGCATCGATCGATGCCTGTGGGCAACCACGGCATCACCTGTGCAACGCGATTCATGAGTCTTATCCAACGTCAAACAACAACAAAAACCAGAATCTTCTCTTGTTTTTAGAATGGACCGATCGATGCCTTCCTCGTGTGTGCAGCCGGCGATCCTGAAGGTGCTCGACGGCCAGGCCTGTCCTCGTCCGCCGATATGGCTGATGCGCCAGGCAGGACGTTACCTGCCTGAATATCGCGCCTTGCGGGAAAAGGCAGGTTCGTTCCTCGACCTTTGCTTCAATGCCGATCTGGCCGCCGAGGTGACGCTGCAGCCGGTTCGAAGGTTCGGGTTCGACGCCGCGATCTTGTTTTCGGACATCCTTGTGGTTCCCTATGCGCTGGGCCAGCAGGTGTCGTTTGCGGCTGGCGAAGGACCGCGTCTCGCTCCGACCATCGGCGCCGACGGATTGGGTGCGATTGCGGGCAAGATCGATCTCGGGGTCCTCGCACCGGTGTTCGAGACGATCAGGAGGGTACGAGCCGAATTGCCGCGCAACGTCACGTTGCTGGGATTTTGCGGAGCGCCCTGGACGGTAGCGACCTACATGGTCGCCGGATGTGGTACGCCGGACCAGGCGCCCGCGCGGCTGTTCGCGTATCGCGACGCGGAGGCCTTCGCCAAGCTGATCGATGTGTTGACGCAAGCATCCGTGGACTATCTCGCGGCCCAGTTCGACGCCGGTGTCGATGCCGTCCAGCTGTTCGATACCTGGGCGGGGGTGCTGGGCCCCGACGAATTCGAGCGATGGTGCATCGGGCCGGCGAAACGAATTGTCGCAGGCCTGCGACAGCGGATTCCCGGCGCGAAGATCATCGGATTTCCGCGCGGCGCCGGCACGTCTCTGAAAGCCTATGTGGAAAGCGTCGATGTCGATGCCATCGGGCTGGATTGGATGATCGATCGCAATTTTGCCCGCGATGAGATCCAGCGCCGCCGGCCGGTCCAGGGCAATCTGGATCCGCTGGCCTTGCTGGCAGGCGGCGCCGCGCTCGATCGCGAGGTCGATGCGATCCTGCGATCGTTCGCCGGTCATCCCTTCATCTTCAATCTGGGGCACGGCATTCTCCCGGAGACGCCGATTGCCCACGTCGAACGCATGATCGCACGGGTTCGCGCCTGGAAGCCGCAGGAGTCGATGGCATGACCGCGGGCCTGTACCTCTGGCTGAAGGCGTTGCACATCATCGCCATCATCGCCTGGATGGCCGGGATGCTCTATCTGCCGCGGCTGTTCGTCTATCACTGCGAAGCCGCCGTCGGGATCGGTGCAGTCGGAAACCTTCAAGGTGATGGAGCGACGCCTGCTGCGGGCGATCATCAATCCGGCGATGGTCGCGAGCTGGGTGCTGGGCCTGTGGCTCGCCTGGAGCGGCAATTTTCTGTCCGCACCCTGGCTTCACGGCAAGCTGGTGCTGGTGCTCGCCATGTCGGCGGTCCATGGCATGCTGGCGCGATGGACCAAGGATTTCGCGGCCGACCGCAATCGGCACAGCCAGAGGTTCTTTCGGATCATGAACGAGGTGCCGACGCTTCTCATGATCGGCATCGTCATTCTGGTGGTGGTCAAGCCGTTTTGAGCTAAAAACGGCCGGACGGTTCGGGAACCCTTGCAATGGTTCCGAACTTTTCCTATGTTGGGCCTATCTCACCGAACGCAGGCAGATACTTTCGAGGGCGGCCCGAGCAGGGACCCACCCGATGTATCGGGCCAGAGGTTTAGCGTCTCGCTTCGCCAACAACCTGCGGTCCCTTCCCTTCCATCTCCGCGATCGGCGTTTTTTCGTCGGTCGTCCACAGGATCACCCGCATGCGGGAAATGAAACTCCAGGACCTCAAGTCCAAATCCCCCACCGAATTGCTTGTTTTTGCCGAAGAACACAGCGTCGAGAATGCCTCGACCATGCGCAAGCAGGAGCTGATGTTCGCGATTCTCAAGCAGCTTGCCCAGAACGAAGTCGACATTATCGGCGAAGGCGTCGTCGAAGTTCTCCAGGACGGCTTCGGCTTCCTGCGCGCTCCCGAGGCGAATTATCTGCCGGGACCCGACGACATCTACGTTTCGCCGTCGCAGATTCGCCGCTTCGGCCTGCGCACCGGCGACACCATCGAGGGCGAGATCAGAAGCCCGAAGGAGGGCGAGCGCTATTTCGCCCTTCTCAAGGTCAACACCATCAATTTCGAAGACCCCGAAAAAGCCCGCCACAAGATCAATTTCGACAACCTCACCCCGCTCTATCCCGATCAGCGGCTGCGGATGGAGCACGAGGATCCGACCAAGAAGGATCTGTCGCCGCGCGTCATCGACATCGTCGCGCCGATCGGCAAGGGCCAGCGCGCACTGATCGTGTCGCCGCCGCGCACCGGCAAGACGGTGCTGCTGCAGAACATCGCCCACGCCATCACCGCCAACCACCCCGAATGCTACCTGATCGTGCTGCTGATCGACGAGCGGCCGGAGGAAGTGACGGACATGCAGCGCTCGGTCAAGGGCGAGGTGATTTCCTCGACCTTCGACGAACCGGCGGCGCGCCATGTGCAGGTCGCGGAGATGGTGATCGAAAAGGCCAAGCGCCTGGTCGAGCATGGCCGCGACGTCGTGATCCTGCTCGACTCCATCACCCGGCTCGGCCGTGCCTACAACACCGTGGTGCCGTCCTCGGGCAAGGTGCTGACCGGCGGCGTCGACGCCAATGCGCTGCAGCGGCCGAAGCGCTTCTTCGGCGCCGCCCGCAATATCGAGGAAGGCGGCTCGCTGACCATCATCGCGACGGCGCTGATCGATACCGGCAGCCGCATGGACGAAGTGATTTTCGAAGAGTTCAAGGGCACCGGCAATTCGGAATTGATTCTCGATCGCAAGGTCGCCGACAAGCGCACCTTCCCGGCAATCGACATCACCCGCTCCGGCACCCGCAAGGAAGAGCTGCTCACGCCGCCCGACGTGCTCAAGAAGATGTACGTGCTGCGCCGCATCCTCAATCCGATGGGCACCATGGACGCCATCGATTTCCTGCTCGACAAGCTGCGCAACACCAAGAGCAATGCGGAATTCTTCGAATCGATGAATACGTAGAGATGAGCTTGGAGATGAGCTCGCGCCGTGGTCGCCCTCGAACAAATCAGGGTGCCGAGCTTTACGCAGGTCACTGAGAAGCGGGGTGTGTCCGCAGCGCCGCGACGGCCTCGACGAGCTTGCCCACCTCGGTCACCGGCAGCGAACAACGTTCGCCGGCGCACACGAGCGCGGCGGTTTCCCCCGGCGCGATGGAGACCGCGCGTGCCGGATGCCCCGGCGGTAAAGAGTCGCTGCCGGCGGCACGCGCCACGATGCGGTCGAGATAGGGCGTCGCGAGCGCGGCGTCGGCGAACCGGTCCGCTTGCGGGCCCACCGCGACGATCTCGACGGCGCGCAGTCGCAGGTCGAGGGCGTTGAGCAGGCTGGCGTGGAGATACATGCTTTCCGCCGCAATCGGCAGCACGCCGTCGAACAGGATGTCGGCACGTTCGCGCCAGATGTCGTCGCCGGAGAGGATGGCAAGGCGGGTCAGGTTCTGGGCGGCCAGCCCGACCGGGTTGGGGATCGCCTCGTCGACCGTGGAGTCCGGACGCACCACCAGCCCCTCCGCATCATTGGCGGTGAGATAGTAGCCGCCATTGTCCTTGTGGGCGTAGTGGCGGTCGAGCGCCGCCTGCCAGGCCAGCGCCGCAAAGAGATATTCGCGCGTCCCGGTGGCTTCGTGGAGCGCGAGCGCGGCCCGGATCATGGCCGCATAGTCGGACGCGAGGCCCGGCAGCAGCAATTTGCCGGCGCGCCATGAATGGCCGAGGCGGTCGCCGCGGGTCATGTGCTGGGCGATGAAGGCGAAGGCGCGCCTGGCCATGTCGAGCCATTCCGGCTTCTTCAACATGACGCCGGCATTGACCAGCGCTGCGATCATCAGCCCGTTCCAGTCCGCCAGCACCTTGTCGTCGAGGCCGGGGCGAACCCGGTTGCCGCGTGCCGCCAGAAGCGTTTGGCGCAGCCCGGCAAGCCGGGTCACGTTGTCGGCACGGCGCTTCTGCGCGAGCAGGTAATCGGCGTCGGGCGGCGGCGCCGGATGGCCGCCAAAGCCGTTGCTGGGTGCGCCGGGTTCCTTGGCGATGCGCGGTTCGGCCGCGCCTTCGGCCTTGTCTTTTGCTTCGCTGAGGGATGCGAGCCGGTTGAGGATGTTGTGTCCCTCGAAATTGCCGCCGGGGGTCACGTCGTAGGTCAGGGCGAAGAATTCGGCGTCGCGCGGACCGAGGATGGCTTCGATCTCGGCGCGCGACCACACATAGAACTTGCCCTCCTCGCCTTCCGAATCCGCATCGAGCGAGGCGCAGAAGGCGCCTTCCGGCGTCGTCATTTCGCGGGCGAGCCAGCCGACGGTCTCCTCGGCGCGCTCTCGGAACAGGTCGTTGCCGCTGCGGACATGAGCGAGCGCGAGCAGCTCGAGCAGCTGGGCGTTGTCGTACAGCATCTTTTCGAAATGCGGCACCAGCCAGCGCTCGTCCACCGAGTAGCGCGAGAAGCCGCCGCCGAGATGGTCGTAGATGCCGCCTTCGCACATGTGGGCGAGCGTGTGCTCGACCAGTTCGAAGAAGCGCACATCGCCGCCGCGCATGCCGGCGCGCCACAGCACCTCCAGCATCGAGCACTGCGGAAATTTGGGGGCGCGGCCGAGCCCGCCATTGACCGGATCGAATGCGCGAGCGATGGCATTCGCGGTGGCATCGAGCTCGCGGGCGCCGATCACCACCCGGCTCGCGGGTCGCGCCTTGGTGGCGAGCGCCTTCATCAGGGCATCGCGATTGTGTGCGATGCGCTGGGGCTCCTCGCGAAACAGCCGGGCGACCTCCTGCATCACGTCGACGAAGCCGGGCCGGCCATAGCGCGCTACCTTGGGAAAATAGGTGCCGCCCCACACCGGTTCGCCGTCGGGGGTCAGGAACATGGTGAGCGGCCAGCCGCCCTGCTCGCCCAGATGATGCAGCGCGGCCATGTAGATCTGGTCGATGTCCGGCCGCTCCTCGCGGTCGACCTTGATGTTGATGAAGAGGTCGTTCATCACCGCCGCGGTCGGGGCGTCCTCGAAGCTTTCATGGGCCATGACATGGCACCAGTGGCAGGCCGCATAGCCGATCGAGAGCAGGATCGGCTTGTTGCTCTGCTTGGCCGCGGCGAGGGCATCGGGTCCCCACGGCCCACCAGTCCACCGGATTGTGCCGGTGCTGCAGCAGATAGGGGCTGGTCTCGAGGGCCAGGCGATTTTGGTGCGCCGGGGAAGCTGATGTGGGAGTTGATGCCATGTGGGCCGTTCGGGGTTGGGCCTGCTGGATAACCCTCGCAGCAGAATTTGTGCCATGGGCCAGCAGGGCGGGAGTATGAGGAACCCTCTCCTTATCCCTTTTTCAGGGATGGGGAGGAGAGTGCCTTCACCGCGATGATATATGCCCTGGGTGCGTGAAATTCATGGAGCCGTCCACCATCTTTGCGCTGTCGTCGGGCCGGCTTCCCGCGGCGATTGCGGTGGTGCGGGTGAGCGGGCCGCAGGCCGGTGCCGCGCTGGCGGCGCTGGCGCGGCGGATGCCGGCGCCGCGCCAGGCGATGCTGGCACGGTTGCGCGATCCCGCCGATGGCGAGGCGATCGACGATGCGCTGGTGCTGTGGTTTCCCGGCCCGCGCAGCGAGACCGGCGAGGACACCGTCGAGTTCCACCTTCATGGCGGCCGCGCCGTCGTGGCGGCGGTGTTGAACGCGCTCGGCCGGATTCCCGGATTGCGGCCCGCCGCACCCGGCGAATTCACCCGCCGCGCCTTCGAGAACGGCAAGCTCGACCTGACCGGGGTCGAAGGCCTCGCCGATCTGATCGGGGCGGAAACCGAGGCCCAGCGGCGTCAGGCATTCCGGCAGCTCGCGGGCCTCCTGGGCGAGCGGGCCGAGGAATGGCGGACCCGGCTGATCGCGGCCCTGGCGCTGGTGGAGGCGATCATCGATTTTCCCGACGAGGGCGACGTGCCGCACGACCTGATGGCGCCGGCCATTGCGATCGCCGCAGAGCTGCACGCAGAAATCGGGGCGCTGCTCGATGACCGGCGTTGCGGCGAGCGGTTGCGGGACGGCGCGGTGGTCGCCATTGCCGGGCCGGTGAATGTTGGAAAGTCAAGCATCCTCAATCGCTTGGCCGGGCGTCCGGCGGCGATCGTGTCGCCCCATGCCGGCACCACGCGCGATATCATCGAAGTGAGCCTCGACCTCGGCGGCTATCCCGTGACGGTGCTCGACACCGCCGGGATACGCGACTCCCAGGACCCGGTCGAGCAGGAAGGCATGCGGCGGGCGCGGGAACGCGCCTCCGAGGCCGATCTCATCCTGTGGGTGGTCGATGCAACCGATCCCGATCCGGCGCCGCCCCCGGTCGATCTGGCCGCGCAGTTTTCGGAAATCTGGGTGATCCTCAACAAGTGCGATATCAAACGCGATGGAGACGAGTATCCGGACTGGCTGCGCCGCCATAAATGCCTGGGCATATCGGCGAAGACCGGAGAATCGTTCGACACGCTATTGACCATGCTTGAGGAATTCTTGGTTAATACTTTCTTAAGCAGTGAATCCGCCCTCATTACCAGGGCGCGCCATCGGCATGTGCTGTCGAGTTGCCATCAGGCCCTTGGACGGGCCCTGGGCGAGCCGGCCGAGCGCGAGGACATCATCGCGGAAGAGCTTCGGCTGGCCGCGCGAGACCTGGGCCGTCTGACCGGGCGCGTCGATGTGGAAGATGTTTTGGACGTGATCTTTCGCGATTTCTGCATCGGCAAGTGATAAGATTTCGCGCGCGTTTCACGTGAAACATTTTGGCCTCAGGTCCGCTTTGACAGGCACAGGTCGATGAACCTTCATTACGATGTCGTCGTGATCGGCGGCGGTCATGCCGGCTGCGAGGCCGCGGCCGCGGCGGCGCGCTTGGGCGCGAACACCGCCCTCGTGACGCACCGCTTCGACACCATCGGCGCCATGTCCTGCAATCCCGCCATCGGCGGGCTCGGCAAGGGCCATCTGGTCCGCGAGATCGATGCCCTCGACGGCTTGATGGGCCGCGTCGCCGACCAGGGCGGCATCCAGTTTCGCGTCCTCAACCGCCGCAAGGGTCCGGCCGTCCGCGGTCCGCGGGCGCAGGCCGACCGGCGCCTTTACGCCGCGGCCATGCAGCGCGCCATCCGGGACTGTGCGAACCTGACGGTGATCGAAGGCGAGGCCGACGATGTCGTCGTCGAGGCGGGAACCGCGGCCGGCGTCAAGCTTGCCGATGGCCGCGCGCTCGCGTCCGCCGCCGTGGTCCTCACCACCGGCACCTTCCTGCGCGGGCTCATCCATATCGGCGAGCAGCGCACCCCGGCCGGCCGCGTCGGCGAGGCGCCGGCGATCGGTCTGTCGCTGACCCTGGAACGCCTGGGGTTCGGCCTCGGGCGGCTCAAGACCGGCACCCCGCCGCGCCTGGATGGCCGCACCATCGACTGGTCGCGCCTGGAGATGCAGCCGGGCGACGAGCCGCCGGAGCCGTTCTCGGCGCTGACCGACCGCATCGACAATCCACAGATCCAATGCGCGATCACGCGCACGACGCAGGCGACCCACGCCATCATCCGGGCGAACGTGCACCGCTCGCCCATGTATTCCGGCCAGATCCAGAGCCGCGGGCCGCGCTATTGCCCGTCGGTGGAAGACAAGATCGTCCGTTTCGGCGAGCGCGACGGCCACCAGATCTTCCTGGAGCCGGAGGGCCTCGACGACCCCACGGTCTACCCGAACGGCATCTCGACCTCGCTTCCCGAGGAGGTGCAGCGCGCCTTTGTCGCCACCATCCCCGGACTGGAAAGCGCGCGCATCACCCGGCCCGGCTACGCCATCGAATATGACCACGTCGACCCCCGGGAACTGCACCCGACCCTGGAAACGAAGCGGCTCCCCGGTCTGTTTCTCGCCGGGCAGATCAACGGCACCACCGGATACGAAGAAGCTGCCGGACAGGGCCTGGTGGCCGGTCTCAATGCCGCCGCCCGTGCGGGCGGTGCGGCGGAAATCCTGTTCGACCGGTCCGAATCCTATCTCGGGGTCATGATCGACGACCTCGTCAGCCGCGGCGTCACCGAGCCTTACCGCATGTTCACCTCGCGGGCGGAATTCCGCCTGACCCTGCGCGCCGACAATGCGGACCAGCGGCTGACCGCGCGCGGGATCGAGATCGGCTGCGTCGGCGGTCGGCGCCGCCAGCGCTTCGAGCAGAAGATGGCCGCGTTGGATGCGGCGCGGCGACGAGCCCGCGCCCTGACGGTGACCCCATCGGAAGCCGAGCACAGCGGCTTTTGCCTGAACAAGGACGGCCAGCGGCGCAGCGCTTTCGATCTTCTCTCCTACCCCGAGACCGGCGTTGCGGACATTGCCCGCATCTGGCCGGAATTCCTGGACTTGCCGGCAGAGATTGCCGCCCAGCTCGAAACCGATGCGAAATACGCGGTCTATCTGGACCGCCAGGCCGCGGACGTCGCGGCCTTCCGCCGCGATGAAGGCTTCGAATTGCCGGAGCAGCTGGACTACGGCGCGGTACCCGGCCTTTCCAACGAGTTCCGGCAAAAGCTCGGCGCCGCACGGCCGCGAACCCTCGGCCATGCCGCCCGGCTCGACGGCATCACGCCGGCGGCGCTGACGCTGGTCGCCGCCTATGTGCGGCGTGGCCGGCTCGGAGGCGTCAAGACGGCGCGCTGAACCCTGGGGGTTGCCTGCGATGGATCAGGTGCGATCCGAAGTGATGGATGGCGATGCTGCCCGCGACCAGGCCCTGGCGCCGTACCATGTTTCACGTGAAACATCCGAGCGCCTGAGCCGGTTCGTCGCTCTCCTGCTCGATCGCCAGCGGCACACCAACCTCATCGCGTCTTCCACCATCCCGGTTGTCTGGACCCGGCACGTGGCCGACTTGCTTCAACTCCTGCCGCTCGCGCCCCAGGCACGGCGCTTTGTCGATCTCGGTTCCGGCGGCGGGTTTCCCGGAATGGTCATCGCTTGCGCGCTGGCGGAAATTCCCGGCGCCCACGTCCATCTGATCGAGAGCATCGGGAAGAAGGCCACGTTTCTGCGCGACGCCGTTCGCGAGACCGATGTGCCCGCGACCGTCCATCACGGCCGCATCGAAGACATCGCGCCGCGCCTCGCCGGCGAAACCGACATCGTGACGGCCCGCGCCGTTGCGCCGCTTAAGGACTTGTTAACCATGATTAGCCCCTTCCTAGAAAGGGGTGCACAAGCGTTGTTGCTGAAGGGTCAAGATGTTGATGCCGAATTGACCCAGGCCGCTAAATATTGGACTATCGAGCACACAGCTGTCCCCAGCCAGACCAGCGCGACCGGACGCATCCTGATCGTTCGCGGCCTGGGGCGCCGCCGGGACGCTAGGCCAAGCGAGACCGCATGACCGATCCATCCGTCACCACACCGGAAACGCCGGTCAAATCAACTGGTTCGGCCCCGCGCGTGCTCGCCATTGCCAACCAGAAGGGTGGCGTCGGCAAGACCACCACCGCCATCAATCTGGGCACCGCCCTCGCCGCGGTCGGCGAACGGGTGCTGATCATCGATCTCGATCCCCAGGGCAACGCCTCCACCGGCCTCGGCATCGACCGCGCCAGCCGACGGTTCTCGACCTATGACGTGCTGGTCGGCGACACGCCGCCTGCGCGCCGCGGTGCTCGCCACCGCGGTGCCGAGATTGTTCATCGCGTCCTCGACCATCGATCTGTCGGGCTTCGAGCTCGAGGTCGGGCAGGCGCGCGACCGCGCGTTCCGTTTGCGCAATGCGCTGGCGCCGCTGCGCACCCCGGCGCCGGACGAGGTCGCGTTCAGCTACGTGCTGGTCGACTGTCCGCCGTCGCTGAACCTGCTGACCGTCAATGCCATGGCAGCCGCCAATGCGATCCTGGTGCCGCTGCAATGCGAGTTTTTCGCGCTGGAAGGCCTGTCGCAACTCCTGCGGACCGTCGAGCAGGTGCGCGAGACGCTCAACCCGACGCTCACCATCCACGGCATCGTGCTGACCATGTTCGACGCCCGCAACAATCTCTCCGGCCAGGTGGTGGCCGACGTGCGCGAGTTCATGGGACGCAAGGTCTACGACACGGTGATCCCGCGCAACGTGCGGGTGTCGGAGGCGCCGTCCTACGGCAAGCCGGTGCTGGTCTACGATCTCAAATGCGTGGGCAGCGAAGCCTATCTCAGGCTCGCCACCGAAGTCATCCAGCGCGAGCGCGAACTGATGGGATATTCCGCAAGCTGAGCCTGCGGCCAGCAGCGTAACGACGCGAAACTGGGCGAGGTGCGGGCGTGAACGACTTTTCGGGAGAACCGGCGATGGCGGACGAGCCCCCGCGCTCGCGACTGGGTCGCGGGCTTGCATCCCTGATCGGCGACATGGGCGCCGAGGCGAAGACGAGCCCCGAGCGACCGCGGGGCCAGCGACGCGTTTCCATCGAGTTCCTGCATCCCAATCCGCGCAATCCGCGCCGCCACTTCGCGGCGCCTGAACTCGATGAACTCGCCGCCTCGATCAAGGAGCGCGGCGTCATCCAGCCGATCGCGGTGCGGCCGGCGCCCGGCGCCTCCGGTGCCTTCGAGATCATCGCCGGCGAACGCCGCTGGCGCGCCGCCCAGCGCGCCGGCATTCACGACGTCCCAGTCGTCGTGCTCGATGTCAGCGATGCCGAGGCGCTGGAACTGGCGATCATCGAGAACGTCCAGCGCGAAGACCTCAATCCGCTCGAAGAGGCGGCGGGCTATCAGGCGCTCGGCGACGAGTTCAAATACAGCCAGGACGAGATCGCCAGGATCGTCGGCAAGAGCCGCAGCCATGTCGCCAACATGCTGCGCCTGCTCAAGCTGCCGGAGGCGGTGCAGGCCTGCATCCGCAGCGGCGAGCTTTCCGCCGGCCATGCCCGCGCTCTCATCGGCCATGCCGATGCCGAGGCGCTGACGCGGGAAATCGTCGCGCGCGGGCTCAATGTGCGGCAGGTGGAAGCGCTGGTCCGGGAGCACGTGGCGCGCAGCCCGCGCGCCAAACCGGGCAAGGATGCCGACACTGCCGCGCTGGAAAAGCGCCTCGGCGACGCGCTCGGCCTCAAGGTCACGATCCAGCACCAGGGCGAACGCGGCGCCGTGCACATCGCCTACAACGATCTCGATCAGCTCCAGGAGATCGTGAGGCGGCTGGAGCGGGCGCCGCGGTAGGCGCGCGGCTCGTCATGTCGGGGCGCACGTCTTCGTGCGACCCGAATCAGGGGCGGTGCGGCAACTGAGGCCGTTGACTCGGGCCGGCGTGCCGACCATCGTCACGGTCATCCGACGAGTGCCGACGGCCGTTGCGATCGTTCTCGCGTTCGCCCACACTAGAGTGCGCACGGGCCGAGGGAAATCGGACTTCGTTTTTGCGGTCCCGGGGCGTAGGTGGCGGCGAAGGAGGGTCCGATGCTGCGGGTTCTCGTGTTGTTGCTGGCATTGATCCCATGGATCGCGCCGGCCGTGGCGGCGGAGGGCGCGGTGTGCGTCGAGAATGCGACGATCGACGATCTGCAGGCCGCGCTTGCGGCCGGCAGGACCACCGCTTCCGATCTGGTGCGCGCCTATACCGCGCGGATCGAGGCCTATGATCGCGCCGGGCCGCACCTCAATGCGGTGCGCGAGCTCAATCCGGACGCCCTCGCCATCGCGGCGACGCTCGACGCCGCAAAACCGGACAAGCGCCGGCCGCTCGAAGGCATCCCGATCCTGCTCAAGGACAATATCGCGACCGGTGACGCCCAGCACACCACCGCCGGCTCGCTGGCGCTTGCGGATGCCCATGCCAGGCGCGACGCGACGGTGGCGCAGCGCCTGCGCGACGCCGGTGCGGTCATCCTCGGCAAGGCCAACCTCACCGAATTCGCCAATATTCTGGCGATCGACATGCCGTCCGGCTATTCCTCGCTCGGCGGCCAGGTGCGAAATCCCTACGTGCCCGAGTTGGACGCCAAGGGCGTTCCCCTCGTAAGCCCCGGCGGGTCGAGCTCCGGCTCGGCAGTCGCGGTGGCCGCGGGTCTCGCGGCGGCGGCCATCGGCACCGAGACCTCGGGCTCGCTGCTGTCGCCGGCCAATCAGAACGGGGTCGTCACGGTGAAGCCGACGGTCGGGCTGATCAGCCGCGCCGGCATCGTCCCCATCGCCCACAGCCAGGACACCGCGGGTCCCCTCGCCCGCACCGTGCGCGACGCCGCCATCCTGCTCAACGTGCTGGCGGCCCAGGATCCCGGCGACGAGGCCACGCGCGACCTGCAGCGGCCGGCGGACTACACGGCCGTGCTCGACAAGAACGGGCTGCGCGGCGCCCGCATCGGGATTCCGAGCGATCCCACCGATCCGGCCAACGACGTCTATTACCGTCCGTTGCCGGCGCGCAACGCCGCGGTGATGCGCCAGGTGATCGCGGTGCTGGAGGCGGCCGGCGCCGTCCTGGTGCGTGCCAACATTCCCGCCATTGGCGGGACAGGCACACGCGGACCCGGCACCGACGCCGCCATTCTCAACCGCAATCCGGAAAGCCCGACCTTCGGCCAGATGGAGCGGCGTCCGGCGATCTACCTCTATGAGCTCAAGCACGACCTCGACGCCTATCTGCGCGATTGGGCCCAGGGTACGAAGATGCGGACGATGGCCGACATCATCGCCTTCAATGCCGCCAATGCCGGCCGTGCCCTGCGTTTCGGCCAGGACATCTTCCTGGCGGCGCAGGCGACGCGCGGCGATCTCAGCGAGGCCGAATATGTCGCGGCCCGGCAGAACGACATTCTGGCCGCCCGCACGCTCGGGCTCGATGCCTATATGGATGGCCACCGGCTCGACGCCGTCCTGTTTCCCGGCAGCAGCGGCGCCGGCATTGCGGCCAAGGCCGGCTATCCCAGCGTGCAGGTCCCGGCCGGCATGATCGCCGACGGCCGGAGTTCCGCCGAACATCCCCTGGGCGCGACCTTTACCGGCCGCGCCTGGAGCGAGCCGGTGCTGCTGCGCCTGGCCTATGCCTTCGAGCAGGCGACCAAAGCCCGCCGCCTGCCGCCGGGATTGCCGGCGCTGACACCGGGGTGCGGAACCGGCCCGGGCGCGCCGTCCGGCCGATAGGCCGCACGTGCCGACCGCCGGACCCGCGTCGTCACCGCGACGCCAACGCCTCCGCCGGTTGGAGCTTCGCCGGCCCGCCCGAAGCTTCGGTGGCGAAGAAGGTGATGACGGCGCCCAGCAGCGCGGATGCCGCGAGGAAGTAGAGGCCGGCCTCGAAGCTGTCGGTGCTGTCCTTGATCCAGCCGACCACGAACGGCCCGACATAGCCGCCGAGATTGCCGATCGCATTGATCAGGGCGATGGCGCCCGCGGCCGCCGTGCCGGTGAGGAACAGCGAGGGCATCGGCCAGAACGCCGCGCGCGAACCGTAGATGCCGACGGTCGCGACCGACATTCCGATCAGCGCCCAGAACGAACTGCCGAGCCAGCCGGCGGCGAACAGTCCGACGGCGGCGAGGATCGACGCCGTGATCAGATGCCAGCGGCGCTCATGGTGGCGGTCCGACGAATAGCCCCAGGCGACCAGGCCGATGGTGCCGATGATATAGGGAACCGAAGCGACGAAGCCGGTCATCAGATTCGACAGGCCCATGCCTTTGACGATCTGCGGCATGAAGAAGACGATGCCGTAGTTCGCGGTCACGCTGGCCAGATAGATCGCCGACAGGGCGAGCACGCGCCGGTCGGACAGGGCCTCGAGCAGCGACAGCCGGCCGCGGCGGTCGATGCTGCGGCGCTCCTCTTCGAGCCGCGCCTCCAGCCATTGCCGTTCGTCCGGCGCCAGCCACTCCGCGACCGCGGGCCGATCGGCCATCACCTTCCACACCACCACGGCCAGCACCACCGCGGGCAGCGCCTCCACGATGAACACCCACTGCCAGCCCCTGAGACCGAGAACGCCGTCCATCCCGAGCACCGCGCCGGAAACGATCGAGGCGAGGGCGTTGGCGACCGGCTGGGCGATGAACAAGGTCGAGATCACGCGGCCGCGATATTCCGCGGGATACCAGTAGGTGAAATAGAGAATCATCCCGGGGAAAAATCCGGCCTCCGCCACGCCGAGCAGGAAGCGGATGACGAGGAAGCTGGCCGGCCCGGTGACAAAGGCGGTGAGCCCGGAGATGATGCCCCAGGTGATCATGATGCGGGCGATCCAGATGCGCGCGCCGACGCGTTCCAGGATCAGATTGCTGGGAATCTCGAACAGGAAATAGCCGAAGAAGAAAATGCCGGCGCCCCAGCCGAAAACATAGGAGCTCAGGCCGAGATCCTTGTTCATGGTGAGGGCGGCAAATCCGACATTGGTGCGGTCGATATAGGCCACGCAATAGGCGAGCGCGATCAGCGGCAACAACCGCCAAGAAATTTTCGCGATGGTGCGGCGTTCGATCGTTGCTGCGGTGGCGTCCACAGTCGCTTCTCCCTGGCTTGTCCCTTGCTTGGCCCGGTGCCGGGCTTTTTGCCACTCTATAACAAAGGCGCCGGTTGCGCTCCCTTCCGCGTGGAACATTCCGTCCGCCGGTTCGATGCCGCCCGGACCGAGATCGCCGCGGACCCCGGTCTGCCACCGGAGCGGCGCAAGCATCGGCCAATCGGCCGGCGTTCCTGGTGTTGCCGGGCCACTCCGAAAGCGGGCACTCTGTCGCCAAAGCCGGGTCAACCGGACGAGGCTTGGCGAGGAGCGTCCATGGCATCTGTGAGCACAGCGATTCGTGCGCCGGAGGGTGCGCTGCACGGCGCCGGCATTATCCGGGCAATCAAGGCGAGCCGGATCGAATTCGTCGTGTCGGTGCCGGACATCACCACCAGCGAGGGCCTGCTGCGGCCGCTGGCGCAGGCAACCGAGCCGCGCCTCATCCGGGTCTGCAAGGAAGACGAAGGCGTCGGCATCTGCGCCGGCCTGTCCTATTGCGGGAGGCGCTCGCTGCTCCTGATCCAGCAGACCGGCTTGCTCGACTCCATCAACGCGATCCGCGGCGTCGCGGTCGAATATGCGTTGCCGATCTGCATGATGGTGGGCCTGCTGGAGAAGGAACCGGGGGTGCCGCCGCGGCAGTCCAAGCGCTATGGGGTGCGCATCATCGAGCCGGTGCTGGAAGCCATGGGCGTCATCTATCACGAGATCGAGGGGGAGGCCGATGTGGGGAAAATCGCCCCGGCGATCGATGCGGCTTACGCGCAGATGCGCCCGGTCGTGCTCCTGATCGGACGGAGGCCGTCATGATGAAGCGCGACGACTGCCTCAGGGCGTTGGCGCGCCACGTCACCGATGCCGACATCGTCCTTCCGGTCTACAGCAGCGCGTTCGACTGGATCGACATCAGGCCGCATCCGCTCAACTATCTCTCCCATGGCGCCATGGGGCTCGCCTCTTCCCATGCGCTGGGGCTGGCGCTGGGGCGGCCCGACCGGCGCGTCATCGTGCTCGATGGCGACGGCAGCCTGCTGATGAATCTCGGCAGCCTGGTGACCATCGGCGCCGTCGCGCCGCCGAACCTCTATCACTTCGTGTGCGAGAACGGCACCTATGAGGCCAATGGCGGACACCCGATCCCGGGCCGCGACAAGGTCGACTTCGCCGGCTTCGCGCGTGCGGCCGGATATCGCGTCGTGTTCGACTTCTCCGACCTGGACATCTTCGCGCAGCAGGTCGGCGCGCTGCTCGGCGAAACCGGTCCGGTGTTCGCCGACCTGAAGATTTCCTCGAGCGCGCCGCAGCAGCGCGACTACTCCCGCCTGCACGGACCGCATGTGCGCAAGGCGTTCCGGGACGCGCTGATGGCGAATTGACATGGGCAATGGCGGAGCGGCCGACATGCGATCTCACAGGGTCTTCCTTGCCGCCGCGGTCGGCCTGTTGCCGTTCGCCTGGGGATGGGTCGAACCGGCCCATGCGCAGGCCCCCGATTACCCGAGCGGGAAGATCACCTTCATCGTCGGTTTCGCGCCCGGCGGCGGCATCGACACCTATGCCCGGGTGATCGCCCAGGGCCTCGGCGAGCGGCTCGGCTGGTCCGTCGTGATCGAGAACCGGCCGGGGGCGGCATCCAACATCGCCGCCAAGGCGGTCGCCGCCGCGCCGCCCGACGGCTACACGATCCTGTTCACCGGCAACAGCTATGCCATCAACCAGACCTTCTACAAGAACCCCGGCTACGCCACCGCGGACTTGCGTCCGGTGGCGTTCGTGGCGATCGACAGCCAGGGATTGGCCGTGAACGCCGCCAATCCCGCCCGCACCCTGCCGGAATTCCTGCGGGCCGCGAAGGCGAAGCCGTTCACCTTCGCCTATGGCGGATCGTCGGCCCGCATCGTCGCCGAATACGTGTTCCAGGTGCTGGCGAAGGCGAACGCGACCGGGGTGCCGTTCCAGAGCGGTGCGCCGGCGCTCAATGCCCTGCTCGGCAATCACGTGGACATCCTCGCGGCGCCGGTCGCCGAGCTCCATCCACAGGTGCAGCAGGGAGCGGCCCGGGTGCTGGCGGTCACCGGTCCGCGGCGGGCCGCGGCGCTGCCCGACATCGCGACCCTGGACGAGCTCGGCCTGCCCGGCCTCGCCATCAATGGCTGGGTCGGCATGCTCGCGCCCGCCCGGACCCCGGCCGAGATCGGCGCCCGCCTGAACGGCGCGGTGAACAAGGTCATTGCCACGCCGGAGATCGAGCAGCGCCTGCGCAGCCTCGGCTACGAACCTTATATGGGCGCCTTCGCCGACGCGCCGGCCTTCCTCAAGCAGCAGATCGATACCTGGGGCAACCTGATTCGCGCCACCGGCATCGCCGCGGAATAGGACCGAAATCTGTGGGCCGGCGCGCCGCGCCTCATATCCGCCTCATCCGGACCCGATGAATTTCGCCGTATTGCGGGCGAAATGGGAGGGGGAACGATGAAGGCAGTCTGGCTTGCGGTCGTCATTGCCATGACGGCCACGCTGGCGCGTGCGGAAGACATGGCGGAGATGATCTCGCAGTACCGCCACGAACACGGCCTCTCGACGGTCAAGACCGACCCGCAGCTTACCGCGATTGCGGAACGGCAGGCCAAGGCGATGGCGGCCTCGGGCATCATGGATCACAGCGTGGCCGGGCCGTTCGCCTCCCGGGTCGCGGGGGCACATACCGGCATGGCGGCCGAAAACATCGCCGCCGGCACCAAGACCTGGAGCGAAACGTTGCGGATGTGGCAGAATTCACCGGGCCACAATGCCAACCTCCTGCAATCCCAGGCCGACAGCGTCGGCGTCGCGGTCGCCCGCAACGAGCAGACCCGGTACAAGACCTTCTGGGCCATGGTGATCGCGGACAAGATCCCGAAAAAGAAGGAGAAAGGCAGCAAGGTCGCCGAGAGCGGCGGAACCTGGGGCAGCTATTCGAGCTTCGGGGTGTCGGAGAATCCGATCAGCGCGGTGAAGAATTTCGTCTGCAAGTATCTGTGCTGATCGCCCGGGCGGCCGGCGGCGCCTTTTCAGCGGTGCAAGGAGTTCAACGGCACCCCGACGTGCCCGCGGCCAATGCCGCCACCGATATCCGGCCTGTGTGGCATCCCCGCAATTGCAAAGCACTCATGAGGGACTATCATGGGTAGGCTCGCTGGGGGCGCGGGCCGCTGTGCCTTAGCGATCGTGCCGGAACGCAAGATGTTGTCGTTGCCCACGAAATCGTTTCGCGTAAAGGCGGTCGTGGCGGTGGTCACGATCTACGCTTTTTGCATCCTGCTGCCCGCCATCGCTTTCGCGCTGGCCGATGGCCGCATGGCCCCGCCTTGCCTGATGGACGACCTTGCGGCGCTGTCCATGCATGACCACTCGGCCATGTCCGTTGATTCTGCCGCGGCGCACCATCATCACAGCGCGCCGGCCGCGGATGCCGGCGGCATGACCCACCATCACGCCGATGCTGGTCATGGGCCGGACGCCACGGCTCCAGTCGATTCCGACTCCGGAAAGAGCCGCCCCGGGGAATGCTGCGGGCTGTTTCCGATGGTGGCGCTCGCCGGCAAGCTTTGCCCTGCTCCCGCGCCGTCGCAGCTGACGTCGACCGTCATCCCCGAGATGGCCGATGCCATGAGCGGCCGCGGCCCGGACCGCATCATCCGCCCTCCGATCGCCTGACTGCCGCACTGAACGACGCATGGGTGCATTGCGCCCGCGCGCGTCTTTGGTCAGCCAGGAGAGACTCCATGCTTGCGCATGCCCGCACGCGTGCTGCCGCGGTTGCCCGGCAAACGACCTTGCCGAAGGACCGATGGGCGAGGCTCGCCGCTGTCGCGGCGCTGGTCCTGCTCATCGCGGCCTGCACCCCGGTGCCTTCCACGCCGATGGCTGGGCCCGACCCGGCGAACCCGCACGCCCGCGTGCCCGCCCTCGCTTATCGTTCACCCGTTGAGCCCTATGTGAGCCGGCGGCCGATCGATCCGCTGCCGTGGCAGGGCCAGAACGACCGCAGCGCCCCCGCATCCAAGCCATGAGGTGGGTGATGCCATATCTTTCGCGACGGCTGCCGCCCATGCTGATCGGCCTTGCCGCCTTGCTCGCGGGTTGTGCGGCATTCTCGCCCGACGGCGGGATGAGTGCGGTGCAGGACATTGCCGGGTCCGAGCTCGGCAAGGATGTCGCGGCGCTGCGCACGCCCGACGACGCCGAAGCGGCCCGAGCGACGGTCAGGCGCCTGCTCAAGCGACCGCTCACGGCCGATGCGGCCGTGCAGATTGCGCTTCTCAACAATCGCGATCTGCAGGCCGCCTACAGCGAGCTCGGAATTTCGGAGGCGGCACTGGTGAAGGCGTCGCTGCCGCCCAATCCGACATTTTCCATTTCCGACATTGCCGGCGGCGGCGCTTTCGAGTTCGAGCGCGCGATCGTGGTGAATATCCTCGCATTGGCGACGCTGCCGGCCCGCGCGGAGATCGCGGGCGACCGGTTTCGCCAGGCCCAGCTCAAGGCGGCGCTCGAGACCTTGCGGGTCGCAGCGCAAACCAGGCGGGCCTATTACCAGGCGGTGGCCGCGCGGGCGTTGGCGCGTTTTCTCGAGGAGGCGACAGCGTCGGCGGAATCCGCGGCGCAACTGTCCCGGCGTCTCGGCGAGAGCGGCGCCCTCAACAAGCTCGACCAGGCCCGCGACCAGGCGTTCTACGCCGACCTGACCGCGGAGACGGCGGGTGCGCGCCGGCGCGTCGTCACCGCGCGCGAGGAGCTGATCCGCTGGATCGGCGTGTGGGGCGGCGAAACCGATTTCCGCCTGCCGGATGCGCTGCCGCCGCTGCCGAGGCGTCCGCGTACGCTCGCCAATGTGGAGTCCGAGGCCGTGGGCCGCCGCGTCGACCTGCAGATGGCCCGGATCGAAGTGGAGGTCCTCGCCAAGTCCTACGGACTTACCGGCGCGACGCGCTTCATCAACCTGCTGGATGCCGGCCGGCGCTGCCAAGACCGCGCGCGAGCCCGGCGGCAGCGATTTCACCGAGCGCGGCGGGCGCCTCGAATTCCAGGTGCCGCTGTTCGATTTCGGCGAAGTGCGCATGCACGAGGCCGAGGCCACCTACATGCAGGCCGTCAACCGTCTGGTCGCGAGCGCGGTGAAGGTGCGCTCGCAGGCGCGCGACGCCTATCAGGCCTATCGCTCCGCCTACGACATAGCACAGCATTACCGCCGCGACGTACTGCCGCTGCGCCAGATCATCTCCGACGAGATGCTGCTGCGCTACAACGCCATGCAGGTCGACGTCTTCGCCCTGCTCGCCGAGGCGCGCCAGCGTATCGCGTCGAATACGGCAGCCATTGCCGCCGACCGGGATTTCTGGGTAGCGGACACCGATCTGCGCGCCGTCATTGCCGGCGGCATCGCTGCACCGGCCGCCGAGCCATCCGTCCCGACGCTCGCCGCGGCATCCGCCGCCGGCCACAATTGATCGAGGCGACCCCATGAACATATCGCGACGCAAATTGGTGAGGCTGTCGGCGGCGACGCTCGCGGGCGCGGCGGTCGTCACCGGCCGGGCCCAGGCCGCGGGCATTCCGGAAGCCGCGACCGGTGCACCGGCGGCGACGCAGCCACCGCTGTTTCCCTCCGCCGGCCCGCCCTATCGCCCGGTGGTGACGCTCAATGGCTGGACGCTGCCGTTCCGCATGAACGGCGACTGGAAGGAATTCCACCTCGTCGCCGAGCCGGTGCGGCGCGAAATTGCGCCGGGAATGGTCGCGCATCTGTGGGGCTATAACGGCCAGTCGCCGGGACCGACCATCGAATGCGTGGAAGGCGACAAGGTCCGCATCTTCGTCACCAACCGCCTGCCCGAGCACACCACGGTGCATTGGCACGGCATGCTCTTACCCAACGGCATGGATGGCGTCGGCGGCCTCACTCAGCCCCACATCGATCCCGGCAAGACCTTCGTCTACGAGTTCGTGATGCGCCGGAGCGGGACGTTCATGTACCACCCCCATGCCGACGAGATGGTGCAGATCGCGATGGGCATGATGGGGAGCTTCATCGTCCATCCCCGCGATCCCGATCTGCACCGCGTCGATCGCGACTTCGTTTTCCTCCTCAGCAGCTATGATGTCGATCCCGGCAGCTACCTGCCGCGGGTCACCACCATGACCGAATTCAATTTGTGGACCTGGAACACGAGGGTGTTCCCCGGCATCGATCCCCTGGTGGTGCGCCGGGGCGACCGCGTCCGGGTACGCGTCGGCAATCTCTCCATGACCAATCACCCCATCCACAAGCATGGCGAGGCTTTCGAGGTGACCTGCACCGATGGCGGCTGGGTGCCGCCGGGTGCGCGGCGGCCGGAGGTGACGACGGACGTGCCGGTCGGGGCGGTGCGCGCCTTCGAGTATGTCGCTGACGAGCCGGGCGACTGGGCAATCCATTGCCACAAGGCGCACCACACCATGAACGCCATGGCACACAATCTGAAGACCTTCATCGGCGTGCCGAGGCGCGATCTCGTCGGCAACGTCCGCAAGCTCGTTCCGGGCTACATGCCCATGGGCTCGGCCGGCATGGCCGAGATGGGCGCGATGGAAATGCCGATGCCGGAGAACACGCTGCCGATGATGACCGGCTTTGGTCAGTTCGGGCCGATGGAGATGGGCGGCATGTTTTCGGTGGTGAAAGTGCGCGAAGGGCTCGGTGCCGACGACTACAGTGATCCCGGCCCCTACCGGCACCCGGAAGGCACGGTCGCCCACGAACTGAAAGGCGATGCCGGCGAGCCGCCGCGGCGCGGCGACAGCGCCTCGAACCGCGCACCGGGCGCGGAATTCAAAGTGGTCAAGCCGGGCGCCAAGTCATCGTCCTCATCGCATCAGCATTGAGAAGGAGGAAGCGGAGATGAAAAAAGGTCGGACGCTCATGTTTGCGCTCTCATTGTGTGCCATATCCCAAGCTGCGGTGGCACAATCATCCCTGATCGACGGCCAGGTCACCAAAGTCGATCAGTCGGCCGGGAAGATCACCATCAAGCATGGACCGATCAAGAAGCTCGGAATGGATGAGGGGATGACCATGGTCTACAAGGCACAAGATCCGGCCATGCTCAAATCCGTCAAAGCCGGCGACAAGGTGAAGTTCGATGCCGAGGAGGTGAACGGCCAATCCACCGTGACGAAGATCGAAAGGGCGAAGCGCTAGCGGCATCGCCGGCTTCGCTGCCCGCAGCAATGTTCCACTGGTCTACAGGTCCAAAATTACATGAGAGGTTCATATGTCAACGCAACGTACAATCGCTGTTCTTGCCGCATCGGCCGCGCTGGTCTTGTCCGCAACCATGGCAGCGTTCGCGCACGCGCATCTCGTTCGTGCGACGCCGGCGGTCGGAAGCACGGTGCAGGCGGCGCCCGGTGAAGTCGCGCTCCGTTTCAGCGAGAAGCTGGAGCCCAAATTCAGTTCCGTCGTCGTGCGGGATTCGGCGGGCAAGCAGGTGGACAAGGGTGACGCGGCCGTCGACAAAGCCGATCGCATGGTCATTCGGGTATTGCTGCCGCCCTTGGAGCCTGGTGTCTACAAAGTCGAGTGGAAGGCGGTGTCGGCGGACACGCACAAGGTCAACGGCGATTTCACGTTCAAGATCGGCCAGTAGTGTTCGTGTCCACAACGCACGTATCCCATTGCATCATCCCCGGGCTTGACTGGGCGATCCAGTAACCTTGGACTTCGATGTGGGCACAGCACGGGTTCCATCGATAGTCCGGGGGTACTGGATGCCCGCTTTCGCGGGCATGACGTCGTAAGATGGGATCGATCCGTCAGCATCGGAACGGCCGACGTCGTACCGGCCTCGATCGCAGGAGGAGGGCTTGGATGACCCGCTGATCTGGGTGCGTGCGGTTCATTTCGCCGCGACCATCTCGGTGTCGGGCGTGGTGTTCTTTCTGGCATGGGTCGGCGAGCCGGCATTCCGCGTCGCCGCGGCGGATCAGGCGATCGCCGCCACCGTTCGTGGACGGCTCGCGGGCATCGTCTGGTTCAGCCTTGCGCTGGTCGTGCTCACCGGCGTCGCTTGGTTCATCCTGCTGGCGGCGCAAATGAGCGAGCGCCCGCTCGCCGCCATGTGGTCCGAAGGCGTCATCCCGACGGTATTGCTCAACACCGACTTCGGCAATGTCTGGCTGGCGCGATCCGTGTTGATCGTACTGCTCGCGATGGCGTTGCACCCCTTTCCCTTCACCGCTACGCCGCGGTCGCCGTGGTGGCGTGGCGTGGCGCTGGCATGTGCGGCCGCCCTGGTCGGTGCATTCGCCTTCGCAGGTCATGCTGCTTCCGGCGAAGGTGTCGAGGGCACTATTCAGGAGACCGCCGACGTTCTCCACCTCGTCGCCGCCGCGGCATGGGTCGGCGCGCTGCTGCCGCTCGCGGTGCTGCTCGGCGCGGCGCAAGGCCGCGGCCCGCCCGCCGTGGCGATCGCCCGCGCGGCGACGCTGCGGTTCTCGACGCTAGGCATCGTCAGTGTCGCGACCGTGCTGGCGACCGGCATCGTCAACAGTTGGGAGCGCGTGGGCGACGTGGCGGCGCTGGTCGGCACGGATTACGGCCGCCTGCTCATGCTCAAGGTCGCGCTGTTCCTCGTCATGCTGGCGGTTGCCGCGGTCAATCGGTTGCAGCTTACGCCCCGGCTGGTTCAAGAACCCGATGCGGCCGCACAGCAGGATGCGCTGCGGCAGCTTCGCCGCAACGCCCTGATCGAAGCAGGCCTGGGCGCGATCATCCTCGTCATCGTCGCCGTGCTGGGGACGCTCCCGCCGGCAAACGAGCGCACGAGCAGGGACGGTGCAGCACCCTACGCACGCTTGGTCGCCGGCACCGGGACGCCGGGAATCTTCACCCGGACGGAGCCCAGCGCGGTCCGGCTGGTGAAGTACAGCGTTTTCCAATCGTCGCCGCCGAACGCGATGTTGGTGGTCTGCGGATTGCCGTGGACGATGCGGCCGAGCTTCCTGCCCTGCGGGTCCATGACGAAGATGCCGCCGGGACCGCCGCAATAGACGTTGCCGGCGATGTCCACCTTCATGCCGTCGGGTCCGCCCGGTTCGGTCCCCGCGAGTTCGACGAACACCCGTTCGGTCTGCCTGGCGAGCAGGCCGTTCGGCAGGACGTCGAAGGCGCGGATCTGGCGGCGGCGGGAATCGTTGATGTAGAGCACCTTCTCGTCGGGAGAAAAGGCGAGCCCGTTGGGCAGCACGAAAGTGTCGACCAGGAGGCTGATGGTGCCGAGGTCCGGCGACACCCGGAACACGCCGTTGTAGCTGAGGTCCCATTGCTGGGGCAGCGGCGCGATGTTCCAGGGATCGGTGAAATAGATCGCGCCGTCGGACTTCACCACCACGTCGTTGGGCTTGTTGAGGGGATGGCCCTGGAAGCTGTTGGCGATCACGGTGATGCTGCCGTCGGCCTCCTCGCGGGTGACCCGCCGCGTCAGGCCCTCGCAGGCGACCAGCCGGCCCTGGGGATCGCGGGTCAGACCGTTGGCGCCGTTGGTCTTCTCCTTGGCGACGGTGGTGCCCTGTCCCGGCGTGTACTTGATGCGGCGGTTTTCCCCGATCGAGCTGAACAGGAGATAGCCGCCCTCCTTCCACCACACCGGGCCTTCGGTGTTGCCGCCGCCGCCGAACCCGGTCGCCAGCTCCAGGATCGGCTCCGAGGTGGAAATGATCTTGTCGAATTCCGGCTCGAACGGGTCGATCCGCTTGGCCGCCTGGGCCCAGGCGCGACGCTGCCGCTGCCGAGGGCGAGGCCGCCCGCCGCCGACATCGCCAGCATGCGCCGGCGCGAAATGCCGTTCCCGGAATCCATGAGGTGTCCTCCTCGAGGTGCTTGCTTGAGATGCTTGCGCGCGTGGCCGCGCGTTTGAGATCGCACCGACACTACTCATTCTGCGGCGCCGGCGATACGGGGGGCGACGCGTCGCCTCAATCCGGGAAACCATCCGGGAATCATGGGGTGCGGCGCCGTCACTCGGCCTGGATGCCGGCCGCCTTGATGACGGGTCCCCACTTGTCGTAGTCGGCGCGGATCAGCTTGGCGAAATCGGCGGCGCTGCCGCCGATCGCCGTGGCGCCCAGGGTGCGGAAGCGCTCCGTCACCGCCGGCGACTTCATGGCCTCGGCGCAGTCGCGCGACAGCCGCGCCAGGATGTCGGCGGGCAGGCCGGCCGGCGCGAGCACGCCCCACCACACCCCGGTGTCGTATTCCGTCAGGCCGGATTCGGCGACCGTCGGCACGTCCGGCAGCATCGGCGTGCGCTTGATCGTGGTTACCGCGAGCGGTCGCACCGTGCCGGCCTGGATCTGCCCGATCGCCTCCGGCAGGTTGTTGAACGCGATCGGGATGTGGCCGCCCATGAGATCGTTGAGCGCGGGGGCGCCGCCCTTGTAGGGAACCGATGCGATGTCGATCTTGGCGGTCACCTTCAGCAACTCGCCGGCGAGGTGCGGCGAGGTGCCGTTGCCGGCATGGCCGTAGGAGAGCTGCCCCGGCTTCTGGCGCGCCAGCGCGATCAGGTCGGCCAGCGTCTTCATCGGCGAATCCGCCCTCACCAGCACCAGGTTCGGCGAATTGCCGAGCAGCGAGACCGGGGTGAAATCCTTGAACACGTCGTAATGCAGCTTCGGGAACAGGAACGGCACGATGGCGTGTCCGCTCGCGACGACGACGAGCGTGTAGCCATCCGGCGCGGATTTCGCCGTCGCCATCGCCGCGAGCGTGCCGCCCGCACCGGGACGGTTTTCGATGATGATCGACTGCCCCAGGCGTTTGGCGAGCTCGTCCCCGAGGGAGCGCGCCACCACGTCGACCGCGCCGCCGGGCGGGAACGGCACCAGCAGATGCACCGGCTTCGACGGATAGACATCCTGGGCGAATGCGGTGCTGGCCGCCGCGCATGCGGCCGCCGCAACGAGGACCTTCATCCAGCCGTTCATGCGATCCTCCCTCGGGCGGATGACCGGTCCGGAGATCAACCGTCATTGACCCGTCCGCGGGCCCCTGTCGCTGCAGCCAGCGGGGCTCGGGGCTCGTCCTTCATTGCCGGCCACTCTGGTCCGGATGCCATCGAGGCGCAAGACGCCAAGAATTCGGGCCGGAACGACGCTGCCACCATGCCGTCATTGCACGCTCCAAAAAAATGGCGTGAATAACCGAGATCTACGCGTTTTATCAAATAATTGGGCCGCCGCTTCGCTGTGGACGGAGTGTTGAAATGCTGCGGAAAACCCGCGTTGCAGCGGCCTCAATCCTTGCGGCGGGCGGCGCCCGCTATCGACATCAGCGCCCGTTGCGCGATCGGATAGGCGAGGTTGGCGTGTTGCCGCACCGCGAGGGCAACGTCGCCGAGCTGCCCGATGGTGCGTTCGAGCCGCTTCGCGCTCCACGCCGACAATGCGGCCTGCACGAGGGCCTTGCGGCTGAAATGAATGGCCGGCCCGGCGCCTTCGAAGACGTCGCTCGACCGAGCGTCCCTGTTCCACCGCGAGACGCAGCCGGTGGAGCAGCGCCGCCTGCCGGATCGCCGCGCCGATGAGCGGGCTCGCCGCGACGCCGGTCGATTGCGCCCTGGCGAAACCGACCTCGAGCTCCCGCATCTTTCCGGCGAAGGCGGCATCGACGATTTCGTCGAGCTTCAATTCGGTGGCATCGGCGATGACGGCGAGTACGTCGTCGAGCCCGATGCCGGGCTTGCCGTGGGCATAGAGCGCGAGCTTGCGCAGTTCCGACCGCGACGTGCCGCGGTCGCCGCCGATCAGCGCCGTCAACGCGGCCCGCGCGTCCGGCGCAATCGACAGTCCGGCGTTGCGCATCTCCGCCTCGATCAGGCGGCCGAGGTCGTTCGCGCTGTCGGCATAGCAGGGCAGCGCGGCCGCATTGGCGGCGCGTTCGCACAAGGCGCGCAGCGGGGCATTGCGTCGCAAATCGCCGGCCTCGATCACGATGCGGCATTCGCCGCCCAGCGGGGCTGCGAGCACGCGCTCGACCGCTGCGGCGAAGTTTCGTCCGCCGGCTTTCACCCAGACGGCGCGGCGACCGCCGAACAGCGGCACCGTAAGCGCCTCTTCCACCAATCGGTCGGGCTCGTCGGCCAGCCCGTCGCCGTCGATGCGGGCGAGCGAAAAAGGATCGCGGGGGTCGTCTACCGCGGAGGCGATCAGGGCCTCGGCGCGTTCATGCACCAGCCCCGCATCGGGCCCGAACACCAGGATGATCGGCCGCGCCGGGTCGGGCCTTGCCACGTATCGATCGACATTCGCATTCTTGACCGCCACCATCGGCGGCGGCTCAGGTGCCCGCGACGAAGAACGATGCCAGCCGCGACCTGATATTGTCGGCGATCAGCTGCGCGGCGCGGTCCTCGGCATCGCGCAGGCCGCGGGCGCGGGCGAAGCGCTGCGCCTGGCCCGGAATGTCATAGGTCACGCGCGCAAAGGTCTGGCTGGTGAGGACGGGCTTGCCGGTCTTGACGTCCTTCAGCGTGTAAGTGGCATTGAGGGCGTAATTCTCGGAATCCGGCCGGCCGCTGTTGATGTCGACGATGACGGAAAAATTCGACGAGCTGATCGTGATGTTGAGGCGGTAGGCGGGCGGCGCGGCGGCGCCGCCCCCGGTGAGCCCGAACAGGAGCTTGTTGCGAACCTCGACCGCGAGGCGCGACAACGGGCTGCCGTTGGGCGCGGCAATCTGGTCGACATCGACGGTGGCCATCGCCGCGGCGACGCCCGGGGTACTGGTGAGCGACACGTCTCCATAGAGCGGCTGAAAGCACCCCGCCACCATGGCGCCGGCGCCGCAAACGACCGCGAGGCGCAACGCGAGGCGGCGGAGCGGGCGCAGTTCAAGCCACCACATTGACGATCCTCTGCGGCACGACGATCACCTTTTTCGGCGCCTTGCCGTCAAGGGCGCGGCGGACCGCGTCGAGGGCGAGCACCGCCGCTTCAATATCGACGTTGCCGGCATCGCGTGCAACGGTCACGTCCGCCCGTTTCTTGCCGTTGACCTGGACTGGAAGCGTAATGGTGTTTTCGAGCAACAGTTCGCGTTCGACCACGGGCCAGCCCTGCTCCGCGAGCAGGCTGCGGTGGCCGAGCGCCGCCCAGCATTCTTCGGCGAGGTGGGGCATCATGGGATGGAAGAGTTGCACCAGAATCTCGGCCGCTTCATGGACGGCCCAGGCCAAATCGGGGGCCGATGCCGGCGCGGGCGTTCCGCCGGCATCGGCAAGCGCCGCCTGGAGGACATTGGTGAATTCATAGATATGGGCGACGCAGCGGTTGAAACGCAGCTTTTCAATGTCCTCGGAGACCCGCGCCAGCGCCCCGTGGGACGCCTTGCGCAGGCCGGTCGCCGCCGCCGAGAAGCTCTCGGGCCGGGCCGTCGGCGTTGTGGCGGCGAAGGCGGCCGCCTCGTTCACCAGGCGCCACAGCCGCTGGACGAAACGCCACGCACCCTGGACACCCTCCTCGGTCCAGATCACGTCGCGTTCGGGCGGCGAATCCGACAGCATGAACCAGCGCGCCGTGTCGGCGCCGAACGAACCGATGATGTCGTCGGGGTCGACGGTGTTGCGCTTCGACTTCGACATCTTCTCGATGGCGCCGATCTCGACCGGCGCGCCGGTCGCGAGTCAGCGACGCCTGGCGGGCATTCCCCGACCGTCTCGATCTTGACCTCGGCCGGCGTGACCCAGCCGCCGTCGGCGGTGCGATAGGTCTCGTGAACCACCATGCCCTGGGTGAACAGGCCGGCAAACGGCTCGTCGAGGCCGACATGACCGGTCGCCTTCATGGCGCGGGTGAAGAAGCGGCTGTAGAGCAGGTGCAGGATGGCATGCTCGATGCCGCCGATATACTGGTCGACCGGCAGCCATCCGTCGACCGCCTGGCGCTCGGTCGGCGCGGTGGCGATCCAGGGATCGGTAAAGCGGGCGAAGTACCACGACGAATCGACGAAGGTGTCCATGGTGTCGGTTTCGCGGCGCGCCGGGCCGCCGCATGTCGGACAGGCGACGTGCTTCCAGGTCGGATGGCGGTCGAGCGGATTGCCGGGCCGGTCGAAGGTGACGTCGTCGGGCAAGTGTCACCGGCAGGTCGGTGTCCGGCACCGGCACAACGCCGCAGGCCGCGCAATGGATCACCGGGATCGGGCAGCCCCAATAGCGCTGCCGCGAGATGCCCCAGTCGCGCAGGCGAAAATTGACCTGGCGCTGCGCCAGCGGGCGATTGCCCCGCATCTCGTGCTCGAGCCGGTAGCGCGACCTCCTCCTTGGCCTGCGCGATCGTCATGCCGTCGAGGAAACGTGAATTGATCATCCGGCCGTCGCCGTCATAGGCGGTGTCGGTGATGACGAAGGTCGCGGGATCCTGGCCGTCGGGACACACCACCGGGGTATTGCCGAGCCCGTATTTGTTCGCGAAGTCGAGGTCGCGCTGGTCATGGGCCGGAGTGCCGAAGATGGCGCCCGGTGCCGTATTCCATCAGGATGAAATTGGCGACATAGACCGGAATCCGGCAGGCCGGATCGAACGGGTGAATGGCCTCGATGCCGGTGTCGAAGCCGAGCTTCTCCGCCTTTTCGATCAGCGCCTCCGCGGTGCCGCTGCGCTTGCATTCGGCGATGAAGGCGGCGAGCGCGGGATTCTTCGCCGCCGCCGCGGCGGCGAGCGGATGGTCCGGCGCCATCGCCATGAACTTCACGCCGAAGATGGTGTCGTGGCGGGTGGTGAAGATTTCCAGCTCGGTTTCGCCGCCCGGCGTGGTCGCGCGATCGAGCGCGAATCGAATATGCAGCCCCTCCGAGCGCCCGATCCAGTTGCGCTGCATCAGGCGCACCTTCTCCGGCCACCGCTCGAGCCCGTCGATGCGCGGCGAGCGAGATCCTCGGAGAACCGGGTGATCTTGAAGAACCACTGGGTCAGCTCGCGCTGCTCGACCAGCGCGCCGGAGCGCCAGCCCCGGCCGTCGATCACCTGCTCGTTGGCCAGCACGGTATGGTCGACCGGGTCCCAGTTCACCTTGGACTGCTTGCGCTCGACCAGGCCGGCGGCGAGGAAGTCGAGGAACATCTTCTGCTGGTGCTTGTAGTAGGCGGGATCGCAGGTGGCGATCTCGCGGCTCCAGTCGAGCGACAGGCCCATCGACTTGAGCTGCGCCTTCATGGTGGCGATGTTCTCGTAGGTCCAGGCGCGCGGGTGAACCTTGTTGGCCATGGCGGCGTTCTCGGCGGGCATGCCGAAGGCGTCCCAGCCCATGGGGTGGAGCACGTTGAATCCGCGCGCGCGCTTGTAGCGCGCCACCACGTCCCCCATGGCATAGTTGCGCACATGGCCCATGTGGATGCGCCCGGACGGGTAGGGGAACATTTCGAGGACGTAGTATTTCGGGCGCGGATCGTCGTTGCGGGTCGCGAACACGCCCCGCTCGTCCCAGACGCGCTGCCAGCGGGATTCCGCTGCACGGGCGTTATATCGCTCGATACTCATGACAATTTCGTCGCCGAGAAAGCACCGGACTAGGACATCATTGCGGCGCCGCGGTCAACCGCGCCGGACCTTCCGCTGCTTCACGGCGCCCCCGCCGTCACCCTACCCCAACGCTGTGGAAGGTTGGTTAAAACGGTGCGCGGCTCGATCCGGGGCGATGACCACGGATGGCGGTAACGGCCAACCATATCTGAGCGTAGCAGATGGTCCTGCCGGCTCCCACGGTTGCCGCTGTCGTCGCGACGCGATACGGATCGGCCGCGATGATGACCCCCCCTTCCCAGCCCGGTCCCGCAGCCGCTCTCATGGCCGTGCGTCGCGAAATCGCCGACGCCTGCCTCGTGGCGCGCCGCCGCCCGGAGGACGTGACCCTGGTGGCGGTTTCCAAGACTTTCGGCGCCGAGGCCATCGCGCCGGTCATCGCCGCGGGCCACCGCGTGTTCGGCGAAAACCGGGTCCAGGAGGCGTTGGCCAAATGGCCGGAGCTGCGGGAGCAACACCCCGGCCTCGAGCTTCATCTGATCGGGCCGCTGCAATCCAACAAGGCGCGCGAGGCGGTCGGTCTGTTCGATGCCATCCATTCCATCGACCGGCCGAGCGTCTGCGCAGCGGTGGCGAAGGAAATCGGCAAGCAGGGCCGCAGCCCGCTGCTGTTCGTCGAGGTGAATACCGGCGCCGAACCGCAAAAGGCGGGCGTGCTGCCGCAGGATGCCGATGGCTTCGTCGCCGCCTGCCGCGACAGTTTCGGCCTCGCCATCGCCGGGCTCATGTGCATTCCGCCGGTCGGTGAGCCGCCGGCGCCGCATTTCGCGCTCACCGCCAAGATCGCGGCGCGCAGCGGATTGCGGCTTCTGTCCATGGGCATGAGCGCGGATTTCCCGCTCGCCATCCGGTTTGGCGCGACCCATTTACGGGTTGGGAGTGCCATCTTCGGGCACCGGGGCTGAAACCGGTGCCGTCCCAGCCTGCGGGGGGCGGGCGAGGAGCAAGAAAGGCCGTTCGATCGCGCAGGGGAAGCGATAATACCGGACCGGCCTTAAGGGTGAATCACAATTCTCGTGTTTCGGCCGAGCCGCCGCAGCAGGCGTTTCAGGGCGGCAGCGGGCATGGCGACGCAACCGGCGGTCGGGCCCAGTCCGGGCCGTGCCACATGGATGAAGACGGCGCTGCCGCGGCCGGCGATCCGGGGCCGCGTATTGTGGTCGATCTCGATCACCAGGTCGTACAGCGCATCGGCGCGGGTCAGGCGGTCGCCGGGGGCGCCGGGCGCGAGCCGGATGGGCCTGTTGTAGCGGCGATCGGCGGCATCCTCGCACCAGCCGTCGGCAAAACGGATCGGCCGCATCGGCAGCAGGGTCTGCGGCCGCGGTCCGCGGTCGTCGCGCCACCACAGCCGGACCGGCCGGAAGCGGCCCGCCGGGGTGGCGCCGTCCCCTTCGCGCTTGTTGGCCTTGATGCCGGTGCGTCCGAGCGCCACCGCGATCCGCAGGGGTCCTGCGTTCATCCAGCCGCGGCGGCGGTCGCCCGGCCGCGCCCGGACCTCGATTCTCGAAAGCGAAATGCGGTGCATGGGTACTGCCAAGCCGGTATCGGGTCGGGGCGGCCGCCGACCGGGGGTCGCCGCCGATGCTTGCTCTTTTACGCCTTACTGCTCTACTTGCCGTGATCGCTCCCGAATCCGCCTTGCTTCGACGGCGGTACCTGCCCGGAACATTAACCGATTCAATGTACTCTGTGCCGCCGGCAGCTGATTCGGAATGTTGTTGGTGACGTCATGTGCGCGCTGGAGCCCCAGCGCACCGGCAGAGGGTCGACATGCCAAATGCGCGAAGGATTCTGATCGTCGACGACGACACCGAACTGCGCGAAGCCCTGGTCGAGCAATTGTCGCTGCACGAGGAATTCGAAGCGATCTCCGCCGAATCCGGCACCAAGGGGGTGCAGGCGGCCAAGGGCGGCCAGGTCGACCTGGTCATCATGGATGTGGGCCTGCCCGACATCGATGGCCGCGAGGCGGTGCGCATGCTGCGCAAGAACGGCTTCAAGGCGCCGATCATCATGCTGACCGGCCACGACACCGATTCCGACACCATCCTCGGCCTCGAATCCGGCGCCAACGACTATGTGGCCAAGCCGTTCCGCTTCGCGGTGCTGCTGGCGCGCATCCGCGCGCAGCTGCGCCAGCACGAGGCGAGCGAGGATGCGATCTTCACCATCGGGCCCTATACGTTCCAGCCCAGTTCCAAGCTGCTGATGGGCCCCAAGGGCAACAAGGTGCGCCTGACCGAGAAGGAAACCGCCATTCTGCGGTTCCTGTATCGGGCCGGTCTGCGGCCGATCTCCCGCGAAGTGCTGCTGCAGGAGGTGTGGGGCTACAATTCCGGGGTGACCACCCATACACTGGAGACGCATATCTATCGGCTGCGCCAGAAGATCGAGAAGGATGCCGCGGCCCCGGAAATTCTGGTGACCGAGGCAGGCGGCTACAAACTGGTCCCATGACATGATGGCCGCCCCGACCCCCGGCACGGCCGCGGCAAGTCTGCCGCTGAGGATGCTGCTGCAAAACCGATGACCATCGAGGACGACATCTTCTTCCTGGAGCGGGTGACGACGTTCGCCCAGCTCGGATTCGCGGCATTGCAGATCATTGCCATCGGCTCGGAGGCCAAGCACCTGGAAAGCGGCGAAGTGCTGTTCAGGGCCGGCGACACCGCCGACGGCGGCTATGTCGTCCAGGAGGGCTCGTTGAAGCTCGCCTTGCCCGACGCCGATCCGTCCGATCCCGGCATCACCGTCGGGCCCGGCGTCCTGCTCGGCGAACTCGCCTTGGTGACGGAGACCCGACGCCCGGTCACCGCCACCGCGCTCGAGCCATCGATCGTGATGCGAATCACCCGCAGCCTGTTCCGCAAGGTGCTCGAAGGATTCCCCGAGGCGGCGCGGCTGATGCGCGACCGGCTGGCCGAACGCGCCAACGCCGCCACCGACGAGCTCTATGCGGTGCGCGACCTGCTCGATCCGCCGCGACGGTAGGCTGCGCGCGATCGCGCGGCCTGAAATCCCATAGGACTCGTTCGCCAATAACCGATTCAGTTTTCGTCCCCTCTCCCGCTTGCGGCGCTTGCGGGGAGAGTCAGGGGGCAGGGAGGGGCAAGACCGCGGCACGGACTCGCTGCGAGAGCCCCCCTCCCCAACCCTCCCCCGCAAGCGGGAGAGGGAGCAAGAAAGCCGTTCGATCACGCAAATTGAAGAGTCGGACGAGTACCGATCACCTCGCCGCCCGCTGTTCGTCCAGCCACGCATACACGCGGCGGACGCCGCGGATGTCGGCGCCGGGTCCGGCGATTTGCGGAAAGTCCTTGGCGTGCGTGGTGAGATCGACCCGCTTTGCGGCGTCTTCCGGCGACACGCCGTCGTTCTTGAGCTTGGTCACCTGATTGACCAGGTCGGCCAGGTAGGCTTGGTAGGCTGTGATCAGGCTCTTATTGGTGAAGGGCGTGCCGTGCCCCGGCAGGTCCACCGCGAAGTCGAGCTTCTTCAGCGCTTCCAGCGTGGTGATCCATTCGCTGAAAAAGGCGTCGCCCATGTAGGCGAGCCGGCTTTCCATCAGATCGCCGGTGCAGACGATGTGCTCGTTCGGAAGATAGACGACGGTGTCGCCGCCGGTATGGCCGCGGCCTAAGAACATCAGGTCGATCTCCCGGCCGCCCTTCTGGAGCACCATTTTCGTGGAATAATGGACGTTCGGAGGCGTCACCTTGATCTCGCTGTTCTGCTGCTGAAGGCGTTGGGCATCGGCCAAATCCTTCTGCAGAGCCGCCTTCTGCTGCGCATTTCCCTCCGCCGCGATCTGCCCGTTCAGGGTATCGATCCGCGCCGACAACGCGGTCACCTGTGACGTCAAGAACGGCTCGCGATGAAGCACGTCGACCGTTGCAAGCATCTGATGCAGATAATCGGTGGCGATGATCTGCACCTCCGGCCCGAAGATCTGGTTGCCGGCAGTGTGATCGTAGTGCCAATGCGTGTTGACGACGTATCGTATCGGCTTGTCGGTGAGCTTCTTGATATCCTCGACAAAGGCCCGCGCCGCCGCCGGCGAGGTGCCGGCATCCACGACCAGAACATCCGTATCGTTGACGACGACGACGTTGTTGCTGCCGAGCCCGGGCCTCGTCACCGTCGCGTAATAGACGCCGTCGGCGATCTTCTCGAACTTGTAGGCGCTCCCTTGCACCACGGGATAGTTTTGCGTCACGGGTTGCGCCTGCGCTGCAACATAGGGCGCGGCGCAAAGCCCCGCGATCGACGCAAAAATGCCTAGCCTCATGACAACCTCCTTACGTCTGCTTCATGCACCGCTTGCGCGGCTCCCAACTCAGCGCCCAGTCATCCCCGAGAGGGCTGGTTTTGATGAAGTCGCCGCTCAACTCCTTATCGAAACAGGCCCCGTAATAGCAAGTGGCCTGGATGAGCGGAGCGATATCGGGGTGCAGCGGCGAAGGTGGCAGCGCGTAGGGTGCAATAAGCGCAGCGCATTGCGCCATTCACGCCTCGCCGCCGCACGCATGGAGGCCGCCAAAGCGCGCACCGCCAGTCAGGCCGCGCAATGCTGCGCTTGTTGCGCCCTACAAATTGTCACCGCGGCTCCGGGTCGATCAGCATCATCCATGTTCGCGACGGCGTGGCACCTGCGGTCGCGACGCCTGACCTTCCCTCGTCCCCGCGGCGGCAGGGGCGCGAATCGCGGGAGATGCCGCTTACCGTCAGTGCGGCATCGACAATTCGACCCTGGCCGGCACCGCCTGCTCGGCAGCCGCACCGCGATGCAGGTTGGGCTCGATCGTCGCGGTGCCCTCGCCGAAGCGCTTGCGGTAGACCTGCAGATTTTCCATGACGCGCTGGACGTAGTTGCGCGTCTCGGAGAACGGAATGCGCTCGACCCAATCGACCGCATCGATCTTGGGATCGCGCGGATCGCCGTGCTGCGCCATCCATTGCTCGACCCGGCCACGGCCCGCATTGTAGCCGGCGAAGGTCAGGATGTAGGAGCCGCGGTAATCCTTGAGCAGGCCGGAGATTTCGGCGGCGCCCATCTGCGTATTGTAGACCGGGTCGGACACCAGACGCTTCCAATCATAGGACGCGCCGAACCGCTTGGCGGTGTCGCGCGCGGCGCTCGGAGTGACCTGCATCAGCCCGGCCGCCTTGGCCGCGGACATGTCGCCCTGGTCGAAGCCGCTTTCGGTGCGCACGATCGAATAGACGATGCAGCGATCGAGCTTTGGTCCGACCGGGCTGAAGTTCGGCACGCCGATGTCCGGATAAGCGTACACGTCCATCGGCAAGCCTCGCGCCAGCGCGTTCTTGCCGACCAGCAGCATCGCCTGGGCGTCGCGGTAGCGTGCGGTGAGCTTGCCGACCCCCGCGATCACCGCGGGGTCGGTGCTCTCCTGCGCGAGGTCGGACACGAAGGACAGGACGAGGTCGCCCTCGCCCATCCTGTAGAGCATATCGGCGGCGCGCAGCACTTCGTTGCTGCTGACGTCCGCGGGCGCCGGCGGCGCACGCAGCTCGACGACGTCGTCGAGGCCGAGCCGCGCGCGGGCGAGCTGGCCGTAATAGGCGGTCGGATGGCGGGCAGCGGCCTGATATTGCGTCCGCATATCGCCGAGCCGGCCGGCCGCCTCGGCGGCGCGGCCGCGCCAATAGGCGGCGCGGGCGACCGGCACGGGGTCGGTTATCCCTTCATCGGCGTGGGCGAAATGCGCGAACGCCGTGGCGGGATCGGCGAGGAAGCGCAGCGCGATCCAGCCGGCCATGTGGTGGAACTCGGCCCGGTAATAGGGATTGGCCGGCGCGGCCGCGTGGCTCACCACCTGATAGGCGGTTGCGGCATCGCCGATGTCGAGAAGCTTGCGGGCGAGCGCGCGCTCTTCGCGCCACCATTCGTCGGTGTCCTGACGCTGCAAATCCTCCGGCGACGCCGCAAGCACCAGCTTGGCCGCGGCCGCGAGATCTCCTTTCGGCGTCACGACGCGGCCGTGAAGGTTCGAGCCCGGGGTGTCGTTGCGCAGCAGCCAATGCACACGGCACAGCGCGTAGCCCAGATCCTCGCGGGCGTCGGCATGGATCCCATCGAGCAGGGCGCCGCCCTTGGCGGTTTTGGCCTCGGCGGCGGTGCACGCCTTGACGATCGCGACGTAATCCTCGCCGACGTGCTTTGCGGCCCGCGTCGCGGCGCCGAAATCCTTGGCGCCGATGCGCCGGTCCATGCGCGCCACATGGTCGGCGCGGGTCAGCACATCGGGGAATGCGGCGAGAACCGCGGTTTCCAGCTCGGCCGACAACGGCTCCGACTGCCACACGGCGCGAACCTTGCTCTCGGCGCCGGCGCGGTCGCCTTCTCCCATCTCGACGCGCGCGAGCGCGAGCCGGCCGGCTGCGCTGGCCGGTTCCTTGCCGACGAAGCGGCGTACCGTGGCGCCGTCGCGCCGCTCCTGCCACAGCCTCGCCTCGGCGCGACGGCGCAGCAGCGGAATGCTCGGCCAATCGGGATTCGCGCGCATGAAGGCGACGTAGCGCTCGAAACCGGCCGGGCTGTCGGAATGGCGCAGCAACGCCCATTCGACGAGTTTTGCCGCCACCGGGTCGCCGATCGATGCGGCGACGCGCGGTCGCGTCCTTCACCTTGCCCTGGCGCACCAGCTCGTTGGCCTCTTTGGCGGCGGCGAGATCGGGCGGCAGCGGCATAGCCGCGCCATCGCCATCCTCCGGCTGACTGTTCACGTGGCGGTGGTGCTCAGCCCCCTTGTGGTGCTCGGCCTCCTTGCGGTGCTCGGCGTCCTTGTGATGCTCGGAGTTTGCGGATTTCTTGTGGTGGGAGGAAGACTTATGGTGTTCGGCCGACGACGTGGAGGCCGTTTTGGAGTGTTCGGCCGACGATCCGGACGCGGGCTTATGACGATCAGCAGAGGAAGCAGACGATTTGAGGCGTTCAGCGGATAGCTCGTCGACCGCGCCGAGCACCGCCATGGCCGAAGCCAGCAGCCAGACCACGGGACGCCGGTGCAGAGCCCGGCGACGGCCCTCGACGTCCGTGAGCTCGACCCGATCCTTGCCGTCGCCGCTGACAAAATTCCGAGGCTTCATGGCCACCCCCTGTGCGGAAATCCACGCGGCATGCGCGCAGACTCAGAAGCTTTCCCCAGGTCACAGACAAATAGGGCGATTGTGACAGAAGTGAGTTGGCGGCCGCGCTAATCCGCCCAACTGGACGGCAGCAGCCATCGCCGACCCTTTCAGCGCCACGGCAATTGGACTAGCCTCGGTGTCGCCAAGGAGGCGGTGATGAAGCTTGCGCGCCGGCAATTTCTTGTGGCCGCGGGTGTCGCGATCCCGGCTGCATCGCAGCTCGCATGGGCGCAAACCTATCCAGCCAGGCCGGTGCGGATCGTCGTCGGCTTTCCGGCCGGCGGCCAGAGCGATATTCTCGCGCGCCTGATGGGGCAGTGGCTCTCGGAGCGGCTCGGCCAGGCGTTCATTATCGAGAATCGGCCTGGCGCCGGCGGCACCATCGCCACCGAGGCCGTCGTGCGTGCCGCCCCGGACGGCCATACGCTGCTCCAGGTCAGCTCGACGCACACCACGAACGCCACGCTCTACGACAGGCTCAATTTCAATTTCGTCCGCGACGTCGCACCGGTCGCGAGCATTACGCGCACGACCTATGTCATGGTGGTCAATCCATCGTTTCCGGCCAGGACGGTTCCTGAGTTCATCGCCTATGCCAAGGCCAATCCGAGCAAGATCAACATGGCGTCGGCGGACAACGGGACCGTCGGCCATGTGGCTGGCGAGCTGTTCAAGATGATGACCGGTGTCGACATTATCCACGTTCCTTATCGCGGCTCGGGGCCGGCGCTGACGGATCTGCTCGGCGGCCAGGTGCAGGTGAGCTTCAGTCCCATGTCCGCGTCGATCGAACACATCCGGGCCGGTCGGCTGCGGGCGCTGGCGGTGACCGCGCCGACCCGGCTGGAGGTGCTGCCGGACATCCCGACCGTGGGCGAATCCGTGCCGGGCTACGAGGCCAGCGCCTGGGACGGCATCGGCGCGCCGACGAACACGCCGGCGGAGATCGTCGACAAGCTCAACAAGGAGATCAACGCGGCTCTCGCCGACCCCAGAGTGAAGGCACGGCTTGCCGACCTGGGCGGCGTGCCGATGCCGATGACGTCGGCGGCGTTCGGAACGCTCATCGCTGCCGACACCGAAAAGTGGGCCAAGGTGATCCGCGCGGCTCACATCAAGGCGCAGTGAGGCCGCGATTTCTGGCCAGCTTGGAACAGCGCGCGCCGCGCGACATCGGAGCGGAACCCTCGGGTATCTGCGGTGCGGCGTCTCTGCGAGTGATAGGACTCGGACGCGGTATCGGTGTCATGCCCCGCGAAAGCGGGGCATCCAGTATCCCCTGTGCGATCGGTGGAACATATGCCGTGCCCGGTTGCCGCCCCCGTGGTTACTGGATCGCCCGGTCGAGCCGGGCGATGACGAGAACGGGATTCAAGCGTTGGAAGCGGGACTCTCGCTAGCCGCGGTGGATGCCCGAGCTGTTTGCCTGTGGTCGAAGGCGCCTGCGCGGCCTCGAAAGAAGGGGAATCCATGTTGAAGATTTTCGATCTGAACACGTGTCCGACGACGCCGATGGAGAATGGGCGAGGCGATACCATCCGGCTGATCAACACCGGCGCCGGGACCGAAAAGATCGACCTGCATTTCAACCGCCTGGTCCCCGGCGGCCGGCGCGGCCGCATGCACCGCCACTCGCAATCCGACAACGTCTATATCGTACGGCGCGGGGAAGGCACCCTGACGGTCGCCGGCGCCTCCTACACGATCCGGGCCGATCAGATCGTTTTCATCCCGGCCGGCACGCCCCATTCGCTGAGCAACCTGTCCGATGACGTGTTCGAAATATTCGAAATCTATGCGCCTGCCGGCAGGGATTTCGACTTCGTCGCGGTCGATTGACATCGCCCCTCGCGCATCTCCCGGACGCAACGCAAATCCACCAGAACCGGCGTCTCATGAGTTATCCCGACCTGCTCTTCGTCTCGTACCAGGACTCGCTCGATCTCCTGAGCGTCGACGACGCCATGCGCATCTGCGAGGACGTCTACCGCATGCTGGCGCGCGACACCGTCGCGCATTCCCGGCCTCCCAGTTTCAAGCTCGATATCGCGGAAGATTTCAACAATCACTGGCATGTCAAAGCGGCTCTGCTGCGGGACATTCCCACCACCGGCGTTCGCCTCTACAATTATTTCGACGACGGCACCCGGAACACGGTCGGTTCTCTCGAATGCGGGCGTTACGTCGTCCTGTGCGATCCGAAGACGGGCCACGGCCTTGCCATCGTCGATGAGCACTGGACCTACGGCATCCGCAGCGCCGCCGCGGCGACGATCGCATGCAAATGGCTGGGTCCTGTTCGGCCGCGGGTGCTCGGCCTCGTGGGGGTCGGCTCGATGGGGACGAATACGCTGCGCTGCCTGTCGCGGCTCTACCGGTTCGACGAAATTCGCTGCACGTCGCGACGGCGCCAGACGCGCGAGGCCTTCGCGGCCCAGTGGTCCGCCGAGCTCGGCATCGCGGTGCGGCCCTGCGACACCGTCGAGGACGTGGTGCGCGGCGCCGACATCGCCGTCGGCGGCACGACCTCGTCGGAGATCATGACCCGGGAGCAGTGGCTCAAGCCGGGGTCGCTGTTCATTTCGCTCGCACGCAGCGAGCTCGACCCCGACGGGTGGGCGCGCATGGACAAGGTCGTGCTCGACAGCTGGGAAATGAACATGCGGATGCCGGTGTTCGCGTCCATGGTGGAGAAGGGGCAATTCAGCAGGGACAAGATGCACGCCGAGATTCAGGAGCTGGTCGTAGGGTCGAAGCCGGGACGCACCGACCCCGAGGAGCGCATCCTCGTCCACACCACCGGGCTGGTCGCCCATGACATTGCGCTCGCCCATCATCTCTATGTCAGGGCGCGGGAGACCGGGCGCGGCATTGCGCTGCCGGCCGCGCGGCCGCGTGAATGACCGGGCTCGAATGGCGAATGATGGACCAACATGAGGCGCTGAGCCGCATTCTTTCCGGGATCACGGCCGAGCGCATCAAATCGGTGATGCAGCGGACGCGCGCATCTTCGCGCCCGAATCTTCGCGTCGAGTTGTTCACCTTCTCCGGCCTGCTGTATAGTGGCGCGATCGAACAAGGAGGGGCTGATGTCCGGTATCCCTACGCAGTCTCCGCGCCGGTTCTCCGCCTGGACGATCGCGTGCGTCTTTTCTGCCGCGGTATTCGTCTCCCCGGCAATGGCCGCGGACGGCGGTTCTCCCATTCCCGATCTCGGCGGCCAGTGGGGACGGGATATGCTGTTTTTCGAACCGCCGCCTTCGGGTCCCGGTCCCATCGTCAACTCGGTCCGCAAGGCCGACGGCACCGTCGTCCTGCTGGACCCGTGTTGTGGGATCGTCAATCCGTGGGCCGGCAATCATACCAGCCCGATCCTGAAACCGGAGGCCGCCGAAGCCGTCAGGAAGTTCGGCGAGTTGGTGTCCGGCGGCACGGTGGCGCAGGACCTGCACAATACGTGCAGGCCCGAGCCTCCGCCCTTTGTCATGGCGCTTCATTTCGGGGTGCAGATTCTGCAGCGGGGCGATGAGGTCACGCTGCTCTATCTGCTCTACAACACGGTGCGCCATGTTCGCCTGAACGTGCCGCATCCCGACAACCCGGCGCCGAGCTGGCAGGGCCACTCGGTCGGCCGCTACGAGGGCGACACGCTGGTCGTCGACACGGTCGGCATCAAGGTCGCGCCGGTCTCGACCGTCGATGCTTTCGGCACGCCGCACAGCACGGCGCTGCATGTGGTCGAGCGCTACCGCCTGATCGACGGCGAAGCCGCCGCCGAAGCCCAGCGAAAGCACGGAGCCATCTATCGGCCCAGTCCGGCCTACGGGCGCGGCACCATCGATCCGGACACCGGCAAGAAGGGGCTGCAAGTCGAGTTCACGGTCGAGGACCCGGGCGTCTTCACCACGCCGTGGTCGGGACGGGTCACCTATCGGCGCCTCATCGGCGACTGGCCGGAAGCGGTCTGCGCCGAGAACCCGCACTTTTTGGGCACGGATGCGGCGATTCCAACGGCGCAGGCGCCGGATTTCTGAAGCCCATGGGCGGATAGGCTCGAAAGGGAGGTTGTCATGCATCGGCGGCGATATTTCGGTCGTTCTGGCCATAGTGGCGGTGGCGGCCACGCCTGCCTTCGGGCAGGCCGCGGGACCGGCGGCGGGGGCGGCCATTCCGGATTTCTCCGGCATCTGGGCCCATCCCTCGTTCCCCGGTTTCGAGCCGCCGGCATCGGGTCCCGGCCCGGTGGTCAACACGTCGCGCCGGCCGCAGGGCGCCGACGTCGAAGGCCGCACATTGCCGCCGACCAACTCCATCCTGGTGAGCAATCCCGCCCAGCTGGTCGGCGATTACACCAATCCGATCCTGAAGCCGCGGGCGGCGGAAGCCGTGAAGCGGCACGGCCAGCTGGAGTTGAGCGGCGCCGGCGCGCCGACCCCGACCATCCAGTGCTGGCCCGAACCGGTTCCCTACATCTTCAACGGCGTGGCGATGCAGATGCTCCAGCAGCCGGACAAGATCACGTTCCTCTATCCCAACGACCACCAGGCGCGCCGCGTGCGCATGAACCAGCCCCATCCGGCGCAGGTGACGCCGTCCTGGTATGGGGATTCCGTGGGCCACTACGAAGGCGACACGCTGGTGATCGACACCGTGGGGGTCAAGATCGGGCCGTTCCCCATGGTCGACTTCTACGGCACGCCCTACACCGAGGCGCTGCACGTGGTGGAACGCTACCGGCTGCTCGATTTCGACGTCGGCAAGGAAGGACTGGAACGCGACGCCAGGGAGAATCGCCGCCCGCCTCAGGGCGCCGATGCCGGCTCGGCACCCGACTACACCTATCGGGGCAAGCTCCTGCAGCTCCAATTCACGGTCGAGGATGAAGGCGTCTTCACGATGCCGTGGACGGCGACCATCACCTACCGGCGCGGCGGCGAAGCCTGGCGGGAGGTCGCCTGCGCCGAGAACACGCGGGAACTGGCGATTGCCGGACGGGCCGCCGCGGTGCCGCATGCGGACAAGCCGGATTTCTGAGCGGACGCGCGATAGCGGACCGGGGGATGACGAATGCGACGGCGGGAGTTCATTGCGGGGCTCGGCGGGGCGGCGGCCGCGTGGCCAGTCGCGTCGCATGCGCAGCAGGGGGCGCTGCCGGTGGTCGGGTTCCTCAGCGCCCAGTCCGCTGAAGTCGACTACAAGGACACCACCATTCCGTTTCTCCAGGGCCTGAAGGAAGCCGGCTATGTCGAGGGCCGGAACGTGGCGGTCGAGTATCGGTATGCGGAGAACCAATTGGATCGACTGCCGGCGCTCGCAGCCGATCTCGTCCGCCGCCGCGTAGCGGTGATCGTAGCCAGCGCCATTACCGTAGCGCTGGCGGCGAAGGCAGCGACCACGACCATACCGATCGTCTTTTTCGCCGGCGGCGACCCGGTCGCAATGGGTCTTGTCGCCAGCCTCGACCGGCCCGGCGCGAACCTCACCGGCATCGCCCTTTTGGAGGGCGGGATGGTGGCGAAACGACTGCAGTTGCTCCGCGAGCTGATACCCAATGCTGCCCGGTTCGGCGTTCTCGCGGACCCTGCCTCGGTGAATACCCAATCCGCCATCGCAGACCTGCAGGCGGCGGCACCCGCGCTGGGCCTGCAACTCGTCGTCGTGAATGCCAGCACCGATCGCGATCTCGAACCGGCCTTCGCAACTTTTTCGCAACAGCGCGTTGGTGCGATCCTGGTCGGCACCAGTACCCTATTGGCCCGGCGCACGGAACAACTCGCCGCATTGGCGGCCCGGCACGGGTTGCCCGCGATGTTCGCATTCCGCGAGCACGCCTTGGCCGGCGGCCTGATGAGCTATGGCAGCAGCCTTGGCTATGGGTACCACCAGCTTGGCATTCATACCGGGCGCATTCTCGACGGCGACAAGCCGGCAGACCTGCCGGTGCAGCGGGTCACGAAAATCGAGATGGTGATCAACCTCAAGACCGCTAAGGCGCTCGGCCTCACCATCCCGGAAACGCTGTTGGCCACCGCCAACGAGGTGATCCGGTAGCGGTCCCTGGCATGGTCATGGTGGCCGCGAGGGTTACGCCTCGCCCCCGTACCCAAGCGTCATTCGCGACAGTTGCGATGACGAGGCTTCTTCCATTTTTCGTCGGTGATCCACCGATTCCAGACATCACCAACAAGTTCGCCGAAGCATCAGCCCTACGTCGCGGCGGCGCCGCGGCGGACAAGCCGGATTTCTGAGCGGACAAGGTGAATGACAACTATTTGATATAACAAGATAATTTAACCTTTGAAGGTGCATGTGCAAGAGACTGCGAAGGTTGCCGGGACTATGCCAGATCTACTTTGCATGGGGTTGTTTTTGGAAAAATCGGATCCCCCCGCCCCCTGGGGCCCGGATGGCAATGAACCGCCGGGCTGCCGGCCAAAGGCACGATCCCGCCAAGCTTGCCTGCAGCCGCGCAAATCTCACAATTCCAGCGTCGCCGTCACCGGCACGTGGTCGGACGGCTGGCTCCAGCCGCGCGCCTGCCTGGCGATGGCCAGGCTCGACACCTTGGCGGCGATGGCCGGGCTGACCCAGATGTGATCGAGCCGGCGGCCGCGGTCCGCGGCCTGCCAGTCGGCGGCGCGATAGCTCCACCACGTGTAGAGCTTGGCGGGCTCCGGCACGAATGCGCGCATGATGTCGACCCAGGCTCCGGCATCGCGCACCGCGTTGAGCTTCTCGCACTCGATGGGCGTATGGGAGACCACCCTGAGAAGCTGCTTGTGGCTCCAGACGTCGTGCTCGAGCGGCGCGACATTGAGGTCGCCGACCAAAATCGCCTGCGCGCCGGCGTCCGGATGCATGCCCGGCGCGCTGCGCATCTCGTCCAGGAAGGCGAGCTTGTGGGCGAACTTCTCGTTGATGTCGGGGTCGGGTTCGTCGCCGCCGGCCGGGACATAGAAATTGTGCAGGGTCGTGGCTTCCGAAAAGCCGGCCTGCGCCCCGATCGTCACGGCGATGTGGCGGCAATCGGTCTTGCCGCAGAAGCCGCGAATGTCGATCCCGTCGAACGGCACCCGCGAGACCACGGCGACGCCGTGATAGCCCTTCTGCCCGTTGAGCGCGAAGTGGGTGTAGCCCAGCCGCTTGAACCGCTTGAGCGGAAACCTGTCGTCAGGACATTTTGTCTCCTGGAGGCACAGCACGTCCGGCTGCGCGGCGCGCAGGAACCGCGCCACGAGATTGATGCGCAGGCGCACCGAATTGATGTTCCAGGTGGTGACCGTCAGGCGCATGGAAATCGTTGCGCTACGCTACTCCCTCTCCCGCTTGCGGGGGAGGGTTGGGGAGGGGGCTCTCGCAGCGAGTTTGTGCCGTGGAAATGCCCCCTCCCTGACCCTCCCCCGCAAGCGGGAGAGGGGACGAAAACTGAATCGATTGCTGGCGGACGAGTCCTTACTGCACGCGCTGGTCGAACGGACCGTAGCTGATCCGGAACAGGTTCGGATCGGGCTTCTTGTTGGTGTCGAGGTTGTACACCCCGACGGTGGTGTCGTAGCCCTGGGGATCGGTCACGGTCCATTGCAGCAGTTGAAAGTCCTTGGCGTCGAACATCATCATCAGGCGATGGGTGCCGACCACCAGCGACCGTTCTTCGATGGTGACGGTGACGTATTTGGCGTCCTGGCCGACCGACACCAGGTGGGTTTCGCGCCACAGATCGATGCGGTCCGCGAGCAAATAGCGCAGCGGGGTCGTCGACAGGGGATAGGTGTCCTTGGTGTCGAGGCTGCGGTCGCGCACCTGCACGAAGGAGCCGTCCGCGACCACGTCGATCGGGCTCGGCGGATCGTATTCGAACCGCACCTTGCCGGGCTTTTGTATGTAGAACCTGCCCTCGGTCTTGCGGCCGTCGGGCCCGACCTGCACGAAATTGCCCACCAGCGTCTGTATGGTCGAAAGGTAGAGGCTCACCCGATCGACCAGCGCGTGCTGGCCGGCCTCGGTCGTGATCGGCTCGGCCGGGCGCGTCGGCGCCGGGGTCCGGGACGTTTCGGGCAGGATCGAGGCGGGCGGCTTCGCCACGGCCCCGCGCTTTGGCGCGGGCTGCGGCATCGGCACGGTCTGCGCCGGCGCGACCATCATCGGCGTAGCCAGGAAAAACAGCCCGACCAGCGCGATCAGCCCCGCCCGTCCCATGTACATCTCCCCAGTCTCTTGTCCAATGTTTGACCGGGCTAGCCCCGCCCTATGGCCTTTTCACGACACATCCCGCCCGCAACCTCCGGCCCCGACCATTCGCGGACGTCGATCCGGGCCGGCAGGCTAAGGACTCGTCCGCCAACAGTCGATTTAGTCTTCGTCCCCTCTCCCGCTTGCGGGGGAGGGTCAGGGAGGGGGCACTTCCATGGCACAGACTCGCTCAAGAGCCCCCTCCCCAACCTCCCCCGCAAGCGGGAGAGGGAGCAGAAAAGCCGGCGCAGCCGCTCGCATCGTCGATGGTTCTCCCACCCGCCTATCAATAGCGCTCGTCCTCTTCGCCGCCAACCAGGATTTCGCGCTTGCCGGAGTGGTTGGGCTGGCCGACGATGCCTTCCTTTTCCATACGTTCGATCAGCGAGGCGGCGCGATTGTAGCCGATCTGCAGCCGCCGCTGGATGTAGCTCGTCGAAGCCTTGCGGTCGCGCGTCACCACCTGCACGGCCTGCTGGTAGAGATCGGCGCCCTCCGGCTCGCCCATGCCGGTGGCGTCGAACACCGCGCCGTCCTCGCCCTCGGCGTCGTCCTCCGCGGTCACCGCTTCGAGGTATTGCGGCTGACCCTGGGTCTTGAGGTGGCGCACGATCTTTTCCACCTCGTCGTCGGAAACGAACGGGCCATGGACGCGGCTGATGCGTCCGCCGCCGGCCATGTAGAGCATGTCGCCCTGCCCGAGCAGCTGTTCGGCGCCCTGCTCGCCGAGAATGGTGCGGCTGTCGATCTTCGAGGTGACCTGGAACGAGATCCGGGTCGGGAAATTGGCCTTGATGGTGCCGGTGATGACGTCGACCGAGGGCCGCTGGGTCGCCAGCACCACATGGATGCCGGCCGCCCGCGCCATCTGCGCCAGGCGCTGGATCGCGCCCTCGATGTCCTTGCCGGCGACCATCATCAGGTCCGCCATCTCGTCGACGATCACGACGAGGTAGGGCAGGAGGTCGAGATCGAACTCCTCCTTCTCGTAGATCGCCTCGCCGCTGTCGGGGTCGTAGCCGGTGTGCACGGTGCGCGACAGCATCTCGCCGCGGGCGCGGGCCTCGGACAGGCGCGCATTGTAGCCGTCGATGTTGCGCACGCCGAGCTTGGCCATCTTCTTGTAGCGGTCCTCCATCTCGCGCACCGCCCATTTCAGCGCCACCACCGCTTTCTTCGGATCGGTGACGACCGGCGTGAGCAGATGCGGGATGCCGTCATAGACCGACAGTTCCAGCATTTTCGGATCGACCATGATCAGCCGGCACTGGTCCGGCCGCAGCCGGTAGAGCAGGCTCAGGATCATGGTGTTGATGGCGACCGACTTGCCCGAGCCGGTGGTGCCGGCGATCAGGAGATGCGGCATCCGCGCGAGGTCGACGATGACGGCTTCGCCGCCGATCGTCTTGCCCAGGCACAGCGGGAGCCTGGCGCCGCTCGCGGCGTATTCCTCGGCGGCCAGCAGCTCGCGCAGATAGACCTTCTCGCGGGTCGCATTCGGCAGTTCGATGCCGATCACGTTGCGGCCGGACACCACCGCGACGCGGGCCGACAGCGCGCTCATGGAACGGGCGATGTCGTCGGCGAGCCCGATTACCCGCGACGACTTGATTCCCGGCGCCGGCTCGAGCTCATACAGCGTCACCACCGGCCCCGGCCGCGCATTGATGATTTCGCCGCGCACGCCGAAGTCGCCGAGCACATGCTCGAGCGCGACCGCGGTCTCCTGGATCGCCTCGGTGCTCGGCGCAAACCGATCGGTGGATTTCGGCGCGGCGAGCAGGTTGAGCGGGGGCAGCTCGTAGCCGTCGGGCGACTTGCGGCCCGCTTTGGGCGCCGGCCGCGACGGCTTGCGCGCGGCGCGCGCCACCTTCGGCGCGGCATCGTCGCCGTCCTCGTCCTCCGGGTCCGGTTGGTAGGCTTGCTCCGGCGCGGCGGCCGGCCCGGCGTGCACCGCGAACCGCGGCTCGGCCCGCTTGGCCGGCGCCGTGGCCGCGCGCGGAAGCAGCATTCCGAAGCCGTGGGCAAAGGCGGCTGCGAGCGGGCGAAACACCCGCGCCTTCAGGCTGAGGAAGTAGTGCACCACCCAGCCGATCGAGACCGACCCGGCTTCGTCATCCTCGCCTGCCTCTTCCTCCTCGTTGTCCACATGCTGCGCCTTGTCAGGTCGGTGGAACCCGAAGCCGGCGGCGATGACGAGCATGGCGAAAGCGATAACGCCGAACGAGACGGCAGCCACCGTGCGGCCGGTCCCGAACAGCGGCCCGCCGACCACGGAGGCGATGACGCGAATCACCGCATCGCCGATGACGCCGCCGATCCCGGTCGGCAGCGGCCACTGCGGCGTGCGCGTCAGGCAGGAGGCAAAGGCGGCCGCGGCGACGAGGCCGACCAGCCAGGCCGGCACGCGCCAGCGCATGCGGTCGAGCCGGCGATGGGTGAACAGCCGCCAGCCCCAGGCCGCGATCGGCAGGATGATGGCGATGGTGGCGAGACCGAACAGTTGGGTGGCGAGATCGGCCGCGATCGCGCCCGGCGCGCCCAGCAGATTGCGCACCGGCGCGCTGGTGGCATGGCTGAAGCTCGGATCCTTGACCGACCAGGTGGCGAGCGCCGCGGCCGCGCCGCACGCGACGGCGATCAGCGCCAGCCCCACCATCTCGCGCAGGCGACGATGAATGATGGCGCGAAAATCGTCCATCGTGAACGGTCCGTGATAGTTGCGCTCCGCCGTCGACATCGCCACGGGTTCAAGCTCCGTTCATCCGAGCACGGCGACGATGCGATGCAGCGCTTCCGCCGTCGTCTCCTTGTCATGCACCATGGCGACGCGGATGAAATCCGCGCCGGGATTGCTGCCGTCGGCCTGATCGCGGGCGATGTAGCGTCCCGGCAGCACCCGCACGCCGGCGTCCCGCCACAGCTTCGCCGCCGCCGCCTCGCTGCCGCCGAGCGGGCCGACGTCGAGCCACAGGAAGAAGCCCCCGGCCGGCCGGCGGTGGCCGTAGCGGTCGCCGATGATCTGGTCGGCGAGGTCGAATTTCTGGCGATAGAGATCGCGATTCGCCTCCACATGGGCCTCGTCGCCGAACGCCGCGATCGCAACCTCCTGGATCGGGATCGGCACCTGGGGCGCTGCCACGTTTCGCAGTTCCAGGAACTTGGCGATGAAGCGGCGGTCGCCTAAGGCGAATCCGACCCGCAGGCCGGGGAGATTGGAGCGCTTCGACAGCGACTGAAACAGAACGACATTCTCGAACAGATCGCCGGCGGCCTCGAGCGCGCCGGCCGGGGGCGCCATGGTGTAGATTTCCGAATAACACTCGTCGCAGAACAGCAGGAAGCCGTACCGGCGCGCCATCGCGGCCGCGCGCTGCAGATAGGCGAGGTCCGCCACCGCGCCCTGCGGATTCGACGGGGTGGCGAGGAACATCGCCACGGTGCGCGCGAGCAGCGCGCCATCGAGGGCATCGAGGTCGGGCAGGAAGCCGGTCTGGCGCGTGGTGGGCAGGTAGACGATCTCGCAGTCGGCCGCCGCGGCGCCCGCCGAATAGGCCGCGTAGAACGGGTTCGGAACCAGGATCGCGGGCCGACCCGCGCGATTGCGCGACGTGGCGCCTGGCGGCGAGCGCGCCGAGAAACAGGCCCTCGCGGGACCCGTTGAGGACCAGGACCTCGCGGTCGGGATCGGGAACGCGGCCGAGCCGATAGCGGCGCGCCGCCCATTCGGCGGCGGCACGGCGGAATTGCGGGGTGCCCTCGTTGCGCGGATAGCGCCCGAATTCGTTGATATGCGCGGCGATCACCGGACCGACGAAATCGGGCACCGGGTGCCTGGGCTCGCCGACGCCGAGATCGATGACCGGCCGGCCCGGCGCGACACCGGCAATGAGCTCGGCGAGGCGCACGAACGGGGAACGCGTGTCGACGATCCGACCGGTCGAGAGGGGAGTCCGCGTTCGGCGCTGTTCATGGACATCTGCTTGACCCGGCCTGACGCGGCCGCCTCGCGAAACATAGCGGCGGCGAGGTTAAGGCGCGATTAACCATCGCGGTCAAGCTGGCCGGGCTCAAAAGAAAGAGGCCCTGGCTCGCGCCAGGGCCTCTCCATGACGGCGGGGACAGTGCCGGGTATTTGCCCCCTCCGTATTCCGTGCGGATCGCCCCGCGATTGGCGGGCGGCCCGCTATAGATCGTAGGCGCGCTCGCCGTGGTCGGTGAGATCGAGACCTTCCCGCTCCGAATCCGGCGAGGGCCGCAATCCGACCAGAACATCCACGACCTTGTAGAGAACCAGAGAACCGATTCCGGACCACACCAGCGTGGTGCCCACCGCCTTGCCCTGGGCGGTCAGCTGGGTCCACATGTCATAATCGGCAATTTTGCCGGTGGCGTAGTCCATGATTCCGGTGCCACCGAGCATGGGACTGACCAGGATGCCGGTGGCAAGCGCGCCGACGATGCCGCCAACGCAGTGCACGCCGAACACGTCGAGCGCGTCGTCATAGCCGAAGGCGTTCTTGACCACCGAGACGAAGAACAGGCAGACCACGCCGACGACGAGGCCCAACACGATCGCGCCCATCGGTCCGGAAAAGCCGGACGCCGGCGTGACCGCGACGAGGCCGGCCACGGCGCCGGAAAGCACGCCGAGCATGGAGGGTTTGCCCTTCGAGATCCACTCTGCGAACATCCAGGACAGCCCTGCTGCGGCGGTGGCGAGAAAGGAATTGACCATCGCGAGTGCGGCACCGCCATTGGCTTCGAGGTTGGAGCCGGCATTGAAGCCGAACCAGCCGACCCACAGCAGCGAGGTTCCGATCATGGTCTGGACCATCGAATGGGGTGCCATCACCTCCTTGCCATACCCGATCCGCTTGCCGACCGTGAGCGCCCCCACCAACCCTGCGATGCCGGCATTGATGTGCACGACGGTGCCGCCGGCAAAGTCGATCGCGCCCCACAGATAGACTTGGCCGCCGTCGGCCAGAACCTCGTCGAGCTTGGTCTGCGCTGCTTTTTTGGCCACTTCGCCGGTTGCCGCGGCGAGCGCCTTGGCGGCGTCGGCGATGGCGTCGGGGCCCGCCCAATACCAGACCATATGCGCGATCGGGAAATAGATCAGGGTCACCCATAACGGGATGAACAAGGCGACCGCAGCGAATTTCATGCGCTCGGCGAAGGCGCCGACGATGAGCGCCGGAGTGATCGCGGCGAAAGTCATTTGGAAGCAGAAGTAGATGAGCTCGGAGATGTTGGCCCCGACCGAGAAAGTCGACGCCGTGGAAGCGGGCGTCATGCCCGCCATGAAGGCTTTGGAAAAGCCGCCGATATAGGGCGAGCCGCCGGTGAAGGCGAGGCTGTAGCCGTAAACAGCCCAGATCAGGATGACAATGCAGACGGTGTAGAACACATGGGTGAGCACGCTCAGCATGTTCTTGGAGCGCACCAGGCCGCCATAGAACAGCGCCAGTCCCGGTATCGTCATCAGCAGGACGAGGACCGTCGAGGTCAGCATCCAGGCATTGTCGCCCTTGTTGACGACAGGCTCGTCGGCCATGGCGGCAGTCGCGGCGAAGAAGGTCGCGGCGAAGACGGCGGCGACCAGGGCGGCGAGCCCCACCCGATGGGCAGTCTTGAATGTCATTGCTTCAAAGGCTCCTGGCGGAATTCGAGGACGGCTCACAACGCTGCGGCATCGGTCTCGCCGGTGCGGATGCGCACCGCTTGCTCGAGGTCGAACACGAATATCTTGCCGTCGCCGATCTGGCCGGTCTTGGCCGCCGCGGCGATGGTGTCGATGACCTTGTCCAGCTGGTTGGCCGCAACCGCGACCTCGACCTTCAACTTCGGCAGGAAGCTCACGGCATATTCGGTGCCGCGATAGATTTCCGTGTGTCCTTTCTGACGTCCGTAGCCCTTCACCTCGGTAACCGTCATTCCATGCACTCCAATCGCGGTCAGCGCGTCGCGGACCTCGTCGAGCTTGAATGGCTTGATGATGGCCATCACGATTTTCATCGTTTCCCTTCCCCAGCTATGGCCCGCTCTGATACGCAGCAGACTGGGCAATTTCGACCCGGCAGGGCAGTGGATTTTGGCGGATGCCGGTGCGTTCGCCGCCGCAGAGCAATCAAGCCTCGTGCCAGTTTCCGGAACGGTGCATGCTGTTGGCGAAAACAGATCGTTTCTTGCGGGCTGCAGGCCGGGTCGGTATCGCCCGGCGGCATGCGGCCAGCACCGCGGCGACGGTATCGGGCATATTGCCTAAAAAGTAGGCATCTCTAAAGGCGGGCTGGGAAGCGATCGCGGTTAAAGCGCGTCGCTATCGGTTTCGCTGGTGCGGATTCGCACCGCATGTTCGAGCGTCATGACGAAAATCTTGCCATCGCCGATTTGCCCGGTACGGGCGGCGGCGGTGATCGCCTCGACGGTCTTGGCGGCGCGGTCGGACGACACCGCCACCTCGACGCGAATCTTGGGCAGGAAATTCACGGCGTATTCGGCGCCCCGGTAGATTTCCGTATGGCCTTTCTGCCGCCCATAGCCCTTGACCTCGGTGACCGTCATCCCGGTGATGCCGATCGGCGTCAGCGCCTGCCGGACATCGTCCAGCTTGAACGGCTTGATAATGGCGACGATGAGCTTCATGGCCGTCGTTTCCTCCTGCCCGGGGCATTGTCGGTCCCGCCGCGCCTTCCCGGCCGGGTCGGGAGGCACTGGGCCGTGCCGGTGTGCGCGTGTTGAAAATTCGAGTCAACGCCGCAACATCAAGCATAATGCAACCAGGCCGCAGCGTCACGATGCGCGGGGCAATCCGCGCGGCATGCCCGCGCGGAACGCCGGCGGCGCCGTCAGCCGCTCGACGGCTCGTGCCGCTCGCGGACCAGGCCTTCCTGCGCGACCGAGGCGACCAGCACGCCGTCGCGGGTGAAGATCAGGCCGCGGGAAAAGCCGCGCCCGCCCGACGCGCTCGGGCTGTCCTGGGCGTAGAGGAGCCATTCGTCGGCCCGAAACGGCCGATGGAACCACAGCGCATGATCGAGGCTCGCAGCCATGATGGTCTTTTCAAAGACGGTGCGGCCGTGGGGAATCAGCGCCGCATCGAGCAGCATCATGTCGGATGCGTAGGCAAGGGCGCATTGATGGATCGCCGGCGCCGCCGGCAGCGGCGCGGTGGTGCGAATCCAGACATGGAAACGCCCATCGGGATATTTCCGGCCGAGGTAGCGCTCGAATTCCACCGGGCGCAGCTCGATCGGGCGCTCGCGCTCGTAGTAGCGGCGCACCGCATCCGGCATCATCGGCAGCACGCGATCGCGGATGTCGGCGTCGCTCGGCAACTGCTCCGGTCCCGGCACCTCCGGCATCGTGGCCTGATGGGTGAGCCCGGGCTCGCTCACATGGAACGACACCGACATGGAAAAGATCGCGCGGCCGTGCTGGATCGCCACCACCCGGCGGGTGGTGAAGCTGCGGCCGTCGCGAATGCGGTCGACCTCGTAGATGATGGGAACCTTGGGATCGCCCGCCAGCAGGAAATAGGCATGGAGCGAGTGCGGCGGCCGGTCGGCGAGGTCCTCCACGGTGCGACAGGCGGCGACCAGGGCCTGTCCGATCACCTGGCCGCCGAACACCCGCTGCCAGCCCTGCTGCGGCGAGCGGCCGCGAAACAGGTTCACCTCGATCGGCTCGAGATCGAGAATGGCGAGGAGATCCTGGACGGCTGATGTCATCGGCGATGTGTCCGCAGGCCATTCGCAAGGGGCTGATCGCCGCTTGCGAAGGCGCTTGCAGTCACGCCCGCGTACGCCGCGTAGTCAAGAGTGCGGTGGTTGCTCCCGTTGCCCGTGGCGCGCATTCCCGAATGGCCCCTCGCGCCGGTTTACACATGGCGCGGGATCAGCGCGTAATGGATCATCGAGGTCGGTGGACCCATCCGAGGCAAGTGACGTTTTGCGCGCAACCTTCCAGACCGAGGTCCTGATCGCTGGCGGCGGGTTTGCCGGCCTGGCGCTGGCGCTGGCGCTGCGCCAGGCGCTGGGGCCGCGCTTTGCCGTCACGCTGGTCGATCCGGCGCTTGCCCGTGGCGAAGATCCGCGGGCGTCGGCGATCGCGGCGGCGCCGCGCCGCATGTTCGAGGCGCTCGGCGTTTGGGCCGCGGTTGCTCCCCAAGCCCAGGCGATCCTCGACATGGTGATTACCGACAGCCGCGTCGATGATGCGGCGCGGCCGGTGTTCCTCACCTTCGAGGGCGAGATCGAGCCCGGCGAGCCGTTCGCCCACATGATCGAGAATGCGCGGCTGGTGGCGGAACTTGCGGCCAAGGCCGCCGCCGCGGGCGTGACCCTGGTCTCCCAGCCGGTGAAGGATTTCACCGCCGGTGGCGCGGCACGTGACGGTCGAGCTCGGCGACGGCTCGACCTGGGCGGCGAAGCTCCTGGTCGCCGCCGATGGCGGCCGGTCGCGGCTGCGCCAACGCGCCGGCATCGCGGTCCATGGCTGGTCCTATGGACAGTCGGCCATCGTGACCACGGTCGCCCATGAGCGCGATCATCACGGCCGTGCCGAGGAGCATTTCCTGCCCGGCGGTCCGTTCGCGATCCTGCCCTTGCGCGGCAACCGCAGCTCGATCGTGTGGACCGAGCACACCGCCGATGCCGAGCGGTTCGTGGCCTTGCCCGATGCGGCGTTTCGCGACGAGCTGGAAAAGCGCTTCGGCCTGCATCTCGGCGACATCGCCCTTGCCGGTCCGCGTCGCGCCTATCCGCTGGGCCTGTGGATGGCCAGGAGCTTCATCGCCGCGCGCATGGCGCTGGTCGGCGATGCCGCCCATGTCATCCATCCCATCGCGGGGCAGGGCCTCAACATGGGCCTGCGCGACATCGCGGCGCTGGCCGAGGCGGTGGTCGATGCGGCGCGGCTCGGCCTCGATGCCGGCGATGCCACGGTGCTCGAGCGCTATCAGCGCTGGCGCCGTTTCGACACCATGACCATGGGCGTGTCGACCGATGTGCTCAACCGGCTGTTCTCCAACAAGTCCGACGCGCTGCGGCTGGTCCGCGACATCGGCCTCGGCCTGGTCGACCGCCTGCCGCCGCTCAAGCGCATGTTCATGCGCGAGGCCGCCGGCCTCAGCGGCGAGGTGCCGAAATTGCTGCGCGGCGAGGCGTTGTAACGCGAACCGTGGAGCGTCTTTCGCTTGGGTCGACCCACACTTTCTGTCATCGCCCGGCTTTGACCGGGCGATCCAGTAAACACCGACCGGGCGTACTGGATTGCCCGGTCAGGCCGGGCAATGACACCGCGCGCGGGTCAATGTAATGAAAACACGCTACGTCAGCGGAATGCTGGAGACGTGGTCGCGGAACGCCTTTCTCGCGGCAATCGCCGCATACCAGCGCTCGAAATTCTCGAATGCCGGCCGCTCCGGCACCAGCTCGCGGTAGCGGTAGCACATGATCGCGATCGGGATGTCGCCCATGGAGAAGGCGTCGCCGGCGGCGTATGGGGTGTTGGCGAATTGCTCGTCGAGGATTTTCACGGCGGCGGTGGTCTTGACCTTGCCCTCGTCGATCGCCTTCTGATTGCGTTGCTCGGGCGGCGTGCGGATCATGCCCCAGAACACCGGCGTGATGGCGGGTCCGAGCACCGACAGCTGCCAGTCCATCCATTTGTTCGCCAGCGCGCGGGTGCGCAGGTCGGACGGCTCCAGCGTGCCGGCGCCGAATTTGGCGGCGAGGTAGCGGATGATCGAATTGGATTCCCACAGCAGGAATCCATCCTCTTCCAGGGTCGGGACGAGGCCGTTGGGATTCATGGCGAGATAGGCCGGCTCCCGGTTCTTGCCGAACGCGCCGCCGATGTCGATGCGCTCATGGGCAAGACCCAGTTCGCCGACCGCGAACATCGCCTTCTGCACATTGGACGATGTGTTTCTCCCCCAGATCTTGAGCATGCTGATCCCCCTCCGGTGTCTTTTGCACCCGGCAACGCCATGGCATCATCGATTGATCCTGGCGCGGCCATGACGTCGGCTCGTCGATCTCCTGCGAAACAGGTCAGCTAGTCGAGCCGGCGCGCTTCTTCCGGGAGCATGATCGGTATTCCGTCGCGGATCGGATAGGCGAGCTTGGCGGAGCGCGAAATCAATTCCTGCTTGTCCGCGTCGTATTCGAGCGGTCCCTTGGTCAGCGGGCAGACCAGGATTTCCAACAGCTTGGGATCGACGGCAGTGGCGGGGCGGTCGGACGCGGGGGTCATGGCGACATCCAGTTCGATACGGTCGCCCCTTATCCCGGGTTCCGCTGCGCTATTCAAGCCTGCACGCGGCCGCATCCGCCGAAGCAACGGTCCGGTCGCAATCACTGCAGCGGCGGATCGCCCTCGGTATTGGCCCTGGCCAGCGCGATCTCGGTGACCGCCACCAGGATTTCCGCCCGGGTCTTGAGGTCCGGTGCCTCCAGCAGGGCCTGCTTTTCTGCGGGATCGTAGGGCGACATCATGGCGAGCGCGTTGACCAGCGCCTCGTTGGAGGCGCTTTCGATGCCGGCCCAGTCGGCCTTGAGGTCGTTGGCCTTGAGAAAGTCGCTCAGCGCCGCGAGCAGCGCCTTGCGATCGACCGCGTCCTCGCCCTTGCGCGCGATGAAGTCGTCGGTGAAGGGCGTGAAGTCCACATGGCACTGCCGGTAGGCGGTGGCGACCTTCAGCTCCTCGACGATGCGGAAGCGGGCGACGCCGGTGAGCTGCAGGAGATAGCGGGCGTCGCCGGTCTCGGCGATCTGGGTGATCCGGCCGGCACAGCCGATCTTGTAGAGGCCCGGCCGCTCCGTGGTGCCGGGATGGGCGGGGTCGGGCTGGATCATCCCGATCAGCCGGTGGCCGTCACGCAAGGCGTCGTCGACCATCGCGAGGTAGCGCGGCTCGAATATGTTGAGAGGCATCTGTCCGCGCGGCAGCAGCAACGCCCCCGGCAACGGGAACACCGGAATGTCTTCCGGAAGATCGGCAGGACCGCGATAGACCGCATTCATCGGCATCGCCGTGCTCCATGCTCTCGGCTTCGCGCTTCGCCCTTTCCGCAAGCCGGGGCGCAACGGGCGAGGTTGCGGCCTGCCAAATGATGACAGGCCAAATCGCGACGCACCGGCTCGTAGATTTCCGGCGCGCCAGGCACCTCACGCGAACAGGATCGACGACAGGCGCGCCGTCCGGCCACGGTGAACTCGTCGGTCGGGCCCCACGCCTCGAAGAACTGCACCAGCTGCTTGCGGGCGCCGTCATCGTTCCATTTGCGGTCGCGGCGCACGATCGCGATCAGGTGATCGAGCGCCTCCTGGCGCCGGTTGTGGCCGTTGAGCGCCAGCGGCCAGATCGAACCGCGCCTGATGATCGAGCGGATCGGCGGCGACCTTCTTTTCCAGTTCGGCGATCGGGCCGAGCGCGGCGGCCTGCTCGGCCACCTCGAGCGCGGCGCGGGCCGCGGCCACCGGAGCCTCGCTGCGCTTGGCCTCGGGCACCTGGGCGAGCGTGAGCTTGGCCTGCTCGATCTCGCCGGTCTCCAGATAGGATCGCGCCAGTCCCGCCAGCGCGGCAACATGGTCCGGGGTCTGTGCCAGGATCTCGGCATAGATCGCGGCAGCGCCGGCGGCATTGCCGGCCGCCAGGGCGGCGTCCGCCTCTTTCAGAAGCTCCTTGTCCTCGCCGCCGATCTCCTGCTTGGTCAGGCGCTCGAGAAAGGCGATCACCTGGCCTTCCGGCAGTGCGCCGAGGAAACCGTCCGCCGGCTTGCCGTTGACGAAGGCGATCACCGCCGGGATCGACTGGATGCCCATCTGGCCGGGGACGGCGGGGTGTTCGTCGATGTTCATCTTGACGAGCTTGATCTTGCCCTTGACCGCCCGCACCGCCTTTTCAAGGATCGGGGTGAGCTGCTTGCAGGGCCCGCACCACGGCGCCCAGAAATCCACCAGCACCGGTTGGCGGCGCGACTCCTCGATCACGTCCTTCATGAAGGACTGGGTGGTGGCGTCCTTGATGAGATTGTCGGCGGCTGGCGCCGCCACTCCGGCATTGGTCAACATCGGCCTTTCCTCGCCCCGCAACAGGTTGGTTTCCATGATCGGACCATGCTCCAGATACATCACATTTCAAACGAAATCCCTCCGCTCGCGCTTCGGCGCCGGCAAAACGCGGCGACAACGGGCGCCGCGGAAGGCGGGTGGCGTCCCGTTTGGCGTAATTCTTCCGGGTTAGATGGTATGGATCGAACCGATTGCAATCGCTCAGTCCGGCCCTGCGACGGCCTCCGAGACGCGTTCGACGCGCGGCTCATGGCCGGTCGCCGCCGAGGAATTTCAACAATCCCGCCCGCGAGATCGAGGTGGTCATGGTGTTCACCAGGGGATGAAAATTGAGCGTCTCGAAGGTCAGCATGGCGGCATCCAGCACCACCCTGACCTGGCCGGCGGTATCGTTGATGGCCGCGAACGGGGTGACCGATCCGGGCTCGACGCCGAGATGCTCCCGCATCGCCTGGGGCGAGCCGAACGAAAATCTCCCGGCGCCGAGGCGCAGATGCAGGCCTTTCAAGGCGATCGCGGCATCCTCCAGCGCCACCACGAGGGTGAACGCGCCGCGCTTGTCCCGCAGGAACAGGTTCTTGGTGTGACCGCCCGGGATCTGCCCGCGCAACGCCCGCGACTGCTCGACCGTGAACAGCGCCGGATGCGCAACGGTCGCGTGGGCGATGCCGAGGCGATCGAGCAAAGCGAACAGTTCGCGGGGCGTGGCGGGCATGCGGGGCCAGCGGATGATGCGGATTCTGCGCGGATCACGGTGTAGCCCCGGCGGCGGCCGTTCGCCAAATGGGAAACCACCGCGGCTCGCCGCGGCCGGAAGCGGTTGCAAAGCGCAGCCCTATTTGGCATAGCAGGGCGGCCGGCGGCAAAACCGCCGGCCCGGATGCGGGCGTAGCTCAGGGGTAGAGCACAACCTTGCCAAGGTTGGGGTCGAGGGTTCGAATCCCTTCGCCCGCTCCAGTTTGCTCAGGCGGCGTCTTGTCTTGCGTTGGGTGTGCACATGTCGCGTTTCACGGTCGGACTGCTGGGCAAAGGCGTGGATAAATCGTCGCGTCCGATCGGCGGCGGGCGGCATGTGGCGCGGTTGTTCGTGCCCGCTTATGACCATGGCATCTCGATCAATGTCGGCGTGCGGCGCAGCCGCAACAGCGATGCGCGCCGTCGCCTCGCCCGCATGTTCGAGCAGCGCCGCGTGGTGTCATAAATCGGTGTCATAAACAGAGCTTCGGCGCCTCGCCTGCCGTCTGGCAGCGCTCAATATCCCGCGGCGGCGGCCCCGCGCGCCCGCAGGTCGGCGGCGCCGACGAGGCCATGTGGCGTCACCTCGATCGAATGCGCGGAGCCGAACAGGGGCCCGCTCGTCACCTGGTGGCCGAGCGCCGTCAACGCCCGGATCTTGTCGGCGGGAAAATTCCGCTCCACCACGACCTCGTCCGGCCACCATTGGTGATGCAGCCGCAGTGCCGCCACGGCATCGCCGATCGGCTTGTGGCCATCGATGGCATTCACGATCACCTGCAGCACGGTGGTGATGATGCGGCTGCCGCCGGGGGAGCCGGTGACCAGCACGGCTTTGCCGTCCTTCAGCACGATGGTGGGGCTCATGGATGACAGCGGCCGCTTGTCCGGTCCGGGCGCGTTGGCGGCGCCGCCGACCAGGCCGAAGGCGTTGGGCACGCCCGGCTTGGCGGCGAAATCGTCGAGCTCGTTGTTGAGCATGATGCCGGTGCCGTCGGCGACGAGACCGACCCCGAAGTTGAAGTTGAGCGAATAGGTGTTGGCGACGGCATTGCCGTCCTTGTCGATCACCGAGAAATGCGTGGTATTGCCGCTGCCGGGTATTGCAATGTCCGGCCGCATCTCGTGCGCCGGCCTGGCGTGGGCGGGATCGATCAGGTTCCGCAGCTCCGCCGCGTGGTCCTTGGAGGTCAGCCAGTCCAGCGGTACGTCGACATGGTCGCTGTCGCCGAGATAGGCGGCGCGGTCGGCATAGGCGAGCTTCATCGCCTCGATCTGAAGATGCAAGGCCGCCGGCGAGCCGTCGCTGACCCGGCCGGAGGGATAGCCTTCGAGGATGTTGAGCATCTCGACCAGGTGAACGCCGCCGGACGATGGCGGCGGCATCGCGACGATGTCGTAGCCGCGATAGGTCCCGTGCACGGGCTTGCGGACGACCGCGCCGTAGTTCTCGAGGTCGCGCCGGACCATCACGCCGCCGGCGCCGCGCACCGCGGCGACGATCTTGTCGGCGATCGGGCCGACATAGAAGGCGCGCGGGCCGTCGCGGCCGATCGCCTCCAGGGTATCGGCGAGATCGCGCTGGACCAGCGATGTCGCCCGGCGCCGGCGGCGCGCCGCCGGCTTTGAGGAATATGGCAGCCGTCGCCGGCCACTGCGCCAGCCGCGGCTGCGCCAGCAGGAGCGAATCGAGCAGGTCGTCCTCGACCGGAATCCCCTCGCGGGCGAGCCGCACCGCCGGCGCGATCAGGTCGGCGAGGGTGAACTTGCCCGAGCCATAGCGCTCCAGCGCCAGGCGCGAGCCCGGCCACGGTGCCGGGAACGCCGACGCCGAGCCCGGTGTCGCGGGACTTGCGGGGGTCCACCTGGCCGTCGGCGTCCGAGGAACACGTCGGAGCGGGTCGCGGCCGGTGCGGTCTCGCGGTAGTCGATTGCCACCGTCTCGTTGCGCTCGGCCAGATGGACCACCATGAAGCCGCCGCCGCCGATATTGCCCGCCTTGGGCAGGGTGACCGCGAGCGCAAACCCGACCGCCACGGCGGCATCGACGGCGTTGCCCCCGCGTTCGAGCACGTCGAGGCCGATCCGGGTCGCCCGCCGGTCCTGGCTCGCCACCATGCCGTGCTGCGCGGTGGCCACCTGGGCGGCCGCGATCGCCGGAGCTCTCCAGGACGAAGCGCTCCTGTGCCGCCAGCGGCGCGGCCAGCGGGGCCACGACGGCGAAGCGACCAGCAGGCGGGCGGCGAGACCTATGGAAACAGTCTGTTTTGCGGGCATGAGCTGCAATTCGCCTTGGGTCTAGGGGTGGAGGACGGTGCGCTATCCTCGCTTTTGGCCATGGTAGATCGAATTCGGGCGCATGTCGGTCGCCGCGGCGACCCGGTTGGACATGTTGAAGAATCCGGCCACCGCCGCAATGTCCCAGATGTCGCGGTCGGAAAAGCCGGCCTCGCGAACGGCCTCGCGGTCGGCTTCCTCGATTGCAAACGGCTGCGCCGTCAGCTTGACGGCGAAATCGAGCATGGCGCGCTGGCGGCGGTCGAGCCGGGCGGCGCGGTAGTTCATCACCATCAGCTCGCCGAGCACGGGATCGCCGGACAGCGCGCGCACGGCGGCGCCATGGGCGGTCAGGCAGTAATAACAACGGTTTTCCGAAGATACCGCGACCGCGATCATCTCGCGCTCGAGCTTGCGACAGCCCGGACGGCGCCAGCATCAGGTCGTTGTACATGGCGACGAAGGCTTCGAGCTTCGCCATGTCGAACGCATAGGCCTTCAGCACATTGGGGACGAAGCCGAGCTTTTCCATGCATTTATCGAAATAGGCGCGCATCGCCGGGGTCAGCTCGGCGGGCGCCAAAGCGAGCGCGGTGATGACGGTGTCGTCGCCGTCGGCGGCCGAGCGGGACGGCGGCGCCGGTGCCTGCGTTTTTGTTTTTGTGGACTTGCCGGCCATCAAGGCCTCCTTTCCGGTTGCCGCCGAAGCTAACAGGTTCGTTGCCGGGTGCGAAAGCCTGCACCCTTTCGCCCGGCCGCATTCCGGCGCAATCTCCGCCCGGATTCGGGAGACATCCCATGAGCATGAGTACGCAACCTCGACGAGCGGCCGGCGCCGGGCGCGGCGATGCCGGAGCAGACGGAGCTCGCCGCCGAGCTTACGACCGCCACCGCGGAAGAGCGTGCGGCGCGAGCGCTGTTGGCGCAGGCGGGCGTGATCCTGCGCGAGCGCGCCGCCGATGCGCCGGAGGATTTCGCGGCGCAGCTGTTCGCCCATGCCGCCGCCGAGGACCTCATCCGCTACGAGGCGGCGGAGCTCGCGGACATTGCGGCGGCGACTTGGCACTTCGTCGCCGAACGCAAGCCGGGGATTCCGAAGATCCGTATCGCGACGGCGCCGCCGGAAGACGGTCCCCGGCTCAAGAACGTCTCCATCATCGAACTCGTCAACGACGACATGCCGTTCCTGGTCGATTCGGTCATGGGCGAGCTGACCGAGCGGGGTCTCGACGCCCAACTCCTGGTGCATCCCGTCTTTGCCGTCGAGCGCGACCCTGCCGGTGCGCTGGTCAGGCTTTCGACCGGGGTCGATCCGTCCGCCGCGGCGCGGCGCGAAAGCGTGATCCAGATTCATGTCGACCGCATCGACGATGAAGCGGCGAAGGCCGCCCTGATCGCCGCGCTCGGTCGCGTGCTCGCCGATGTCCGCCATGCGGTGGAGGACTGGCACGTCATGGTGGACCGCGTCGGCGCGATCATCGATGCGCTCAAGGCCGATCCGCCCGCGCTGCCGGACGACGAGGTCGCCGAGGCGATCGCTGTTCCTGGAATGGCTGAGGGACGACAATTTCACCTTCCTCGGCGTTCGCGATTACCGCCTGGAGGCGAACGGCAATGTCCTGGCCGCGGTTGCGAATTCCTCCCTCGGCGTCCTGCGCGGCGACGACGGCGAGACGATCGCGGCCGACGGTGGCCGGATCGAAATGTCGCCGCGGACACAAGCGGCGTTCAAGGAGCGCCGGCTGCTGCTGATCACCAAGACCAATACGCGCTCGCGGGTGCACCGGCGGGTGGCGATGGACCATGTCGGGGTCAAGCATTATGACCGCGACGGCCGGCTGACCGGCGGATTTCAGATCGTCGGCCTGTTCACCGCGACCGCGTATACCCGCTCGACCCGCAACATTCCCTATCTGCGCCGCACGGTCGGCAGCGTTCTCGCGCGCGCCGGCTTCAGCTCCGACAGCCATTCCGGCCGGACGCTCGCCAACGTGCTCGACACCTACCCGCGCGACGAGCTGTTCCAGATCGACGCGGACACCCTGTTCCACTTCGCCTCGATCATCCTCCAGCTCAGCGAACGGCCGCGGGTGCGGGTGCTGCCGCGCTACGACTGGTTCGAGCGCTTCGTCTCGGTTCTGGTCTACGTGCCGCGCGAACCTTATGGCAGCGGCGCGCGCGCCGTCATCGGCCGGCTGCTGGCCGCCGCGTTCGGCGGCGATGTCGCATCGTTCGTTCCCTACTTCCCGGACGGCCCGCTGGTGCGCGTGCATTTCATCATCGCGCGCGGCGACGGGCCGCTTCTCTATCCCGATCGCGCCCAGCTCGAAGCCGAGGTGTCGCGCGTCGTGAAGACGTGGCCGGATTTGCTGCTCGAGGCGCTTGCAGCCGCCCACGACCCGATTGCGGCCCGCGATCTGTTCGCGCGCTATGGCGAGGCATTCTCGCCGACCTATCGCGATGCGTTTGCCGCCGCGACCGCGGTGCAGGACATCGCGACCATCGAGGCGATGTCGGCCGAAGGCCCGCTCGGCGTCGACTTCCAGCGCGGCGATGCCGGCGCCCGTCTCAAGCTGTGGAGCCACGGCCGCCCGCTGCCGCTGTCGGAACGCGTGCCGGTGCTCGAGCATATGGGTTTCACCGTCGTCGACGAGAGCACCTATCACGCCGAGCCCCACGGGCCGGACGCGCAGCAATTCTGGCTGCACGACATGCTGCTCGAATTCATCGGCGACGGCGCGCCCGATTTCGAAGTGGCGAGGCCGCGGCTCGACGATTGCTTCGGCGCGGTCATGTGCGGGGATGCCGAAAGCGACGGCTACAACGCGCTGGTGCTGGTCGCCGGACTGACGTGGCGCCGGGTGGCGCTGCTGCGGACGCTGTCGCGCTATCTGCGCCAGATCGGCGTGCCGTATTCCCAAGACTACATGTCGGCGACCCTCGTCAGGCATGCCGGCCTCGCGGCGCGGGTCGTCGGCGTTGTTCGCCGCGCGCTTCGATCCCGGGCTCGCGATGTCGGATACCGAACGCGAGGAACGCCAGGCCACGATCCTGGCGGAGATCGATGCCGGGCTCGCCAGGGTCCAGAGCCTCGACGAAGACCGCATCCTGCGCCATTTCGTCAATGCGGTGTGCGCCGCCGCTGCGCACCAATTACTACCAGAAGGACGCCGACGGTGCCGACAAGCCCGTCATCGCCGTCAAGTTCGACAGCCGCAAGGTCGACGGCATGCCGCTGCCGCGGCCGCGCTTCGAGATTTTCCTCTGCTCGCCACGGCTGGAGGCGGTGCATCTGCGGTTCGGGCCGGTGGCGCGCGGCGGCATCCGGTGGTCGGACCGGCCGCAGGATTTTCGCACCGAGGTGCTCGGCCTCGTCAAGGCGCAGCAGGTCAAGAACGCCGTCATCGTCCCGGTCGGCGCCAAGGGCGGCTTCGTCCCCAAGCGCCTGCCGGCGGGCAATCGCGATGCGATCCAGAACGAGGGCATCGCGGCCTACCGCATCTTCATGTCGACGCTGCTCGACATGACCGACAATCTGGATCTCGAGCGCGTGGTGCCGCCGCCCGCCATGGTTCGCCATGACGGCGACGATCCCTATCTCGTGGTCGCCGCCGACAAGGGCACCGCGACGTTCTCCGACATCGCCAACGAGATCGCGCGCGAGCACGACTTCTGGCTCGACGACGCCTTCGCCTCCGGCGGCTCGACCGGCTACGACCACAAGAAGATGGGCATCACCGCGCGCGGCGCCTGGGAATCGGTCAAGCGCCATTTCCGCGAGATGAACGTGGACATCGCGGACGAGCCCGTTCACGGTCGTCGGGATCGGCGACATGTCGGGCGACGTGTTCGGCAACGGCATGCTGCGCGAGCGCACCATCAAGCTCGTCGCCGCGTTCGATCACCGCGACATCTTCATCGATCCCGATCCCGATCCCGAGCTCGGCTTCAAGGAGCGCACGCGCCTGTTCGACCTGCCGCGATCGAGCTGGCAGGACTATGACCGCTACCTGATCTCGCCCGGCGGCGGCGTGTTCTCCCGGGCGGCGAAGGAGATCGTGCTCAGCGCCGCAGGCGCGCGCCGCGCTCGGCCTGACGCGTGCAGCAGGCGACGCCCCAGCAGGTCATGAACGCGATCCTCAAGGCGCCGGTCGACCTGTTGTGGTTCGGCGGCATCGGCACCTATGTGCGGGCGTCCGGCGAAAGCAACGAAGCGGTCGGCGACCGCGCCAATGACGCGATCCGCGCCACCGGCGCCGAGCTGCGCTGCAAGGTGATCGGCGAAGGCGCCAATCTCGGCATGACCCAGCGCGGCCGCATCGAGGCGGCGTTGCGCGGCATCCGCCTCAACACCGACGCCATCGACAATTCCGCCGGCGTCAACACCTCCGACGTCGAGGTCAATCTCAAGATCGCGCTGAGCATCCCGATGCGCGACGGACGGCTGCAGCGCCCGCAGCGCAACGCCCTGCTGGCCGCCATGACCGACGAGGTCGCGGCCCTGGTGCTGCGCAACAATTACCAGCAGACGCTCGCGATCTCGCTCGCCGAGCGGCGCGGCCTCGAGGATCTCGGCTTCCAGCAACGGCTGATGCAGACGCTGGAGAAGCGCCAGACTGCTCGACCGCGCGGTCGAGTTCCTGCCCGACGACATGGAGATCGCGGAGCGCCGCCGGCGCGCCTCGCCGCTGACGCGCCCCGAGCTCGCGGTGCTGCTCGCCTATGCCAAGCTCGTCGCTCCATGACGACCTGCTCGATTCGAGCGTGCCGGACGATCCCTATCTCGCCCGCGAGCTCGGCCGCTATTTCCCGCCGTCGATCTCGGGCAAGTTTCCCGACGCGCTGGAGCGCCACCGCCTGCGCCGCGACATCATCTCGACCGGCCTCGCCAATTCCATGATCAACCGCGGCGGGCCGACCCTGGTGGTGCGCATCGCCGACCAGACCGGCGCATCGGTCGATCGCATCGCCGCCGCCTTCGCGGCGGTGCGCGACAGTTTCGAACTGACCGCGCTCAACACCGCGATCGAGGCGCTCGACGGCAAGATCGCCGGCGCGGCGCAGCTCGCGCTGTTCGCGGCGGTGCAGAATCTGCTGCTCGACCGCATCGTCTGGTTCCTGCGCAATGTCGACCTCGGCCGCGGCCTCGCCGGCATCGTCGCGCACTACCAGTGGGGGATCGCAGCGGTGGCCGACGCGCTCGACCAGCTGCTGCCGGAGGAGGCGATCCAGGCGCGCATCGCGCGCGCGGCCAAGCTCGCTGCCGAGGGCGTGCCGGAGGCGCTGGCCCGACAGCTCGCCGATCTTCCTGCGCTCGCTGCCGCCGCCGGACGCCGTTCTCATCGCCGATCGCACCGGCAAGCCGGTCGCCGAGGCCGCGCGGACCTATTTCGCGGCGGTCGCGTATTTCCAGCTCGATCGCATCGTCAGCGCCGCCGGCGACATCAAGGCGGCCGATTATTTCGACCGGCTCGCGCTCGACCGCGCGCTGGACACCATCGGCGATGCGATCCGGCGGATCGCGGCGGAGATGGCAACATCCGGCAGCAGCGGGCCCGCCGCCGTCGCCGCCTGGGTCACCGCCAAGGGCGGCGCCGAGCGCGTCCGCCAGGCGATCCACGAGATCGCCGCGTCGGGATTGACGCTCTCCAAGCTCTCGGTGGCGGCGAGCATGCTCGGCGACCTCTCCCGTACGGCGTGAATGCCGCAGTCATGAGGCGTGCCCGCTTACCCGATTGTCGCGCAACGTTCGCAAGCCCGGCAGGGCCGGCATGCCGCGATCCGCGCGGCTCAATGGCGGAAATGGCGGGTGCCGGTGAACACCATGGCGATGCCGTGCTCGTCCGCCGCCTTGATCACCTCGTCGTCGCGCACCGAGCCGCCGGGCTGGATGACGGCGGTGGCGCCGGCCTCGACGGCGACCAGGAGCCCGTCGGCGAACGGAAAGAACGCATCCGACGCGACCACCGAGCCCTGGGTCGCCGGCACCGCGAGTCCCGCCTGGGTCGCGGCGTCGCGCGCCTTGAGGGCGGCGATGCGCGCCGCATCGACCCGGCTCATCTGCCCGGCGCCGATGCCGACGGTGGCGCGGTCCTTGGCATAGACGATGGTGTTCGACTTGACGTGCTTGGCGACCCGGAAGGCGAAGCGCAGGTCGGCGAGTTCCGGCTGCGGTCGGCGCGCGCTTGCGTCACCGTGGTCAGTTGCATCTCGTCGACCACGGCGTTGTCGCGCGATTGCACCAGCAGCCCGCCGGCGACCGATTTGACGGTCATGCCCTGCGCGCGCGGATCGGGCACGCCGCCGGCCAGCAGCAGGCGCAGGTTCTTCTTGGCCGCCGACGATGGCGATCGCCTCCTCGCTCGCTTCCGGCGCGATGATCACCTCGGTGAAGATCTCGGTGATGGCGCGGGCGGCCGCGGCGTCGAGCGGCCGGTTCAACGCGACGATGCCGCCGAAGGCCGAAACCGCATCGCAGGCCAGCGCCTTGCGATAGGCCTCGCGCAGGCTGTCTGCCGCCGCGACGCCGCAGGGATTGGCGTGCTTGATGATGGCGCAGGCGGCGGTGACGGCGGGATCGAATTCGGCGACGCATTCATAGGCGGCGTCGGTGTCGTTGATGTTGTTGTAGGAGAGCTGCTTGCCCTGGACCTGGCGCGCGGTCGCCACTCCGAACCGGGGGTCGGGCGAGCGATAGAAGGCCGCGGTCTGGTGCGGGTTCTCGCCGTAGCGCAGCGCCTGCGCCCGGCGGCCGCCGAAGGCGCGGAAGTCCGGCGCGGCGTCTGCCAGCGTGGATGCGAACCAGTTGGAGATCGCCGCGTCGTAGGTCGCGGTCCGCCCATAGGCCTTGGCTGCGAGCCGCCGGCGCAGCGCGAGCGTGGTCGATCCGCCATGGGCCGCCAGCTCGGCCGCCAGCTCGGCATAGTCGCCGGGCTCGACGATCACCGCGACGTCGCCATGGTTCTTGGCGGCGGCGCGGATCATGGCGGGGCCGCCGATGTCGATGTTCTCGATGCAGTCGTCGAAGCCCGCGCCCTTCGCCGCGGTGTCCTCGAACGGGTAGAGATTGACGACCAGGAGATCGATGGCGGCGATGCCGTGGGCCGCCATGGCGGCGGCATGCTCGGCATTGGCGCGGATCGCCAGCAGGCCGCCATGGACCTTCGGGTGCAGGGTCTTGACCCGGCCGTCCATCATCTCGGGAAAGCCGGTGAGGTCGGACACGTCGCGCACGGCGAGGCCGGCGTCGGCGAGCGCCCTGCTCGTGCCGCCGGTCGAGACCAGCTCGACGCCGTATCCGGCCAGGATGCGAGCGAAGTCGATCAGCCCGGTCTTGTCCGACACCGACAGGAGGGCGCGGGATATGCGGCGCAGATGATCGGCCATGGCGTTACTTGCCTCGATGGGACCGTGGGGTCTTTGTCCGAGCGGCGCGGCGTTCACGATAGCGAGATCCGACCTCGCCCTCGCGAAGCGGGGCGGGAGGGCGCGCCGTCACAGCGGCAGCTCGGGCTCGGGGGCGCGCGGCCGCTTGGCTCCCGGCGCCAGATGCGGCACGTGGCTGAAGGTCCAGTGCACGCGGTGGAATTCGCGGGCGCGGCCATAGATCACGACCTGCGTGGTGCGGCGCGGACCGTCCTGGCCGGCGAGGTAGACGCTTTCCTCCAGCACGACCTCGTCTTCATGGGCGTCGAGGTTCCAGACGTCCTTGTTCGGCAGCAGCAGCACGGCGCCATGGCCGTCGGTCAGCCGGTTGGCGCGAATCGACGGATGCAGGTGGAAGCGGACGGCGAAATGATCGAGCGCGTTCTCCGGCAGCGAACTGCCGGCGGCGGGCAGGAAGATGTCTTCGCCGTCGAGCCGGTTGCCGTCCTCGGAGAGCGCAGGCGAAGCGTTCGTGGATGATGCCGAAGCGTTCGGCATAGCCGTCATGGGCGGCGCGCAGGACGATCGCCCCGTCCTCGGTGTCGCGGGCGACGGTCACGTTGTCCGGACCTTCGACGATCGGGATGCCGAACAGCCGGCGGAACGCGACCGAATCGAGAAACCGGCACGACGAGGTGTCGTTGAAGGTGACGGTGGAATGGGCCGCGGTCGCGCGCGCGACCTGGCGCCAGTTCTCCTTGCCGTTGCCCGGCATGCCGCAATTGACGACGATGCGCTGCTGCTTGCTGGAGAATTCGAACGACGAGGCATCCGGCATGGGCGTCGGCGCTGACCTCCGGCGGCGGCGGTACGCCGGTGTCCATCAGCACCACGGTGGCGCCGGCATCGATGCGCTGGTAGCCGGAATAGGGGGCGTTGGCGACCGGGGTGCCGCGGGCATCGTCATAGGCGAGCACGGTGGCGAGCAGGTCCGGCGGCGTCGGGCCCATGCCGTTGAACAGCGCGAAGGTGCCGTCGCCGTGGCGGAAGAAGCGCAGCATCGGCATCATGCGGTCGATGGCGTTGATCAGCGCCGGCGGCGGCGCCACGTTGCGCGCGGTGAAGGCCTGGCTCAGCGGCAACAGGTCGAGCAGGATCTCGATGATGACGCCGGGATTGCGGCTGATATGGCCGCCGTCCGGCAGGATCTGGCGCTCCAGCTCGTTGACGAGCCGCCGCGTCGCGCTGCGCAGATGGCCGATCTGCTCGGCCATGCACAGCACCGCATAGACGAGCGCGATGCGCGCCTGCAGGCGGGGCACCCCGTCGCGGGCGTCGCCGGCGGTGCCGCGCAGGTAGCGGACCTGGCGGGTCAGGCTGCGCAGGAAGCGGCGGTAGAAGCGCAGGTCGGCGTCGTGGAGAATGAGCGGCGACTGGCACAGCCAGGAGATGATGCGCGCGCGCCACGATCTCCGGCTGCCAGGCGACCGGATGCCAGCCGCCCTGCAGCGTGATCCATTCGTCGACCAGGGCGCGGGCATTGGCGCGGTTGATGGTGGAATCGGCCGCCCGCAGATGGCGCAGCCAGCCGAAGCCGAGCAGGACGTCCGCCCATTCGTCCGACGGCGGCGCCATCTCGAACGGCGACCGGCCGTCGCACACCACGACCTTGCCGGCAAAGGCGAAGCGGCCGGCATAGATCTCGCCGGCGCGGGTCGGATCGGCGGTGCGCAGCTCCTGCGGCGCGATGACGAGGCGCTCGGCCGGGGCCACCCAATCGAACGAGCCCGGCGACGCGGTGCACCTTCGCCCGCGCCTTGAGATTGTTGAGCCTGCGGCGAAGCGTCAGCCAGGACAGCCGCGAGCGGTCCGCGATCACGACGGACATAGAGGCTGGCCCCTTCTCGTCGCCGGCAACAACCGCCTGCATGCCATTCGACAACATAACGAAGGGTTTGCCGAGGGCAACCGTGCGCGAGGCACCGGCCATCATCACAGCCGCTCCAGGCGGGCGGCATAGAAGCCGTCGAGGCCGCACATGCGGGGGTCGGGATCCGGGCCAATGGCACGGCAGCGTGCGCAGGTCTCCGGTCGCGGTGACGAGGCCTTCGAGGCCCGGAAATTGCGCCGCTGCAATGGGATTTCGCGCGATGCGCGGGTCTTCGCGCAGCGCCGCCGCGACGATGTCTTCGCCTTCCTCCGGCTCCAGCGAGCAGGTGCAGAAGACGATGGCGCCGCCCGGCCGGGTGAGGTTGATCGCGTTGTGGAGAAGTCGCCTCTGCAGCGCCGACAGCGCCTCGATGTCCGACGGCGTCTTGCGCCAGGGGATGTCGGGATGGCGGCGGATGGTGCCGGTCGAGCTGCACGGCGCATCCACCAGCACGGCGTCGAACGGGCCGGCCTGCCAGTCCTCGGCGGCGGCGGTGACGGTGGTCGCCGCCAAGCCGAGCCGGTCGAGGTTCTCGCGCAGCCGGCCGAGCCGGGGCGCGGCGCGGTCGACCGCGGTGACCGTCGCGCCCGCCGCCGCCAGCTGGGCGGTCTTGCCGCCCGGCGCCGCGCAGAGGTCGGCGGCGGTGCGGCCGGTGAGGTCGCCGAACAGCCGCGCCGGCAGCGCCGCGGCGGCATCCTGGACCCACCAGGCGCCTTCCCCATAGCCGGGCATGGCGGCGATCGGGCCATGGGCGGCAAGCCGCACCGAGCCGGTCGGCAGGACGATGCCGCCGAGCTGCGCCGCCCAGCGCTCCGGATCGGCCTTGACGGTGAGGTCGAGCGGCGGTTCCAGGCGGTTGGCCCGGGCGATGGCATGGGCGGTCTCGGCGCCATAGGTCCTGGTCCAGCGCGCCAGCAGCCATTCCGGGGTGTCGAGATCGAGCGGCTCGAGCCTGGCGAGCACCGCGGCGCCCTCGCCGCGGGCGATCCGGCGCAGCACCGCATTGACGAGGCCGGCATAGCGGTTGTCGCGGCGATCGGCCTGGACCAGGCGCACCGACAGGTCGACCGCGGCGTGGTCGGGCACGTCGAGGAACAGGATCTGGGCGGCGCCGGTGAGCAGCGCGGTTTCGACCCGGGGCGCCTCGCGCGGGCAGCCCGCGGCTGACGAGGTCGCCGATCAGCCGGCGCAAGGTGCCGAGCCGGCGCAGCACCGTGGCGACGATGCGCGCGCACCAGCGCCCGGTCGCGCTCCGCGAGCTGCGCGCAGGCCGGGCAGAGCGTGCCTGCCGTCGAGCTGCTCGTCGAGCGGCCGGCCGCGGAACAGCACCCCCTCCAGCAGCTCGGCGGCGACGCGCCGCGTCGCCAGATCCGGGGGTGGCCGGCGGTGCCACTGGGGCGGGTCACCGGCATGGTCGTCCCCGCGGCGCCGGCCGGGCCTGCGCCGCACAACGCCACGCCGCGGCCGCCAACGCGCATGCCTGCTCCCGCAGGATCGCGGATGGCCCGGACAGCATCGGGCGTGGGATGGACAAGCTCAATCGCTCAACCGCCTGGATCCGCGGGGATGGTCTTATCCGGTTTACAGGTGCCAAATCCGCTCCAGCTGTTTTGACAGTTCGGTTGCGACCGACGTGCCGGGAAGGCGCGGCCAGGAAGGCGTGGCCGGGAAGACGCGGCAAGGAAAAAGCCGGTCACGAAAGAACGCGCCGTGGCCTTGACCGCCTCTCCACGAACCCGCATTTAAATCGCAATGAGTGAATTAAGTCCAACGAATTCCGGAACGGATGCCGAACGCGAGGTGGACCCGCCGCGAGGCTCGTCGGCGCCGCGTGCCGTTTCCCCGGCGGCCCGCCGGGCGCTCGCGGAGGCGCAGGCGCGCGCGCCGAAATCGACCGCCTGGTCAGGGAGCGTCCCGCCGAATTGAGGGGGCGGCGCGGCCCCGAGCCGGTCCGCTACGGCGACTGGGAGGTCAAGGGGATCGCCAGCGATTTCTAGGAGGGGCTTTAATTCTATTATTCTCAAAATCTGCAATCATGCTCTTGTTGCTGAATGATGTCGCCGGCCCTTATGGACTTTCAAGACCCAATTCTTGGGGATAACTGACAATTTCACAATCATTGGATTCGGCGACTCATCTTGACCTCTAAGGTTGCATTCCTCATGAAGGAAACATAACCTACGAGGTGAAGAAATGGCGACTTATCAGGAAGACAAATTCCTTACCAAGATCAAAAATGATGCCTTTGATAAAGACCATGAGCCGGGAACGGATGCACCTCGGGCTGGTATTTATCGTTGCATGGGCTGTCACCGCGAAGTGGGGATTGCTACGAGCCACAAGTTGCCTCCGCAGAATCATCATGAGCATTCGGAGCAACAGGGCAAAATTCGCTGGCGATTGGTCGCGTACGCGGATCACAATCCGAAATGATTGGCGGATTGAGTGGTTCGCGGTCGGCAGGGAGCCTGTAGGATAGGAAGCCCACCGCCGTGATTCGGGTGGCGGGTAGGCTATGCGCGCATAGGCCTTCCTTTCCGCTAGGTCTTTTTGGATTGGAAGACTTGGCGGTGTCCGCTGGCTTGGCCTTCGCTTACCGCCCTCAGTCATCCTCAAATCGAGTTCGTGGGCGGTTCCGCGGAATTTCTTCACCTGATCTAACGACTTTCGGCTGCCATGAGTTTGACCTTTGAGCCTCCGGACATTCGGTATATCGCCTACATCGACGAGGCTGGTGATCCCGGACTAAATAAAATCCGCCCCATCGATCCGGATGGGGCCAGCGAATGGCTGTCCATTGGAGCAATCCTCATACAAGCCTATCGCGAACGCGAGATCGTTCCTTGGGTTCAATCAATTCGCCAAACAATTGAGGCGCGTCAGCGTCCGGACCTTCATTTCCGTGACCTCAGTCCATCAAAGAAGGCTCGGGTATGCACCGAGGTTGCTGACTTGCCGCTTCGGTGTTTTGTCCTTCTATCAAACAAAAAGAACATGCGACGGCACCAAAATATTCGCGCTGAAAACGCGCGACCATCCGGACAACAGTGGTTCTACAATTGGTGCATCAGGCTTCTGTTGGAGCGTATTACGGACTATGTCGAGCGCCATTCCGAGCGCGCGCATGGAGAACCAAAGCATGTGCAATTGATCTTTAGTGAACGTGGCGGGGTCAGGTATGCGCAAACTGCCGCCTACCATGATCTTCTGAAGTCACAAGCCCGTTCAAACACGACACTGTTGACGAAGCGAGTGATTAAGTGGTGCGTGCTTCATCCGTCGAGTAGCCGCGTCGTACGCCATAACACCAACGCTGGGGTTCAACTTGCCGACACCGTGGCGAGTTCGTTTTATCAAGCCGCCGATACCAGCCCTCCTGGCATCTGGGATACAACATTCGCCAAACTGCTAAAGCCGCGCATCCCCGCTGAGGATGGACGACAGGCAAACTACGGCCTCACCCTGCTGCCGGCATGGCACAAGGCGCATCTCACTCGGGATCAAGAGCAAATCTTCCGCTTCTATGGATATCCACTCGGCGGCCCGCGGGGCAAATAAAGGCGGCGGGCCCTGGCCTTGTGGTCGCTAGGGGCTGTTTAGATCGCCATCCGCTGGGCGATCGTTCCCTGGCTTGCCTCTCGCCGCGAAGACGAGAAGCACAAGGTAGTCCAGCATATCCCGCCACCTCTTTATATAGCCGATTCGTCAAGCGAAATCAATAGCTTACTAAACTATTGAAGGGAATCGACTATTTCATTGGCTCCTTCGAGGACAGGCGCCGCGCGGAATCGACCGCATTTTCGCGCCCCAAGGAACTCAGCGTGCGAAGTCGGCGGGGCAGACCGCCGGCTACTGCATCACCACCACCGTGGTGCCGTAGCTGACCCGGGCGAACAGGTCGGTGATGTCCTGGTTGTACATCCGGATGCAGCCATAGGACACATAGCCGCCGATCGAGCCCGGCTGGTTGGTGCCATGGATGGCGTATTCGCCGCCCGACAGGGTCATCGCCGCGACGCCCATGGGATTGTGCGGCGAGCCGCCGGGAATCACGGCCGGCAGCGACGGCTTGTCGCGACGGACCTCGGCCGGCGGCGACCACGACGGGTTGACGTACTTGCCATTGATGTAGGCGGTTCCGGACCACTGCTTGCCGAGGCGGCCGACGCCGACCGGGTAGCGCAGGGCATGGCCCTGGTCGATGACGTAGTAGAGCGCCCGCTGCCGGTGCGCACGACGATGGTGCCGGCCGAATAGCCGTGATGGCGACGACTTCGCGCGCCGCCGCCGGCGCGCTGGTGAAACAGGGAGATCCGACGAGAATTGCCGCGAACGCAGTCGCGGCCGCAAGGCGAGACCGAATCATTGAAACACCCCGATGTAAAATTCCCCGGCCGCACAATACCAAAAAAAGGCCGCCGGATAGTTGCCTCGGGGCGGAATGGGCCCCGATTCGCAAAAAGCAGGCGGGGCGTGGCTTGCTTACTACAGTCGCTTGAGAGCAGGGGCGCCTGTTCGAACAACGGTGTCGATTCCGGGTCGCGCAGAGAAGGCGTGCGCGCCCGGAATGACCCCGTTGAATTATCCAGCCTGCGCCGCCGCTACGCGCTCTTGCGGTTCTGCCGGTTGTCGACGAGGTCGTCGACCACGGCGGGCTCGGCGAGCGTCGAGGTGTCGCCGAGATTGCCGAACTCGTCCTCGGCGATCTTGCGCAGGATGCGCCGCATGATCTTGCCGGAGCGGGTCTTCGGCAGGCTCGGCGCGAACTGGATCAGGTCGGGCGAGGCGATCGGGCCGATCTCCTTGCGCACCCAGGCGACCAGCTCCTTGCGCAGCTCCTCGGTCGGCTGCTCGCCGGCCATCAGGGTCACATAGGCGTAGATGCCCTGGCCCTTGATGTCGTGCGGATAGCCGACCACCGCGGCTTCCGAGACCTTGGGGTGGGCGACCAGCGCGGATTCGACCTCGGCGGTGCCGAGCCGGTGGCCGGCGACGTTGATCACGTCGTCGACCCGGCCGGTGATCCAGTAATAGCCGTCGGCGTCGCGCCGGCAGCCGTCGCCGGTGAAATACTTGCCGGGATAGGTCGAGAAATAGGTCTGCACGAAGCGCTCGTGGTCGCCATAGACGGTGCGCATCTGCCCGGGCCAGGAATCGGCGATGCACAGATTGCCGGTCGCTCGCGCCCTCCAGCACCTTGCCCTCGGCATCGACGATCTCCGGCTGCACGCCGAAGAACGGCCGCGTCGCCGAGCCCGGCTTGAGCCTGGTCGCGCCCGGCAGCGGCGTGATCAGGATGCCGCCGGTCTCGGTCTGCCACCAGGTGTCGACGATCGGGCAGCGGCCGCTCGCCGACGACGCGGTGATACCACTCCCAGGCTTCCGGATTGATCGGCTCGCCGACCGATGCCGAGCAGGCGCAGGCTCGCGCGCGAGGTCTTCTTCACCGGCGCGTCGCCGGCCTGCATCAGCGCGCGGATCGCGGTCGGCGCGGTGTAGAAGATGTTGACCTTGTGCTTGTCGATGACCTCCCAGAAGCGCGAATTGGTCGGATAGTTGGGCACGCCCTCGAACATCAGCGTGGTGGCGCCGTTGGCCAGCGGCCCGTAGACGATGTAGCTGTGCCCGGTGACCCAGCCGACATCGGCGGTGCACCAGTAGATGTCGCCGTCGTGATAGTCGAACACGTATTGGTGGGTCATCGCCGCGAAGACGAGATAGCCGCCGGTGGTGTGCAGCACGCCCTTGGGCTTGCCGGTCGAGCCCGAGGTGTAGAGGATGAACAGCGGATCCTCGGCGTTCATCGGCTCGCACGGGCACTCGGCCGGGACCGTCTTGGCGATCTCGTCGTAATAGACGTCGCGGCCCGCCTTCATGTCGACGGCGGCGCCGGTGCGGCGCACCACGATCATGCTGGTGACGCCGCCGGCGCGGTCGGCGCGGCATCGGCATTCGCCTTGAGCGGCACCTTGCGGCCGCCGCGCAGGCCTTCGTCGGCGGTGATGACGATGGTCGACTTCGCATCCTCGATGCGGCCGGCGAGCGAGTCCGGCGAGAAGCCGCCGAACACCACCGAATGGATGGCGCCGATCCGCGCGCAGGCGAGCATCGCGTAGGCGGCCTCGGGGATCATCGGCAGATAGATGGTGACGCGGTCGCCCTTCTTGACGCCGCGCGCCTTGAGCACGTTGGCGAAGCGGCACACCTCGGCGTGCAGCTCGGCGATAGGTGATGCTTGCGGTCGTCCTTCGGATCGTCGCCCTCCCAGATGATGGCGATCTGGTCGCCGCGCTTGGCGAGATGGCGGTCGATGCAGTTGTGGGCGACGTTGGTGACGCCGTCCTCGAACCATTTGATCGAGACGTTGTGCGGATCGAAGGAGGTGTTCTTGACCTTGGTGAACGGCTTGAACCAGTCGATGCGCTTGGCCGTGCTCGCCCCAGAAGCCGTTCGGATCCTTGATCGAGCGCTCGTACATCGCCTGGTACTTGGCGTCGTCGACGAAGGCGCGCTTCTTCCACTCGGCCGGAACTTCGTAGACCTGCTCGCTCATGCTGCCACCTCCGTGACGCTTCGCGGCTTGACCTGCCGCGTCCATCGAACGTTCCCTCTGGCGCCATTATGCGATGCCGATTGGAGTTGACCAACGTGAATTCCGGATCATGGTGGCAATCGCCGCGGCGGCCTTCCAGCCCGACAGGCGCGGCGGGATCATCGCGGAGACGGAAATGTTGAGACGATATGTGATCGCAGGGATTTACGTCCTTGGGCTTTGTTTTGTCGCGGCTCCGGCCGCGTCGCAACAAGCGCCTGCCGACGCGCTGCCGGTGGCCCGGGAACTCATCACCGTCATGCGCGCGACCGACCAGTTCAAGCTGATATTCCCGACCATCATGCAGTCGCTGAAGCCCGCAATCGTCCAAGGGCGGCCTCAAATCGAAAAAGACATCGACGCGATGATGCCGGTGCTGCTGGAGGGCGTTAATTCGCGGATCAACGAGATCACGGACCAGATGGCCGGGGTCTACGCGCGCACCTTCACGGTCGATGAGATGCGCCAGTTGATCGCCTTCTACCAAACCCCGGTCGGTCAAAAGCTGCTCGAAAAATTGCCCACCCTCGTGCAGGAAAGCATGTCGATCGGCCAGGCATGGGGCCGGCGGCTCGCGACCGAACTAAGGGATAGCATGGTCGACGCACTGCGAAAGAAAGGACACCAGCTTTAGGCTGGGGCGCTGTCAGGATTAGCCGACACCTAAATAGCCGATCACGGCACCCTGGACCAGCAGAACCGCCAGCCAGTGCCCGGCGTCGATCAGGTACAGCTTGAGGGGACGACGGCCGAAGCTGTAATTCACGGCGAGCGTCGTTGCCACGAATCCGAGCCACAGCGCGGCGGCCGAAATCACCGCATTCTTCAGCGTCACCTGCCCGACGCCGAGATGGCCGACCACGCCGGCCAGCGCCGTGGCGATCACCCCGTTCGCTGACGAAGGCGAGGATGAACGGCAGCGGCGACTGGTTCGCCTTCATCGATTCCGCCGTGAAGCCCTGGGCTGTCATCCATGGCTTTGCCAGCGCCATGTACCAGAATGCGCCCACGATATATCCGGCCACCGCCGCGAGAACGATGGCCCAGTTGTCCACTCCGCCGAAATTCATGACGCGCCCCCTCCGCCATCATACGCCGCGGTCACCGCCCGGCCCGACCGGGCGATCCAGCAACCACCGACCGGCCGTACTGGCTTGCCCGGTCGCGCCGGGCAACGACACCGACAGGGTCAGCGCAATCGGAAAATCTCCAGCCCGCTCGCGGGTGGCGCAATCTAATCCAGCGGCTCGACCTTGACGATAGCGGCGTGATGATTGTTGCCGGCCCAGAACGTCACCGGGGTGGTGGTGTTGTCGATGAAGATGCGGCGGACATTGGTCTGGTGCGGCAGCAGGTACTCGATCGACTTGCCGCTTTGCGGGTCGAACCGCAGCACGCGGTCGCTCGACATCGAGCCGCTCCACAATTCGCCGTTCTTGTCGAGAAAGACGTCGTAGGGATAGGTGTGCGGCGTCGGCACGTCCCATTCCTTGAAGCTCTCGCGCGCGATGTCGAACATGCCGAGCTTGTTGGCGGCGAATTCGGCGAACCACAGCCGGCCCTTGTCGTCGAGCATGGTGCGGCGCGGCCGCGAGCGCGGCGTCGGGGTCGGTAGATGGTGCCGCGGAACGGTCTTGGCGTCGACCCGCCCGACGCTCTCGTCGCCGAAATCCATGAAGAACAGATTGTTGTCCTTGTCGGCGATCATGCCATAGGGCGAATGGTTGCGGCCCACCGGCAGGTCCTTGAAGGGATCGACGGTCTCGTAGGCGCCGGTGGCGAGATCGAGCCGCAGGATCGAATGCGAATTGACGTCGTTGGTCCAGACCTTGCCGTCGACATGGGACTGGCGCGGCATCACCATGGATTGCTGGGCGGTGTCGTCGTTGAGCTCCGGCGGCAGCGGATACATGCCGGAACGTCCTGGTGCGGGTGTCGAACTTGGCCAGCCCGCCCTGGAACATCAGGGCGAGCCACCAATTGCCGTCCTGGTCGGGCTCGAGCGCCAGCGCGCCGGACGGGAAATTCGGCTTCGGCAGCGGATAGGCGAATTCCTCGTGGGCGCCGGTGCGCGGATCGAGCCGGCCGAGATAGGGCTCGACGAAGTTCGAGTACCAGATGAAGCCGTGCGGCGTCGGTGCGCACGTCATGGGGCGCGATGGTCGCCCGCGGCATGTCGTATTCGGTGATGATCACCCGCGTCGCCCGGCCCGGTCGGGCGCGGCAGGGTCTTGAGCGCGTAGTCCCAGCGGTCGGTCTTGCTCAGATTGACGGTCGCGAGATACTCCGCGACCTTGCGGGCGCGGTCGTCGGGCACCGGGCGCTCGACCATGCGCGGCTGCGGAGTGCTGCGTCGTCGAGTTGTTGGCGAAATTCGCCATGCGCTTGAAGCACCCCGACGAATTCGTCGGCGGTGAACTTCGAGCGCACCACCCGCTCCAGCGTGTGGCAGCTCATGCATTCGATCAGCGGACGCTTCTGCTCCGCCGTGCCCGGCATGCTGGCGAACCATTCGGAACTGGTGAGCTGGCCGGAAATGTCCGCGACCGTGGCGAGCGCGAGGTCGGCGCTCGCCGGCCCCTCGGCTCCGACATCGACGCCTGCAGGTGCCGCGAGTTCATAACCGATGGCGCGGATGTGCAGGGTGTAATGTCCGGGCGCCAGCCGGCCGGCGGGAAAGGCGTAGCGGCCGGCCTGGTCGGTGACGACGGTGACGGTGAGCGGCGAGCCGTCGCGCCGGGCGCTCACCAGCACGCCTTCCATCGCGCCTTCCTGGGCGGAGCTGACGCGGCCGGCCAGCGACACCTCCGGCGCAGCGATGCCCCGCGCCGGCGCAAATACCGCTACGCCCAAGCCGATCAGGACTAAACCCAGGATGCCGCGCACGCTCATCACCCAGTGGGTTGGGAAAACCGTGGTCCGGCTCCGCAGTTTGTGCCGAATGTTTTGCTGCCCGAATGTTGCGCCGGATCGATCCGCAACCATCCAGGCAGTGGCATGGCCAGACCAGACAGGCGAGACGAGCACCTGCCTGGATCGGCCGCTACTTGGCCATTACTTGGCCATCAGGCAATCGACCTCGACGGTGCTGATCGCATCGCCGGGCGGCTGGCGGCGGATGGTCCGCTGCAGCTTGTAGCCTTCCTTGCTGCAGGTGATCTCCACATCCTTGGGGTCGATCTCCTTGCTGAACCCGGAGAACTTGAAGTGGCCCTGGTCGTCGGTCCGGGTCACGAGGCTGGCATTGCAATTCTTGATGTCCGCGCTCACCTTGACGTCGGCCACGCCGCCGCCGAGGCTCAGGTCGCGCGCAAAGCCGAAGAAGGAAACGCCGGCATTGCTCTGATCTTCATCATCCTCGTCCAGCGACGCGCCGCCTGCCCACGCCGTGCTCGCCATCGCAAGCGGAACGATCAGTGCCAGCGCCAGCAACAAAGACCCATGTGCCGATGTTTTCATGTTTTCCGCCCGCTTCTTGGCCATCCAGGGATCGCGATGGATGACTTCTTCAAGCCGCACTCTAACGCAGGAATTGGTCCATGAGAAGACTTGATCAAGCCTTATCGTCCGGTTTCCAATCCCTGTGCTGCGAACACAAACTGTTGAGCACATTGGCTTTTTATTCGGCAAGAGCCGCCGACGGGAGGGCCGCCGGATCGCGGCCGTCGCACGATGCGGGATCATCGAATTCGCGGCGATCATTGCTTCCCGCCCCACGCAGTTGACCACGATGTTTGGCAACCCGGGGCAATCGCGCTTCGCGCCGCTGCATTACTCCGTCTGAAGGGTGAAGCCGATCAGGCGGCCGCAGACGAGGACCAGCACCCAGCACGCGATCGAAATCCCTCCTGCGAGCCTCGCTTGCAGCGGCGGCGTCGGGTCGAGGTTCCATTCCTTCACGCTGCGAACCGTGATGAACTCGAAAACCAGCATGTTGATGCCGGCCAGGACGATGAGGAACATCTTGATCCAGAACATGGTGTTCCCGAAATATTCCGTCGCCCGGCTGATGAACAGGAGCGCACCTGCGATCACGGCCAGGGCGAAGGCCGCCCAGGTAAACGGCAGCACCCGCCGCGACAGTTCCGCGAACGGACGCTTGGTCGACGCAAACCCGAGCAAGCGCAAATCCACGATCGCAATGGTGCCGATCACCAGCGAAATTGCGAAGACGTGAATCACCTCGACCGTCGTGAGCGCCCACGCCGTTTTGTGAATGAATACGGCAAGTGACGAAGCTTGCAGCCGTTCCAGCATCCCGGTGATGGTCGGCAAGTTCAACTCCCTGGATTGACGTTCATTGCAGTGTTCTTGTCATTGTGCGCCCCGACGTTATCGCCTCACTGCGCCACACTCAATTGCGATTGCGAGCCACAGCAGCACAGCCGGCATCGGAAGCCCGATCGGCAGCGTCCTTAGTTTGCGATCCTCCGGTGTTCCGCATCGCGCCGCTCGGCTCGCCAATGAGCGACGAATTGCCGCGTTCCCGTTGTTGCGATGGGCACGGAGTCAGGCCTGTCCAAGCGGGCAGCTCAAGGTGCCTTCGAGGTTGTCATCGGGTTCAAGCCATACGATAATTGCGAGCCTGGAATTAACGACAAGCCTCGTGCCTCGCCAGGGGCCGAACCCGGAAGGGCCGCCATGAACATAATATTCCGCATGATATCGCAGGATACGTTCTGGAACAGCCTGCTCTTCGTTCACTTCGTGCTCGCGGTCGCCCTGCTGGCGGCGGTCACGCTCCAGACGGTGGCCGTCCTGCTGCCGGCGCGACAGGCCGCCGGCGGCTTCATCGATCGCAGTCCGGTGCCGGCAGCGTCCTACACGGCCATGATCATCGTCCTCTATGTCATTCAGGCCCTCATGGGCGCGTGGATCTATGTGAAGTACCGGACCTACGTCAGAATTCCGATGGAGGAATTCAAGCACTATTGGATGGTCGGATCGTTCGAATTCAAGGAACATGTGGTGGCGATGGGCCTGGGCCTGCTTCCGGCCTATTGGTATTTCTGGCGGCAGCCGCTGTCGGCGGAACATGCCGGCATCCGCATGTGGCTGACCATTTTCCTGGCCTTCGCGGTGTGGTACGCTTTGATCGTTGGCCACGTCGCCACTGATTTTCGTGGGGTCGGATCATGACGCAGACATTGGATGCATTGGATGTCGACGCCCGATTGTCGCAACGCGACGGCTCTCGCTTATTGGGCGCGCCGAGATCGGCGACGCAGGCGGGCGAGAGCCGGCTGGCGACCTTCGCGATCACGTTCGGCATCGCGTTCGCCCTGCTTTACACCGTCTTCGAGCGGCTCAATTGGCCGCTCTTCACCTATCATCCGGTAACCGGCGACCTGGATTTTTGGCGGCAGCCGACCGGCAAGGGCCCGCCGATGTTCTGGTATGGCTGGCTGGTACTCTCCGCCGCCAGCGCCCTGGTGGTGGGCTGGATCGCCACGGTCGTCCCGGATCAGTGGCTGCGCCGGGGGACGCTGTTTTGTTGCGTCCTGGCGGTGCTGTGGCCGACCTCGCTTGCGGCGCTGCGGAGTTTCATCACCGATTGGGCCACCTTTGACGCCGACTTCTTGGACTCGGTCTGGGTGGCGGCAATTCCTGCGCTGGCGGGCACAGCGGCCATCACCTATTTCGTCTCCTCCCAATTCGTGCAACGCGTGTGGCTCAACTTGTTGTGGATCGTGCCGATCGGGGGGCTCGCCGTGCTCGGCTACTCGCTCAAACAGTATTTCGTGCATTGACCGGCGTATTAGGATCATTGCCCGGCCCGGCCGGGCAATCCAGTATTCACGGTCGATGCATTTTCACCTGGTAGTGGGAAGATGCCGGAGGAGTCTCATATGACGAGGTCTTGGTTTGTTGCGGCCGCGCTCGCGGCCTCCGCGGCTCTTCTGCCATTGGCGGTCGGCGCCCAGGCGCCATCCAACAATGGGCCCCCTGCTTACCACCCGAGCCTGGCCGACCTCATGACCACCACCATCCAGCCGCGTCACGTCAAGCTCGCGTTCGCCGGCCGCGAAAAGAACTGGGTCTTTGCGGCGTATGAACTCAAGCAATTGTCGGATGCGTTCGATCGCCTTTCGTTGCAGTGGCCGCAGTGGCGCAGGCAGGGGATCGTGGAACTGGTCGAGACCATCGTAAGGGACCCGCTGTTCGAGATGGACAACGCGATCAAGGACAAGAACGAGGCCAAGTTCGCCGAGTCCTATGACCATTTGACCGAGGCCTGCAACGCCTGCCATCAGGCCGCGCTGCAGACTCCGATCGTCATCCAGGACCCCAAGGAATCGATGTTCCCGGATCAGGACTTTCGGCCGAAACAGTGACTCGCGGTGGCGAGGACGGAGTGGACTCGCGCGGCGCGTTGACGTGGGTCGGGTTCGGTGCGCGACGATGAAGGGAACCGACCCGCCGATAACCGGGGGCGCCTCGGCGCCGAGATCGCGATACTATCATCGCTTCCAGTACATTGTTTCCGAGGTTCGAATCATATCGATTACCTCGTCCAGAGGAGCGCGCCCTTTGCGCGCGTCTCGAAGGACGGCCACAGGCGAGATCGTGCCGGCATCCATCCTTCGAGACGCCGTGCTTCGCACGGCTCCTCTGGATGAGGTCCACGGGTTAAATTCCATCCCGTGCGATCTGATCGGTTTCATGGAATCGATCGGCCAGAAACTCTTCGAGCTGTCATACGCGGGCTTGTCCCGCGTATCCTGATTACGAAGGCACTGTGCCGTGTTATCGGGATGGCTGGCACAAGCCCGGCCATGACTGCCGGGGGATGTCAACCTAATCGGAAGCTGGGTAGTGTCCTCAGTTGAAATTCTGATCGAGTTGTTCGCCGCGCCGCACAATCTTGGCGTCGATCTGATGTCAATGACCGGCCGCTTTTGACCGATGCTGTTGAAAAAGTCCCGAAATGCCTTCCCGCGATTTTTCGAAAGAAACGAAGCCAAGCTATGCTCGCCAATTAATACGGCACCCAGGCCGTAGTCGAAGCCCCCTGTGAGCTTTTTCACTTGGAGACGAGGTCCCTCACATTTTTATCCGAGAATCGCATCAGTGGCCTAGAAAAATTTTGATCAGCGGTGGACAACGATTTTTTCAACAGCATCGACCCTGACCGGCCACCGTATCCACCGTATGTACGTCGCACCATTACAAGTAACGGAGCCATCCAGCCGCCAGCAGAGCGGTGCTCACCAAAGCTTATAGTCGACGCCCCCGGTCACCATCCTGGGCGCGGGCCATAAGATGCGACCAGTCGCGATCGCTGATTTGCTCATTGGTCATGTGCCCAATGTATCGGAAGCGGTGTACGCAATCATGCGGGTCATCACGAAGCATCACTTTGCTATCACCAAAACGTGCGCAACCACCGGGTAACCGCAAGACGGGAAGATCGAACCTCCAAGCACGACACAGCACGGCCTATGCCGCTCCAGGCACCGTGTATCCGATTATGAAGGAGGGGTTATCCCATGAACACGAAAATCATCGGCATTGCTCTTGCGCTTGCAGTCACAATCACGGGCGGAGCGCTCGCGGTGACAGCGGGCGTTGTTGCAGAGGGATCGAAGCTGCAAGCGTCGCACAGTTCGAATGCCCATGAGATGAGGGATCGCTGTCCCTATTTTCCATCCCCGGTCGTCTGTCGCGGTGGTACTGCAGCGCGCACGACATCCGTGGACTGACACCGGGTGCACATCGCGGGGCACTTCCGGTCTCCCTTCCCGAACATTTTTGCGATGCGTGAGTCCGGAGGTGGCCCACAGCGGCGCAGCTCTGGTTGGCGGCATGTCCGCAGCTGATACGGCGAGCGTCGCGGTCGCACAGACCGAACGAACTTTGCATCTTCACCACGGACCCGCGGTCCAACTCGTGGATCCAGTCTCGCCTGTATGCTGCAGCGCACCCGCTCCGCATTCGCGCCAATCGCAAAGATGTGATCGCGCCCGTGAGGAACGGGCGGCTCGGTAGATAGTTTTCGTTGATGAGGCATTCCCCTCAGGAAGTGCGTCATGGTGCGGAAGATACTTTTCGCGGCCGCGCCGGCGGTTATTGACCAACCGCTGGGAAGTCCGGGGCTCAGACGGCTGCAACATCAGCCCGGCGGCGATATCCAAAGAGCTGGAGTACGGTCACCGCATGTTGGTCAACCCTCTCGCCGCCGTCGCCATCACCATCATGGTTGTCAGCGGCTATCGGGTGGTGCTGGCGGAGACCATCGCACACGAGACTTAGTACCGCCCCGGCGCAGGTACCTGGGCCGGGGTGTCATCGTGTTGCAGCGCAAAACAGTCTCTAACCAGGGAGGTAAAAATGAGGTTCAAGATTTCTCGCAGCCGCAGTGATGGTGTCCACTGTGGGAGTATCGGCCACCACTGCAAGTGCTGCTCACCATACGGTTATTGGCCATCGGCATCTCGCGCCTGCGCCTGCGCCTGTCACGACTTACGGTTACAATTCGCCGTCAGTGGTGGCAATGCCGCTGCCGTTGAGGCCGTGGTCGGCCCGACCCAACAGCCAAGCGGCATCGCGAAGTGCATCGGCTCCAGTTGGAACCAGCGCGGCGCCGCGATCTGCATCGGCTCCAGTTGGAACCAGTGGACCAGCTCCAGTTGGAGCTAGTGGAAGGTCAGATCGGAGCGGTGGACGGGCTGCTTCGTTTTAGGACTTGACTTGCCCTGATGTGTCAAGGCAGGGCCGCACGGGGCGGCCCGGATAGTTCGAGCCGCCTAATTTTTGAGAACAGCGAGCCGGCATTTCGATGACCTCGATGCCGTTTTGGAATTTGATTCCTCGGGCGACCGTTAGCAGCGCTATTTATCCGGGCTTTGACGTTTTAAGGCAGCACATTGGGATGGTTTGGAACTGAGCAAGACATTTGCGCGACGAATAACTCGGTGCGTCCGAATCCGGCAAATGTCCGCGCCGAACTCTGGTGTTGGAGGTGTCGAGGGTGATCCCGGAACAGGGAGTAACGAAATGAGGCGCCGCGCAATCATAGCGGCTCTAGCCATCGGAATGTCGTTCCCGGTTCGCGCCGACGGTCAACCGCCAGGAAGGACACAACCGGCCTATCTGCTGCGACTAAGCGACATCATGATTGTTACTCAGCTCAGACACTTCAAATTATGGTATGCAGGTCAAGTGAAGAATTGGCAGTTAGCAAACTATGAGCTTGCACAGATCGGAGCGAGTTTTGATGATGCAACGAGGTTCTCTACAAATATTCCCATAGCCCCACCGACAACCATAATACAGGTGGCGGATGAAGTTCATAGCGCGATTGAGGCCAAGGACAGCGCCAAGTTTGCGAAAGCCTTCGATAAGCTTACGTTGGCGTGCAACAGCTGTCATCAAGCGGCGGGCGTGGGCTTCATAGCGATCAGAGAACCGAGGACGTCGCCCATGCTGACGTCGCCGCTCAGCGATCAGGCGTTCCGACCTAAGTAGACGCCCCGTCGGGTCGACCGCGCGTTTTCGAGAGCTTCCCGACGCCGATTAGCTCTCGGCTAGACCCCCCCATTATGCAGGCGCCCTCGCGCCGCCCAGGCGGAAGGGCGCTGAGAGCCTCCCCGGCCTTTCTCATTTTGTGTCTGTTCTGGCGATACTACGCACTGGAATCCGGTAACCTATGCATAGCATGCCGGCCTATTTGTTAGCCGTCACGACCGGCTAGTTATTTGGATTGTCGTACATGCAGACATCGCGGTATCCGTCCGGCGTCAACACTTCGCAACTTGTTCCAGCATATCCAAGGATCGGTCCCCGGTAGGTACCAACCCTATTGCCGTAACCGTCGAATATTGGCCCGTCGTAGCCATTGCCGCTCGGCATCTGTCCAGCCGGATTCCCGCGATGCGGCATGGCGGGTGCGACGCCGCTTCCCGGGTACAGGTGCGATGGATGCCGATAGTGCGCGGCCTCGGCTGGAAACGACAGTAAAATAGCCACAGCTACCGTTGAGAACACCTGGGATCGCATGGCAACCTCCATATAGGTCCCCAGCAAAACGGAGATAATTCGCGGACATCTTTTGGCTACAATGGTCACGGAGGCGTGAATTCACGTATGAGTGAAACCCGTTGTGGTATCATTTCTCGGCACACATTCTGGTTTCGACAGCCCCTTGTGCAAGATAGGATAGTCGACCTTCGCCTGCTGCGCCGTTCCCCGCGCGCGGTTGGGGACGTGGGCGTTGCTTGTTGCCTGCACCTGCCTGGGTCCCTGACCATTTCGCGGCGCAGAAAGTGCAGCAAAGGGCTTTGCGGACTTCATTGCGAAGGGCAAACCTGCCGTGATGGCCGTGACGGTGAGACTTAAAGTAATGCAAATTTCGTGAACACCGAGAAGCCGCAAGCACCCTGCTGACAATTTCGTGGAGCAAGATGGGTGCCGGCAATTTTTCGAGGTGCCCTAGCGTCTAACAAAGGAGAGCACCAATGAAATATCTTTTAGTCGCCGCAGTACTCCTCGGTACTTCGCCAGCCATGGCTAGACGACCGATTCCATGAAAGTTGTCATAAGCGGGGGATTCCTCTTGGTTTTCGGACTCCTATATAGGTCGCGTGTGCCCACAGGAGAACGGATCATGGCGGCGTGGCGGCGGGCGATTGAATTGTCGCTCGGAGATGCGGATACGGCGAAGTTGAGATCGATCGCGCAATCGCGAACGGAACCGGCGAGCCGGGTCGAGCGGGCGCGGATATTGCTGGCCTATCGGGAAGACCCGTCGTTTTTTGCGGTCGGTCGGGCGCTCGGACTGCATCATCAGACCGTCCAGCGCTGCGTCGATCGCGCCGTGGCCGAAGGCCCGATGGCTGCGCTCGACGATCGCCCTCGCCCTGGCAGGGAACCGACGATCACGCTGGAGGCCAAGGCATGGCTGGTGTCGCTGGCGTGCCGGAAGGCGAAGGACCTCGGCTATCCCCACGAACTGTGGACGACCCGGCTTCTCGCCCGCCACGCTCGCGAGCATGGACCGGCGCAGGGACATGCGTGCCTCGCCAATCTGGCGCAGGGCACGGTGTGCAAGATCCTCGACCAGGAAGAGGTGAAGCCGCACAAAGTGCGATACTACCTGGAACAGCGCGATCCCGACTTTGCGGAGAAGATGGCCGAGGTGCTGTGCGTCTATCGCCAGGTGAAAATCCTCAAGCAGGCGGCGGCCGTGTCGAAGGCGAAGAAAAGGCCGAGCGACGCGGTGGCGATCATCTCTTACGACGAGAAGCCGGGTATCCAGGCGATCGCGACGACCGCCCCGGATTTGCCGCCCGAACCCGGCGTCCACGCGACCTTCGCACGGGAGCATGAATATAAGCGCCACGGCACGGTCAGCTTGCTGGCCGGCATCGACCTCGTCACCGGCAAGGTCCATGCGCTGGTCAAGGATCGCCATCGCAGCCGCGAATTCATCGAATTCCTCAAGCTTCTCGACGCCGCCTATCCGGCCCAGACGGCGATCAAGCTGATCCTCGACAATCATTCCGCGCATATCTCCAAACAGACCAGAGCCTGGCTCGCCGGTCAGCCCGCGCACCGCTTCGAATTCACTTTCACTCCCAAGCACGGCTCTTGGCTCAATCTCGTCGAGGGCTTCTTTTCCAAACTCGCCCGCTCCGTCCTGCGCCACATCCGCGTCGCATCCAAGCAGGAACTCAAGGATCGCCTCATGGCCGCCGTGGATTATTTCAACGGCGATCCCGTCGTTCACACCTGGACCTACAAGCTCGACAAGGCCGCATGATATGATTCGAACTTCAAAATCGCTCGTCTAGTCAGAATCATCATCACAAGACCCACAAGCCGGAAGCAGACACAACGTCCAGTGGTTCCTATAATGGCCATGGTCCGGTTCAATACATCAAAAGCTCTTATCCTCGCGGACCTCACGGCGAAGATGTTGATTGCAACATGTCTTGGGGTATCAAGTACGGATGTGACGATCGGCATCGCGACACGAGTTCCTAATTCTTATCGACCTGCAAGGGCAGCGACCGGGTCCTGCTTGACGACCCCCATAACCTGGTGAAGGTTGCGAGCGAGGTTGGAGCGCACCAAGACCCTCCGGTTTTTCGGCCGGTCGATGCCGAACCCCTCAACGGCGTGATGTCGGCCATCATCGTCATCATGCAGCCCACCACGAGAACGACGTGTCCGGGGACATCCTGGCGCGCGAGGCAAACTACTGGCACATGATCCCCATGTATTTCCACCCGCTCCGGTACCCCGCCAGCGACGATGGAATGGCCACGGAAGGCCTGAGACCGGGGAGGCATTCGAGGGCGACGAGATCGGTTGGATCGATCCATCCATGGGCTTATGACGCAGAGGGCGAGGTCCTCTCGCCGCGCCAGCTTGCCGCCGAGAGAACATCTGGCGACCCGAGCGGTGGCAGCTCGATCATTACGCTACCACGCTGGCCGTGCTCCTTGGCAGGAGCGTGATGGCGGCCCTGGCGCAAGGCGCCACCCACGATCTTCTTTTTGCGGCGCGGGAGGCAGGAACTGGCCCTTGGCGTCGATTGCTGCGGAGCGGCAATATGGCGGCGATCTACGTCAAGTGTCATGAGCTCCGTTGATCGACCCTGTCAGCCGCAGCAAAAAAACCGAGACATGACCGGAAACCGCTCTGATTGTGTCTCTGGCCCTCGGCGTGCTCCGGCGATCGCGGCCGGTGCTTGGCACGCCAGCGGTCATGGACGGTATAATCGCACCACATTAACGTGCGCGTCGGGGACAAATTCTACTTTGCATGGGGTTGTTTTGCGGAAATCAAAGAATCCCGCCGCCCCACACCCCTCCCCGAGGGCGTTCACCAACCCAATGTCATCGCGTCGAGCCCACCCGCGCCGCCTCCTACGGCTTCACCCCGCCCATGGCGCAGACGAGCTTCCATTCCTGCGCCGTCACCGGCTGGACCGAGAGCCGCGATTGCTTGACGAGCGCCATCTCCTCGAGTTTCGGCTCGGCCTTGATCGCCGCGAGGGAGACCGGCTTTTCGAGCGGCATCATCGCCTTCACGTCGACCGCGACCCAGGGATCGCCGGGCGACGCGGTCGGATCGGGAAAGCTTTCGCGGATCACCTCGGCGATCCCCACGATCTCCTTGCCTTCGCCCGAGTGGTAGAAGAAGGCGCGGTCGCCCTTCTTCATCTTCATCAGGTTCTGCTTGGCGGTGTGGTTGCGAACCCCGGTCCAGGCCTCGCCCTTGGCGCCCTTCGCGACCTGGTCGTCCCATGACCACGCATCGGGCTCCGATTTGATCAGCCAGTAATTCATGTTCATCCCTCCGCGCGGAACGGCCGCGTCAGCAGCGCCTCGATCGCCTCGTCGACGCCGAGCGTCCCGTCGAGAACGGCGGCGACGGCCGCGGCGACCGGGGTCTCGACCTGCCGCGCCCGCGCCATGTCGACCAGCACCGATGCGGTGAAGACGCCCTCGGCGAGCCGGCCGGCGCGCAGCGCCTCGTCGAGGGTGCTGCCTTCCCCCAGCATACGGCCAAGCCGGAAATTTCGCGACTGCGCGCTCGAGCAGGTCAGGATCAGGTCGCCGCAGCCCGGACAGGCCGGTCAGCGTTTCCGCCCGCGCACCATAAGTGCGGCCGAACCGGACCAGCTCGGCGAAGCCGCGCGTCGTCAGTGCCGCGGCCGCGCTCGCGCCGAGCCTGCGGCCGACAACGATGCCGGCGGCGATTGCCAGCACGTTCTTGGCGGCGCCGCCGATCTCGACGCCGCGCATATCGGTCGAATGATAGGGCCGGAACGTCGCCGAGCCGATCGATTGGGCGAGCATCCGCGCGGTGGCCTCGTCCGGCGCGGCGAGCGTCACCGCGGTCGGCAATCCGCGCGCGACGTCGCCGGCGAAGCTCGGCCCGGACAGGATCGCAGGAATCGCGGCCGGCAGGCATTCCGCGATGATCTCGGTCATGAAGCGTCCGGTGCCGCGTTCGATGCCCTTGGCGCAGGCGACCACCGGCGTGCCCGGCGCCACCCCGCCGGCGAGAGCGGACACGGCGGCGCGCAGGGCCTGCGCCGGCACCACGACGAGGATGGCGTCACCCGCAGGCGCGCCGTCGGACAGGGCGGCGAGCGTCACCCTGTCGTCGATCCGTACCCCGGGCAGTCGCGGGCTCTCCCGCGTCGCCACGATGGTGGCGGCGATGGCGGGATTGCGGGCCCACAGGGTCACCCTGCGGCCGACCCGGGCGATGACATTGGCGAGCGCGGTTCCCCAGGCGCCCGCCCCCACCACCGCGATGCGTTGGGCGGGCATGGCGGGCCTAGGCGCCCGCCGCCGGCTCGCCGACGGGCTTGTCCACCTGGTCGAGCGGCCAGCGCGCTCGCGGGCTCACGTCCAGTGCGTCGCGCAGGCCGTGGGCGAGCCGTTCCGCGCCGGCCCAGGCGATCATGGCGGCATTGTCGGTGCACAAGGCGGGCGGCGGCACCACCAGCGGCACCTGGTCCTGCAGCGCGACATCGAGCAGGGCATCGCGGATCGCCTGGTTGGCGGCGACGCCGCCGGCCGCGACCAGCGCGGTCGGGGCGCCGAAGCGCTCGCGAAACAGCCGCAGGCCGTGCCGCAGCCGGTCGGTCACCATTTCCACCACGGCGAGCTGGAACGAAGCGGCGAGATCGGCGACGTCCTGGTCCGACAGGGGCGCGATCTTCTCGGCCTCGAGCCGCACCGCCGTCTTGAGCCCGGACAGCGAGAAATCGGCGTCGCGCCGGCCGCTCATGGGGCGCGGCAGCAGCGAAGCGGCCGCGGTCGCCGCGGGCGGCTTCGCGCTCGACCTTCGGCCCGCCGGGATAGCCGAGGCCGAGCAGCTTCGCGGTCTTGTCGAAGGCCTCGCCGATGGCGTCGTCGCGGGTGGTGCCGAGGCGGACATAATCGCCGACGCCGCGCACCGCGACGATCTGGGTGTGGCCGCCGGACGCCAGGAACAGGCAGTAGGGGAACGGCGTCGCGTCGGTGAGCCGCGCGGTGAGCGCATGGGCTTCGAGATGATTGACCGCGATCAGCGGCCGTTCCTGCACCAGCGCGATCGCCTTGGCGGTGGTGAGGCCGACGATGACGCCGCCGATCAGGCCGGGCCCGGCCGCGGCCGCGACGCCGTCGAGCTCGGCGAAGCCGCGCCCGGCCTCGCGCATGGCCGGCGCGATGATGAGGTCGAGCGCCTCCACATGGGCGCGGGCCGCGATCTCCGGCACCACGCCGCCGAAGGCCGCGTGCTCGTCGATCTGCGACAGCACCACATTGGAAAGAATTGCGCCGCGGCCGTCCGCGCGTCCGCTCGACCAGCGCCGCCGCGGTCTCGTCGCAGGTCGTCTCGATGCCGAGCACGCAGCATCGGAGATGCTTGCTTCGAGCGCCGTGGTTAGATCGTCGGCATCGCCGATCGTTTACGCCCTTAGGTCGGGAGCACTTAGGCCGTCGTTCACGCGAATCGAAGCGACAATCCGTGGACGAGCTCCGCGCAGCAAATCCGAAAAGTTGCAGACTTTTCGGACGAGATCATGCGCAAAATCCAGGGTTCGCGAGTAGCATTACGGGGTCCCATGGCGCAATCCTCCGCCGCACCGTTTCTGCGCATCGGCACGCGCGGCAGCCCGCTGGCGCTGCGCGCAGGCCCACGAGGTGCGCGCGCGGCTGGCGGCCGCCCATGGCGTCGCGCCGGAGGCGATCGCGATCACGGTGATCCGCACCACCGGCGACATGATCCAGGACCGTCCGCTGGCGGAGGTCGGCGGCAAGGGCCTGTTCACCAAGGAGATCGAGCAGGCGTTGATCGATCGCGGCATCGATGTCGCGGTGCATTCCAGCAAGGACATGCCGACGCTGCTTCCGGGCGGGCTCGTCCTCGCGGCGTGCCTGCCGCGCGAGGATGTCCGCGACGCTTTCATCAGCCGCAAGGCATCGACGCTCGCCGGCCTTGCGCCCGGCGCCGTGGTCGGCACCGCCTCGCTGCGCCGCCAGGCGATGGTCAAGCGGCTGCGGCCCGACATCACGGTGGTGCCGTTTCGCGGCAATGTGGAGACCCGCCTGAAGAAGCTCGACGACGGGGTGGTGGATGCGACCTTGCTGGCGCTTGCCGGGCTCAACCGGCTCGGCCGCGGCGCGGCCGCGACCGCCATCCTTGATGTCGACAGTTTCCTGCCCGCGGTGGGACAGGGCGCGATCGGGATCGAAACCCGCGCGGACGACCGGCGCACCCGCGATCTCCTGGCCGCGATCGATGATCCGGACACGCGGACCGCAATCGGTGCCGAGCGCGCCTTTCTCGCCGTGCTCGACGGCTCCTGCCGCACGCCGATTGCAGGCCACGCGCGCATTGCCGCCGGCACGGTCGTGTTTCGCGGGCTGATCCTACGGCCCGACGGCAGCGAGGCCCTGGAGACCGCCCGCACCGGGCCGATCGCCGAGGCGGTCCGGCTCGGCGCCGATGCCGGGCAGGAGCTCAAGAGCCGGGCGGCGCCGGATTTCTTCACCGCGGCGTGAGCGCGTGCGCCTGCTCGTCACCAGGCCGGAACCGGAGGGCGGGCGGACCGCGGCGCGGCTGCGCGCCCGCGGCCATCAGGTCTGGCTGGTGCCGCTGCTGCGCATCGAGCCGGTCGTGGACGCGCGCTTCGGCGCCGGCCCGTGGTCGGGCATCGTGTTCACCAGTGCCAATGCGGTGCGCGCGGTCGCCGCCCATCGCCGCTTCCGCGAGCTTGCCGGACTGCCCGCCTATGCCGTCGGGGCGCGCACCCGGGAGGCGGCGGTGACCGCCGGGTTCGCCGAAGCGGTGTCCGCGGAGGGGGATGTCGACGCCCTCGCCCGGTTGATCGCGGCGACGGCGGGGGATGCCGGCCTGCCGCTCATCTATTTCGCCGGAAGCGATCGTGCCGGCGACCTCGTTGGCGCCCTGGGCCGTGCCGGACAGGCGGTCGAGACCGTCGTCGCCTATCGGGCGGTCGCCGTGGGTGATTTCGACGCGGATCTGCGCGCCGCCATCGCCGGCGGCGAGATCGATGCGGTACTGCACTACTCCGCCCGCACCGCCAGCGCCTTTGTCGCCGCCGCGACGGCTGCCGGACCTGCTCGGATTCGGCGATGAGAATCAGGCATTTATGCCTGTCGGCCCAGATCGCGCGGCCGCTTGTCGCGTCGGGCGCCACTGCCGTCCTCGTCGCCGCGGCGCCGAACGAAGACGCGCTGCTCGCGCTTATAGATATGCCATGAAAGCATGGCATGAAGTTGCATTGCCGGGACGTGGCGTCCGCAGTATGCCCTTGGCAGGTTCGGATTCGGAGATCGGCCATGGCGGATACGGGTGACGATGCGGGGCAGGCCAGCGCGCCGCCGGACGGCCGCCGGCGCCGGGAGCCGCAGACCATCGACGTGACGCCGGTGGAAATGCCGGTCGAGGCGGCCGGGTCCGCCACGTCTGGCTCGGCACAACAAGCGTCCGCACCCGCCGGACCCGCCTCCGCGAGCCCGCCCCCCTCGCGGGTCCGGACGCCCTGGTTCGCGGTCCTGGCTGCGGGCACGCTCGGCGCCGGACTTGCGGTGCTCAGCAGGCGGCGCGGCGTGGATCGCCTTCGCCCCGATCGAGGACCGCGGCACCGACGAATTGAGTGCCCGCCTCGCCCGCCTCGAAGTGCAGACCCGGAGCACGGCTGAAGCCGCGGCGGCGGCGGTGCCCGACAACGCTTCGGCGGTCAAGATCGACGAATTGTCGGCGCGCCTCGCCCGACTCGAAACCGCGTCCGCGGCGGCGGCGCCGGAAAACGGCAGGACCGACATCGGCAGGATCGACGATCTGGCGGCCCGGCTCTCCCGCCTCGAAACCGCCGCGGCGGCGGCGCCGCCCGATTCCGGAAAGACCGACACCGCCGCGATCAAAGGCGAGATCAGCGACGAGATCAGCGGCAAGATCGATGGATTGTCCGAGCGGCTGGCGAAGCTCGAAGCCGCGATGCCGGCGCCGGTCGCGCCCGATCCCACCCTCGCCGGTCGGCTCGCCGCCCTCGAAGCGGCGGTCAAGCCGATCGCCGAACATGTGGCCGATCTCGATCGCCAGTTCGGGGACAATGCGACGGCAGCACAGGAGGCGCGCGAGCGCGCGGAATTGGTCGCCAAGGCCATGGCCGAGGTGAACCGCGCCGACGCCGATCAGGACAAGCTGCACCAGAGCACGAAGGAGGAGCTTGCCGGACTCAACGACCGCCTCGACGCCTTCGAAGGACTGGTCAAGGCGCTCAAGGATCAGGTTGCCGAATCCGCCGCGCCCAAGACCGACGATCCACTTCGGTTCGCGCTGGTCGCCGCCGGCCTGCATTCCGCATTGGAGCGCGGCGAGCCGTTCGCGGCGGAACTGGCGGCCGCGAAGGCGGTCGCGGTCGACCCCGCTTTGCTCGCCGGTTTCGCGCCGTTCGCCGACACCGGGGTGCCGAAACCCGACGAACTGTTTCGCGAGCTGACCGGGCTGATCCCGGAAATGCTGAAGGTGTCCGCGCCTGCCGCGAACGGCAATTACCTCGATCGCCTGCAGGCCCATGCGGAGAAACTGGTCCGCATCCGCCCGGTCGGAGACCACCCGGGCGACGACGCAGCGACCGTGATCGGCCGAATCGATCGCGACATGGCGCGGCGCGATCTCGCCGGCGTGCTGGGCGAGATCGAAAGGCTTCCGGCACCGGCCCAGGCGATCGCGGAGCCCTGGCGCAAGAAGGCCGTGGCGCGCCAGGCCGCGATCGCCGCTTCCGCGCAACTCGTCACGGCGTCCTTCACCAAGCTCGGCGCGCCCGCAGGCGCCACCAACCGATGATCCGGCTCATCGTCTTTCTGCTCATCACCGTCGGGCTGGCTTTCGCGGCGGCATGGCTCGCCGACCGGCCGGGCGAGGTCTCCATAGATTGGCTCGGCTATCACGCCGATACCTCGGTCGCCATATTGATCGGGTGCGTTCTCGCCGTCGTCTGCGCGGCGCTGATTGCGTGGACGCTCCTCGTCTATCTCATGGACGCGCCGGCGCGGTTGGCGCGGCGGGCAGCGCAGCGGCGCGCCGCCCGGGGCCATCACGCCATCACCAGGGGCCTCGTCGCCATCGGCGCCGGCGATCTGCGCGCCGCGCTCAAGCACGCCAACGAGGCGGCGCGGCATGCCGCCGACCAGCCGCTGACGCTGCTGCTGCAGGCGCAGACCGCGCAGCTCTCCGGTGCGCGCGGCGGCGCCGATGCGGCGTTCCGCGCCATGGCGGACCAACCGGAGACCAAGCTGCTGGGCCTGCACGGCCTGTTCGTCGAGGCGCAGCGGCGCAACGATGTCGCCGCCGCCCGCGGTTACGCCGAGGAGGCCGCCAAGGCGGCGCCGTCGCTCGCCTGGGCGGGGCAGGCGGCGTTCGATTTCCACTGCGCCGACGGCAACTGGCCCGGCGCCCTCGAGGCGCTGGAGCGCAACAGCCGCGGCGGACTGGTGGACAAGGACACCTACCGCCGCCAGCGCGCCGTGCTACTCGCAGCCCGGGCCTTGTCGCTCGAAAACACCGACCGCGCCACCGCGAGCGAACTCGCTCAGGAAGCGGTCAAGCAGTGTCCGGGCCTCGTTCCCGCCGCCGCGCTCGCCGGTCGCCTGCTGGCGGGGGCGGGAGACCGGCGCAAGGCCGGGCGCATCCTCGAAGCCGCCTGGCGCGAGGGTCCCCATCCCGATGTTGCCGACGCCTATGCCGATCTCGTCCCCGGCGCTTCGGCGCGCGAACGGCTGGCCCGCATCCGCGCGCTGGCGCGCCTTGCCGAGGGCCATCTGGAAAGCCGGCTGGCGGTGGCGCGGGCGGCGCTCGACGCCCACGAATTCGCCGAGGCACGGGCGAGCCTCAAGCCGCTGGTCGCCGCGCCCACCAGGCGGGTAGCGAGCCTGATGGCGCAACTCGAGGAAGCCGACACCGGCGACATCGGGCGCGCCCGCGAATGGATGGCCCGCGCGGTCCACGCCGCCCTCGATCCGGTCTGGACCGCCGACGGGCTGATCGCCGAAAACTGGATGCCGGTGTCGCCGGCGACCGGCCGGCTCGATGCCTTCCAATGGCGGGTTCCGGTGGCCGACCTGACGCCGCGCGGTCCGCTGCTCGAGCCGGCGCCGTCGCGGCCGGCGATTGCCGCCCCGGTCCCCGACGCCATGCCTGCCGCCAAGGAGGCCAAACCGGAGATCAGGATCGAAGCCAGGCCCGCGCCCAAGCCCGAGCCGAAGCCCGAGCCGAAGTCCGCGCCCAAAACTGAGTTTGGAACTGAGCCCAAGTCCGAACCCAAGTCCGAACCCAAGTCGGAACTCAAGTCCGAAATCAAGCCGCCCGAGCCGAGGCTGGAGCCCAAGCCTGAACTTAAGCCGGAGCCCAGGCCCGAGCCGAGGCCGGAGTTCAAGCCCGAGGCGCGATCCGAGAGCGCAGCGGAGGCTGCGATCGAGACGATGCCGGGGCCGGGGCCGTCGGCCCTCGACCAGCCGGCCCCGCCGGCGGCCCCGGAGGCGATACCGCCCGCCAGCGCCGCCGCGATTGCCGTTCCCGACGATCCCGGCCCGGAGCCGGAAGCCCCGGAGCTCAAGCCGAAGCCTGCCGCCAATGCCGGGCGCGGCCTGCTGTCCTGGTTCTCGCGCAACGCGGCGGGATGAATTTTCTCCGCCGCCCGTTGCCGTTGAGACCCTCGATGCCCACAGGCGAGCGGCGTGATCGCGCTTGCCTGCTTTGAGAGCCGGGCCGGCGCCGCCGTCTTGCCGACGCAGGTCGGTTGGCCGATACTCGCGACCGATCGGCAGCCTGTCGCGGGCGAGCTGGATTGCGGCGGCGCTTGCGCAGCCAGGACCAAGCGGGGCGTGAGATGAAAAATCTTCGGTGCACGATTGCGTTCGTTTTGGCGGCGCTGTTTGGCGGCATGTACGCACACGCCGCCGCGGCCGACGATCATGACCGGCTGCTGCGGCTCGATCATTATGTGGGAGTCCGGTCCACGGTGCCGGCGATCGCCGGGCAGATGACGCCGATCTATGTGCGGGAGGTCGTTCTCGCCTCGACGGCCTTGCGCACGGCCGCAGCCCGGGAATCGGATCGCGTTGTTCGTGCACGGCGCCGGCACGCCGTCGGAAGTCGCATTCGACGTGCCGTACCAGGACTACAGCTGGATGGAATATCTGGCGCAGGCGGGGTTCGACGTGTTCGCCATGGACACCACCGGTTATGGACGTTCCACCCGGCCGGCTGCCATGAACGACCCCTGCAATCTGTCCCCCGCGCAGCAGCTCGCGCTGGCGCCGGACGGCCATGTCGAAGTGTGTTCGCCGACCTACGGCCAGCAGATGACCACGATCGCCTCCGACTGGAACGACATCGCCGGCGTGGTGGATTACCTGCGTGCGCTGCGGGGCGCGACCAAGGTCAGCATGCTGGCGTGGTCGCTGGGCGGCCCGCGCGCCGGCGGTTACGCGGCGCAAAATCCCGACAAGGTGGCGAGGCTGGTGCTGCTGGCGCCGGCCTATAATCGCAACACGCCGGCCAAGGCGCCCACGCCGCTGCCGGCGGCCGGCGCGGCGATGGGCACCCAGTCCTATGACGACCTGACGGCGCTGTGGAACAGCCAGGTCGGCTGCCCCGACCAGTACGAAGAGAGCGTCAAGAAGGCGCTGTGGCGGGCGATGCTGGAGTCGGACCCGGTCGGGGCGACCTGGGGCGTCGGCGTGCGCCGCGCCCCCAATGTGACGAGTTGGGGCTGGACCACCGCGGTGGTGGCGGCGACGCAGATTCCGACCCTGATGGTCACCGGTGCCGAGGACAAGCAGGTGCTGCCGCCGCGCGTGCATGACCTCTATGCCGACCTCGGTTCGAAATCCAAGGTCCTCGTCGACCTCGCCTGCTCCTCGCACAACGCCATGTGGGAGAAGAATCACCGGCTGCTGTTCCAGGCCTCGTTGGAATGGCTGACCAAGGGAACCGTGAACGGCGCGGAGCAGGGCGTGGTACGCCTCGGCTATTGAGCGGCGAAAGGCCGCCATTTGCCGTCGCCACGTGAGCCCCGGGTCGGCCCTCCGCATGCTGATCGGCAAAAATGAACCTGTACCCATGACCCCATCGAGATCCGAATTGAGCGGTAGCCGGGCGGCGAGGATCATTGTTGCGACATCGGTCGCGTTCCTGGGCGCCGCGGTCGCGACGCCGGCGCTTTCTGCGGACGCGGGGCCGGATTTGTCCGGCTTCTGGCTGCGCGTCGGCAATCTCGCCTTCGATGCGATCCTCGACGATGACGAGGGCAAGCCGATCGCCCGCCTGCAGCCGAAGCGTCCCGATGCCGAGGAAATCTGGGCCGGAGATTCCGACAATCCGATCCTGCAGCCGTGGGCGCGCGAGATCGTCAAGAAAAATGCCGAACTCCGAGATGCGCCGGCAACACGTCTACACCGCAGACAATTCCTGCTGGCCCTCCGGCGTTCCGCAAGTCGTGAACCTGCTCGACGGGGTTGAATTCCTGCAGTTGAAGGACCGCATCGTCATCATCTATCAGCGCGATCACCAGGTGCGCTGGGTCTGGCTCGACCGCGGTCATTCTGCCGACCCGGCCCCTTCCTGGTATGGCGAATCGGTCGGCCATTACGAGGGCGAGACGCTCGTCATCGACACCATCGGCCAGAAGGCCCACAAGATGTCGGTCGTCGATCCCTTCGGAACGCCGCACACCGACAAGATCCATGTCGTCGAGCGCTATCAGCCGTTCTCCGATCCGTTCGGCAGGGGCCTTGAAGTCACGGTCCGCGTGGAGGACGCCGGCGCCTTCACCAGGCCGTGGAAGGGCACGCGCGGAATATCGCCAGGACCCCGAGGTCCATCAGCTTCAAGAGATGGTGTGCGCCGAAAACAATCGCGACTTTGCCGAAGGCTCGACTTTCGGCACAATTCCGCAGGAAAAGGCCGCGCCCTTCTGAGGCGGCGGCGAGCGCGGAACCCCACAAAAGAGCGGCCCATGAGGCTGCTGATTGCCAGGGCCGCTGATTGCCTCTTGCGCTCGCCCTCACGAATGAGCGGTAATGCGTCCGGCGTATTCAACGGGAATCATGCCCTCGAACCTCGAGTGGCAGAATTCAATACAAGGGAGGTTATCATGCGCGGTCTTGCGATATTCGTGGCCGGTACGGTGTTCGGGCTGGCCGTCACCGCCCTCGCCCAAAGCCAATCGCCCAACCACGGGATCGTCGGGGTGAACCACGTCGGGATCAACGTCCCCGATCTCGACAAGGCCGTCGAATACTACACCAAGACGATGGGCTTCCCGGAAGCGTTCCGGCTCACCAATGCGTCGGGGCAGGTGCAGCTGGTCTATGTCCAGGTCAGCAAGGACACCTTCGTGGAGCTGCAACCCGCGACCGCGCAGCGGCCACCCGGCATCACGCATTTCGGCGTGCACGTGGACAACATGGCCGCGGCGACGGCGATGTTCAAGCAGCGCGGCGCTGCCGTCGGCGACACGACGGTCAGCGGCACCAAGGCCATCCTGTCCAACATCGTCGACCCCAACGGCATTCGCATGGAACTGGCCGAGCTTCCGCCCGCCTCGCTGCACCGGCAGGCGATGGAGCGCTGGCGGTAATCACGGCAGGGCGAAGAGGGGATCGAGCCGTTGCGGGCGCGAGAGCAGCAGAGGAAGGAGCCACAATGTCCACGTTGGAAAAACGCATCGCGGGCAGCATCCTGGCCGGGCTCATCGCGGCCGCGGCGGTCGGACCCGGCGCCGCCCAGCAAACGGCGGCGCCGCCGGATTTCTCGTCGAATCTGGCCGGATGGGTCGGCCTCAACGGCGGCGGTCCGTTCTTCGAAATCCGTTCCGGGTCGTCTGCCGCCCGTCGTCAGCGATCCGGCGCATCCTTTCATTCCCAACGGCGTCGACAATCAGCCGACCTTTCGGATCGCCGATCTGTCCAATCCGAACCTGAAGCCCTGGGTCAAGGAGCGCATGAAGAAGGACATCGACGAGGTGCTCGCCGGGAAGAAGAGCGCATTCACGGCGCAATCGAGCTGCGTGCCGGCGGGCGTTCCCTTCTTCATGGGTTATGGGGGCCCGGATCCCCTGGTGTTCCTGCAAACCCCCAAGGTGGTCTGGATCCTGTGGCGGGAAGACAACCAGTTCCGGCGCGTCGATATGGACGTGCCCCACTCCGCGAACCCGAAGCCGTCCTGGTACGGCGAGTCGGTCGGCCATTACGAGGGCGACACGCTCGTCATCGACACCATCGGCCTGAACGACAAGACGGTGGTCGACATCTACCGCACGCCGCATACCGAGAAGCTGCACGTCGTCGAGCGCTGGCGAATGGTCGACGGTGGCAAGGCGATGGAAGTGATCTTCACCGTGGAGGATCCCGACGCGTTCTACGAGCCCTGGACCGCAAAGCGGCGCTATCGCCGCGTCGAGCAGGAGCCCTACGAAAAGATCTGCGCCGAGAACAATACCAATCTGTTCGACTATCACATGCCGGTGGCGGAGAAGCCGGACTTCTGAGCGACGCGCGAGCCCGCCGCTTCAAACGTCCGTGTGAAAGGTTCCGGACACAAGCCGCGGGACGCCGCGCGCTTCGGCGGCCGGCCGAAGGGCATTCGGCAGCGTGGGTCTCTCTGTCTCGATCTGAATGGCTGTAGCGCCGCACCATTGACGCCCATCGGCACGACGGCATCAGTCGAGCAGCTTGATCCTCAGATCTTTGTATCGGATGTCCATGGTGTAGCCTTCATGCAGTTGCAGGGCCAGGCGACCCGCTTGCAGGGCCGCCGGGCTGGCATCGACCAGATCGGTCATGATGTGGCCGTTGATGCTGTAGGTGATGTGGTTCCCTCTGGCCACGAGGATCGCGTCGTTCCAGTCGCCCACTTTGACGAACGCCAGCAGGTCCGCGCTGCCCTGACCAAGGGGCTCGACGTGCCGTCGGTTCTCGGAATCCCAGGTGGTTTTCTCGCCACGATTGCTCATCGTCCCCCGGTCCCCGGCGACGCCGGCTTCATCGTAGATGGTGCCGACAAACTGCTCTTTCCGCATCGAGGTCTGCCTGATAGCCGCCGACACGGTAAGTCTGGGCATCGAGCACTGTCGAGCGGAACTGAACTCCGGAGTTTCCATCCGGAGAGGCAAACCGATATCTGAAATGCAGCTCGAAATCCCTCACGGTAAGGGTTGAAAGGACGAGGAAGGTCTGCCGCGACGTTTCCTTGTTCTGATGGCCACTGATCGCTCCGTCCTCGACGCGCCAGTAATCTGCAAGACCCGTCCAGCCAGTCAGGTCATGTCCATTGAAAAGCGTGATGAAGCCATCGGCTTCAGGCGCCGGCAGCGCCGCGGTCTCCGGCGCGGCCGTCAATCCGGGTTCCGCGCCGGCGGCATGGCTGACGGCGCCTAGCGCAGCGAAGAGCACGATGAAAGATCGAGCGATCATGGGCTCGTTTCCTCTGGCCAGCCATCGATGTCGAACGCGGGCGGTCTTTCCGAATTCCACGGTCCGACGGGACTTCGGCCCCGATCCCGTCGAGGATCGGGGCCGCATGAAAAAGCGTCGCAGCGCTCCTGGCTTTGTTCGGCCGCTTCGCTCAGCCCGCCTCGCCCGGGGCACGCCAACCGCGACCCGTCACAGCGGGATCAGGCCGATCGCCTTCTTCAGATTGTCGTAAGGCTTCGCCCCGTCGCCGTGTGCGGGCGCGACGGTCTTCACATCGAGATTGTTCATGGTGATGACGCGATAGAGATCGATCATCTGCTCGGGCGTGCGCACGATATCGCGCGGGTCGCTGCCCGCCGGCGGATTGTAGCCGTCACCCCAGAACACGAGCCCTTCCTTGGGCATGTAGACCAGCATGTTCGCGACGTTATGGCTGGTCCCCTTCATGAAATAGATCTCGATCGTCTTGTTGCCGTCGGTCATCACCTTCTTGTCGCTCACGGTTTCGAAGGTCGCGGGCCGGGGCGTCTTCGACAGCAGGTCGGGCGCGAGCGTGCGCGGCCGCGCCCACACGCGTTCGAAGAACGGCTTGTTGGTCTCGTGGGTGACGATGGTGGCGCCCTGCGCCACATAGGTGCGCAGCCCGCCGGCGTGATCGTAATGGGCGTGGGTATTGATGACGTAGCGGATCGGCTTGTTGGGGATGACCTTCTTGATCTCCTCGATCACCGCCAGCGAACGGGCCTCGCTGCCGATGCCCTCGACGACCACGACATGGTCCTGGAACTCGACCGCCCAGTTGCGCGCATTGGGCGTGCCGAAATACCAGACGCCGTCGGCGAGCTTGTCCACGGACACCCGCATCGCCGGCGGGGCCGCGTTCTGGACATTGGCCGGGACATCGAGCGCCACCGCGGCATTGGGCCTCACCTCGCTGACGGTGATGTCGAGCGTCGGGAAGCCGTCCTCGCTCTGCACGATGTGGCGCGGGAACTTGATCCCGCCGAAGTCGGCATAGTCGGTATAGGCGATCTCGATCGGGTAATCGCCGACGACTTCGTCGGTCGAGAGATAGCTCACCTTCTCGACCAGGTTCTGGGCGTTCAGGGTCGCCTTGAGATCGCGGCCATCGACCTTGACGGTGACGGTGTCGCCATCGACGCGTCCCGCATTGGCCAGGGCCGCCTTGATCACACCCTGCGGCGTCGCCCACAGCCGGAGCGTGCGCTCCGTGACCGCGCCGGGATTGGCGACCGCCTGGGCGCCGTCGCCCTGCCAGGCGAATTTGCCGCTGACGACCTGGACGGTGCGCTGGTCTGCCGCGACCGCCTGCGCCCCGCCGCCGCGCGGCGGGTGCTCGCCTTGCGAGCGCACCTGGATGAGCCGCATCCCCGGCGTCTGGTAGTTGATCGCGGCGTTGTAGGTGCGCTGGATGAAGCGCGGCCAGCGCTGGCCGGGCTCGAAGGCCTGGCCGAAGCTGAACACGTCGCCGCTGCCCGTGAATTGGATCGAATTGAGGGTCGTGGCCCCCATCGCTTCGGCCGCTGCGGCGAGCCGATTTGTCTGCGCATGGCCCGCCGTCGACAGCATGACCGCCATTCCGGCAATGACCGTCCAGTGTATCCTCATCGTCGCCTCCCTCGAGACATTGATCTTGATTGTCGCCAGGATGTCCCGGCAAGGCCGTCGGGGCGGGAGCGGGTCAGCTTGGCGCCAATCCGCTCCACCCGTACCGCAAGCGCGGAACGCAAGGGCCGCACCGTATGGCACCCGCGCAGGTTTTGCTAGTGCACCGGCCGCCGCGGTTCAACCCGGATCGGTGTGCACCGTAACGGCGCGAGGCTCGCCGTCGAAGTTGCCCGGCGCGGTCGGAAATCGGCGGCGCCAGCGCACGCAGGAGATCGCCGGCGGCGACACTCGCGAGCCTCGACATGCGCCAGCCTCGATGCGCCGGCTGCGACCCTTGCTTGGGCCGTCTTGATCGAGCTAAGGTCCCGGCCGTTGCAGCCTCGGCGGCCGGTGCCGCCGCGCGCCGAAGCGCTGGATCGGTCGGCGTGACGGCCGGCTGTTGGTGTGTCGGCGCCTGTGCGCGACAAACCGGTTTCCCAGGGCGTCAGCCACATCGAGGGAGAGTTGTATGGAACGGAAAAAGGCGTCGGATTTCCCGCAGGAACTGCTGAACCTGCTCGATGAGTATGTGCACGGCAGGATCGACCGCCGCGCGTTCATGGATGGCGCGCAAAAATTCGCCGTCGGCGGCCTGACCGCGACGGCGCTGTTCGAGATGCTGCGCCCGAACTATGCCTGGGCGATACAGGTTCCGAAGGACGACAGCCGGATCAAGGCGGAGTCGGCAACCGTGCCGTCGCCACAGGGCAATGGAAGTATCAAGGGCTACCTGGTGCGGCCGGCGAATGCGACCGGCAAGCTGCCGGTCGTGCTGGTCGTCCACGAGAACCGCGGCCTCAATCCGTATATCGAAGATGTGGCGCGACGGCTGGCGACCGCGAATTTCATCGCCTTCGCGCCGGACGGGCTGACCTCGAAGGGCGGCTATCCCGGTGACGAGGAGAAAGGCGCAGCAGCTTTTCACCGAAGTCGACAACCCCAAGATGAGGGAAGATTTCCTCGCCTCCGCGACATGGCTGAAAGCGCGCCCCGACTCCAACGGCAAGCTCGGCGCGGTCGGCTTCTGCTTCGGCGGCAGCGTCGTCAATCAGCTGGCGGTGCGGATGGGTCCCGATCTCGCGGCCGCGGTTCCCTTCTACGGCAGCCAGCCGAACGCCGCCGACACCGCCAAGATCAAGGCTCCGGTGATGGCGCAATACGGTGCGCTCGACACCCGCATCACCTCGGGATGGCCGGACTTCGATGCAGCGCTCACGGCCGCAAAGGTCCCGCACGAGGGCTTTGTCTATGCGAACGCCAATCACGGCTTCCATAACGACACCACCCCGCGTTACGACGAGGGCGCCGCCAAGCTCGCCTGGACGCGCACGCTGGAGTGGTTCAACAAGTATCTGAGATGACGCCGTCGACCGGCGCCGCTGCGCCGGTCGGTTTGGCCTGGATGTCGTGTGCGCCACACCGGAACTCCCGGTGTGGCGCTGTTTTTTTAGCCGCCGTCCGATCTGAAACGGCGTCGCTTGATCCGGGCCGCACCGGAAGCCCGCGACGACCCTCGTTCACGGCTCAGCGCGCGAATATGTAGCGGAAGCGCTCTCCATCCGCCTCGATCGACCGGCGGTCGGGTGCGGGAAATGCACCGGCATCACCATCGTGCCGGTCCCGGCGACCTCGCCGAGGAACCGCCGGCGCGAACGCGCCGCCTCATCGCGGTCCCAGTCGAATACGGTCGACCAGTCCGGCTCCCGGCACTGCAGCGCATGGTGCATGAGGTCGCCGGTGACCACGGCGCGCTGTCCGCGCGAGGCGATGTTGACGCAGCAGTGGCACGGTGAGTGGCCCGGCGTCGGCGTCAGCCACAGCGTGTCGTCGAGACCGAAGTCGTCGTCCACCAGCAGGGCCTGGCCGGCCGCCACCACCGGCTCGCAGTTGAACCGCCAGACATTGCCGGGCGGCTGGGCGCCGCGTGTGGTCGCCTCCTCCCAGGCGGCGTATTCGCGCTGGTGAAACACGTATTTCGCGTTGGGAAAGGTCGGCACCCAGCGGCCGTCGCGAAGCAGCGTGTTCCAGCCGCAATGGTCGAGGTGCAGGTGGGTGCAGAACACGTAGTCGATGTCGGCAAAGCGCAGGCCGGCGGCGCGGAATCCGTCGAGCCACGGCGCTTTGGGAAAATCCATCGGCGGCGGATAGCCCTTGTCCTCGCCGGTGCAGGTGTCGACCAGGATGGTGTGCCGGGGCGTGCGCACCACGAAGGTCTGGTAGGTGATCACCAGGCGGCCCGAGGCGGGATCGAACACGAAGGGTTCGAGCTCGGCGAGGTGCCGCTCGCCGACTTCGGGATCATAGGCCGGGAACATCTCCTCGGGCCGGCGCCACGGCCCGTCGCGCTCGACGATACTGGTGATGGTGACGTCGCCGACCTCGAGCCCGTGCATGCTGCCTGCGCCCCTGTTTCACGGTGGCTGCTCGCGCAAAGACGCTCCTTGTACACGACTTGCCGGTGAAAGCGGACGTCGCCGCCTCGCCTTTCGCCGCACACAAAAATTCATTATCCGATTGGTGTCGTTGCCCGGCAGCGAGGAGGCAGGGATTATGGATTTGGCGATCAAACGCGTCGTCATCTTCACCGCCGACATGGTGCGCATGGCGACATTTTATCGCGACGTCATCGGCCTCGATCAGATGCGCGACGAGACCGGCTTCGTCGAATTCCGCGCGGGAGGCTGCAACGTCGCCCTGCACAAGGGCGCGTCCGAAATCGGCCGCAGGCCTCCGAAGCTGGTGTTCTTTTGCGAAGACGTCGCCGCGGCGCGGGAACTCCTGGTGAAGCGGGGCGCGAAGCTCGGCAAGCTCAAGTCCAAAAACGGCCTCGATCTTTGCGAAGGCAGGGACCCCGACGGAAACCCGTTTCAAATTTCCAATCGAACCTGACCGTTCCGCCCCGCCCGATCCCATTCGACCCGGAGGAATTCGGAGCGCATCCACGCCTCCACCTATGGGAGAATTCGTGCCGTGCCGCTATGCGACGCGGTCGTGGAACTGGCCGGTCTTGCGAAACCGCCACAGATAGGACGGCACGATCGCCTCCGCCGAGCGCGGCACGATGCCGAGCCCCTCCAGCGTGCGGCCCTCGGCGCGCGCCGCCTCCGACACCACATTGTCGGATCGCAGCAATTCGACCTGGTCGCGCGTCAACAGCGGCTTGGGCATGAACTCGAAGAAGAAGGCCTCGAGCTTCGCGACCCAGAACGGGATCGGCACCAGCAGGCGGCGGCGCCCGATGGTCGCCAGCACGTATTGCAGGATCTCCTTGAAGGTCATGACCTCCGGGCCGCCGAGTTCGTAGACCTTGCCCGCCCCGGCCTGCCCCGCCACCGCCTTGGCGATCGCCTCCGCGACGTCGCCGGCATAGACCGGCTGGAACCGGGTCGTCCCGCCGCCGACCAGCGGCAGTGCCGGCGCCATCCGCGCCAGCGCGGCGAAGCGGTTGAAGAAGTCGTCATTGGGGCCGAACACCACCGAGGGGCGGAAGATCGTCGCTTCCGGCGTCGCCGCGAGGACCAGCCGTTCGCCTTCGGCCTTGGAGCGGGCATAGGCGGAGCGCGAATGCTCGTCGGCGCCGATGGCGGAGACGTGGATCATCGACGCATTCTCCGCGGCCGCGGCGAGCGCCACCGATTCGGCGCCGAAGGCCTGCACGGTCTCGAAGCGCTGGCGGCCGGATTCGAACAGGATGCCGACGAGATTGATGACCACGTCGCTGCCGCGCACCGCCGCCGCCACCGAAGCCCGGTGGCGCACATTGGCCTGCACCGCATGAATCTGGCCGACCCGCCCGAGCGGCTGCAGGTGGCCGGCAAGATCGGGCCGGCGCACCGCGACCCGGATGCGGTATTCCTGCCTGGCGAGCGCGCGCACGACATGGCGGCCGAGAAAGCCCGAGCCGCCGAAAATCGTGATCAGGGTGTCGGCATTGGATTGCGCGGTCATGGCTGCCTTTCCTCGGGCGCCCGCGGCGGACATCGTCAGGGGGCGGCGAATTTGGCGTCGGCTCGGGGCGTCGATCCGGCGGCATACCGGATCGTCCCGGCCCTGTACAGCGCTACCAAGGCTCGCCGCGCCGCTTCCTGCGGGCGAGCGAATCGCGCAATTGCGCGACGCCTTGTTGACAAGCGGAAACCGGCCCCCTTATGTCTCTGCGCCTGCCCAGGTGGCGGAATTGGTAGACGCGCTGGTTTCAGGTACCAGTGGCGCAAGTCGTGGAGGTTCGAGTCCTCTCCTGGGCACCATCTATTTCCAAGTTGCGAAGCCATGCTGTCCGGCTCCTAATTCTCAGGAGATTTACGGTCCGCCCTGTAGGCCGTTAAGAATGCTTTGACGGCCGTGTCGGCGACATGGTCGAGTTCCGCAGCCGATTTCGGCTTGTCGTTGCGGGTAAACATCGCCTCATTGACCGGAATCCAGAGTAAAATGCCCGCGAAGTGATTGGCGGCCAAATAAGGGTCGTCGGTCCGCAAAAAGCCCTTCTCCGTCAAACTCTGAAAGCATGTCGCTAGCGCGGTGAGCACACGCTCAAAGCCACTCTGATACCATGCGCGCCCCAATGCAGGCATACGATCCGCGCTGGCTATGACCAGCCGCCGAAGTTTCAGCAGCTCAGGCTGCATTACGACACTGAGAAAGCGCCGGCCAAGTTGTTGGAGGTCCTTTTCGATATCGCGCGTTTCGGCGAAGGTGTTGAGCACCAACGCAACAACCTCTTCGACACGCTCTGTCGTCGCCAGTACGATTTCCGAGAAAAGCCTCTCTTTGTCGGCAAAATGTTTGTAGATAGTTTGCTTGGAAACCCCCGCGCCCGTAGCGATTTCCTCCATACTTGTGCCGTCGTAGCCCTTGGCGATGAATGCAGCCGTGGCGGCGCTAAGAATTTGCCGATGCTTTCTGGCTGATCGCGTTTCATTGGCGACCTTCATGCGACCTCTCTAATGGTACTAGACAGTTCCGTTCCAACGTGTTAGGGAATTCACCTGACGGTACCATACCGTCTAGTTCATATCAATCGCACGAGGTCGCGCCATGAAATTCATGACACTTTACACCCCATCTACGCCGCGCAGTGGGCCTCCAAGCCCAGAACAGATGGCGAAAATGGGGGCCTATATGGAGGCATCATTCAAATCCGGCGTTCTTGTAGCTACCGGCGGCATGATACCGAGCGCCTCCGGGGGCGTGCGGGCGACACTTAACCATGGAAAGTTCAGCGTCGAGAACGGGCCCTTGCAATCAAAGCTTGAGCAGGCCGCCGGCTGGGCGATTCTCAACGTCAATTCGCGGGATCAACTGCTTGAGGAGGTCCGCAAATTTCTGGAACTCGCCGGCGACGGTGAGTCCAACATGATCGAAATCATGGAGGCGCCCCGTCCCAAACATTGAGGACTTGCGCAACTCAAGCCATGTCCAAATCGGAAAGGAACGCCAATGACGCATGAATCGACTGTCACGCAATCTCAACCCAAAGCCGGCGTCCCAGCATCGGTTTGGGCAGGCCGTATCACGAGCGGCTTGGCGATCGTATTTTTCGCGTTTGACGGGGCAATGAAGCTCATCCAGCCTCAGGTCGTTATCGACTCGACGCGCCAAATCGGCTGGCCCGCCGACGCGGGGTCGCTTGCGGTTCTCGGAGCGATATTGCTCGCCTGCACGGCGCTTTATGCGTTTCCCAGGACCGCGACCCTCGGCGCAATCCTGCTCACGGGCTATCTTGGCGGAGCCGTGGCCGCCCATGCCCGCCTCGGCGATCCGCTTTTCACGCATATCCTTTTCGGCGGGTATCTGGGTCTATTCGTCTGGGGTGGCCTCTGGTTTCGCGACGCACGTATTCGAGCTTTGATTCCGGTCGGCAAATAGCCCGGCTTGGCAAGAAGCGATCTTCTCGCAAGGGCGAATGTGGTGACCGTCGCGTAACAGAGGCTCCGCTTGAATGGGGGTATCCTCGCGTGCCGGCCATCAACCGCCGTCCTCACGCGATGCGCGGCGGCGGGTACGGTGAAGCGCACAGAGTAATGTTATCATTGCCGCAAGCGTCTCAAACCGAGGCCGCGGCAAATCCGCCCTCCCCTAATCGGGGGCGATGTCCACTTCATCAGGAGACCGGTCGAGCCGATGCCACCAAAGGTGTTCAACGCCAAGGTGCTGAAGGCCGCGTTGGAGCCAATTATCATGGGCGAGAAATGCGGAATAGGTGATGTCTGTCCCCACGTGCATGAGTATCTCCTGCCCAGGGGGACGCTGCAGCAACGCACCGGGAAGCGTCTAAAATAAGAGCTCCATTGCGCTCTGCTTCACGAAGCCGACGCTCACGACCTCCTGAACAGGTTCATGATCGCCTCCGGAAGCCATCCTGAGGCCTCCTGGCTGGGTGCGTTGCCGAGATGCTCGACGACCACCAGGCGGTCGACTTCGCCTCTCAGGAAGGCGTTCAGGAAGGCCGGATAGTCGCTGAAGGACACGCATCCATTGGACTGGCCGTTGGGGCCGAGCATGTAAGTGTGCGCGAGCATCCCGGCGCGACCGAACATCTTGCCGTCGTCGACGGGGTTGAGGCGAATGGCACGAACGCCGTGGAACATCTCCTCGCGCAACGTGAGATCATAGACGTTCGGCGGCGTCGGCCCGCGGCCCTTCGCGGTGATGTAGCGAGGATCGTCCATCTGGCCGCCGAGACCGGAATGCGCTTCCAACCTGCGTCCGTTCGGCAGGTAGACCGTGTGCGCGGAAATATCGTAGATCGCGGTGTGGCTGTCGGCGCTGGCGACCCGGATTCGAAAGGTCTGCGGTGCGAAGCCGCTTTTTCGCGGCGCCGGCGAGCGGTGACGAGGAATTGACCGACGCCAGCTTCGGCGCGGACTGGCCGGCCGCAGGATGGGCTGTCGCCTGCTCCCCCGCACCCGCAGATGGCGGGGGTGCATCGTACGCGCGCTCCTCCGCCTCCGTGGTCTCGGCGGCACCGCCGCGGGCGAGGGCGACGTCCGAAAAAGGCCTCTCCAAGGAAGCAAAAAATCGTTCGTTGAACGAGGGGCCCGGCCTCGCAACGACCGGCGGGTCCGGCTCCTCCATCATGGACTCGGAAAAGAGCTCCGGCCCCAGGCTCGCGACGCGCACCAATGCGCGGCTTTGCGGGCCGTCGGCGTGCCGGAGTTCGTCACTGTTCGGATGGATCATTCCCAAATCGGAAATGCGGGCGAGCACGCTTCCCAGTCCGGCATTGGCCGGGCGGACGTCATATGTCGCCAACAATCCGACGGCAAACCCCAGAGACAGCGCCGCGATCCCTGCGGAAATAGAACGCACATCGACGTAAACCAAGATTCCCCCACCCTTGCTTGCGCGGTTGCCTTGTGCAGGCGGGCCCCCCGGCCCTCCGCGTCCCCCAATGTCCAGCTGCAGGAAACACAGAAATTACGGCAAAGAATGGTCCGGGTGCGGTCCTTCTTACGGCATTAGGCTGGCGAACCCCCGTTCCGCTCCGCGGTTCACCGCCGGGGAGGTCTCGTGGCGGCTCCATCACGCGTTCTCACGGCCGATCACTTGTGGGCTTGATCGTCGCGACGCCTGTTCGATGGGGTCGATAAGGCGGCTATAATCGGCGACGGAGACGGCCTTGCGTGCTATCCTGTCGGGAATAACGTGTCCCGTCTGATGACGGCAGCATATGGTAATATAACGTGTGCGCGCCCCGGCCGCAGCGCCGGCGGCAATTGGAGGACCCGACGATGGCACCTGATCTGATATTCCATGCTTCCCGTGCGCGCGTCGGGCTGGCGCGGCGCTCCGTCGCCACGGGGCTGTTCGCCCTGGGCGTCATGGCCGCCGCCGGGCAGGTTTCGCGGGCGGCCGAGCCGGCCGGCGCCATTCCGCCGCCGGCCGCCGATGAACCGGCTTCGGCAGGCGCCCTGCAAACCGTCGTGCTCGCCGGCGGATGCTTCTGGGGCATTCAGGCGGTCTACCAGCATGTGGAAGGCGTCCATCAGGCGGTGTCCGGCTATGCCGGCGGCGCGAGCCCCAATCCCACCTACGAGCAGGTCAGCACCGGGCGGACCGGTTACGCCGAATCGGTGCAGGTGACGTTCGACCCGCGCAAGGTCTCGCTCGGCAAGATCCTGCAGATCTTCTTCTCGGTCGCCCACGACCCGACCCAGCTCAACCGGCAGGGACCGGACTTCGGGACGCAATACCGCTCGGCGATTTTTTATTCGGACGAATCGGTGAAGCGCGTCGCCCAGTCCTATGTCGCCCAGCTCGGCCACGCGTCCGTGTTCCGTCGGCCCATCGTGACGCGGATCGACCCGCTGACCAAGTTCTACCCGGCCGAGGCCTATCACCAGGACTACGCCCTCACCCATCCGAACAGCGCCTATATCGTGTTCAACGACCTGCCCAAGGTCGACAACCTGAAGCTGATGTATCCCGCCATCTACCGCGAACAGCCGGTGACCGTCGCATCCATGGCGAGCAAGCCCTGACCGGGGCGAGCGGATCGAGGCGGAGCCGGAATACATCGCCTAGACGAACGCGACACCGATTTGCGTAGCTTTCCGCCAGGTCACGCGACAAGGGCGTACGGACGCGTCATCGAGCACGAGATCAAATGTATCGGGAATTCCGATCGGACTTTCCACTCCGAGGCAGGCGCCCCCTTCGGACAGGTTGCGGACCGTACAATCGATCGCGGCGCCGTGACCTTTGAAGATGATGTGCGCTCCCTTGAGAACGCGGTGACGTCCTGCCTTCCTTCGCTCTTGCGTCGGCTTTTCCATCGTTGGATTCTCCAACCAAACGGTCGACTCATCGCTGCAGGCGACGTCGAACCCAGCCGCCTCGACTCGAGGCAGCACTGCTGGCACTGCAATCGCATCCCTCTCCGCGAGATATCTACGCGACCTCGCCGCGGTCGCGCCCGAGCCCTTTCGCCCGATACAGGGGCCGATCGGCACGCTCGAGAATCGCGTCGGCCGCGCGCACCGTGCTCGCAACGCGCCGAGTGCGCGCTAAACGACGCGCGAAATTTTCCGCCCGCCCGGCAGCGCCTTACCTGTTGCCTCGGCGTAGTCCTCGATCGGCAGCGGCTTGCCGATCAAAAAGCCTTGGATTTCGGTGCAGAATTCCGCAGCCAGAAAGGCCAGTTGCGCGTCGGTTTCGACGCCTTCGGCCGTAACCGGCAGGGAGAGGGCGCGTCCGAGACCTATCATCGCGCGCACGATGGCGGCCGATTGCGGATTTTTGTCGAGATTGGCGATGAAGGCCTGATCGATCTTGATCTTGTCGAACGGGAACGCCTGGAGATAGGACAACGAGGAGTATCCGGTGCCGAAATCGTCCATGGCGATCCGCACACCGAGCGACTTGAGCCGGCGCAGGATCGAAACGGCGCGCGAAAAGTCGTCGATCAGCACGCTTTCGGTGACTTCGAGTTCCAGACGACAAGCCGCGAGTCCGGTTTCCAACAAGATCGAGTGCACGAGGGTGGGGAGATCGCCATGGCGAAATTGCACCGGGGACAGGTTGATGGCGATCTGGAGCGGGCGATCCCAGGCCGCCGCCTGGCGACACGCTTCCCGCAGAATCCATTCGCCGACCGCAATGATGACGCCGCTGTCTTCGGCGAGCGGAATGAAAACACCAGGCGAAATAGTGCCGCGCGTGGGATGCTGCCAGCGCGCCAGCGCTTCGAATCCGATGATCTTGCCGTCGATCGACGCCTGCGGCTGATAGTACAGCCGCAACTCGTGACGCTCGATGGCCGATTTCAAATCCTGCTGCAGGGCGCGACGCTCGCGCAATCGCTGATCCATATGCGCATCGAAGAACCGAACCGAACCGCGTCCCTCGCGTTTCGCGCGGTAAAGCGCGGCGTCGGCGTTGGCGAGCAATGCCGCCGCATCGGCACCGTCGGTCGGATAAATCGCGACTCCGATGCTCAGCCCGCTGCGCAGCGCGTGGCCATCGACTTCGATGTCCGCGCCGGCGGCAGCCAGCAACCGCGCCGTGAGGCGCTCGGCGGCCGCTGGTTGAAGCCCCTCGGTCGATACCAGACTGAATTCGTCGCCCCCCAGGCGGGCCAGAAACGCGCCCGCGGCCGCGTCCTTCAACCGCTTGGAAAGCTCGCGCAGCAAACCATCGCCGGCGGCATGGCCGAACACGTCGTTGACTTCCTTGAACCGGTCGAGATCGATGCAAATAGCGGCGGCCTTCTCGTGACGCTTGGCGGCGCTTTCGATCGCTTGCGCCAGAAAGTCGTTGAACGCGGCGCGGTTGGGCAAATCGGTCAGCGGATCGTGATGGGCAAGATATTCAATTCGTGCCTGCGCCTGTTTGCGCTCGGTGACGTCTTCGTGCGTGGCCACCCAGCCTCCGTCGGGCATTGGCTGACGGCGAATCCGCATGATACGGCCGTTGCTCAGCTCCACGGTGGTGTCCGTCGGCTCGTTGGAGATCGCGATCGACCGGCGCCACAGCAGATATTCCTCCCTGCTCATCTTCGGTAGGCTGCCGGCCTCGAAGCGAAGATCGATGATTTCGCCCAGAGTGACCCCGGGACGGATCCGATCCGGGGGAAGGCCGAGCTTCTCGATATAACGGCTGTTGCACACGATCAGGCGCTGTGCTCCGTCGAAGAAGCACAAACCCTGCGCCATGTTGTTGAGAGCCGTATCGAAGCGTGCGTTCTGGACCAGCAGGCGCGCGTTGGCGGCGTCGAGGGCGCTATTGACTTGGCCGAGTTCTTGGTGGCGCAGCCGCAGGCGTCGGGCGTTACGGCCGGCACTCCACAAATACACGGCCATGATGACGCTGATCAGCAGTCCGCCGATCAGAATCATCCGGGAGCTCAAATGGGCGGCGGTTCCAGGCCCGCCAGGAATCGGCGCCGCGATGAATGTCCAGCGGCGGTCTGCGACCTTGAGGTTACCAGACCAGTGCAGACCCTCGGCAAGCGCCGCTCGCGACAGCGGCGCGGACGGGCCGGTTCGCGCGCGCGAGCGGTGAAAGTAGAGCGGGGATGCGCCAATGCCGGAATTTTCGGCAAAAAAATAGAGATCCAAACCCACCGCCATGGCCGTGGTTGTGAGGATATCCTCGATCATGACGCCGGTTTGAAACACGCCCTGGGCAAAGCCGACGAGATTGCGCCGCCGATCCTCGACGGTGTCGTGCGGCAGGCCTGGTCGGTACACCGGCAGCACGACAAAAAAGCCGTCGCGGTCGCCTTCGCCCCTGCGAAGAACAAAATTTGGACTGGCGGCCGCCCGGTCTTCGTCCCGCGCGCGTTCGAGCGTGCGCTGCCGTAGACCCCCATCGTTCAGGTCGATACCATAGACTGAAGAACCCGGAATCTCTCTCGAAGAGTAAAAAATCGGAAAGTATTCGCTCGCCTCCTCGGCAGTAGACAGGCTTCCGTCCGCAGCGACCGATTTGATACCGTAGCCGGAAAGACCGTCGCGAGCCGCCTCGAGCTCGTGCGCCGGACGTTGGTCTCGTGTCACCCGCGGAATCCACGATGCGGCGAAAATGGCGGTCTGCTCGTGGAGAAGCTGGTCGCTGAAACTCTGGAATTCCCGGCGACCGATGCCGTGCTCGAACGCTTGGAAAGCCGCACGCAATGCCGAAATGTCGTTTATGTATTGGTCGATGCCGTTTTGCAGGACCAGAAAATGGTCACCGGCGCGCGCGTCGAATTCCTCATGTGCGAGCCGGTTCTCGCGCTGAAGAACGGCAAACCACGCAGAAAACGATAACGCCAGGCCGATGATGACCACCCCGATGCTCGCGACATACGGGCTCCGCCACCACATCGTGTTGCCGTCCCCCACCCGGCCGGCTGGACCAAGGATATCCGAACGAAGTCGGAAGGGTGTTCTTGAAAGCACTCTGACTCCAATGCTGTAGGCGCCGGGTCAGGTTGCCCCTGCACGGTGAGTGGTGAGTTCAGGATAGGTCATACAAAAATGATCTGTATAAACGGCGCATAAATATGAGAATCTTCGTGGAATTGGTTAGTGAACGGTGACTGCCCCGTGATTCCCGAAGCTGGAAACTCTTCGTGCCGGATTATGCGCAAAATCAAACGCATTGGAGCGCGATCCGACGCACCATACGGCGCCCTGTGCCGAGCGGCTACAGGATGCAGACCGATCCGGTGCCGTGCAGGCCGATGGCCTGGGCGGCCCCCAGGCTCAGATCGAGGCTGACACCGCGCACGAACGGCCCACGGTCGTTGATGAGCACGTTCACGGTTTTTCCGGTGCGGGGATTGGTCACGTCGAGACGGGTGCCGAATGGCAGCGTGCGATGCGCCGCGGTCATGGCGCGTGGATTGAACGCCTGGCCGCTTGCGGTGTGGCGGCCCTCCCAATAATAGGCGGACACGATGCGCCGGCCGCCATTGCAAGCGGATCTGGACTCCAGCTTGGCAGGTCCGTCATCGGACCGCGGCAGCTCGACCGGCGCCGCGCTCTCGTCCGGCAGCGCCGCCTTCAGGTTCGGCGCCCCCAGAATGGCCACCTGCATCGGCTTCGGCTGCGCCGGTTGCACGGGCTGCGCCGGCAGCGACTGGGTCGTCTTGACGGACCTGACCTTGTTGGCAGCTTTGAACATTTGCGCGGTCTGCAAGGGCGGTGATGCCGGCTCGGGCTGCGCCGCCGGAACGGTCTCCACCGTTTCGATCGGCGGTTTCGCAAGAGGCGGCTGTGGCTTTTGGATCGTCTGCACCACTTCCCGAGGCGGCACCGCCAGTAAGGGTTGTGCCGCTTTTTTTGGCTGCGCCACTTGCATGTCGCTGCCACGCTTGGCCTTCTTGCCCGCCGGCGCCGCCTGAACGGGTGGAACCAATTCGCCCGCTGGCGCCAATTCGGCAAACCGGGTCGCCCCTACCGGGGTCGGGACTTCGATCGGCGTGTCGAGCGGCTGCGCCGCCCGTAACAGCTTCACTCGCGGCGATTTGAGCTTTTGCGCCCCGGCGTGATCGGTTGCTGAGACATAAACGTGGCGCACAGGGCGCGGCGTGAACGCCGACAGAATTCGCTGAAGTAGCGAGGGGGAACGACTTGCGGCCACCGCCAAATCGACTTGGAACACCACAAGCAGGCCCACGACGATGAGCCATCGTTGTTTCATTTTCCCCTCCACCCGACGCGAATTCTGGCATGAAATGGTTAAGATGGCAAAATGCGCATCTCAGCCGCAGCCCCGCCTGCGCCGTCCCCCGTCGCGATAAGGTAAGAACACTATTTGTTGTCAAATGCTTGGCGGAACCATAGCGGCGCGCACGAGATTGCGGCAGAGGACAGGACCATGGATTTCGGAGAACAATCATGACGATTCGCCTGCATCGGGGCGATCTGCCGGATGTCAGCCGCTATCGCGACACGGTTGCCATCGATACCGAAACCATGGGGCTGGACCATCAGCGGGACCGCCTCTGCGTCGTCCAGCTGTCGCCCGGCGACGGCAGCGCGGACGTCGTCCAGATTCCCCGCGAGGGTGTCCAGGCGGGCCGTCTGAAGGCCCTGTTGGCAGACCCTAATATATTGAAAATATTTCATTTTGCCCGCTTCGACCTCGGCATCCTGCAGCAGACGCTCGGGGTCATGCCGGCGCCCGTCTATTGCACCAAGATCGCCTCACGCCTGGTGCGCACCTACACCGACAAGCACGGGCTCAAGGATCTGGTCCGCGACCTCCTTGGGATCGACGTTTCCAAGCAGCAGCAGCTGTCCGATTGGGGCGCCGCGGAGCTCACCGACGCCCAGGTCGCCTATGCCGCCTCCGACGTGCTTCACCTCCATGCCCTGCGCGAGAAGCTCGATGCCATGCTGGCCCGGGAGGGCCGCGAAGCCCTCGCAGCGGCCTGTTTCCGGTTCCTGCCCGACCGCGCGCGGCTGGACCTCGCCGGATGGGCGGCGGAAGACATATTTGCACATAGCTGAGCTGCGCCGTCTGCCGCGCCGAAGCCATATTCAAAGACGAGCGTAGCGCCGCGGAACGTGCTATAAGGGGATGCCGATTCCGGACTGGGGTTCATGGGGGTGGCCGCCTGAGCTATTCGTCGACCATGGCTATGCCGACGCCGCGCGCGGCCCGAGAGATCGGCCGGCCCGACGGCGATCGTTTGTTTCGGGCGGCGGCGCGGCACAGCCGGTTCGTGCGCTGGATGCGCCGCGCAATTCCGGCCGGCATCGCGTTGGTCGCCGCGGTGATCATCATCGCCACCTTCTTCAATCCGTTTCGTCTGATCGGGTCGTTCCCGATCGATATCGGCAAGGTGTCGCTGTCCGGAACCAAGATCACCATGGAAGCGCCGCGGCTCGCCGGCTTCACCAGCGACTCCCGCCCCTACGAAATGACCGCGCGGGCGGCGGCGCAGGACGTGACGAAGCCTGACATCCTCGAGCTCAAGGGCATCAACGCCAAGGTCCAGCTGAAGGACGGGCAGCATGTGCAGATCAAGGCCATCAACGGGCTCTACGACACCAAGTCGGAAGTCCTGAAGCTGCGCGACGAAATCGTCTTGACCACCACCAGCGGCTATGAGGGACGGCTGTCGGAAGCCACCGTCGAGACCGGCACCGGCCATATCGTTTCCGACAGCCCGGTGGAGATGAAGCTGCTCAACGGCGGCCGGCTGAATGCAAATCACCTCGAAGTCATCGACAATGGCGATTCGATCCAGTTCAGCGGCGGCGTCGAATTGCTGCTCAACCAGGAGACCCAGAGCAGCGACTTGCGCGGGAGCTCGAAGCCATGAAACCGTTCGCGGCAGGATTGGCTGTTGCCGTGGCGCTGTCGGCCGCGTCGCCCGCTCGTGCCGCGTCGCCTGCGGCCCAGCCGCCAGCCCCATCGGCGGCCCAGACGGCGCCCAATGGGCCGCCCAACGCGCTGCAGGGATTTTCGCAGAACCGCGACAAGCCGATCAAGATCAGCTCGGCCAGCCTCGAGGTGCGCGACAAGGACAAGGTCGCCACGTTCTCCGGTGACGTCCACTTGGTGCAGGGCGACACCACGCTGCGCAGCAAGACGCTCCTGGTTTTCTACAACGACGAAGACGCGCCCAAGCCCGCCAAGCCGCCGCCGCCGATCGCAGGTGCGCCGGACGCGCCGCCGATCAGCCAGCAGATTCGCCGCGTCGAAGCCAAGGGCGGCGTTTTCGTCACCCAGAAGGACCAGACCGCCACCGGCGAGAGCGGCGTGTTCGACATGCAGGCGAACACGGTGACCTTGCTCGGCAATGTGGTGATTTCCCAGGGGCAGAACGTGGTGAAGGGCGACCGTCTCACCGTCGACCTCACCTCCGGCACGTCGCGGGTCGAATGCGGCAAGTCCCAGGGTCAGTGCCGCGTGCAGGCGCTGATTCAGCCCGGCTCCATGCGGGATAAGCCCGCGGCCGACGCGGCTGCCGCACCGGCGCCGGCGCCGGCGCGCGAGGCTCCGCGCAAGCGCCCCTCGCCGACGGCAGGGCTGTATTGAGCGCTGGGCGTGCGGTTGAAAGCCTCGGGGGGAGCGATTATCACCGTTCCACAGCCATCGCTGTGATGGCGGCGAGGCCCGCGTGGTCGACCTGATCGCCCTGTTCAGACGTTGGGATGGACGCCGCAAGGTGTCGCCCGCCGCTCGGCCGGCCGCCGCCAGGGCCAAGGTGAACGGTGCGGGCGGTCCGCCGCGGCCGCAGGTCCGCAATCCCGTGGGACGCGGCCCCCTGGCGACGACCCGCGCGCCGCCCCAGCGCGACTTTCTCGCCGTACACGGCGTCGAAAAGAGCTTCGGCACCCGCAAGGTCGTGCGCGGCGTGAGCCTCTATGTCCGGCGCGGCGAGGCGGTCGGCCTGCTCGGTCCCAACGGCGCCGGCAAGACCACCGTGTTCTACATGATCACCGGCCTCATCAAGGCCGACCGCGGCAACATCCATCTCGACGGCTGGGACGTCACCGCGCTGCCGATGTATCAGCGGGCCCGGCTCGGCATCGGTTATCTGCCGCAGGAGGCTTCGATCTTTCGCGGCCTCAACGTGGAGGAAAACATCCGCGCGGTGCTCGAAGTGATCGAGCCGAGCCGGCGCCGGCGCGACGCCGAGCTCGACAGCCTGCTCGAGGAGTTCAACATCACCAAGCTGCGCAAGACGCCGACCATCGCGCTTTCGGGCGGCGAGCGACGGCGCGTCGAAATCGCCCGGGCGCTGGCGACCCGGCCCAATTACATGCTGCTCGACGAACCGTTCGCGGGCATCGACCCGATCGCCGTCGGCGACATCCAGACGCTGGTGCGACACCTCACCCAGCGCGGCATCGGCGTGCTGATCACCGATCACAATGTGCGCGAGACGCTCGGCCTGACCGACCGCGCCTACATCATTTATTCCGGCGAGGTGCTGATGGAAGGCGACCCCGACGACATCGTCAACAATCCCGATGTCCGGCGGCTCTATCTCGGCGAGGAATTCAGGATGTAGCCGGTCATGATAGGATCCCGCCACGGGCCCCCGTCCGGAACAGCGGCCTGTGTCGTGAACCAGACGTGGCCGGCAAAGCTGCCGCAGCTTCGCGCAGCACTCTGCTAAGCCTGCGTTTCACCACTGGAATTGCGCTCCGTGCAGGGCAGGCCAGCTTTTTAAGCCTAGGCCGAGAGTCTGGTATACAGGTGCGCCAGAACCGGATAAGCAAGAACCGGACCAACATTTCTTGCGGCGAACATGGCTCTTTTCCAAAAGCTCCTGATCCGTCAAAGCCAGGCCCTGGTGATGACGCCGCAGCTCATGCAGGCGATCAAGCTGCTGCAGCTGTCGCATCTCGACCTCGCGGCCTATGTGGACACCGAATTGGAGAAGAATCCGCTGCTGGAGCGTCCGGCCGAGGAAGAACCGGTGCGCGGCGAGCCGGAGCCGGCCGATGAGGCGCCGCGCAACGCCGAGGAGCCCCGCAACGGCGACTGGATGGAGGACCGCCTGGAGACCAGCCGGGACACCATCGAGCAACGCCTCGACACCGGCCTCGAAAACGTGTTTCCCGACGAGGGCCCCGCCGGGCCGGCCCGTCAGGCGCAATCGGAGCCGCCCGCTTATTCGGAATGGGCCGGCGTCGGCCCCGGCGGTCGCGCCGACGGCGACTACAATCTCGAGGCCTTCGTCACCGAGGAGGCGTCGCTCGCCGGCCATCTCGCCGAGCAGGTGGCGCTCGCCTTTGCCGATCCGGTCGACCTGATGATCGCCCAATATCTGGTCGACCTCGTCGACGAGGCCGGCTACCTGACCGGCGACCTCGCGGAGGCTCGCGACAAGCTCGGCGCGCCGCTGGCGCGGATCGAGGCGGTGCTGGCGCAGTTGCAGGCCCTCGACCCGCCGGGGGTGTGCGCGCGCAATCTGACCGAATGCCTCGCCATCCAGTTGCGCGAACTCGATCGCCTCGATCCCGCCATGGCGGCGCTGCTCGATCATCTCGATCTGCTGGCCAAGCGCGACTTCGCCGCGCTGCGGAAAATCTGCGGCGTCGACGAGGAAGACCTCGCTGGAGATGATCGCGGAGATCAGGCACCTCAATCCCAAGCCGGGATTGGCCTTCGCGTCCGGCGTGGTGCAGCCGATCGTGCCCGACGTGTTCGTGCGCCAGGGCGCCGACGGCGCCTGGCTGGTCGAGCTCAACCACGACACGCTGCCGCGGGTGCTGGTCAACCAGTCCTATTACGCCAAGGTGTCGAAGACCGCCAAGAAGGACAATGAAAAGTCCTATCTCGCGGAATGCCTGCAGACCGCCACCTGGCTGGTGCGCGCGCTCGACCAGCGCGCCAAGACCATCCTCAAGGTGGCGAGCGAGATCGTGCGCCAGCAGGACGCCTTCCTCGCCTACGGCGTCCAGCATCTGCGGCCGCTCAATCTCAAGACCATCGCCGACGCCATCGAGATGCACGAGTCCACGGTGTCGCGGGTGACCGCCAACAAATACATGGCGACCAGCCGCGGCACCTTCGAGATGAAGTTCTTCTTCACCGCCTCGATCGCCGCGACCAATGGCGGCGAGGCGCACTCGGCCGAAGCGGTGCGTCACCGCATCAAGCAGCTCATCGACGCCGAGGCCGCCGACGATATCCTTTCGGACGACACCATCGTCGCGAAGCTGCGCGAAGCCGGCATCGACATCGCCCGTCGCACCGTCGCCAAATATCGCGAGGCCATGCGGATCGCCTCATCGGTGCAGCGCCGCCGCGACAAGAGCGCGGTAAACGGCGCCAGGGCGTGAGCCTCCGTCAGGAAACCTCGACCGGACTGGGATCGGGATGCCGCTGGAGAGGCGGTCGGCCCCCTACGGCCGCGAACGCCGGCGACCCGTCGCGATCGAGCCGGCGGTAGACAATTCGGCCGATATCGGGGATTGTCGCGCCGCTTCGCCTCGGCGCGGGCTCGGAACATCATCGTCGTCGAAGAAAGTCAGCTCGGAAGACATCGTCGGGAGAGGGAAATGCCGTTTCCGCGGGCCTCCAAGGCCCTCAGCCGTTTCACCGTGCTCGACCTCACCCGGGTGCGTTCCGGCCCCACCTGCGTGCGCCAGCTTGCGGACTGGGGCGCCAACGTCATCAAGATCGAGACGCCGGCCCATTTGGAAACCGGCGAGCCGCTGGGCGGCCCCCGCGACGGCCCGGATTTCATGAACCTGCATCGCAACAAGCGCAGCATCACGCTCAACCTCAAGGCGCCCGAGGGCGTCGCCGCGCTCAAGAACATGGTCAAGAAGGCCGACGTCGTGGTCGAGAACTTCCGCCCCGACGTCAAGGATCGGCTCGGCATCGATTACAAGACGCTGCGCAAGGTCAATCCGCGCCTCGTCTATGCGAGCATTTCCGGGTTCGGCCAGGACGGTCCCTATCGCGAGCGGCCCGGCTTCGACCAGATCGCCCAGGGCATGGGCGGGCTGATGTCGATCACCGGAATGCCCGGGCAGGGACCGGTGCGGGTCGGCATCCCGATCGCCGATCTCACCGCCGGGCTGTTCTGCGCCATCGGCATCCTGATCGCGCTGCTCGAGCGCGAGACCTCGGGCAAGGGCCAGGAGATCGAGACCTCGCTGCTGCAGGCGCAGATCTTCATGCTCGATTTCCAGGCGGCGCGCTGGCTGGTCAAGGGCGAGGTGGCCAAGCAGGCCGGCAACAATCATCCCGACCAGCATCCCGACCGGCGTGTTCAAGACCACGGACGGCTACATCAACATCGCCTCCGCCGGGCAGAAGATCTGGGAACGCTTCTGCCAGGCGCTCGGCGCGCCGGAATGGATCGCGCGGCCGGAATACGTCAGACCAACGCCAACCGCTCGAAGAACCGCGACGCGCTCAATGCCGAGATCGATGCGCTACACCGCCAAGCGCACCAGCGCCGACTGGGTCGAGCGCTTCAACAAGGCGGGCGTGCCGTGCGGCCCGATCTATGCCATCGACCAGATGTTCGCCGACCCGCAGGTCAAGCATCTCGGGCATGGCCCAGCCGGTCAAGACCAAGGACGGCAAGGCGATGACGCTCGTCGGCCAGCCGGTCTCGCTGTCGCGCACGCCGAGCCGCCTGGTGGCGCCGCCGCCGGGCATCGGCGAGCACACCGACGCGGTGCTCAAGGAATTCGGATTCAGCGCCAAGGAGATCGCCAAGCTGCGCGAGGCCGACGCGATCTGATCCTTTCCGCGCGCGCCACAGAGACCCTGAAGGCGACGCGGCTCGCGGCGCCCAGGCGAAGACGAGGACGAAACCAGATGACGCAAACGGACAAGATGCTCTCGCGCAAGGAGGGCCGTGTCGGCTACGTGATCTTCAACAATCCCGAGCGCCACAACGCGGTGTCGCTCGACATGTGGGAGGCGACCGCGCGGATGCTCGACGAGTTTCGGCCAGGACGACGAGGTGCGCGTCGTGGTGCTCACCGGCGCCGGCGGCAAGGCCTTCGTGTCGGGCGCCGACATCTCGAAGTTCGAGAGACGAGCGCGCCAACGAGGAAGCCGATCGCGCGCTACAACACGACGGTCGAGCGCGCCAATGCGGCGATCTACGATTATCCCAAGCCGACCATCGCCATGATCCGCGGCTATTGCATCGGCGGCGGCGTCGGGCTTGTCGCTGTGCTGCGACCTGCGCATCTGCTCCGACAATTCCCGCTTCGCCGTTCCGGCCGCCAAGCTCGGCCTCGGCTATGGCTATCCCGGGCTGAAGAAGCTGGTCGACGTGGTCGGGCCGTCCTTCGCCAAGGAAATCTTCTATCACCGCGCGGCAGTTCGACGCCGAGGAAGCGCGCATGATGGGCCTCGTCAACCGCGTCGTTGCCGGCCGACGAGCTCGAGAGCTACGTGAAGACATATGCCGAGACGATCGGCGACAACGCGCCGCTCACCATCGCGACCACGAAATTCGTCATCGGCGAGGTGGTGAAGGAGGATTCCCAGCGCAACCTCGAAAAGTGCCCGAGATGGTCGACGCAGTGCTTCGACAGCAAGGACTATATCGAAGGCCGCCGCGCCTTCATGGAGAAGCGCAAGCCGGCGTTCACCGGGACTTGAGCGCCAGCTCCCGAAGTCGAAACCGGTCGCGCTTCGGACGGCCGCGAACGGAGGAAACGGCGTGGCGTCGGTTGAACTGCGCGAACCTGACCAAGCGCTACGACGCGATCGCCGTGGTCGACGACATCTCGCTGCGCATCGACCACGGCCTGCTGGTGTGCCTGCTCGGCCCGTCCGGCTGCGGCAAGACGACGACGCTGCGCCTGATCGCCGGCTTCGTCGAACCGATCGGCGGGCGAGATCGCGGTCGGCGACCGGGTGGTGTCGTCGCCGGCGCGCACGCTGCCGCCGGAGCGCGCAACATGTCGATGATCTTCCAGAGCTACGCGCTGTGGCCGCACATGACGGTCGCCGAGAACATCGCCTACGGCCTCACGCTGCGCAAGCTGCCGCGCGCCGAGATCGCCCGCAAGGTCGCGGCCATCCTCGCCACCACCAAGCTCGCAGCACCTCGCCGACGCGCTATCCGGGCGAACTGTCCGGCGGCCAGCAGCAGCGCGTCGCGCTCGCCCGCGCGCTGGTCGTCGAGCCGGAGACGCTGCTGCTCGACGAGCCGCTGTCCAATCTCGACGCCAATCTGCGCGAGGAGATGCGCTTCGAGGTGCGCCGCCTGCACGACGAATATCGCTACACGACGGTCTACGTCACCCACGACCAGTCCGAGGCGATGACCACCGCCGATCTCATCGCGGTGATGAACGGCGGCACGGATCGAGCAGGCTCGGCCCGCCGGAGGAAATCTACGACGCGGCCGCGCTCGGAGTTCGTCGCCCGCTTCATCGGCGCGAGCAACGTGCTCAAGGGCAAGGCGCTCGACGCCGGCCAGTCGTCGATCGCCGGCGCCGCCGTTGCGCTGCAACGGCGCGCAAGCTCGACGCCGGGCGCCGACGTCGCGGTCTCGATCCGCCAGCACGACATCGGCATCGGCGCCGACGCCGCGAGCCGGCGCAGGTGCGCGCGAAAACGTCATCCCGGCGACGGTGGCGCGGCACGTCTTTCTCGGCAACAGCCGCGACTATATGGTCGAGCTCGGCGACGGCACCGCAGCTGCGCGTCGTCACCGCGCCGGAACGAGAACATCGCGCAGGGCAGCCGCGGTCTGGCTGCGTCTGCCGCCGGACCGCTGCCGGGCTGCTGGAGCGGCTGACGAGCCGAGCGGCAAGCGAGACAAAAGCCGAGCTCAGGGAGGAGACGCATGCAAGCAGCCAGAATTCTCACGGCGCGACATGCTCAAGGCATCGGCGCGCTCGCCGCCATGACGCTGTTCGCGACGCCCGCTGTCGCGCCGCCGCGCCGCCGAGCCCGACCGCGGTCACGCCGGACCTGATCGACGCCGCCAAGAAGGAAGGCAAGGTCGTCTGGTACACCTCGATCGACCTGCCGGTGTCCGAGCAGATCGCGCAAGGCCTTCGAGGCCAAGTTCCCGGGCATCGCGGTGCGGGTCGAGCGCACCGGCGCCGAGCGGATGTTCCAGCGCATCGGCCAGGAATATGCGAGCAGCATCCACGCCGTCGACGTGGTCAATTCCTCCGACGCGTCGCATTTCATCGTCTGGAAGCGCGACGGCCTGCTCGCGCCCTACGTGCCCGGAGGACGTCGCCAAGTACTATCCGCCCGAGCACAAGGACCCGGACGGCATGTTCGCCAGCTTCCGCGTCTGCCTTGAGCGTCATCGGCTACAACACCAATCTGGTGAAACCGGCCGACGCGCCGAAGAGCTTCGCCGACCTGCTCGATCCCGAAATGGAAGGGCAAGATCGTCAAGGCGCATCCCGGCTACAGCGGCACCATCATGACCGCGACCTATCCAGATGTCGCGCGATCTCGGCTGGGACTATTTCGAGAAGCTCGCCAGGCAGCAGCGTCATGCAGGTGCAGTCGGCCGCCGATCCGCCGAAGAAGCTCGCGCTCGGCGAGCGCGCGATCATGGCCGACGGCAACGACTACGTCTGATCCTGGTCAAGGAATCCGGCGGCCCGGTCGAGATCGTCTACCCGACCGAAGGCACGCCGCTGATCGTCGGGCCGAACGCGTCTTCAAGGCGGCGCCCAATCCGAACGCGGCGCGGCTGTTCCAGATGCTACTGCTTCACGCCGAATGCCAGCAGCTGTGCATCGACATCGGCGGCCTGCGTTCGTTGCATCCGCGACGTCAAGGAGAAGCCCGGCCGCACGCCGCTCCGCGACATCAAGGTGATGAAGGACGATGCGGCCGCGGTGGAAAAGAACGCCGAGGAGATCAAGGCCGCACTACACCAGGATATTCCGGGTATGAACAAGGCGCTCGCCGTTCCCGCGCCGCGGCACGCCGCGCGGAAACCTCCCGTTGCAGCGTGCAATGTATCCTGGACCGCGCGCTGTTGCGCGCATGACGCGCAGGTGCACCGGTTCCCGGACGCCGGGAATCCGGTCGACCTGCGCTAGCGTCGACAAGGGCGCGGATGCCGTGGCGGGCGGCAGCGCGAGCGGGTGGCTCTCAGGCGCCGTGCTCAAGCCTCGTGCCGCGCAGTGCCGCTGTGTCGCCAGCCGCTTGCGCGCTGCCGACCGGAGCCGACGCGATCACGCCGGCGCTGATCGACGCGGCCAAGAAGGAAGGCAAGGTCATCTTCTACACCGCGATGGACCTGCCGATTTCGCGAGAAGATCGCCAAGGCCTTCGAGGCGAAGTTCCCCGGCATCACGGTGCGGGTGGAGCGCACCGGCGCCGAGCGGGTGTTCCAGCGCATCGGCCAGGAATATGCCAGCAACATCCACGCCGTCGACGTGGTCAACTCCTCCGACGCCGTCGCATTTCATCGTCTGGAAGCGCGACGGCTGGCTCGCGCCGTTCGTGCCGGAGGACGTCGCGAAGCACTACCCGGCGGAGCAGAACGACCCGGACGGCCTGTTCGCCGACTTCCGCGTCGTGGCTGAGCGTCGATCGGCTACAACACCAATCTCGTGAAGGCGGCGGATGCGCCGAAGAGCTTCGCCGACCTGCTCGAGCCCGAAATGGACCGGCAAGATGGTCAAGGCGCATCCCGGCCTACAGCGGCACCATCATGACCGCGACCTATCGAGATGTCGCGCGATCTCGGCTGGGACTATTTCGAGAAGCTCGCCAAGCAGCGGGTGATGCAGGTGCAGTCGGCCACCGATCCGCCCAAGAAGCTCGCGCTCGGCGAGCGCGCGGTCATGGCCGACGGCAACGACTACAGCATGTCATCCAGATCAAGGAGGCCGGCGGCCCGGTCGAGATCGTCTATCCGGCCGAGGGCACGCCGCTGATCGTCGGGCCGAACGGGGTCTTCAAGGCGGCGCCCAATCCCAATGCGGCGCGGCTGTTCCAGATGCTTCTGCTTCACCGCCGAATGCCAGCAGCTGATCGTCGATTTCGGCGCGACATGCGCTCGTTCCATCCGCGAGGTGAAGGAGAAGCCGGGCCGCACGCCGCTCCGCGACATCAAGGTGATGAAGGAGGATGCCGGCCGGCGGTGGAAAAGCAGGCGGAGCGAGATCAAGGCGCGCTACACCAAGATCTTCCGGGTGTGAGCCTTGACCCTCGCCATTCCCGCACCGCGCGCCGCGCCTGCCGCTTCGCTTCGACCTGTCGTGGCCGATCCTGATCGGCTTCGCGGCGGTGCTGTGCGTGCTGATCGTGCTGCCGCTGTCGTGGCTCGTCTATTACAGCCTTCCACGACAAGGCCGGCGCCTTCACGCTCGCCAATTTCGCCGCAGCTCGTCACCGATGCCGACCTTCCTCGATCCGCTGATCACGACCGTCATCCTGGCGACCATCGTCGGCGGCGATCTGCTGCGCGGTGGCGGCGCCGATGGGCTGGCTGGTGGCGCGCACCGACATGCCGCTGCGCCGGACCGTGCGCGCGCTGGTGACGGCGTCGTTCGTCACCCCGCCGTTTCTCGGCGCCATCGCCTGGGAGCTGCTGGCGGCGCCGAACAGCGGGCTGCTCAACCAGGCCTTCCGCGCCGTGACCGGCGCGGAGCCGGACGAGTATCTGCTTCAACATCTATTCGCTGCCCGGCCTGATCTTCGTCATCTCCTGCTACACCTTTCCCTACGTGTTCGTGCTGGTCGCCAATGCGCTCGACCGCATTCCCGGCGATCTCGAGGACGCCTCGTCGATCCTCGGCGGCAGCGCCTGGACGACGGCGCGCCGGGTCACGATGCCGCTCGCCATGCCGGCGGTGCTCGCCGGCGCGCTGGTCGCGTTCCTGCAGGCGATGACGCTGTTCGGCTCGCCGGCGATCCTGGCGCTGCCGGCCGGCTTCCACACCATGACCACCAAGATCTGGAGCCTGTTCCAGTATCCGCCGAAGCCCGAGCTCGCCGCCGCCGCCTCGCTGCCGCTCCTGGTGCTCACCATCCTGCTGCTGCGCGCCGAGAACTTGGTTCTCGGGCGGCGCGGCTATCGCGTGGTCGGCGGCCGGCAGGGCGATCCGCGCCTGGTCGCGCTCGGCGCGCTGGAAATGGGTGGCGCTCGCCGTCGTCTTCATGGTGCTGCTGCAACCCGGTGTTCCTGCCCTACGGCGCGCTGCTCAACGCCGCGTTCTCGCCGGTGGCGTCGCAATTCGTCGTCGCTCGGCACGCTCACGCTGCACAACATCGAATTCGTGTTCTTCGAACTGTCCGCGACCAGGCTCGCCTTCGAGAACACGCTGATCCTGTGCACCTCCGCCGCGACCATCGGCACCGTCATGGCGGTGGTGATCGCCTACATGACCGCGCGCCAGGCGATCGCGTGGCACAAGGCGCTCGGCTTCCTCGCCACCGCGCCGGTCGCGGTGCCCGGCATCGTGCTCGGCGTCGGCCTGTTCCTGAGCTACACGCGGCCGCCCTTCGTGCTCTACGGCACCTTGTGGATCCTGCTGATCGCCTTCGTCACCATCGCGCTGCCGGCGGCCTATCAGCAGCTGCAGTCGGCGTTCCGCGTCGGTCAATCCCGATCTCGAGGAGGCCAGCCGCATTCTCGGCGCCACCCGGCTCGGCACGCTCTGGCCGCATCACCGCGCCGCTGCTGCGCACCAGCGTGATCGCGACCTGGTGCTTCATCTTCGTCGGCGTGATCCGCGAATTGTCGGCGGCGATCATGCTGTTCACCTCGCAGACCAAGGTGATCTCGGTGCTGATCTTCGATCTCAACGAGAGCGGCGATCTCGGCGCCATCGCGGTGCTCGGCCTGATCATGCTGATCGTCACCTTCGCCGTCGTCGTCCTCATCAACCGCATCCCCGGCTTCGGCGGCGTGCGCCTGCGCAACAGTTAGCCCGGAATTCTCCGCTTTGAGTT
>CAWCJX010000012.1:0-125410 GCA_963795865.1 uncultured Alphaproteobacteria bacterium
ATTCGGGCTATAAGTCGTGTAACTCCCCTTTGCGACGAGGGTCCCGGCGACCGAGGGATCCGCGGGCGACGTGCAGGCACGCATGCTGCCGCCGGCCGCAGCGCTCGAATAGCCGCCGCCATTGTTGTTGACCTCGCAGGCGCCGTCGGTGACGACGAGCCACCGCTGGTTGTTGGTTTTGTCATTGGGATTGACGTAGACCGCCATCAAATTGGGGCCGGTATTGGCCTCTTCGACGGTGCCTATTCTTCCCGTATTGGTGTTCGAAGGGCCCGCCGTATAGATCGTCGGGCCGATGAACCCGCCGGTCGGGTCCTGGCCTTTGTAGCCGGTTATGGCGTAGTGTTGCCGCCGATCTTATTGTATATCGGCGTGCCCGCACCGGCCGGCGGCACCATGCGCGTCTTGTAGGTCATGTTGGTGGCGTTGATGACGTCGATGCCGAGGTTCGAACGATCCGCCAGGTAGTAGAAGGCGGTCGTCCCGTTGGTCCTCACCAGCTCGCTGCCGCCGAAGCTCTGCATCGGGTGGCCGGGAATGAAGATCGGCTGCATGCATTGCAGATTGAGCTGGGTCGGGTTCGATGTCACCGCCGACGTTCCCGCCGTGCCGGCGCATCCGACGACGGCCAAGGCCCCCGACGTACTCATCCCGATCATCACCGCCGAAGCGAAAGTGCCTGCAAGCACCTTTCGACAGCCAAGCAACTTCTGAATTCTTGACATGAGAACCCCCCTCCCGTTCGGTACACACCGAGTTCTGCAGGAAGCCGCACTATCAACGTGGTGTGACGACTTTTCCAGCGACTTGACGTTTTGTGCAGCGGCTTAAGGAAATTTTAAGGCAGGCTGTGGCTGTGCTGCAATATCCCGTTAATGTAGATTTAATGACGTGTTTACGTGAATTTAATGAGATATCCTCCGATGCGGTATCGGCTCAGTATGCGGCCACGCCGTGAGCCACTCTTGCAGTGGGTACAAAGCGAATTTCGAGAGAAATAAACGCCCATTTCTCCGGCATATCTTGCAACCGGCAGCACAAGAAGAGCGCGCCCTGATCGCTCTGATAGGGATACGGCACGCAATGCGGCAGTCGTCGAACAAATACGCGAAAGCGTGGTGGCGGCGATGCTGAATTCTGGTCAACCGATCTTCCAGGCAACCATCTATTCAAGCCGTTCAGGCGGTCGGTTTAACGGTTGTATTTCGGTGGGAACAGCCGGCGGCTGCAACCCCGCGGGTTCGTGCGGATGGAATGTCGGCGCGAGGTCGCCGGCATCGCCTCTACGATGTGGGCGTGCTCCGTGCGGCCGGCGACCACGAGACGATGCGGACCAGCGCAACGGGCATGCCGGGCGTGAGTGCATTGACATGATCGGCTTTGCAGGGTGCCGGTTCTGCGAGCAGGCCCGACACGAAATCGGCGGCTCGCGAGGAGGACGGCGCACGCCGAGAAATTCGCCGCTCATGGACCGCACGGCGGCGCTGCAGGTACGCGCAGCACGCGCGCAGGGGTGCGGGCGGTCGTCTGCAACCGCAACCGGACCGGTGGCATGATCGCGACGCCGTGCGGCAACACCGTGCACGATCGACACCCGTGCGGAATTTTGTCCTATGGAACCTCGAAGATGCGGGCACGGAGGCGAGACAATGCGTGGTTGTCGCCCGGTGGCCACACCGGGGCGAAGACAACGCTGGTCGGGCCTCATTGACGCGCGCGAAGGCGCGAACCCCTTCCGCCACCGGGATTCGGCGCCGGCTGCCTGGCAGCCGGGCCGACCCGGCGGCCGACATATCGAGCCGCCAAGCAGGTCGCCGAGCGGGATGTTGCCACAATTGGGTGGCTGTTAGACATTTCAGATCAGTGTATAAAAGTTGTCATGATAGGGGTAATATGCTGGGCGAGGGGGAGTGGGGCGCCGGGAATTCACAGAACGTAGCACTGGGAATTCGACGTCTACCTTCCTGATCTGTGATTTGCCTGCGGCCGCAAGAGCGGCAGGCATGAACCGGGGCTGGCGTCGTAAGTGGCACGGGACAGCAGAATCGTCGATGCGCGTCGATCGCTTCGCGGCGGATCGCTGGCGTTTGCAGTGGGCGCTGACGCTCGCGCGCTGCGGCTCGTGCACCAACCTGCCGATCGCCACCGAGGACGCCAAAGCCCCCGACGTGTTCGATCGCATCCGCGCGCTCGACCTGCTGCCGCGCTCGCCGCAGCCCGAGCCGAGACGCCCCGATCGACGGCCAGCGCGCCAAGCCCATGGTCTATACCGGGGTCGTCGTTCCCGCCACCGACTCGGCGCGCGCGCGCCAGGCTGGCAGCAGCGGCGGCGGGCGGCGGCGCCGGGGGCGGCGAAGGCTACGAGCTCAACTTCGAGAACACGCCGATCACGCAGGTCGCCAAGGCGGTGCTCGGCGACATCCTGGGCGTCGGCTATTCGATCGACCCGCGCGTGCAGGGAATCGATCAGCCTGTCGTCCGGCAAGCCGGTGCCGAAGATCCGATCTGCTGTTCGTGCTCGAAAGCGTCCTGCGCATGAGCAACGTCGTGCTGATCCGCGACGGCGGCGGGCTATCGCATCATCCCGCTGGGCGACGCGATCGGCGGCGGCAACACCGACTCGGTCGCCGGCCACCCCGAGCCCGGCTACGGCGTTTCCGTCCTTCCGTTGCAATACGTCTCCGCCGCCGCGCTGGTCAAGCTGCTCGACAGCTTCGCGATCAGGCCCGGCATGGTGCGCGCCGATCCCGTCCGCAACCTCCTGCTGATCCAGGGCACCGGTCCGGAGCGCCGCAACACCATGGAGACCGCGCTCGAGCTTCGACGTCGACTGGATGCGCGGGCAGTCGGTCGGCATCTTCCCGGTCCAGTACAGCAGTCCGGAGCCGATCATCGCCGAGGTCGAGAAGATCCTCGATTCCGGCGATGGCGGCCTGAGCCAGGGCAACATCAAGTTCCAGGTGATGGCGCGCATGAACGCCATTCTCGTCGTCACCAAGAAGCCGGACCTGCTGCGAGCGGCGGAGACCTGGATCAAGCGCCTCGACACCACCGACACCAGTCGCACCGGCGTGCACGTCTATCGGGTCAATTACGGCGAGGCCCGCCAGGTCGCCAAGGTGCTCAACGATATTTTCGTCGGCGGCGGCTCGGGCAGCTCCTTCGACACGCCGAGGTCGACCGCGCCGCGCTCGGCCGACCGAGCGCCTGTCGCTGGGCGGCGGCGCCGCAGGCGGCGGCGCCGGCGGAGCCGGTGGCGGCGGCGGCGCCGGCGCGTCGTCGGCAGCTCGGGGCGGCGGCAGCCGGCGGCGCCCGCGGCGGCGCGTCGGGATTTCAGAGCACGATCGGAACGGCGAACAGCGCCAACGCCAATGCGCTCGAAGCGCGCGGCTCCGGGAGGCGGCGGCGCTGGGCAGCGGCGGGCCGCTTCTCGAAGGCGTCCGCATCACCGCCGACGCCTCGAGCAACTCGCTGCTGATCTATGCGAGCAACGAAAACTACCAGCTCATCCTGCGCACGCTCGCCCAGCTCGACCGGCCGCAATTGCAGGTCGCGATCGACGCCACCGTCGCCGAGGTCACGCTCAACGACACGCTGTCCTACGGCGTCCAGTTCTTCCTGCAGAAAGGCAAGGCCGGGTTGATCAACTCCACCGGCACGAACCCGTTGGCGGGCGGCGGGGCGTGAGCTCGACCGGCGTCGCCGGCGCCGCCGGCGCCGCCGCCGGCGCGCTCCTCGGCCAGACCTTGCCGGGGTTCAACTTCCTGGTCGGCTCGCAATCCAACCCGAACGTCGTCATCGACGCCCTGCACTCGGTCACCGACGTGAAGGTGCTGTCCAACCCCTCGCTGGTGGTCACCGACAACCAGGTGGCGACGCTGATGGTCGGCGACGACGTGCCGATCTCGACCGGCACCGCCAACGTGCTCACCACGCAGAACACCATCGTCAACACCATCGACTATCGCTCGACCGGCATCATCCTTCGCGTGGTGCCGCGCGTCAGCGCCAACGGCAATGTCCGGCTCGAAATCGAGCAGGAGATCAGCCAGGTCGCCCCCGGCTCGGCAGCGGCCGAACCTGACGCCGACCATTTCGCAGCGCAAGGTCAAGAGCTCGATCTCGGTGGCGACCGGCCAGACCGTGCTGCTGGCCGGATTGATCCAGGAGCAGAAGGAACACCAATCAAAGCGGCATCCCGCTGCTCGATCAGGTGCCCGGCCTCGGCAACGTGGTCGGCAATACCGGCCACAACATCACCCGCACCGAGCTCATCATCTTCATCCGGCCGCAGATCATCCGCGACAGCGTCGATGCCCATTACGTCGCCGAGGAATTGCGGACCAAGTTGAAGGGCACGCTGGCGCCGGTGCCGCCCTATGTCGGCCCCGCGCCGCGGGCCCGATAGGTCGGAGGACGGCGGCCATGTCGGTGCACTGGCTCAACTCGATATCGCGGACGCCGCGGGGCGTGCCGACCTTCGAAGACGCAACCGTCGTCGTCGCAGTCGTCGCGACGGCGGCCGCGAGCATCATCGCGGCGCCGGGCCTGGGCGGCGTCGCCGGCGCCGGCCTCGCCTGCCTCATGGTGGCGATCGCCGCCGTCGATGCCCGTCGCTTCATCATTCCCGACGAGTTCAGCGCCGCGGCGCTGGCGCTCGGGCTCGTCGACGCGGCGATCCGGCAGCCCGATGCGATCGGCGCGGCGCTCGCCGGCGCGGCGCTGCGCGCCGCCGTGACGGCAGGCCTCTTTTTCGGCCTGTGGGCGGCCTACCGGCGCCTGCGCGGCCGCGACGGCATCGGGCTGGGCGACGTCAAGCTCGCCGGCGTCGCCGGCGCCTGGCTCGATTGGCCGAGCATTCCCATCGCCGTCGAGATCGCGGCGCTGGCGGCGCTCGCGGTCTGCCTGGTGAGGTGGCTCGGGTTCGGGCCGCACCATCCGCGCGACCACCCGGCTGCCGTTCGGCCTGTTCCTCGCGCCGGCGATCTGGATCGCCTGGCTCGGCGAGAGGATGGCGCCGCAGATTTTTTCGGTGAGGGGCCTCGGCTAGCGCATGGCTGGGTCGAAGGCATGGCTGCTGCTCGACACCGTTCCGACGGTTCCGTCCGCTTTGACAGGCCGGAAACCGGATGTCGGGGTCGAACCACGGCGTTGCCGCGGGAGAACTGGCATGGACAAGTTTGCACGGCTGATTTGCGGCGCTCTCGTTCTGGCAATGAGCGCCACCGCCGCGACGGCCGCGGACGCGGTCGTCGACACGGCGACGATCGCGAGCTACGGCGATCCTGACACGGCGCTCGAGCGCATCGGGCCCGAAGGCGCGGCGCGGCAATGCGCGGGCGGAAGCGCTGCTCGGCTACATGTACGAGCATGGGCTCGGCGTTCCGCAGTCCTGGCCTGCCGCGGTCGATTATTATCTGCTGGCGGCCGAACAGGGCGACGCCACCGGGCAGTATCTGCTCGGCCTGATGTACGACAAGGGCTTCGGCGTTTCCCGCGACGTGGTGCAGGCCTACAAGTGGCTCAACCTCGCGGCCGCTCACGGCCCGAAGAACAACCGCGAGTACTTCCTGCGGCTTCGCGACGCCGTCGCTTCGAAGATGACGCGGGCGCAGCTCGACCTCGGCCAGCAGCTGGCGCTCGAATGGTCGATGACGCGGGCGGGTCGCTGAGCGGCTAGGCGCGATCGCCGATCGGCGCGGCGGCGAGCCAGAACGCTTCGCCGCTGCTCTCCTCGGTGTCCAGCCACAGAAACGGAAGCTCCGGATAACGCGCCTCGATCACGCCGCGGCCGCGGCCGACCTCGCAGAGCAGCCCGCCATGAGCGGTCAGATGGTGGCCGGCCTGCGCGATGATGCGCGCGATGACGGCGATCCCGTCGGCGCCGCCGTCGAGCGCGAGCGCCGGCTCGTGCCGGCATTCCGGCGGCAGCGCCGCCATGCCGGCGGCGTCCACATAGGGCGGATTGGTGATGATGAGGTCGTAGCGCTCGCCATCCACCGGCGCGAAGAGATCGCCATGCAGCAGCGTGATGCGATCGTCGAGCCCGTGTTCGCCGACATTGCGCGCCGCCACCGCGAGCGCGTCCGCCGAAATGTCGACGGCATCGACGGCGGCGTCGGGAAACCGCATCGCTGCGAGCACGGCGAGCGCACCCGATCCGGTGCAGAGATCGAGCACGCGGGCGACCCCGTCAGGATCGACGAGGGCGATCCCGTCCTCGCCGCCGCAAAAAGCCTCGCCGGCGATGATCTCGCCGAGATAGGAGCGCGGCACGATCACCCGCTCGTCCACGTAGAACGGCACCCCGGCGGCATAGATCCGTCCCAGCAGATAGGCCGCCGGCTTGCGGGTGCCGATGCGGGCCTCGATGAGGCCGAGGATGCGTTCGCGCTCCGGCGCGGTCACGCGCGCGGGCGCAAACAGCTCGAAGCGGTCGGGCGGCAGTTGCAGGGCCTCGCCGACCAGGAAGGCCGCCTCGGCGACCGGATCGGTGGTGCCATGGGCGAACACCAGCTTTGCCGCATTGAACCGGGTCACCGCATAACGGACGAAATCGAGCACGGTGACGAGTTCGATCGGATCGGGGACGTGCTGTTTCGGCGCCCGCTTTCGCACCGTGCGGATGCTCTGGCTGCGCTGACGGCTGCGTTTCATTCCGCGGCGCGCCGTCCCGGCTTGTCCCAGCGCTCCGCCGCGGCATCGTCGGCCTCCTTGGCGGCGACCCAGGCGGTCCCGTGCGGGCGCTCTTCCTGCTTCCAGAACGGCGCCCTGGTCTTGAGGTAGTCCATCAGGAATTCGGCGGCGGCGAAGGCATCGCCGCGATGGGAGGCGGCGGTGACCACCAGCACGATATTGTCGCCGGGCACCATGCGGCCGTAGCGGTGAATGACGGTGACGCCGAGCAGCGGCCAGCGCGCCTGGGCTTCCTCCACATGGCGGGCGATCTCGGCCTCGGCCATGCCCGGATAGTGCTCCAGCGTCATGGCGGCGACCGGCGCGCCGGCCTCCGCGCCGCGGCAGATGCCGGTGAAGGTGACGATGGCGCCGATGTCGGTGCGCCCGGCCGCGAGCCGGCGCGCCTCGGCACCGGCGTCGAAGTCTTCGCTCTGCAGGCGAACGGTGGCTGGCATGGCTCCTCGCTCTCCCGGTCCTCTGCCGCCTCCCCCGAAAGCAGCCTGAAGCAGGGGAGGAGGAAGACATCCGCCTGGACTCACCCTCCGGTCATGGGCGGAAAGAATGCGACCTCGCGGGCCCCGGCGATGGCGGCGTCGGCCTTGACATGGGCGCGGTCGATCGCGGCGCGGATGACCTTGGGATTGTCGAAGGCATGGGCATATTCCTCGCCGCGCCCGGCGAGCCAGCCCATGAGGTCGTCGACGGTCGCGACCCCGGCCGGCGGCTCGACGGTCTCCTCGGCCTTGCCGACGCGTTCGCGCACCCAGGCGAAATAAAGAATCTTCACGCTCATCGCTTCGCCTGCCCGGTTCGGCTCATTGCTCGATCAAATGGCGCACGCCGGCGCGGAAATAGTCGTATCCGGTGTAGAGCGTCACGATCGCCGAGATCCACAGCAAGGTGAGGCCCGTCACCGTGACGACCGGGATGATCTTGTCTCCCGCCTCCCCGGCCAGCAGGAACCCGATGGCGACGAGCTGCGCCGTCGTCTTCCATTTGGCGAGCCGGGTCACGGGAACGCTGACGCGCAACTCGGCGAGGTATTCGCGCAGCCCTGACACCAGGATTTCCCGGCACAGGATGACGATGGCCGCCCACAGCGACCAGCCCTTGATGGTCTCGTCGGCCGCCAGCATCAACAGGCAGGACGAAACCAGCAGCTTGTCGGCGATCGGGTCGAGCATGCGGCCGAAGCTCGACTGCTGGCCGAGGCTGCGGGCGAAGTAGCCGTCGAGGATGTCCGTGATCCCCGCAGCGATGAAGATCGCGAGCGCCACCCAGCGCAGCCACAGCCCGCCCTGCAGGATGCTCTGCCAGTACATGCAACCGACCACGATCGGTACGGCGACAATCCGCGCATAGGTCAGAAGGTTGGGGATGGCCAGAGGCCGTCCCCGCAGGGAATGTGAAGTGGCTGCATCCATGAAATCAACATAGACGCGCCCGGCGCCCGGCAACAGCCCTCGATGGCAAGGAATTTTCCCGTCATCCTCAATAAAACCGCCTCATCAATGCGCGACATCGTGGAAAAAGTCATAAATCCGTCGTGCGGTCTCGTCGCTGACGCCGGGAACCTGGCGCAGATCGGCGATCGAGGCCCGTTCGATCGCCTTGAGGGTGCCGAAATGGCGCAACAGGGCGCGTTTGCGGGTCGGGCCGATCCCGGCGATTTCCTGCAGGCCGGCCTCGCGGATGTCGCGGCTGCGGCGCTGGCGGTGCGAGCCGATGGCGAAACGATGGGCCTCGTCGCGCAGGCGCTCGACGAAATAGAGCACCGGATCGCGCGGCGGCAGCTTGAACGGCGGCCGGCCCGGCATATGGAAGGTCTCGCGGCCGGCGTCGCGGTCCGGGCCCTTGGCGATGGCGACCATCACCACATCGGTGATGCCCAGAGCGGCCAGCGTTTCGCGCGCCGCATTGAGCTGCCCGGCCCCGCCGTCGATGAGGACCAGGTCCGGCCAGACGATGTCGTCGCGCTCCGCGGGTTGCGGCGCGTCGGCGTCATCGCGCTCCAGCGACGGCTGCGGCTCGATCGCGGCCTCGGCAGCGCCTTCGGCGGGCGCCCCCGGCCGGTCCGTGCCCGGCAGGTCGGAAACGGTTGCGGTCTGCTCCGGCCGTCGGGCGGCTGGGACGCCCGGAACGCCAGGGCGCGGCGCCTCGTTCAGCAGGCGCTTGAACCGGCGCTGCAGCACCTCGCGCATCATCCCGAAATCGTCGCCCGGGCTCAGCTCCGCCGACCTGATGTTGAACTTGCGGTACTGGTTCTTACGCAGGCCCTCCGGCCCGGCGACGATCATGGCGCCGACCGCGTTGCTGCCCTGGATGTGGCTGTTGTCGTAGACCTCGATGCGCCGCGGCGGCTGCGCCAGCCCGAAGCTCGACGCCAGTGCCGCCAGCAGGCGCTGCTGCGACGCCGCCTCGGCGAGCTTGCGCCCCAGCGCTTCGCGCGCATTGGCCAGCGCATGCTCGATGAGGTCGTGCTTCTCGCCCCGCTGCGGCACGCCGATCTCGATTTTGTGCCCGCTCTTGATCGAGAGCGCCTGCGCCAGCAGCCGGCAGTCCTCGATCTCGTGCGACAGCAGGATCAGCCGCGGGCACGGCTTGTCGTCGTAGAACTGCGCAAGGAAGGCGCCCAGCACCTCCTCCGGCGGCAGCGTACGGTCGGCGCGCGGAAAATAGGCGCGGTTGCCCCAGTTCTGCCCGGTGCGGAAGAAGAACACCTCGATGCAATTGAAGCCGCCGTCCTGGTGGATCGCAAAGACGTCGGCCTCCTCGACGCCGCGGGGGTTGATGCCCTGGCGCGCCTGCACCGCCGACAGCGCCGCAAGGCGGTCGCGCAAGGCGGCGGCGCGCTCGAAATCGAGCGTTGCGGCGGCGCGGTCCATCTCGGCGGCGAGCTCTTCCTTGACCGCCCGGCTCTTGCCCGACAGGAAGGTCTTCGCCTCGCGCACCAGTTCGTCATAATCGTGCCGGGAAATCTCGCCGGTGCACGGCGCCGCGCAGCGCTTGATCTGGAACAGGAGGCATGGCCGGGTGCGGCTCTCGAACACGGCATCGGAGCAGGAGCGGATCAGGAAGGCGCGCTCGAGCGCGGTGATGGTGCGGTTGACCGCATTGACCGCGGCGAACGGCCCGAAATAGTCGCCGTCGCGGTTGCGGGCGCCGCGGTGCTTGCAGATCTGCGGACGGCCGCTCGCCGGCGGTGATGAGGATGTAGGGAAACGACTTGTCGTCGCGCAGCAGCACGTTGAAGCGCGGCCGCAGCCGCTTGATCAGGTTGGCTTCGAGCAGCAGCGCCTCGGTTTCGGTCGCGGTGGAGACGAACTCGATGCGCCGAGGTCGCCGCCACCATGCGCGCGATGCGCGACACATGGCCGGTCGGCCGCGCATAGGCGAGGATGCGCTTCTTGAGGTTCTTGGCCTTGCCGACATAGAGCACGTCGCCGCCGGCGCCGGTCATGCGGTAGACGCCGGGCGCCGAGGGGGCGTGGCGCGCAAACTCGGCGATGATGTTGCGCCCGGTGCCGGTGCCGGGCAGCCAGTCGATCTCCATGCCCGGCTCGTCGGCCACATCCGGCAGTTCCGGCAGCGAGGGTTCCTCGTCGTCGTCCTTGAGCTCGATGTCCGGGTCGATGTTCTTCTTCTGCATGTCCGATCTTAAGAGCGCTCTCGTTGCCAGCTGAATCCGTGCCGCTCCGGCTCGTCCTCTGCACCTCATCTCGTCCGAACGACCCGCAACCTAAGGCGATCGTGCGCCGGTGCCGCCCGGCGGAACCCAGCGACCTGCCCTTACTCGTCGTCGGCGGGATCGGCCCGCCAGCCCAGGCGCTGACCGCCATCCACCGCAATGGTCTGCCCGGTGATACTCCTGGCGGCGGCGAGAAACAGCACGGCGTCGGCGATCTCCTCGGGCGCGGGCCCGTGCCCGAGCGGCACCGCGCGACAGACCCGCGCGAAGGTCTCGGCGTCCTGCCGCGCATTCGGCAAGGCCGGCCCCGGGCGCCACCGCATTGACCCGCACCCGCGGCGCCAGCGCCTGGGCGAGCGTCGTGGTCGCGGCCAGAAGCGCGCTCTTGGCGAGCCCGTAAGATAGGTAGTGCGGGGTCGGCTTGTAGACGCGCTGATCGAGCAGGTTGACGATCGAGGCGTCGGCCGCTGCGGGCGCCTGGGCGGCGAAGGCCTCGGCCAGGAACACCGGGGCGCGCAGGTTGACGGCGTAATGGCGGTCGAAGCGGGCACGATCGAGCGCCCCGACGTCGTCCGGCTCGAAAACGCTCGCATTGTTGACCAGCAGGGTCAGCGGGCCGACCGCAGCCGCGGCGGCAGGCACGAGATCGAGGACGGCGGCGTGATCGCGCGAGATCTCCGCCGACCACGGCCGCGGCTCCGCCCGCGGCGGCGATGCCGGCGCACAATTCCTTCGCCGCGGCAACCGAACGGTGCGTATGCACCGCGACCGCGTAGCCGCGGCGAACCAGCGCCAGCACGATGGCGCGGCCGATCCGCTGCGCCCCTCCGGTGACGAGGGCGGTCGGGACCGGAACGGGGGGGTCGGATGCCATGCCCATGGATTCGCACGAGTTGCGCGCCGTCGGCAAGCCGGCATGGCCGTAACGGCCACCCGGTCATATCGGCGCACGGGCGGGCGATAACCGAGGTCGCAGGCAAAACTATACGACTGGTTATCCTTAACTTCTCCCAGCCATTCCGGGTTGATGACCGGTTAACCTGAAGGTTGCGATAAATTCCAGGCACGAACTGACTGCGATTGCGGCCTTGCAGCCACCTTCGGCGATCGAGCGAATGCCGACGCCGACGGGCGGAAAGTGGATTGAGGCAGCCGCGCATCGCAGTCAGGTCAGAAGAGAACAAAAGACACCTTGTCGAAAAACAAGAATTGATCGCCGAATTGCGGCAACAACTCGGCGTATTTAATCCTGAAAAGTGGCAGTCAAAGTGCCAATATACTTTTCGTAAACCATGAATTTTATTGTGATATGGTGTGCAAAATCTTCACTAGACATGATTCTAATATTGAAATAACTTGCGACCAACGTTCCCGAACTGGAGTAAGGGTCATGAGGGGTTTCCTGTTGGCGACCGCGGGGCTGCTGGCCCTGGCGGGATTGACCGGCGCGGCGTCGGCGGCCGACTTCGGCCGTCCCGTGTACAAGGCGCCACCGCCTGCCTACTATCCGCCGGTCTACAACTGGACCGGCCTGTATATGGGCGCGAACGGCGGCTACGGCTGGGGCACCACCGACTGGAGCGCGTTGGGCTCGAGCTTCGATGTGTCGGGCGGGTTGTTCGGCGGCCAGGTCGGCTACAATTGGCAGTTCGGTCAGTTCGTCTACGGCGTCGAAGGCGACATCGACTGGACCGACATCCACGGCAACAGCTTCGTGAACGGCGCCGCCGGCTGCGCGGCCAATGTCTGCACCACCAGCAACAACTTTCTCACCACCGCCCGCGGCCGGGTCGGCTATGCGATCGACCGCTGGATGCCCTACCTCACCGGCGGCCTCGCGGTCGGCAACATTCGCACCACCACGCCGTTCACGGCCGGGGTGAACCAGACCAATGCCGGATGGACCATCGGCGGCGGCCTCGAATTCGCCCTGGTGGCCAACTGGACCGCCAAGGTCGAATATCTCTATGTCGATCTCGGCAACACCTCATGCGGCGGCGCCTGCGGTTTCCCCGCCGCCAACAATGTGGATTTCACCACCAACATCGTGCGCGGCGGCATCAACTTCCACTTCTGACGGGCGGCCATCGCCACGCGCGACAATGACCAGCGGCAATGCCAAAAAGCCCCGGCACTCCGGGGCTTTTTGCCGTGGAAGTCGCTTCCGGCGGAGGCGCCGCTCGCGGCATCGGTGCGGCCCGCCTGCACGGCCGGCCGAAGTCACAGCCCCCGTGGCCGAAGCGACATTCCCGCGCCGCCGGGCGTCACGACACCACGAGATTCACCGCCTTCGGCCCCTTGCCCTTCTTGTCGGGCTCGACTTCGAAGGTGATCCGCTGGCCCTCGTTCAAGACCTTCAGTCCCGCCTGCTCGACCGCCGTTACGTGCACGAAGACGTCACGTCCGCCGTCATCCGGCTTGATGAACCCGTAGCCGCGTTCGCCGTTGAAGAACTTGACCGTCCCGGTCATCGCCATCGGGAAACTCCTCTCCCCGTGGTTGCCCGCCGCCGGCCCCACGGCGCGACGGCCGGGCCGGACATTCGCAGACGGGAAAAGGCGTCGGCCGACCGGCCTCGGTCACTCCACGACCTCCAGGGGAGGCCCTCCCCGCTGCAACGGGAGTCGAACGTCAGAGCCCCGAAACAGAGTAACACAGGCATGGCGACTGAAAAGGGGCTTGCGTCTTCGCGCGCGCACCCGTCGTCGCCCGTCGTCAATCCCCATCGTCAACCGCCATGGCATCCGGTAGAATGGCGCGATCGCCGTTCGTTCCGGAGCCTTGTCCCGTTCCGGAGACGGCCGGCGTTCGATCAATAGGACGACTTCGAAGGGGGTTCGCGATGAGGGCTTTGGTTTCGATCGCCGCGCTCGGCATGCTGGTGCTGCCGGCCGTTCAAGCGCAGGCACAGGCGCCGGCGCAGAGTTTGCCGGAATGGGCTTATCCGGTGGCGCCGCCGCCGAAGCCGCCGGATGCCGTCAAGCCGATCCAGTTGCCGGGCAGCACCAAGCAATACACCCAGGCGCAGATCGACGACCGCTTCAGTCCCCCGGACTGGTATCCGCAAGAGCATCCGCCGCTGCCGGATGTGGTCGCCCATGGCCGCCCGCCGAACGGATTGGCCTGCGCGCTGTGCCATCTCACCAGCGGCGGCGGGCATCCGGAATCCGCCGGCATTTCCGGGCTGCCGGTGCAGTATTTCCTGCGCCAGATGGCCGAATTCAAATCGGGCATCCGCAAGGGCATGCGCGGCGGCGTCATGATCCAGATCGCCAAGGCGATTTCCGACGACGACATGAAGGCGGCCGCGGAATATTTCGGCTCGATGAAATATCCGGTCTGGTACAAGGTGGTCGAGACCGACACCGTGCCCAAGTCCTATCTCGGCAACGGCGCCATGCGCTTCCCGGTGGAGAACGGCGGCACCGAGCCGATCGGCAACCGCATCATCGAACTGCCGCAGAACGACCTCAGCGCCGAGAGCCGCGATCCCCGCACCGGCTTCGTCGCCCATGTGCCGACCGGCAGCATCAAGAAGGGCGAGATGATCGTCGCGACCGGCGCCGGCGGCAAGACCATCGCCTGCGCGGCCTGCCACGGCGTCGACCTCAAGGGCGTCAGCGAGGTTCCGCCGATCACCGGCCGCTCGCCGATGTACATCTATCGCCAGCTCAACGACATCAAGATCGGCGCCCGCAACGGCGCCATGGACCCCGCTGATGAAGCGGGTGGTGCGACCAGCTCACCGACGACGACATGATCGCGATCTCCGCCTATCTGACGTCGCGAGAGCCGTGAGCGCGCGGCCCGGTCCGTCGACGCCTTGGAATCCGTAGGATGGGTCGAGCGGAGCCGATACCCATCATCGGCCGATCGTGCGGCCCATGATGGGTTTCGTAGCACTCGACCCATCCTGCGCCTGCCATACATAGGGAGAACATGAGCATGAAAACGGCATTGACGCGACGCTCGGTGCTCGCCGGCGCGGCCGGCGCGACCATCATCGTCAAGGGCGCGCGCGCCGCCGACTACAAGTTCTCCCAGTACCACAACCAGGCGACCAACGTGCCGCTGCACCGTCAATCTCGTCGCCATGTGGGACGCGATCCGCGCCGAGACCAATGGCCGGGTCGAGGCGACGATCTACCCGGAGAACAACAAGCTGGTGGCCGGCGACCCCGCAGCCCTGAAGCTGCTGATCTCCGGCGAAATCCAGTTCTTCACCCTGATGGGCGGGATCATCGGCACGGTGGTGCCGGTCGCCGAGGCCCAGCAGGTGCCGTTCGCCTTCAAGTCCTCGCCGGAGGCGCACACGGCGATCGACGGGCGCGCTCGGCGCCTATGTCGGCGAGGAAATGGCGGCGAAGGGCATGTATCTGTTCCCGGTCGCCGGTTTCGACAACGGCATGCGCGAGGTGACCACGGTGACGCGCCCGGTGGTCAAGCCGGACGATCTCGCCGGGGTGAAGATCCGGGTGCCGCCGGGGCAGATGATCTTCGACACCTTCCAGGCGTTCGGCGCCGAGCCCGTGACCACGCCCGCCAACCTGATCTACGACGCGATCAAGACCGGCAAGGTCGGCGCCCAGGAGAATCCGCTCGTCATCCTCGAAGGCTTCAAAATCTACGAGGTGGTGAAGTATGTCAGCATGACCAATCACAGCTGGTCCGGCTTCAACCAGATGGCGCATCTCGCCACCTGGAACAGCCTGCCCGACGACATCAAGGCGGTGATCACCCGCAACGTCGCGAAGTTCGTGCGCCGGCAGCGCGACGAGCAGGGCAAGCTCAACGCCAGCCTGCGCGACACCTTCGCCGCCCGCGGGCTCGTCTTCAACGAGATCGACCAGGCGCCGTTCCGCGCCAGGCTCTCCGGCGTCTACGCGAGCTGGAAGGAAAAGCTCGGCAGCAAGTGCTGGGGCCTGCTCGAAGCGCAGGTGGGGAAACTGGGATAGGCCTTTCCCTCCGCGGCTTCGGCCATCGCCGTCGCGCATCCGGGCTGAGCACCTTGCGTGGGGCACGGCACCTCTGCTTCCTCGCCCTTGTGTGACGGCAAGCGTGAGGCGGAGGGACGCCTTTTTCATTTTTACGAAAAACAACCCCATGCAAAGTAGACTGGAGGTGTTGTTATACCGAAATTGTCCGATGGCGCCGCTCCGCAGGCCAAGTGGGGCCGACGTGGCAGGCTGACGAAAGCCGGCAAGAACCAACCGGGGACCCTCCCCGAAGAACGATCATGCTGCACCTGGCCAAGCAGAATGGAACGGCCTGACCAACGGACGCTCCTCTCGTAGACCATGTCCGCACCGGGAGTAAGGAGACATCCGAGTGCTGGAGAGGGGGCGGGTTTCGACCCAATTCAGCCATGGCCGGCCAAAATTTGCTGTGATGCGCAACACAACAAGCCACGGCGGTGTGGCAGGGTTCCTGTCGTAATATCGGGTCTGGCCTCGGGAGCAAGATGCGACGGCTGGATTTCATCACGTTTCTCGGCGCGGCAGCAGCTTGGCCCGAACGGCAACGTGGGAGCAGCAAGCGGCGACACCCGATAGGCGTTCTCCTCCGGCAGGCCTCCCGGCTCCGGCCATGGGGCGCTTTCCCCGTGGCCAATTCCTTGCCATGGTTGCAATTAAGAGCCCCGCCAGCCAGGATCACGCTACCCTCGCTTGCGCCAAGGAGGTCATAATGTCCGAAACGAATTCCGCGAATGCGCTGCAGCCCGCCACAAGGGGCCCCGCCAGCTGCGCCATCTGCGGGATGCTCGCCATCGCGGCGGCGGCGATGTGGCTCGGTTCGGCCCTCGCGCAGCCGCAGGAAAAGATCCCGGACTTTTCCCTGGACAGCAAATCGGCCTGGCTCATGATCAGCGATAATCTGCTGCCGCCCGACAGCGGTCCTGGCCCGGTGACTTTTGACAAGCGCTACCCCTACGTGGACAACCGCGAAGCGCTACGAACCAATTCGCAGCCCACCTATCGGGTGGCCGACCTCACAAACCCGATCCTCAAGCCCTGGGCGGTCGAACAGCTGAAGAAGGCCAACGACTGGGTGCTCGCTGGAAAAGTCCCGTTCCGTGCCCGCGAGCGCTGCTACCCGTCGGGCGTTCCGAGCTGGGTGGTCTACACGCTCGTCCAGCCGATCCACATCCTGCAGACGCCGACCCACGTCACGATGATCAACGAGGGGGGCCAAGAAGTGAGGCGCGTCTGGCTCAACGTGCCGCATGCGGTGAATCCCAAGCCGACCTGGTACGGCGACTCGGTCGGCCATTACGAAGGGGGCGATACGCTGGTGGTGGACACGATCGGGCAGACGACCAAGACGTTTGTTGATCCGTACCTGACGCCCCACACCGAACAGCTGCACGTGATCGAGCGCTACAAGCTGACGGACGGCGGCAAGGCGATCGACATCGCGATCCACGTCGAGGATCCGGGCGCCTTCACGACGCCGTGGAATGCGAAGCAGCGCTTCCGGCGCATCGACCGCGAATGGGAGGAGGACATCTGCGCGGAGAACAATTTCGATTTCCTGCACTACGAAGTGGTGCCGCTCCCGCACGCTGACAGGCCGGATTTCTAGCGCGACGATCGCCGCTTTCGGTGACGGAGTTTTGCCATGGCCAAGAACTGGAAAATCCAGGTATCCAAATTTTTGATCCGGGGCACCAAGGCTCCCAGCGACGCGATTTGGATTGTCCTCGCCGTTGTTTGCGCCGGAGCGGCGGCTGCGCAGCCCGCCAGCCGGCCTGATCTTTCACCGGACAATATCACCGGGTGGGTGCCGTTGAATTATGGCGACAGTTTTATTTCGCCGGCGGGCGGGCCCGGCCCCGTCGTGGACGACCCGCGCTACCCTTTCGTGAGCAACCAAGAATTGGCACGCACGGGAAAGCGATCCACATTCCACATCGCCGACTTGAACAACCCGATCCTCCAACCCTGGGCCAAGGAGGAGCTTCGAAAGCGCAATGAATGGATACTTTCCGGCAAGCCCGGCTATTCAGTTCAGGTGAGCTGCATCCCGTTGGGGGTGCCGGCATTCGTCCTCCACCCCGTTCAGACCCTTTACTTCATACAGACCGCGGACATGGTCATCATGGTCAACCAGGAGAGTCTCTGACGGCCGGCGGATTTATCTGAACGTATCGCATTCGGCGAACGTCAAGCCGAGCTGGACCGGCGAGTTGGTCGGGCACTACGAAGGCGATACTCTCGTGGTCGATACGATCGGCATCAACGACAAGACCTATATCGATAATTTCCGCACGCCGCACACGGAAAAACTCCATATTGTCGAGCGGTTTCGCATGATCGATGATGGCAATATGTTGGAGGCGAATATCCGCATCGAGGATCCGGGCGCATTCACGATGCCGTGGAATGCCCTTCAACGTTGGCGCCGCGTACAGCAAGGCCCCATGTACGAAAGAGCTTGCGCTGAGAATCCTTTCGATCTTCACATCCAGGACACGGAACCCGTCCCGCACGCGGACACGCCGGATTTCTAGCGCCACGATTCTCCGCACGTTTGGCTTCGCGACCGAAGGCACGCAGCGTGCCCACGCCTTTCGTCCTGGCTGGAAACCGGCAGTCATGATGCTCGAACTGCCAGCGGCGAGCGGCCACGCGGAGAAATGATGGGTTTCGCAAGGGCTCAACCCATCCTCCGGGCCGCTCCGCGTCCTGTCATAGCCGGTGGCCGCCGCGATAATCGAAATTGCCGATCGAGTATTCAATGTCGGTTTTGTTCTCAGTTGAAGCCGGAGTTGAAATCCATGCGGCCACTCGGCGCTCGATCCCCGAATCCCCGCCATTCATGTCTCGGAACCGTCGGCGACTTCACCAGCGCAAGGCCGTAACCTTGCCGGTAGCCGTCGTCTGCGCCACCTCCGCAAACCGTGCAAAGAAACGGTCACCGAACTCCATCACAAGCCGGTTTTGGGCACGTCCAGGGCGTTGGCGTCGATGTAATTCGGCGGTGCGCGGTTCCACGCCTCAAGGCAGTTTAAGTCCATTGATCACAGGCGAATTGCGCCGAGTTTTATGCGGTAACCGCAAATAATTCTTAGGACATGGTTGGGAACGTGACCAGTGGCGATATAGGGAATAACACGTCGTAGTCGTCACTATCCGGATCATCCGTCGCGCCGAACCGCATGGCACGGGTGATGGGGCGCGTGGATAGGGTGCCGCGATCCGCGGCATGCGGCACGGCAGCACCGCCGCCAGATGCAGAAATCGACGGCGCGGGATCTTCATCGCTCTCCTCCCGTTGAACGCAACTGCGTCATCGTGTCGGTGTCGCTGCCGAGTTGATTATTCGGAAACGGCTGATCGCGACCTGCCCTTTGGTGTCGGCCGTGATGGCGTCGATAGCTTCTTAAGCCGGACGTTGACCGAATGAGTGACCGGAAGGTCGTTGCCGAATTTCAATTTGACAGGAGCGGCCTGCGCCAGCACTGCGGGCTAGTGATCCGGCAGCAATCGCGCCAACCCCGACAGCACATTTCAAAAGCATCCGACGGCTAACTGCCTGCGTTCCAACCCTCCCTTTGGAAACCACATTTATGTGATCTTGAATTCGAATATGGAATGTGTATTCTGAATTCGAATTCAAAGAATAGATTTTTCCGCGCCGCAGTGATGAAATTAGAATCCCGGAGATCGCATGATCCAAATCCAAGCTCAGCCGACCCTGGTCGAACAGGTTGTAAATGCTATTGTTTCTGAGATTGTGGCTGGGGATCTGCCATCCAACGCGCGGTTGATTCAGGACGAAATCGCTCGGGCGTACGGCGTCTCTCGACAGCCGGTTCAGCAGGCGCTGTTGCTACTAAGAGACAGAGGGCTCGTCCGCGAGGCCGCTGGGCGGGGCCTAATCGTCTCACCATTGGACGTCGATTTTGTCCGGAACCTCTATCAAATACGATCAATGTTGGAGGGACTTGCGGCGCGTCTCGCGGCTGAGCGAGGCGCCGAACGTGCAAAGACGGAAGGACCGGCATTTCTCGAAGAATGCCGTGCCGCGGTCCAAAGCGGTTCGTTAAATGAGCAAATTGAAGCGGACATGCGGTTTCATGCTTTCATCAAAGAGCTCTCGGGAAATCCCTTGATTGGTGAAGCACCGCCGCTCCACACTGGCCCCATCTACGCCGCGTTATGGGTGAGGGGCTGAGAAGCGGCGCGCAGCTGCCGCAGACCCTTCTCGGCGAACACGTCGAGATCCTTGACGCTGTGATCGCCGGAGACGGCGCGCGTGCGGAGACACTCAGCCGCGATCATATCTCACGGGCCGCAAAAATCGTTGTTCAGTGCCTTCAGGTGCAGCAGGATGCATCCGAAGATGAACTCCGCCAACGCCGTTCTCGACGAATCAAACGATGAGTGCATTCGCGTCAGGCGTATTGATTGCGTAGGATTGCGACGAACGACCGCTTTGCGCCGATATCGTTGCAAAAGTCTGCCGGCTCACTTCGTCGAAATTTCTCGAGGCCGTGAAAGTATCCATCGAAAAATTGCGTGGGGAAACCTTCGGCAACAATATCGGCCCATTGTTGCCCATAGCCCACGCGGCGGCATGTCCGCCACTGTGGCCCATCGCCGAGCAACACGTGCAACGCGCCATGTCCGCAACTGACGAAAGCAGATCGCCGAAGCACAGAGCAAACTCATCGGCCACATGCTGCACAAAAGCCTTGAGCTGGACCTGCCCGAGAGCGAGGAATATGCTGGCTCGGTCGGATTGAGGAGGCCTTATGCGCCGGATCAATGTGAGTGTGCTGCTGAGCGCGGCAATTCTGTTCCTGGGGACGGTCATCACGGCGCAACCCGCGGCCGCCCTGGAAGGGCAGAACTCCTTTCCAGAAGCGTTCCGAGTTCATCGGCAACATTTATTGGGTGGGCGGCGAGTATGGCTCCTATCTGATCACCACGCCGCAAGGCCACATTCTGCTCGATACGGGCTCGACCGAAATGCACGATGTGATCGTTTCGAACGTGAAGAAGCTCGGTTTCAAAGTCGAGGACATCAAAATCATGATCTCGAGCCACGCGCATTGGGATCACGTCCAGGGACATGCGGCAATGAAGAAGCTGACGGGAGCGCAGGTGGTGGCGCTCGGCGGCGACGCTGCCGCGCTGGAGGCTGGCCGGGACAATTCGGCCGGAGGGTTTCCCGGCATGATCGCCGTGCACGTGGATCGCGTGATCAAAGATGGCGACACCGTCTCATTGGGCGGAACGACGCTACGCGCCCTTTGGACGCCCGGACACACGCAGGGCGCTACTGTGTGGATGACGACTGTGCAGGAAGGTGGAAAGACGTACTCCGTCGCGTTCCGCGGCGGCGAAATCCCGAATGACGGCGTTCCGCTCATCGACAATCCTCGCCATCCGACCGTCATTGAAGACACCCGGATGACGCTCCAAAGATTGAAGGCGCTCAACCCCCCAGACCTCTTCCTTCACAACCATCACCAGAATCTCAGGCGTCCTTTGGATGCCGCGCTTCCCGTCGATTCGCACTGCGATACCTGCATGGACGCCAAAGCATTTACAGACATGGTGGCGAGCTCAGAAAAGAACTTCACAGAACGGGTCCGCGAGGCAGAAGCGAAGAAATAGCGCCCGCTGACGCGAGCGGAACGGACGGACTCGAGTTATTCGGTCCGGTTCTCGCAGCCCTTTCTGAACTCTACCGCCGCTTCACCTCGGGATTGGCGAGGCGCATGCGGCGCGCCGTTCTCGAAGGCGACGATCTGCTCGAAGGCTTCGGAGAAATAGAGCTCGAAATTGTCCCATTCGGCCCAGCCGAGATGGGGCACGCACAGCGCGTTGGGCAGTTTGAGCAGAGGATGATCGCCGCCGGTGACCGGCTCGTGCTCGTAGACGTCGACCGCGGCATAGCCGGGCCGCCCGGCCGCGAGCGCCGCGACGAGGGCGCCGGGCGCGATCAGTTCGGCGCGCGAGGTGTTGACGATCAGCGCGGTCGGCTTCATGCGAGCGAGGTCGGCGGCGCCGACGATGCCGCGTGTGTCCGCCTTGAGGCGCACATGCAGCGACAGCACGTCGGAGCGCGCGAACAAATCCTCCTTGCTCGCCGCAACCTCGTAGCCCGCCGCCCGGCGCGCTGCGCCGAGCCCTGCTGGCCCCACACCAGGACCTTCATGCCGAGGCCGTGGCCGGCCGCGGCAACCAGGGAGCCGATCGCGCCGAGCCCGAAAATGCCGAGCGTGCTGCCGCGCAGGCGATGCGACAGCGTGCACGGCCAGTCGCCGCGCCGCATGCGCTCGGCCTCCAGCGCGACGTTGCGCCGCGACGCCACCATCAGCGCAATGGCGAGCTCGGCCGGCGCGTCCGGCGAATTGCTCTTGCCGGTCGAGACCGGAATGCCGAGCGCGGTACAGGCGGCGAAATCGATGGTGCCGGCGTTGCGTCCGACCAGCGCCAGCAGCTTGAGCCGGGGCAGCCGTTCGAGCAGCGCGCGCGAGAAATTCACCCGCTCGCGGATGGCGACGACGACATCGGCCTCGCCCAACCGCTCGACGAGCTGATCGAGGTCGCGGGCCGGCTCGCGGTAGCGCGTCACGTCGTGCTTGCCGATGAGGCAATAGCAGGCGAGCTGGTGGACCATGTCCTGGTAGTCGTCGGGAATTACGATTTTCATGAACGGCGTCTTTCATCGGCTGGTGTGGTCACGCTGGTGGATTGATTCCATGAAACCGATCAGATCGGACGGGATGTAATCTCAGTCCAGGTACCTCATCCAGAGGAGCCGTGCGAAGCACGGCGTCTCGAAGCATGGATACTGGCACGATCTCGCCTATGACCGTCCTTCGAGACGCGCGCAACAGCGCGCTCCTCAGGACGAGGTCGACGATATCGATATGATTCGATGTTTTCTCCCTTCCGCAGCGCCCGCCCGATCGGGTAATCCAATTGCGCGCCGCGCCGCAAGCGGCGCGCGCTCCAGAGGTCGGCAATGGTGGATACGGATGTTCTGATCGTCGGCGCCGGTCCGGTGGGATTGACGCTCGCCGTCGATCTCGGCATGCGCGGCGTGCGCTGCACCCTGGTCGAGCAGAAGGACGCGCCGCAGTTCCTGCCCAAGATGGAGCGCTGCAACGCCCGGACCATGGAAATCTACCGCCGCATGGGGCTTGCCGACCGCATCCGCGCCGCCGGCCTGCCGGCGGAGTGCCCGATGGACGTCTTCATCGTCACCTCGATCCTGGAGCCGCCGCTCCTGCACCTGCCCTACCCTTCGGTGGCGGCGGCCAAGCGCGAGATCGCGGCCTCGACCGACGCGGCGCTGCCGCTCGAGCCCTATCAGCTCATCTCCCAATACACGCTGGAGCCTCTGCTCAAGGCGGTGGCCGAGACGCTGCCGTCGGTGACGGTGCGCTACGCCACCGAGTTCCTCGAATTCACCGAGCATCCCGACACGGTGACCGCCAAGGTCCGCGGCGCCGGCGGGGTATCGACCATCACCGCGCGCTACCTCGCCGGCTGCGACGGCGGCGGCAGCCCGATCCGCAAGCAGCTCGGCATCGGCCTCACCGGCGAGGGCAATCTGCTCGAGCTGCGCCAGGGCCTCTACCGCTGCGACGACCTCTACGAGCGCATCCCGATCGGCAAGGGCCGCCATTATCACGTCGCCGACTCCCGCCACACCTTCCTGATCGTGCAGGATTCGACCAGGCACTTCACGCTGCACGGCGTGGTCGAGCAGGATTCCGACATGGTGGAGCTGTTCAGACAGACCATCGCCATGCCGCTGCCGTTCGAGACCATCAATATCGGCCGCTGGCGCCAGAACCTGCTGGTCGCCGACAGCTACGGCACCGACCGGGTGTTTCTCGCCGGCGATGCCGTCCACCTGGTCATCCCGACCGGCGGCCTCGGCATGAACACCGGCTGCGGCGACGCCATCGACCTTTCCTGGAAGCTCGCCGCGACGCTCGCCGGCTGGGGCGGACCGAACCTGTTGCGCTCCTACGGGATCGAGCGCCGCCAGGTCGGCGAACGCAACGTGGCGGCATCGCGCTTCGCCTCCCAGGGCCGGCGCAAATGGCGCTCCATGTGGCGCCCCGACATCCGCGACAACACCCCGGCGGGCGCCGAGACCCGCGCCGCGCTCGCCCGCGTCGCCGATGTCGAGCAGCGCAAGACCAACGAGATGCTCGGCGCCGAGCTCGGCTACCGCTATGCGGATTCACCCCTGATCCGGCCGGAGCCCGGCGAGGCGCCCGCGCACGATTTCATGGATTATGTTCCGAGCACCTGGCCGGGCGTCCGGCTGCCCCATGTCTGGCTCGGCGACGGCACCGCGGTGCAGGACCGGGTCGGCTACGGCCACGGCTACACCCTGCTGCGGTTCGCCGGCGCGGCCGATGTCGGCGCCCTCGCCGCGACATTCGCCGCCCATGGCGCGCCCTATGCGGTGCTCGACCTTCGAGACGCCCGCGCCCGCGACGTCTACGGGCACGACCTCATCCTGGTGCGGCCGGACCTGCACATCGTCTGGCGCGGCAACGCCCTGCCGGACGACCCCACCCGCCTCGCCGCCCTCGCCACCGGGCATTAGGGTCATGGCCGGGCGTAGTGCCCGTCAGACGTTCGGCAGCCCTTCGACGATGTACATGCGCGACTTCGCCTCGCGCTCGCGCACCGCGAGGATTTTCTGGTATTCGGGCGAATCCCGCCAGGCACGCGCTTTATCGAAACTGTCGAACACGGAGATGACGATGCGCCCCTTCGGCGGGTCGCCTTCGACGCCGGCATTGCGGCCGCCGCGGACGAGATAGCGACCGCCGAACCGGTCGACCGTCGCCTGGACGTGCGCGGCATAGTCCCGCTGGAAAACGTCCATGTCGCCGGTCACATCGACTTCAGTGACGATATAGGCCTTCGCCTGCGCCTTCAGTCCGGCGACGGCGCCGGCGCCCACCGCCGCACCGACGATCGCCGCGAACATGACCGCGTAATAGATGTTCATGGTTGATGTTCCCGTTTCACCTGTGCCGGCAACATAGCGGCAAGCCGATGGGCGCGGCAACGCAGCGGGAGCAGGCAGACGCAGGCGCTCAGGCGGGTCCCACGCCGGCACCTTGGCGCTGCAGCAGCAACAACAGCTTTTCAGCGACCAGACTCCAGGCCGCGACCCCTCCGAGGTCGCCGGCCCGTCGCAGTTCCTCGATCCTCTTCTTCACGATGCGCGGTGCTCTCCTGCCGTACCAGGCGCGGCACGCGCGTGCATACATGGCGGCGGCATCATCGGGGCTGACGTACATAAAGACGCTCTCACGCAGATCGCGGTCGCTTCAATTATGACAAATCTGCGACGCGTTCCGCAAGTCGGTAGGCCGAGCGGATCCGGCGGATCGGAACCGCACTCTCATTTCCTTAACAGGGCGCATGATATCGTCGGCAAAATTCGCCACTTTTCCGGGCCATGCGCCGGCCCCACGACGATAGAGACCACCGATGACAGCAGGAACCGACTTCCTCTTGAACGCTTTGGTGCAGGAGGGGCTGACCCATCTTTTCATGGTGCCCGGCGGCCTCGTCGATCCGTTCCTGCCGGCGCTGGCGCGGCACCCCCATTTGCAGCCGATCGTCGCTGCCCATGAAGGCGGCGCCGCCTACATGGCCGACGGCTATGCCCGCGCCAGCGGCCGCTTCGGCGCGGTGATGGGAATCGGCGGCCCCGGCCTGTGCAACATGGCGACCGCGGTCGCCGCGGCCAAGGCCGATGGCTCGCCGGTTCTGGTGCTGAGCGGGGAGATTCCGGTCACCTTGGAAGGGCTCGGCGCATTCCAGGACGCCAGCCAGGCGACGCTCGACGACACCGCGGTGATGAAGCCGCTCACCCGGCTGTCGGGAACGGTCGCGAGCCCGCAGGCCCTCGATCACTGGCTCCGGCATGCGCTGACCGCGATGTGGTCGCAGCCGCGCGGGCCGGTGCACCTGTCGGTGACGCACGAGGCCATGACCGGCGAATGCGCGCGCGGATTACGCGGCGGTCTCCGGCTATTTCGAGGCGGTCGCGCCGCTGAGCAGGCCCGCAGCCATTGCGGCGCTCGATCTGCTGGGCGGCGCGAAAATCGCGTTTCTCGCCGGCGCCGGCGTCGAGCACGACAACGCGGCCGCCGCGTTGATGGCGGTGGCGGAACGCTGGTCGATCCCGGTCGCCACGACGCTGCGCGCCAAGGGCGTGTTCCCGGAAGATCATCCATTGTCGCTCGGCGTGTTCGGCTATGCGGGCACCCGCCACGCGACGGCCGCCATCCTCGGCGATCCGGCCGACGTGCTGATCGTGCTCGGCTCCGGCTTCAACGAGCGCGACACTATGCATTGGACGCTGCGCGGGCGCACCGGCGGCAAGACCGTCATCCTGCAGGTCAATACCGACATGGACGAGTTGACCACCCATGGCGTTCCCGCCCATGTCGTTCCCGGCAGCTGCCGCGCCTTTCTCGACCTGATGCAGGAGCGCGCCGAGGCCATCGCTGCCGCGCTCGCGGCAGGGCAGGCGCAGCGGCGCGCCTGGCTGGCTGCGGTCAAGCAGGGGCCGCGGCTCTACGACGTCGGGAATTGCGACAGGCCGACCCAGCCGATCCATCCGGGGGCCGCGATCGCGGCATTGCGCAAGGTCTATCCGCGCAACGGCGTGGTGCTGATCGATTCCGGCGCCCATCGCGCCTTTGCCGGCCACTATTGGACCGCCTACGAGCCGCGCACCTACATCTCGGCCACCAATCTCGGGCCGATGGGCTGGGCCGTTCCGGCCGCGGTCGGCGTGCAGTGCGCGCGCCCCGACCGCCGCGTCGCGGTCATTACCGGCGACGGCTGCATGCAGATGCATGGGATGGAGGTCCAGACCGCGGCACGCTACGGGCTTCCCATCATCTACGTCGTGCTGAACAACGGCGCGCTCGGAAACGTGTGGCTGCGCGCCCATGAATTGGGCCCGGTCCCGTCCGAGCTGACGCGCATTCCCGATCACGACTGGGCGGGTTTTGCCCGTGCGCTCGGCGCCCAGGGCTTTACCGTCACCGATCCGGCTGGGCTCGAGGAAACCTTTCGCCGGGCGCTCGCAGCCGGCGGCACGGCGGTGATCGACGTCAAGACCGACAAGGCTTGCCCGACGCCGGTCTACGACTTCGCGGCGGGCGCGCGGGCCTGGTCCTATCACGAGTAGAGGCGCGGGATGAGCGTGCTGGAAATGGATCCCGCGAAGCTTCCGGCGGCCGGGCGCGCGCTGTTTGCCGCGATTGCGGCAAAGCGCAAGGCGCGCGGCGAGGGCTTCGGCGGTCCCTACATCGCGCTGCTCAATCACCCCGAGCTGGCGCGACGCATCGAGGAGCTGGGATTCTTCCTGAAATTCGAGGGCGTGCTGCCGCGGCCGGCCTATCAGTTCATCGTCCTCACCGTCGCCCACGCGACCGGCGCGGCGTTCGAATGGCACGACCACGTCGAGCATGCGCTCGCCGCCGGGCTTCCCCGCGACGTCGTCGACGCCATCGGTTCCGGCCGCACCGAGGCGCTGCCGCAGCCCTACGCGCTCGTGAGCGCGATCCTGGCGAAGACCATGGCGTGGCAGCCGGTGCCCGACGACCTGCAGGCCCGCGCCGCGGCGCTTTGGGGCGTCGAAGGAGTGGTCGAGATCGTCGTGGTGTCCGGGTTCTACCAGATGTTCGCCGCGATCAACCAGGGCTTCGACATCAGGCCGCCGAGCGGGTGATGGAGTTCGGCGCAAGCGACATTGAAGGCTGCGCTCGGAAGGCTGCGCTCAAAAGGCTGCGCTCAGGCTGCGCTCAAAAGGCTGCGCTCACTTGGCCGGTAGCGGCTTTCGAAAATAGACGACCCGTTCCGTCTCGGAAAATCCCCAGCTCCGGTGGGCTGCGTGCGATGTGCGGTTTGCGATTTCCGAATCCGAACCCATCTCGCCAAAGCCGCGCGCGGCGGCGAACGCGGTGACGTGCTCGATCAGCCGCGTTCCAATTTGCTGCCGCCTGAATTCCGGCGTGACCCAAATGCCTTCGAGAAACGGAACCGGCCGCGCCGTACAGCCATTCGCATATTTGCGGATCGCCAGCTCCGCAAATCCGGCTGGCGCACCGTCGGCGGTTTCGGCGACAAAGCCCCACGCGTCGCCGCCGCGGAGCCATTCGTCGATGCCGGCCGCATGCGCCTGCTCCGTATCCTCCGGCCACAGCTTGCCCCGCATTTGCGCCCACGCTGCCCGGTCGGCCGCGCTCATCTCCCTGATGGTGATCTTCATGCCGCCGTCCGGTGCCATTACTTGATCTTGACGTATTTCCGCAGATTGTGGGTGCCGACATCGGCCGCATAGATGCTGCCCATATCGTCGGCCGCTTCCTTGCGACGCCTCGCACTCGCGGCCCCCGCTCGACCCGGATTCATTCGATCGGGGTTATCCCGGTGTCCCTGATCACCCGCGCCCAATAAGGCACCTCCGCCTTGATCACATCCGCAAACTCCGCGGGCGTGCTGACGAGCGGGACGATGCCGAGGGCGTCGAGCTTGTCGCGCATATCCGGCAACGCCATGATCCTTACGGTCTCACGGTTGAGCTTGTCGATCACGGACGGCGGGGTTGCGGCGGGCGCGACCATGGCGAACCATCCGGTCACGTCGAAGCCGGGGAAACCGGACTCCGTCATGGTCGGAACGTCCGGCAGGAACGGCGCGCGTGCGCGGGACGTCACCGCGAGGGCGCGAATCTTGCCCTCCCGGATCAGCGCGAGCGTCGCGACCGGAGTGATGAAACTCATGGTGATGCGGCCGCCCATCAGGTCGGTGACCACGAGCGACGAGCCGCGAAACGGCACCTGCTGCACGTCGATGTGCGCCATGAACGCGAAAAGCTCGCCGGCGAGGTGCAGCGAGGTGCCGACGCCGGCATGTCCGAACGTCAGCCGGCCCGGCGACGCGCGCGCCAATGCGACGAGTTCCGCGACGCTTTTCGCCGGCACGTCGTTGTTGACCACGAGCACGTTGGGATAGGCGTAGACCTGCGTCACCGGGGCCAGATCCCGCAGCGGATCGTAGGGCAGCTTCTTGTAGAGGCTGCCATTGACCACGATGTTGGCGCCGGGCAGCACGCCGATGGTGTAGCCGTCGGGAGCCGCCTTGGCGACGCGATCCGCGGCGATGTTGCCGCCGGCGCCGGTCACGTTCTCGACGATGACCGGCTTGCCGAGCGCATCGCCGAGCTTGTCGGCCAAGAGCCGGGCCACGGTATCGACGCCGGGCGCGAATCCGAACAGCAGCCGAATATTGCGCTCCGGATAATTGGTCTGCGCGCCGGCGGGAAACGTCGCGAGCAACAGAAACGTCGCCGCGGCCGCGAGGCGGATCGATCTCATGACAAAGCTCCGGTCGCCGGCAACCTGCAAGCCTGAAACAGCCTCTCCTGGGTTCCCCGGCGATGCTAGTCCACATTGCGTGCCGGCGCCATCGTGGAGCTGGACACCAGGGCACTCTCTGGACACTCGGCCCCGCGATCGAGGGCCGCGTGGAGATCGGCCCGCAGATCGCCGCACCGAGCGCAATCCGCGCCGGTCCGCCCCCGCCGCGGAAAGCTACGCGTCCTTGATCACCCGCCCGGTCCAGCGGCGGTAGATCCATTCGGCGGCGAAGGAGGCTGCGGCGATGACGATGAGCGCCGCAATCGCCGCGGGTTGCTGCTGGTAGGTGTAGACGCCGAGAATGGCGAACATGACGAGACAGGTGATGAGCGACAGCCATACGACGATCGCGTTGGCGCCGGTCTGTTCGAGCACCCGCAGATGACCGGCGTTCACGGCGGCATAGACCAGGAGAAACGCCGCGCTTCCCATCATGGCGATGCCCGAGAGGTCGAAGAACAACGTCACCAGCACGACCAGGGCGGCGGTGAGTATCAGGCCGTTGGTCGCGTCCTTCCATTCGGTTCGCGACAATCCCTTCGGCAGTTCGCCGTCGCGCGCGATCATGTAGCAGACGTTCGCCGAGCCGAACAAAGTGGCGTTGATCGCCGAGGCCGTCGAGAACAGCGCCGCGATGGCGATCAGCCGGAACCCGAATTCGCCGAGGAACGGCCGCGCGGCTTGCGCGAGCGCGTAGTCCTTGGCGCGCTCGATCTCCTCGTTGGAGAGGTTGCCGGTGACCGTCAGCGAAACCGCGAGATAGATCGCGATCACCAGGATCACGCTGGTATAGAGCGCGCGCGGCAGCATCCTGCCGGGGTCGCGCATGTCGCCGGCCGCATTGGTCACGAGCCCGAAGCCTTCATAGCCGATGAACAGGACGCCGGCCCCGAACAGGACCGACTTGGCCTCCGGCCACAGCGCGGGGGAAAGATTGGCGGGCTTGACGAACCACATGCCGACCGCCGCGAACAGCACGAGAATGGCCACCTTGATCGCCACGATCAGCGTTTCCGACCGCCCCATCAGCTTGGCGCCGAAAGCGTTCACCAGCGTGAGAACGACGACCGATGCGACCGCGAGCGACTTGAGCAGCAGCGGCGACGGCGTCGCCGTCACGAAGGTCGCGGCATAGCCGCCGAATGCCGTGGCGTAGAGCGCGAGCGAGATGATGTAGCCCGCCCACATGAACAGGTTGAGGCCGCCGGCGAGAATTCCGTCGCCGAAGCCCTTCACCAAAAAGTGCACCGCCCCTCCCGCCGAGGGAAACACCGCGCCGAGCCTCGCATAGGAATAGGTCGACAGCAGCGCCACCACGCCGCCGATCGCGAAGGCGAGCCACATGGCGTTGCCGGCCGCCTGCGCCACCACGCCCAGGATCGAGAAAATCCCGGCGCCGACCATTCCGCCGATGCCGATCGAAACCGCGGCCAGCATGCCGATCTGGCCCGCCCCGGAACCGGCATCGGAAACGGTCGAAGGTTTGGTGATGCCTGTGGCCATGGGAGCCGCTCAGTCGAAACCGCTGCTGCCGGAAACACCTTGTCATGAAACTCGGCAATAATGCCACAACTTGATGTTCCGGGCGCAGGAGTTTAGCGGCGTCTCGGTTAAGAGATAACCATCCCATGCCTTCGAGTTTGATGAGCATAGGTCGGCGGCTCGCCCCATGCCAAGCGGCTCCGGCAATGACCGGCGCAAATCATTGCAACTCGGCAGCGTCGCTCAAACGGCCTGTCGACGCCGGCGTGCCGGGCCGGCGTTATGCGGCCGCCCCCTTCCCCGGATGAAACCTCCTCACGGCGAGGATGCCCAGCACGATGAAGATGGCCATCACCACGAGCTGCGCGACCAGGAACGGCGGCTCCGACTGGGTCGGCGCCAGCGGTTCCAGGAACGACAGCTTCCGGAACGCCTGCACGACCGCGACGAAGACATTGAGATAGAGGGCGACCACCGCACCCACCACGTAGATCCATCGCCATGAGCCTGCGAGGCGCTGGACGTAGAGCGCCACCAGCGCGGCCGCCAGGACGACGAGCGAGATGATGCCGACTGCGTGGGACGGCATGAAGCCCGCGACCGGGAAGAAGAACCCGGTGACGCTCGTCAGCACCGTGGTGGCAAGAAACAGCGCGGTCCAACCATCGAGCCTCTTCGCGCCGATCATGCCGAACAGGACGATGAGCCCGGAGGCGATCCCTACCAGGCTCAAGACGACGTGGGCCAACGTAAAAGTCTCGAGCGACGTTCCCAGTACCATGACACGCTCCCCATGAACTGCGCCGACACGATGCAACCGCGCACGTTCGTCGCCGCATCGATGCGCGCTCCTCACAAAAGCCGGGGCGCGACCGGCCGGGTCGCGCCCGCGTCACGGAGCCTCCTCAGCGCAACTCGACCCCGCGGCTCGCTTCGAACAGGAACCAGGTTCGTCGCTCGGCTTCGTCGATCCAGACTTCGAGCAGGCTCGCGGTCGCGACGTCACCATATTCGTCGCACAGATCGTGCGTTTCGCGCATCGATGCGGTGAGCTGCAGATTGTCCTGGCGCAGTTCCGCCAGCATATCGAGCGGCGTGACGTAGTCGGCGTCGTTGTCGAGGATTCGCTGCTGACGGCTGATCTGCCCGATCGACCGCAGGGTCGTGCCGCCGATCTTGCGAACCCGCTCGGCAATCGCATCGGTGGCGGCGAAGATCTGGTCGCCCTGCTCGTCCAGCAGCAAATGGTAGTCGCGAAAGTGCGGGCCGGAGACGTGCCAGTGGAAATTCTTGGTCTTGAGGTAGAGCGCGAAAAAATCCGCCAGCAGCGCCGTGAGCGCGCCCCCGATGTCGCGGACGGCATCGGAATCCAGATTTGTCGGGGTGGCAAGCGGGGCTTTGCGGTGCGCTTTGGCGGTGGCAGTGGCTGTGGTCATGTGTCACTCCTTGCAATTGAGAGCAGCGAAAGCGGATCACGGATGGCGCCGGCGCCGTGCACTTTGGTGACTGGCTCCCAGATTCAATTTGTGAAGGATATGCAACGGCAATTCCGGGCCCGAACTCCATGTGGTGTCGTGTCCGGGAATCAGCAATCAAACTATCGTGTGATCCGCGCCGGTGAGGCGCCACCGCCGCCGCCATGCAATCCGAACAGAATTCGACTAAAGTCGAAGCAGGGGCGGCAGGCGGGGCGCCGGGGCCGGATATATTGCCGCAGCCCCTCGACCCGCTCCCGGCATCACCGCGTGGATGGTTTCCTGTGCCGACAAATGGGCGTAAGAGACGAACGAACAAGGAAACTGGCATGAGCAGGCTGAAGTTCTTCGCAATCGCATTGGCGGCGTTCGTCATCACCGGCGTGTCGCCGGGCCGCGCGGCCGATTGGCCCACCAAGCCAATTCGCCTGGTGGTGCCGAGTTCTGCGGGCGGGGCCGCCGACCTGATGGGCCGGACCTTTGCGACGGCGCTGGGACAGGCGTTGGGACAGCAGTTCGTGATCGACAACCGGCCCGGCGCCGGCGGGATGATCGCGACCGACTCGGTCGCCCATGCCGCGCCCGACGGCTACACGCTGATGGTCTCGGGCCTGCCCTACCAGGTGCTGGGGCCGGTGGTGAACGCCAACGCGACCTTCGATCCCATGCGCGACTTCACCCATATCGCATATTTCGGCGGCTCGCCGATCGTGCTTGCCGTGCATCCCTCGCTCGGGGTGAAGACCTATGCGGAGTTCGTCGCGCTCGCCGCCAAGAGCAAGGCCGAACTCGATTACGTCTCGCCGGGGTTCGGCACCGTCGGCAATGTGGTGGCCGAATATCTGGCATCGCGCGCCAAGCTCAATCTGCGCCACGTCCCCTACAAGGGCGGCGGCGCCGCCATCATCGATCTGGTCGCCGGCCACGTGAAGATCGGCAGCATGACCTGGTCGACCACGCTCGAGCACATCCGGGCGGGAAAACTCATTCCGCTCGCCATCTCGACGGCGGAGCGGCTGCCGGAGTTCCCTGATCTGCCGACGCTGGCCGAGCTGGGCTACGGCGACATCGTGCTGACCGCGTGGTTTTCGCTCTCCGGCCCGCCCCGGCTGCCGCCCGAGATCGTCGAGCGCCTCAACCGTGCCGTCAACGCCGCCATGGCCAAGCCCGAGGTGCGCGCCGCCATGGAGCGCGACGCGTCCCTGACCCGGCCGATGACGCCTGCGGAATTCACCGCTTTTGTCCAGAGCGAAGTGCAGAAATGGACCCCGGTGGTGCGGTCGTTCGCGGCGGGCAAGTAGCGCAATCCTGGCGCCAAGCAACGACAAGCCGCTTTACTTGATCGGCACCATCGCGGTGACGTCGACTTCGATCATCATGCCGGGCCATGCGAGCTGGATGATGTTGAGGAGGGTGTGGGCCGGCGGTGGGTTGGCGCCGAACACCTCGGAGCGGCATTTTTCGTAGTCGGCCCGGTGGCGCATGTCGGTCACGTAGGTGACGATCTTGACCACGTCGCCGAACCCGGCGCCGTGCTTCTCCAGCGCCCGCTTGATCTTGTCATAGGCGTATTTGCACTGGGCGACGAAGTCGCCCTTGTAGAGGATGTCGCCGCCCTTGCCGTTCTCGTCCTCGGCGCCGACGCCGGCGAGGAAGATCATCTTGCCCGGCCCCGTCACGGTAACGGCTTCCGAGAACAGGTTCTTGGCCCATTCGGAATAACTGAAATTCTTTTTCTCGAACGTCGGCGCATTCTGCGCAATGGCGGCGCTGGAAAGCAAAACGGCGACGGCAAAGCACGAGACGCTTGCAATCGACTTCGGCATGACGGCCTCCTCGGATTGTCCCGTTGGAAGGAACGATCCTATAGGGCATGGCCCTGAAAGAAATGCGAAGGCCTTTGGCACGAAACTTCGGGATCGAAGAACTCGATGAGCGAGACAAAGCGCCCGGGCGAAGCCGGCGTAAACTCTGCGGAAACCAAAGCGAACTAATAAATCGGCCTTCGCCACATCCTTCACTTCGCTGACACCGGTGCAGCCTATCGTCGCCGGAATCCGGAATCGGTTGCCGCGACCACCGTCGACCGATGAAACATCGTTAACGGAAACGCGAGGTGCATCCCCATGAGCAACGGTTTCCAGCGCCTGTTCGGCACCATCGCCTCGGCACTGATCCTCGCATTGCTGCCGGGCTTCGCCCAGGCGCAGGAGAAGCGGCCCAATGTCGTCGTGATCATGACCGACGATACCGGCTGGGGCGATCTCGGCGTCTATGGCGGCGGCAAGACGCGCAACGCGCCGACGCCTAACCTCGATCGGCTGGCGGCCGAGGGCACCACCTTCACGGAATGGTACGGGCAGGCGAGTTGCACCGCCGGGCGCGCCTCGTTCCTGACCGGCCGCCTCCCGGTGCGCTCCGCCTTGTCGGTGGTGATCGCGCCCGGCGACCCCAACAAGATCCGGCCGGAAACCCCCACCATTGCGGAGTTCTTCAAAACCAACGGCTACCAGACTTATTTCTCGGGAAAATGGCACCTGGGCGATACCGTCGACGCCATGCCGGTCAACCACGGCTTCGACACCATGAAGAACTTCCTCGCCTATTACTCGGGGGTCTACGCCTACACCGATGTCAATCTGCATCCGGACTTCCCGCGCGACGATCCGAAGTTCATGGCGGCCTATTGGAGCCAGGTGAACGACGGCATGTGGGAGGGCGAGGCCGGCCAGCCGCCGCAGCGCGTGGTCGAGCATTTCACCTATACCGACCTCGCGACCATCGACCAGAAACAGGCTGCGGACGCCGCCGCCTATATCAGGGCGCACGCCAACGACGCCAAGCCGATGTTCATGTACGTCGCCTTCACCAAGATGCACAATCCGACCAACGTGGCGCCGGAGTTCAAGGGCAGGTCTCACGCCAGCATGTATCTCGACTCGCTCATCGAGATGGACGCCAATTCCGGCACGGTGCTGCAGGCGCTGCGCAGCGCCGGGATCGACCGCAACACGATCGTGCTGTGGACCGTCGACAACGGCGCCTGGATCGACGCCTATCCCGATGCCGGCTACCAGCCGTTCCGCGGCATGAAGGGAACCGGCTTCGAGGGCGGGTGGCGGGTGCCCACCATCATCTCCTGGCCGGGCCACATTCCGGCCGGCCGCAAGACCGACGGGATCACCTCCCACATGGATTTCTGGCCAACCGCCGCGGCGCTCGCGGGCCTGACGCCGCCGCCCCATGGCGGATGGGTCGGCAATGACGGCAAGCCGATCTATTTCGACGGCATCGACAACAGCGCCTTTTTCCTCGGCAAGACGGAGTCCGCCCGCGAGTCGATGATCTACATCGAAGGCATCGACATGCTCGGGATACGCAACGGCGACTGGAAATTCATCTGGACCGCCAAGGACACCTGGCTCGGCCCGCAGCTGACGCTGGAGGTGCCGGCGATCTTCAACCTCAAGCAGGACCCCGGCGAGGCCTATGACAAGATGTTCAACGGCGCGGCGCCGCCGACCGCCGGCGTGCTGAAGACCTCGCCCGGGCGCTGGTCGGGACAGGACAGCGGCTGGGCCCTCACCCTTGCGCTGCCGCCGTTCCAGGAACTGATGCAGTCGATGAAGGAGTTCCCCAACACCGACATCCTGCCGAGCCCGGCGCTGGTCGGCGTCGACCGGCCGAAATTCGTGCCGCCGGCGGTGCGTTTCTACACGGGGGACTGAGCGGCGGGCGCGTTCCAGACCGCTACAGCGCGGCGATCTCCCGCAGCAGCGCGTCGCCGACCGCGAGCCCGTCGCGCTGCGCCTCGGCGCGGGCGGCGAGCCGGCGCGCGCCGGGCAGCCGCGCCCCCGGCTGCGCCTCGATCATCGCGGCGAGGCGGGCGAAATGCGCAACGCCGCCATCGAAGGCGTCGGGATCGAACGCGATGATCAACTGCCCCGTCCCCGGCGGCGGTCCTTCCGCATCGAGGAATGACGAGGCCTCGGCGGCATAATTGGCGCCGGTGAGGCCGGCGGCGAGCAGTTCCACCATCAGCGCCAGCGCGGTGCCCTTGGCGTCGCCGAGCGGCAGCATGGTGCCGGCGAGCGCGGCATCGGGATCGGTGGTGGGCGCGCCGGAAGCATCGAGCGCCCAGCCTGCGGGGATGCGCTCGCCTTTCTGCCGGGCCGCGAGGATGTTGCCGCGCGCGACCTTGGACAGCGACAGGTCGACCACGATGCGGCGGCGCGCCCGGCAGCGGGCAGGCGAATGCGATCGGATTGGTGCCGAACGCCGGTTTGGCGCCGCCCCACGGCGCGATCGCGCCGGGCGTATTGGCGAACAGCATGGCGACGAGCCCCGCCTGGGCCAGCCGCTCGACCGGATGGCCGGCGGCGCCGCAATGATGCGAGCGGGCGATCCCGGCGCAGGCGATGCCGGCGGCGCGCGCCATCTGCGGCAGGATCGCTTCGGCGAGCGCGATGGCGGGAAAGGCGAAGCCGTGGCCGGCGTCGATCATCGCGGCGCCGGGGCGTGGCCGGCTCGCCTGCGGCACGGCAAAGCCGTCGACCTTGCCGGCCTTGGCCTGGGCGGCGTAGCTCGGCAGCCGCGACAGGCCGTGGCCCGTCAGGCCGTCGGCCTCCGCCGCCACCAACGCGCGGGCGACGCAGCGCGCATTGTCGGGCCCGGTGCGGCAACGCTCCAGGGTTTGCGCGACCAGGTCAACCGCCTGCGCGATGGTCAGAATCGGCATCGCGCGGCGTCGCGCTCAGGCGCTGCGGTAGAGCTTGGTGAGCACGAATTCGCGATGGCCCAGCGCTTCCGCGGCGGTGAGCCGGCCGTTGGCGGTGCGCGCGATCATCTCGATCAGGGCATCGCCGGCCTGCGGGATCGTCATGTCGCGGCGCAGGATGCCGGACACGTCGAGGTCGATGTGCTCGGACATGGTGCGCACGGTGCGCGGATTGCCGCTGATCTTGATCACCGGCAGGATCGGGTTGCCGATGACGTTGCCCTGCCCGGTCGGGAAGGTGTGCACGACGTAGCCGGCGGCCGCCATCAGCGTCACGCATTCGGCGGCGGCCGAGGACGTGTCCATGTAGTAGAGGCCGGGGCCCTTGGCCGGCGCCTCCGCCGGCTCGAGCACGTCGATATAGCTGCAGTTGCGGCCGATCTTCTCGAGATTGCCGAGCGCCTTTTCCTCGATGGTGGTGAGGCCGCCGACGATGTTGCCCTTGGTCGGCTGGGATTCCGAGAGGTCGTCCTTCTTGTGCGGCTCGATGACCTCGTCCATGTAGGCCTTCCACACCTTGTACCACTTCTCGCCGATCTCCGGGGTCGCCGCCCGCGCCTTGGCGACGTGCTCGCCGCCGGTGATCTCCGAGGTCTCGCCGAAGATGCCGTAGATGCCCTGCGGGATCAGCTTGTCGTACATGTTGCCGACGGTCGGGCAGGAGGCGAGGCCGGTGGTGGTGTCGCTCTCGCCGCACTTGGTCGAGATCCACAGCTCGGAGAAGTCGCACTCCTCGCGCTTGAGCTCGGAGGCCCACTGCAGATAGTCCTTGGCGACGCGCGCGGCCTTGGCGACCGTCATGATGTCGCCGTTGCCTTCGATGCCGAAGCCGGTCACCGGCTTGCCGGTCTTCTTGATGCCGTCGACGACGCGGCTGGTCCAGCCGTCCTCGATGCCGATCACGACCACCGCCGCGACATTGGGATTGGCGCCGGTGCCGATGATGGTGCGGAAGAACACTTCGAGGTCCTCGCCGAACTGCAGCCGGCCATAGGCATGCGGGATCGCCAGCGTCCCCTTGATGTTGTTGGCGACCGCCTCGCAGGCCGCGTTGGAGAGATCGTCGAGCGGCAGGATGACGACGTGGTTGCGCACGCCGACCCGGCCGTTCTCGCGCCGGTATCCCCAGAATTTCAGGTTGGACTTGGCGTTGTTCGACTTGCCGTTGGCCGCCATGGCGCTCACCACCGCTTGGTCTTGAGATTGTGGACGTGGACGTGATCGCCCTTGGCGATGTCGGCGACCGCCTTGCCGATGTCCTGGCCGTATTTCCACACGGTGTCGCCGCGCTTGATGTCGGTGAGCGCGATCTTGTGGCCGATCGGCACGTCCATCCTGGCTCTCGAGACGGAACGACGAATTGTCGGCGGTCACGACGCCGAGCATGTCGGTGCCGGCGGTGAGGCCCTCGACCACCACCACGCCGACCGTGTCCTTCTTGTCGTGCACCAGAAGATGCGGAACGCTCATGCTCCCTCCCGTCGGCCATCGAGGCTTTTGCGGTCTTATCGGGACATCGGGCGGGGAAGTCAACGCAGGCGCGACGGCGGGCGATGGCGCGCAGAAGGCGCCGGGCACGGCCGCCGCGGCGCCGCGCGAGGGTTGCGCGCAGGCGCGCGGCGATGCCGATTATCCGGCGCTGATTCCGTCGGCCGCCTTCGGAGCTTCAAGCGCGGGCGCAGCCATGTCGAACGGAGGACTATCGGAAGCCGCGGCTTGCCGCGAGACGCTTCTGATCCGATGCGTGGTCATGATGCGCTGATCGATGCGGGTCAGGAACTCTCTTCGCGCACAAAGCGACGTCTGGTTCCATGCCGATATCAGCGCCGCGATCTGCCGCTCGATGGTCTCCTCGTCGCTGACCGGCTTGACCGCCGTGGCCGGTGCGGGGTCGCCTGGCGCTTTGTCTGCAGTAACCGGTTCGGGGGCGCCTGCCGGTTCGACCGCTGTGACCGGTGCTGCATCGCCTGCCGGCCTGTCCGCTGCGACCGGTTCCGCGTCGCCGGTCGGCTCGACCATTGGGACCGGTCCCGGGTCATTTGCCGGCTGGACCGGGCCGGGCCAGGCGGTCTGCGGCCAGGGCATCGACGCAACCTCACCCCGGTTGCCATGCTTTCGTTCCACCTGTTCGCGTTGCGCGTTTCGAAGGAACAAGCGCCTCAGGACGTTGGACATGGAGGTCTCCTGACCGGCGCGTGCTCCTCAGGCACTTTTCCCGCGTCCGCAGAAGGGAGTTTCAAACCGCCAGTCGCCCAATTCTGCAGCCTGCATGGTGAAGAATTTCTTAACGCAGGCGGCTCGAGGCGGGATTCATTGCGCTCGGAGGCCGGTCGGCATCGGCCAAGCCGGCACCCTCGACTCCTGCTGCGCGATGGCTCGACGCCGAGTCGCCGCCGGCGCGATGGCTTTTCGAGTACGCTTTTGCCAGCCTGCGGAAAATCCGAGCCGCGCCCATGACAAAGAGGCCCTGCGTCCGCCATGTCGCCGCCGGTTTATGTTCCCGACCCGCGCAAGCCGCGGCGACCGTCGCGGCTTGCGGCGGCGGTCGCATGCGTGGTCGGGGTGGCCCTCCTCGGTTCGATCGGCGTCTGGCTGACCGCGCCGCGGCGGGCGCCGGCGCCGCCGGACATGGCCCCCGTGCAGCCTGCACCTGAGCCCGCGCCGGCCCCGGTGCAGGCACCGGCTGCAAGTGCCGAGCCGGCCCCCGTCAGCGCCGGGCCGCTGTCGCCGGAACGCGAACGGGCGCTGCCGCCGCTGGCGCACTTTCGCGAGTGCGCGAAGGGCTGTCCGGAGATGATCGCGATTCCGGCGGGTGAATTCACGATGGGATCGCCGGCGACGGAAGCGGGCCGCTTGGACAATGAAGGCCCGCCGCACCAGGTGATGATCGCCGCCCCGTTCGCCGCATCCAGGTTCGATGTGACGTTTGACGAGTGGGACGCCTGCGTGGCGGCCGGCGGCTGCCCCCAAATCGGCGACGCCGGATTTGGACGGGGCACCAGGCCCGTGATCAACGTCACCTGGAACGACGCAAGGCGGTTTGTGGCGTGGTTGTCCGACACGACCGGCCGGCCCTACCGCCTGCTCACCGAGGCCGAATGGGAATATGCGGCGCGCGCCGGCGCCGCGACCGCCTATGCCTGGGGCGACGCGATCGGCCAGGGCAACGCCAATTGCAACGGATGCGGCAGCGCCTGGGACAATCGCCAGACCGCTCCGGCCGGCTCGTTCAAGCCCAATGCGTTCGGCCTCTACGACATGGCCGGCAACGTATGGCAATGGGTCGAGGATTGCTCCCATGGCGACTACGGCGGAGCGCCCGCCGATGGTTCGGCGTGGACCGGCGGAGATTGCAGCCGCCATATCGCCCGCGGCGGGTCCTGGGTCGACCCTCCGCAGTTCTCCCGCTCGGCCTTCCGGCTGAGGTTCCCCGCCGGCTTCCGGATCATCAATCTCGGCTTCCGGGTCGGGCGGACGCTCGGGCCTTGAAGCTTTGCCCGGCGATACCGCGGGCTTCGGCAAAATCGTCAGGGCAGCCCACCCGTCAGCACGTTTCACGGGCGGTGCGGCCGGTGTATCGTGCCCGCAGTCGCGCGAGCGTCGCGTTCGGCGCGATCAAGAAAGCGATCCAGAAACGCACGGAGGATAATCATGTTCGATCGAAGCTCGGCTGGCGTGGCGCCGTCGCACTGGCCGCAGCGCTGATGCTGGCGGCCGGCGGCGTCAGGGCCGCCGATGACGGCAAATATCCCAATTGGAAAGGCCAGTGGGACACCATCAACCCGCGGTTCGGAGGCCAGGCGATAAAGTTCGATCCGACCAAGGCCTTTGGACCGGCGCAGCAGGCCCCGCTGACGCCGGAATATCAGAAAGTGCTGGCCGAGAGCATGGCCGACCAGGCCAAGGGCGGGCTCGGCAATTACCCGTCTGCCCGCTGTCTGCCGGGCGGCATGCCGCGCATGATGGCGTCACCGGTGCAGGAATACATCATCACGCCGGACATCACCTATATCGTGGCCGGCATCGAGCTGCGTCGCATCTTCACCGACGGCCGCGACTGGCCCACGAACATGGAGCCGACCTATCAGGGCTATTCGATCGGCAAATGGATCGACGAGGACGGCGACGGCCGCTACGACGTGCTCGAGGTCGACACCCGCGGACCGTTCAAGGGACCCCGCGCCTACGACGCCAGCGGGCTGCCGCTGCATTTCGACAATGAGTTCGACCTTCAAGGAACGGTTCCATCTCGACAAGAACAATCCGAACCTTCTCCATGACGAAATCACCGTGTTCGACCACGCCCTGACGCGTCCCTGGAGCGTCGACAAGACATTCGCGCGCAATCCGAACCCGCGGCCGAACTGGGGCCAGGCGTTTTGCACCGAGGGCAACAACCAGATCGTCATCGGCACGGAAAACTATTTCCTGAGCGCCCGCTGCTTGCCGCCTCGGTTTCGGGATCGGTGGCGTTGAACCGCTGGGAGGGGAAGATCGGCCAACGGCGCAACGGGTCAGTTCCGCGGCTTGAAATAGCGCAGGTCCGGCGGCGCCTGGTCCTTTCGCGACGGCATCAGGTAGCCGTCGCCGCCGACGAAATACTCTTCCTTGCCGACGACGACATGGTGATTGTCCTCGGTGCAGTTGTCTTCGTACCAGAGCACGTCGTGGAGGCGGCGGTAGCGCTTGTCGACCGTCCATGGACGCGTCAACGCATGGTCGGAGACGGTGATCTCGTTGTGCAGGATGTCGCGATCGGCCTTGTCGAGGTAAATGCGCTCCTTGATGACGGACTGATTGTCCTCGTGCAGCGCGATGCCGCTCGGCTCGTAGGTGCGCGGCCCCTTGAAGTTGCGGGTCTCCACTTCGAGGGTGTCGAAGCGGCCGTCGCCATCGGTGTCGAGCCATTTGCCGATGGAATAGCCCATGTAGCCGGGCTCGGCCTGCTCGGGAAAATCGCGCCCGTCGGTATAGATGCGGCGCGGCATGAAGACTTCGAAATGCACATAGGTGATGTTGGGCAGGACGACGAATTCGATCGGCCAGGCGACCGTCATCATCCGCGGCATGCCGTTGGTGCGGCAGGTTATGAGGTTGTCGCCGCCCTGACCGCCCGCCGCCTGGTCGGCGAGGCTCGCTTCCAGGATGGCCTGATACTCCGGTATCAGCGGCGCCTGCTGCCCGAGGCCGGGCGGCTTGGTCTGGTCCCACTGGAACCCGACCCCGCGCGGCCGCCACCACTGCCCCGACCAGTCGGGATACTTTGTCTCGTCGAACGCGGCGGCGCTGCCGATCGTCATCGCCAGCGCGGCGACCAGCGCAACATGACGGAGGAGATGGCGGGCAGGCATGGTCGGCACTCCTGTGATCGCGGGGGTCAATGCCGCGCCAGGATAGATCGTCGTGTCGCGGCGGGGTAGTCCGGTCTCGTGTATCGGGGTCGGGGCGCAGCCGCGGGGGCGCGTCCGCCTTGGGCCAAGAGCCACCTCTCGCACCGCGAAAAAGATTGGGAAACCTGCACGCCGACAGGGTGCCCGGCGGTTGTGTCGTCCGCGATGCCAATGGGCGCTGGTCTTGGTCCACTCTCGAAACAAGGAAGCCGAAGCGCTGCAGGCCAAGGTGCTGACGAAGGACGAGGCGCGGCGGATCGCTATCAATGTCGCGAAGCGGCCAGGGCGGTCGAGGCGCGAGGGCTGATGTGGTTGGCGATGTAGCCGAAAAACCGTGGTAAAAGCATCACACACATCGACAATTCTGCTATGAAGGCCGTAGAAAGATTCAACTCTGGATGAATAGACCGGCTAGTAATGTTTGGGGGTGGAGGGTGCAATTGGACGCTCCCCGCTAGCTAGCGGAGCATCACATGCGCAAGCTGATCGTGGGTGTTGCAGTCATCGGTCTGTCGGCGGCGGCGGCGCCACAGAGCGCTAGTGCTCAGCAACCGCAGGTCATTTACGCCTGTAAGACCACGACCGGCACCCTTTTTGTTGTGGCGGCTAGCACTAAATGCCCGAACAACGAGCCCTTGCTCAGTTGGAATGTGACAGGTCCTCAGGGGCCACCCGGACAGAACGGATTGAATGGGTCTGCCCTCGCCGCCGCCCAGTTTGTATGCCTAAATCAGACCACGAACCTTCTGATTGGTGATTACCCCATAGTTTTCACTACTCCAGCAAACGCCGCCGGTAATTTCGGCACCTCCATATCTTTGCCGCCCAATACCACATCATCCACCCAAATATTATTAGGTTTATCCGGGTCATACCTCATCGACGTATCCATCGACGTATATTCTGCCGGACCCCAGCTCCCCCTCGCAGGCGGTGGATTGGCCATCGTCTTAAACGGCAACTATTGGAGTATATATCCGGCATCATATAATTTGCCTCCATCCTACAGATCGCTACCACAGATCCCAAACCCTCAAACACCGGGTTATTACCAATCCTTTCACGGAACCACGTTGATATCAGCATCGAATAACACTACATTGAACATTGTTTATGATCGCATATCAGAGCTTCAGACACCCGTATCTTTTGGTCCCCAGCAATCTTTCAATAACGGCACCTTGGATACAAATTTTGATTGTAAAATGACAATTACTCAAATACATTAATGATTAAGACTTCGCAATGACGCATCACACGGCGCTGGAGACGACCGCTTGTAATCAACGGGGGAATGAGGATTGATTTATTTATTCCGCTCCAGAACCATCGCCACCACCGCCTGACATACATCTCAAGCGCTGTCGCGGCTGAAACCGCGACGCGCTCTTGATCATAAAGCCGAGATGTTTCGTTCGATCCCGCCGATGGCGGTCTTGTCGGGGAGCTTTTCCAGACTGAGCGCCCCCCGGGCACTGCTTGACGACCGAGCCGCCGCGCTTTGACTCAAGTATCCTGCCACCATGAATCTTCGGACACGCGGCAAAAATGTCGCAGTCAGGCCTTTGCATTGAGGATAGAGTTCGATGGAATTGCGGGCGCTTTTCATGAAGAAGCTGATCCTTGCAGGTGCTTGGCTCCTGGTGACCGCAGGAATTCGCCCAGGCTGCGGACATGCCGCTCAAGGCCCCACCGCTGCCACCGCCGCCGCCGGTCTTTGGCTGGACGGGGTACTATGTCGGCGCGGATATCGGCGGTGCCTGGGGCAGGTCCAACACATCTTCGCCGCTCGCCAACAACCCCGGATGTTTCGTAACGATACTCCCGTGCTATCTTGCGAGCATCGTGACCGACATCAACAACCAGCTGGCACAGCGCCAGAGTTCCAGTTCGGTGCTCGGCGACATCGAGGCCGGCTACAATCTTCAATTCGGATATTTCGTGGTGGGCGGCGAGACTGATATCGGTTTCTACCGGCTGCACGGAAACAGCTTCGCCAGCGCTCCATTCACCGGCTTCCCGGTTCCGGCGGGAGGATCCGCGCCGAGCTATTACAATGACGTAAATTCGAACTGGTTGTTCACCGCGCGCGGGCGGCTCGGCTTTACGCCGATGACTAACCTGCTGGTCTACGGAACGGGAGGCGTCGCCGTCACCAACCTGCGCCACCAGGCCCAATTCAACGAAGGCATTTTCCCAGGCACCTCCGTCGGCACCGAAGCATCTACCTCCGCGGGGACCGTGACGGGTGCGGTGTATGGCGGCGGACTCGAGTGGGCTTGGACGAACAACTGGCTCGTGAAGGCTGAGTATCTGCACGTCAATTTCGGGAGCATCACCAGTGCGCCATCCCCCGTCTTGATGTTGGGAGCCGCCTCAGGCAGCGTGTTCAGCCACAGCGCCAGCTTGAACGCGGACATCGCGCGCTTCGGCGTCGACTATAAGCTTTGGTGATCCCACTCTGCTGGAACCTCGACCGCCTGCCACAGGGTCTCGGGAAGTCGCGCCGTTTGCGGACAACATCGTCTTGTAATGGAGCAATGCACAGGCAATGACCGGTAAGGGTCAATGCACGAATTGTTTAGTGTCACATAAGGACGTTATGTTGCCCCACTATGCCAGAGTATGCTCGTCGAGCGCGCTTCCAATGGACGGGCGATGCGCGCGGCGGCAAGGCCGGCTGAATTGAAACGATCATGTGAAAGTCAAAAAGTTGAAATTTTGATACTTGCAGCCATGTATACCCCGACCCACTGAAGACTCGGGAGAAATTCCTTGTGTTTTTTGGTTTGGCGGATTCTGCTCCGCGTATGATTCGTGGTGGATTCCTCACCCGAAGAAGATCGCGGCAAGCTCGTCGCGTTGGCGCGCGATGGCTCGCGAGGCCCGGCTGCCGGATCAAGCTGCATTTCATTCCGGCCTATTGCCCGCATCTCAATCCGATCGAGCGGCTCTGGGGAATCATGCACCGGAACCTCACCCACAACAAAACCTACGCCACTTGCGCCCAATTCGCCGATGCCACGCTCGGCTTCCTGCGTGAGAAAGTTCCCCGGCGTTGGGCGACCTACCGTGATTCCGTCCGACAATTTTCGCATCATCAACCCGAAGGATTTTCGGGTCATGACGTGAACAGGGTATACCTGACCGGATGACGGGTTTGGGTCAGATTCCACCGCCAAATGATGTCCGCTGCGGCGGCAGCTTTCCTCGAAAGCAGTCATTGCAGTCCCTTTGAACGCCGCCACAATGGCGGCAATCCTCGGTGTTGGCCCGTTCCAACGCAGGGCGGGCCGCGAGAGTTCATCGCAGGGCTTGGTGGTGCGGCGGCGCGGCCCTTGGCGGCGCCGGCGCAGGGGCATCATCATGTCGGCCAAGGCCATCGCGCCCGCTTTCGCAGGCCTGGGCGATTGGTGTATCGTTCAAGGATGAGTTGCCGCCGAGGTGTGGGAGCCAGGGTACCGACGCGCGGAACGTAAGAAAAAGGAGACGACCATGCAAAACCGCTTCAGGGCCTCTACGATGGCGATCGTCGCAGTCGCGGCTGCTGTCGGCGTTGTCATATCGGCGCCGATCGCGTTGGCGCAGGCTCAGAAGCCTGCGACTTCGGCGCCGGGCGCGGCGCTGAAAACGCCCTGGGGCGACCCCGATCTGCAGGGCATTTGGATGGAGGAAACCGACACGCCGCTGCAACGCCCTGCCAGATTTGCGAACCAGGAATATTTTACCCCCGAGGAGCGGGCCAAATTGGATGAGGTGCGCTCGGCGCTCGCCGGCAAAGACCAGCGTGCGGAGCGCGGGACCGAACTCGACGTTGGCGGCTCCTACAATCAGCTGTTCGTGCCCCGCAAGCACTCCGGCGTGCGTACCTCAATGATTGTCGATCCGCCCAATGGCCGAATTCCGCCAATGACGGCAGAGGCTCAGAAAATAGCTGCCGCCGAGCGGGAATTTCGCCTCGCTTTGATCCAAGCGACGGACAGTTGCAAACTCCAATACCGGAACTGTGCCGGCGGTAAATACGATCCGACGCCCTCGCCGCGGCGCGCTGAGCTCGCCCCGCGCTACAGCGTCGTAGGGATGAATCGTCATGACGGTCCGGAGGACTTTGCAGCAGGCACACGATGCCTGCCCGGCAGGCTGCCGGAGTTTGCCAGCATCAGCTTCCGGCGGATCGTGCAGACGCCGGGGGGCATCTCGATGTTCTACGACGTGGGCCAGGGGCAAGGGTGGCAGCGCAACATTGTCATGGACGGAAGCCCCCATTTGCCGCCCCACATCCGCCAGTGGTTCGGCGATTCGCGCGGCCACTGGGAGGGAAATACGCTCGTCATCGACGTCATCAACTTCAGTCCGAAGACCGACTTTCAGGGCTCGCGCGAAAACTTGCACCTCGTCGAACGTTGGACGCGGACGAGCCCGACGGAGCTGGCGTACGAGCTCACGATCGAGGACCCGACCGTGTGGGTGAGGCCGTGGACCGTCAAGCGCGAGTTCACGCGACAAAGCGATGAGGAAAATAAAATCTATTACGAGCCGCGCTGCATCGAAGGAAACTATGCCCTGCCGGGGATGTTGCGCGGCGCGCGCATGGAGGAGACCGCCTTTGCAGAGGGACGCGGTCCTAATCCTGCAACAAAAGACAAAACCATCGGCAATTCGGGCGTTGCGGAGGATCCATTAGAGATACCGCGCTAACGATGATCCGTTGACGGCCATCCGCGACAAGGTGCCCGGGACCGCAGCCGTCACGCGACATCAGCGGGCCGCGAACCAGTTGGGTCTGTTGCAGTGCATTAATTGGCGGTCTGGAGAATTAGCAACGGGTCGATACTGTTGAAAAAGTCCCGAGATGCCTTCTCGCGATTTTTTCGAAAGAAACGAAGCCAAGCTATGCTCGCCAATTAATACGGCACCCAGGCCGTTGCCGAAGCCTCCTGTGAGCATTTTCACTAGGAGACGATGTCCCTCACATTTTTATCCGAGAATTGCATCAGTGGCCTAGAAAAATTTTGATCAGCGGTGGACAACGACTTTTTCAACACTATCGGCCAACTGCCGACATGACGCTTTTCACTCATCGGCCTGAAGCGATTATCGCCTATTTCGCGCCGGCGGCACCGGTGCCTTGGAGACTAACGACGACGCGGTTAATCGTTCCGGTGAAGGCGAAGGGCACGTCGTAGTCGTTGCTCGCCGGGGTGCCGTTTGCCTTTCCGACGTCCGCTGTTTCGTCGAGCGAGATCAGGCAGCACTGGGTCTTGTCGATACGTCCTTTCGCGACCTCCATACCGTTGAGGAGAATACGCCCTGTTCCGCCCCTACCGGGACCACCTCCGTCGTAAGCGAACTCGAAGCGGATTGTCGCCTTGCCGGGCGGGACCGGCTTGTCCGAGCCGAGCGTATAACGTTCGAGACCCAGCCAATTGTACTGGTACGTGGGCTTGCCATCCCTGAGATAGATACTCCAGCCCCCGAACTTCCCGCCCTGCTCGAATATGACACCGTTGGCCCCACCCTGCGGGATTTCAACATCGGCGTCGATCGAATGCGACACGTTCTTTAGGTTGATGAATGAATTTTCTTTGACGCTCATGCCCGAGTAGACAGTCAGCGACGTGCGACCCGCCATCAGATCGGGGCGGCCGGCGATCTTGGCGTCGAAGCGCTCGACGGAGCGGTCGTCGAGCGGCAGCACGTGATTGGCGGTCGCCTCCTTGATGAATAGGTCCTGCAGCGCCTGCAGTTTGTCCGGCTTGGCGCCGGCGAGGTCGTGCGCGAGGCTGAAGTCGGCGCGCGTGTCGTAAAGCTCCCATTCGTCGGTCGTGAGCGTCGCGTGCGGCGAGAATTCCCATGGGTAGCGATGAACGGTTCCCGCGAGCCAGCCGTCGTTGTAGATCGCGCGGTTGCCGGCGATCTCAAAATATTGCGTGAGATGGCGGTCTTTCGCCTTGGCGTCGCTGAACGAGTACAGCATGCTGACGCCCTGGATCGGCGTCTGCGGCGTTCCGTCGACGCTTCTGGGCTCCGGCAGGCCGGCGGCTTCTAGGACGGTTGGCGCCACGTCAATTAGATGGTGCCATTGCGAGCGCAGCTCGTTCTTGGCCGAAATGCCCTTCGGCCAGTGGATCACGAGGCCGTTGCGCGTGCCGCCGTAGCTTGAGGCGACTTGCTTCGTCCAAGTGAAGGGCGTGTCGCCGGCTACCGCCCAGCCAGCGGCGTAGTGACTGTATGTGTTCGGGCCGCCCAACTCGTCAATGTGCTTGAGGATGTCGTCAACATTCTCGGTGACGCGGTTGAAATAGGTGGCCTCGTTGAAAAGGCCGTTCATGCCGCCTTCGGCACTCGCGCCGTTATCGCCGACGACATAAAAGATCAGCGTATTGTCGAGCTGCCCGAGAGCCTTAATGGTCGCGATCAGGCGCCCGATCTCGGTGTCAGCGTATTCGCCGAAGCCGGCGTAAACCTCCATCTGCCGTGCGAAAAGTTTTTTCTCGTTGTCGCTCAGCGTAGCCCAATCTTTGATGTCCTTTGGCTTGGGCGCCAGTGCCGTATCCGGTGGCACGACGCCAAGCGCCTTTTGGCGCGCGAGCGTCTCCTCCCGCAGCTTGTCCCAGCCCTGATCGAACTGGCCCCTGTATTTGGCGATCCATTCCTTCGGCACGTGATGCGGCGCGTGCGTCGCGCCGGGCGCGAAATACATGAAAAAGGGCTTGTCTGGCGTCAAAGATTTCTCGGCCTGCACCCACGCGATGGCATGGTTCGTCATATCGGTCATGAAGTGGTACATCGGATCGTGCGGCGGCTCTATCGGTGTCATGTCTTCATACAGCGCGGGCGTCCATTGGTTGGCCTCGGCTGCGATGAAGCCATAGAACTTGTCGAAGCCAGAGCGCGTCGGCCAGCGATCAGTCGGGCCGGAGACGCTGAGCTCCCACGCCGACGTCTCGTGGCTCTTGCCGAACGCCGAAGTGGCGTAGCCGTTGAGCCGCAACATTTCGGCGAGCGGCGCGACGGAATTCGGTCGCTGGCCGTTATTGCCAGGGAAGGCGGTGGCGAGTTCAGTGATCGCGCCCATGTTGTTCATGTGGTGATTGCGCCCGCTGAGCAGCGCAACGCGGCTCGGTGAACAGAGGGCCGTGGTGTGGAACTGGTTGTACCGTAGACCATCGTTGGCGAGTTCTTCGACGGTCGGCATGTGGATTGGACCGCCGAACGCGCTCGACTGACCAAAGCCCATGTCGTCAATTAGCACGATCAGTACGTTCGGGGCATTGGCTGGCGCCTTGACCTCGAAACGCGGCGGCGGCGCCGCGTTCCTGGCATCCAATATGGAGCTAACCGGGTACTGTAGTTCCGGCATCGGCAGCACCGTGCGGTCGGTCGGGAAGACAACACCAGCGGGAGCTGCGTTCTGGGCACCAACGGGTGGCGCCGTGGCAAGCATCAGCGACAAAGATACGCTGAGGGCGAAGATCACCGGTGAACGCATCATTTTGGACCTCAATGCGGATGAAGTAGCCCGTATGTGCTCACCAAATCGCACGGCAAGCTAGGCAAATGTGGGCCAGCCAGCGAGGACCGTACTTTCGGGTCCGAGGTCCGGAATGGGTCGATAAGAGACCCCGAAGAGACTTAGCGGTGAAGCCGCCGCCGCAGCGGGTTCACCCCGTAGCCGGAACTTCTGGCGTGCCGATGGTCGGGGCGCGGCACCGCCTGCACGAATTGTTTAGCGTCACATAAGGACGTTATGTTGCCCCACCATGCCAGAGTATGGTCGTCGAGCGCGCTTCCAATGGACGGGCGATGCGCGCGGCGGCATGATCACCCCGCAACCCACCCGAAACCCCGACAAGCCCGGCCACAAGCGATGCTCTCCTCACTCAACGGCGAAACCCGGCTTCACGTCATCGTCGGCGATCCCGTCGGCCAGACCAAATCGCCCGCCGGGCTCACCGCCGAATTCGCGGCGCGCAAGGTCAATGCGGTCTGCGTGCCGGTTCACGTGACGGCTGCGGATTTCGACGCCTTCATGGCCGCGGCCAAGCGCGTCATCAACCTCGACGGCATCGTCGTCACCATTCCGCACAAGTTCGGGGCGCTGCACCACTGCGACGAGGTGTCGGAGCGCGCCCGCTTCCTCGGCGCCGCCAACCTCCTCCACCGCGTCGCCGGCGGACGCTGGCGCGGCGACATGACCGACGGCGTCGCCACCGTCGCCGCCTTGCGCAAGGCCGGATGCGAGCCGGAGGGCCGGCGCGCGCTGCTGGTCGGCGCCGGCGGCGCCGGCTCCGCGGTCGCGCTCGCTCTGCTCGAGGCGGGGGTCGCGATGCTGGCGGTCGCCGAGGTCGACGCGGAGCGCCGCGACCGCCTGATCGCGCGCCTCGCGGCGCGCCGGCCGGGGGCGGCGACGGCGGGATCGGCCGACCCGGCCGGGTTCGACCTCGTCGTCAACGCCACCCCGATCGGGATGGCGCCGGACGATCCCCTTCCGGTCGCGGCGGAGCGGCTGGACGCCGGCGCCACCGTCACCGATCTCATCACCCGGCCGGCCATGACGCCGCTGCTCGACATCGCGCGCCGGCGCGGCTGCAACACCGTCTCCGGCGCCGACATGTTCGCGGTTCAGGCCGGCTACATGGCCGACATCCTGCTGGGGACGGCGGGATAGCTTGCCTTGCCGGGCGCGTTTCGGCATTGCTGCAGGCGGCCGCGCGCCCAACTTCGAGCGAGAGGAAATTCCCGTGCCCAACTCTTCCGCGCAACTGCGCCATGAACTCGCCGTCGCCAACCGCATTCTCGGCCATGAAGGCGTGATCGACGCCTTCGGCCATGTCAGCATCCGTCATCCCGGCGACGCCGGTCGCTATCTGCTGTCGCGGTCGCGCGCGCCGGCGCTGGTCGAGCCCGACGACATTCTCGAATTCACGCTCGAACTCCGAGCCGGTGAAGCCGCCGACCGTGCAGCTCTATGCCGAGCGCGTCATCCACGGCGAGATCTACAAGGCACGGCCCGACGTGCTCGCCGTCTGCCACCATCACGCCGCCGCCATCATGCCGTTCTGCATCAGCGGCGACCCGGTGGTCCCGGTGTTTCATCTCGGCGCCGCCATGGGCGCGGTGGCGCCGTTCTGGGACAGCCGCGACGATTTCGGCGACACCAATCTCCTGGTGGTCAAGCCGGAGGAAGGCGCCTCGCTCGCCCGCGCGCTCGGCAGCCATTCCATGGTGCTGATGCGTCGTCATGGCGCAACGGTGGTCGGCCCGCAGCCTGCGCGAGCTGGTTTTCCGCTCGATCTATTCCTGCGACAATGCGCGCTACCTGAGCGAGGCCAAGCGGCTCGGCCATTTCGGGCCGCTGACGCCGGGCGAGATCGCGATGGCGCAGTCGCTCTACGAGCGGCCGAACACCCATTCGCGGGCCTGGGAATACTGGGCGACGCGGCTCGCCAAGCGCGGCGAGATGCCGGCGGCGCCGCGCGCCGGACGAAGGTCGCGCCGAAAGCCGCGCCGGCGCAAGAAGAAAGCGGCGGCAAGGCCGGCGAAGCGAAGGGAAGGAAACGCCGATGAACCGAGCCCACGTTCTCGACCCTGGCGCTCGCGCGCTCGCCGCGCCGGCGCTCGCGGCCGTTGCCGCTGCGGGCCGACGACACGATCAAGGTCGCGATCGGCCAGATCAACAATTGGGAGAACCAGGCGCCGACGCTCGGCCAGGACGCCGGCATCTTCAAGAACAACGGCCTGGTGCTGGAGACCTTCGGCACCGCCGGGGCCGGCGAGACGCTGCAGCCGATCATCTCCGGAAGCGCCGATATCGGCATCGGGGTCGGCGTCGCCGGCGCCATGCGCGCGTTCTCGACCGGGGCGCCGATGCGCATCCTCGCGCCGGCATTCACCGGGTCGTCCGATCTCTATTGGTATGTGCGCGCGGATTCGCCGCTCAAGACGCTTGCCGACGCCACCGCAGCCAACACGGTCGCCTATTCCACCAACGGATCGAGCTCGCACAATCTCGTGCTCGCCTTCGTCGAGGAGCTCGGCCTCAAGGCAAAGCCGACGCCGACCGGAAGCCCGCCCGCGACCCTGACCGCGGTGATGTCGGGCCAGATCGACATCGGCTGGGCGGCGCCGCCGATCGGGCTGCAGGAGATCAAGGACGGCCGGCTGCGCATCCTCGCGCGCGGCAGCGACGTGCCCTCGCTGCGCGGCCAGACCGTGCGGGTCACCGTCGTCAACGCCAACCTGCTCAATCAGCGCCCCGACGTGGCGGCGCGCTTCGTCAAGGCGTACCGGGAATCGATCGATTGGATGTACGCCGACCCCAAGGCGCTCGAACTCTACGCCCGGAAAATCGGCAAGCCGCTCGAATTCGTCAAAGCCACCGTGGCGCAGTTCTACCCCAAGGAGGTGCTGCAGACCGAGCGGATGGCGGACCTGCCGGGCATCCTGCGCGACGCCGTCAAGCTGAAATTCCTGCGCGAGCCGCTGACCCCGGCACAGCTCGGCGAGCTGGTGCGGACGCCGCCGCGCCAGTGATATGACTTCGACGGTTCATTCAGTATCGGCGTCATGCCCAGCGAAAGCGGGGCATCCAGTAACCCCTGTGCGATCGGTGGAACTCATGCCGTGCCCAAATTGGCGCCCGTGGTTACTGGATCGCCCGGTCAAGCCGGGCGATGACGACCATGGGGGACATGACGCATTCATACGAACGGAATGTGCTCTGGCCGCATATCGGTAAAGATTCCTGGTGCACCCATGAAATTGGACGAAACCCATGATCCCGCCCTGCGCAGCTGGGTGGCGAGCGCCAATGCGGCGGACGGCGATTTTCCGATCCAGAACCTGCCCTATGCGGTGTTCCGGCGGCGCGGCGACAATGCGCCGCCGCGGGTCGGCGTCGCCATCGGCGCGGAGATTCTCGACGTCGGGGCGGTCGCCGATCTCATGGACGGCACCGCCGCGGGCGCCGCGGCGGCCTGCGCGTCGCCGCACCTCAACGCCCTGATGGAACGCGGCCCCGAGGCCTGGGCGGCCTTGCGCCTGGAACTGTCGCGGCTGTTGCGCACCGGGTCGACGGAGCGCAGCACGGCGGTCGAGACCCACCTGACGCCGGTCGATGCCGCGGAACTGCTGCTCCCGGTGCGGATCGGCAACTTCACCGATTTCTACGCCTCGATCTTTCACGCCACCAATGCCGGCCGCCTGTTCCGGCCCGACAATCCGCTGCTGCCCAACTACAAATACGTGCCGGTCGCCTATCACAGCCGCGCCTCCTCGGTGCGGGTCAGCGGCGTAGCGGTGCGCCGGCCGCGGGGCCAGACCAAGCGCCCGGACGAGGCGGCGCCGGCCTATCGCGCCAGCCGCAATCTCGACTACGAGCTGGAACTCGGCTTCTACATCGGCACGCCCTCCGCGCTCGGCCAGCCCGTGCCGATCGCCGATGCCGGCGATCACGTGTTCGGATACTGCCTCCTCAACGACTGGTCGGCGCGCGACATCCAGGCCTGGGAATCCCAGCCGCTCGGCCCGTTCCTCGCCAAGAATTTCGCCACCACGGTGTCGCCCTTCGTGGTCACCGCGGCGGCGCTCGCGCCCTACCGCACCCGCGCTTTTGAAAGGCCGCAAGGCGACCCCGCGCCGCTGCCCCATCTCACCGCGGCGCAGGACCAGGAATCCGGCGGCCTCGACATCGTGATGGAGGCGTTCCTGCTCACCGCGAAGATGCGCGGCGCCGGCGCGGCGCCGTTCCGGCTCAGCCGCGGCACGTTTCGCCGATATCTACTGGACGGTGGCGCAGATGGTCGCCCATCACGCCAGCAATGGCTGCAATCTCGAGGCCGGCGACCTGATGGGATCGGGCACGGTGTCCGGGCCGGACCGGGCGAGCTGGGCGAGCCTGCTGGAACTCACCCAGCGCGGCAAGGAGCCGATCGCGCTGCCCAATGGCGAGACCCGCTTCTATCTCGAGGACGGCGACGAGATCATCTTCCGCGGCCACTGCGCCAAGGCCGGCTTCGCCCGCCTCGGCTTCGGCGAATGCCGCGCCGTGATTGCGCCGGCGGCGGCCGTGTGAGGTCCTGGCCGAACGGCCGTCGATGATTGAGCGTCATCGCCGGGCTGACGCCGGTCGACCTCATCAGACGAGGGCGCAGCGCGTCGTTTCGAAGGTTGGATGCAGCGGCGGCGTCGCGGCCATCCTCGAGACGCGCGCCGAGCGCGCCCTCTGGATGAGGCTCAAAAGGAATTCACACCCTCTCAGGAAGGACGTCGTAAAGCGGCAGGGCTCAATCGGCGCTGATGCCGGCGGCGCGGATCGGCTTGGCCCAGCGCGCGATGTCTTCGGGCAGGAACTTGGCGAGATATTCCGGCGTGCGGCGCTCCGGCGGCACGATTTCGAGCCCGAGCTCTTCCAGGCGCTTGCGCAGCGCCGGGCTTTCCAGCGACGCATTGACCGCCGCATTGAGGCGCCGGACGATCGCGTCGGGCGTGCCCTTGGGCAGGAAGAACGCGTTCCACACCGAGGCCTCGACGCCGGGAAGCCCCTGCTCGGCGGCGGTCGGCACTTCCGGGATGATGGCGACGCGCTTTTCCGCCAGCACGGCGATCGGCTTCAACGAACCTTGCCTCGCGAGCTGCGCCCCGGTCTGGATGGTGTCGCACATGTAATCGAGCCGGCCGCCGAGCATATCCTGGATGATCGCCCCGGCGCCGCGATAGGGCACGTTGGTGATGGTGACCCCGACGGCGAGGTTGAACAGCACGCAGGGCAGATGGGTGCCGGTGCCGACGCCGGCGGAGCCGAACTTGGCCGTCCCCTCGTTCGCCTTCAGCCAGGCGACGAACTCCGCCAGGTTGTTGGCCGGCAGGTCCTTGCGCACGTTGAGGATGCGCGGGGATTCCGACACCAGCCCGACCGGGGTGAAGTCGGTCACCGAATTGTACAGCGGCTTCTTGTAGAGCGACTGGGTGAAGGCATGGGTGCCGGAATTGCCGATCATGAAGGTGTAGCCGTCGGGGGCGGCATGGGCGACGCGGACGCCCGCGGTCATGCCGGCGCCGCCGCCGATGTTCTCGACGACGACGGTCTGGCCGAGCAGGCTGCCGATCGCCTCGGCCTGCAGCCGCGCCGAAATGTCGACGCCGCCGCCGGGGCTGAACGGCACCACCAGGGTGATCGGGCGGGTCGGCCATTCCTGCGCCGCGCCGGGCGACGGCGCCAGAACGCCCACAGCGCCCGCGGCGAGGATCAATCGCAGTACGGCCCGCACCATCGCAGCCTCCAACCATGCTCGCATTCGACGGGAGTTTAGTGCTTCCGATGCTTGATTACCATCGCTCGGTCCCTTGTTGTCATCGCCCGGCTTGACCAGGCGATCCGGTAATCGCGAACCGCAATCCGGGGCGCGGCATCGGTTCGGCACCGGGGTTACTGGATGCCCCGCTTTCGCGGAGCATGACAACGACTGAATTCGGAGCCGTCAGGGACGCCAGTGGGACTGCCGTCAGCGCCGTCCGAACAAGCGCTCGATGTCGGCGAGCTTCAATTCCACATAGGTGGGGCGGCCGTGATTGCATTGGCCGGAATTGGGCGTCGCTTCCATCTCGCGCAGCAGCGCGTTCATCTCCTGCGGCTTGAGCCGTCGTCCGGCGCGCACCGAGCCGTGGCAGGCCATGGTGGCGGCCACGTGCATCAGCCGGCGCTCCAGCGGCAGCGAAGTATCCCATTCGGCCATGTGCTCGGCGAGGTCGCGCACCAGAGCGGCGCTGTCGATCTCGCCCAGCAGGCCCGGCGTCTCGCGCACCGCCACCGCGCCGGGGCCGAAGCTCTCGATCGCGAGGCCGAACGCCAACAGCTCGTCGGCCCGCGCGAGGAGCCGCTCGACATCGGCCTCGTCGAGCTCGACGATATCGGGGATGAGCAGGATCTGGCGCGTGACGCCGCTCACCGCCAGCGCCGCCTTCATGCGCTCATAGACCAGCCGCTCATGGGCGGCGTGCTGATCGACGATCACGACGCCGTCGCGGGTCTGCGCCACGATGTAGGTCTCGTGAATCTGGGCGCGCGCGGCGCCGAGCGGCCGGTCGATGGCGTCGGGCTCGGCTTCGGCCTCGTGCATGCGGGCATCCGCCGACGGGCCGCCGACCTCGAATGCCGCCTGGGCCGCCTCGGCAAAGCCCGCCGGCGCGCCGGCGAGCGCGGTGGCGAACGCGACCGAGCCGCGGGTGGCGGGGAACGGCCGCGCCGAGGTCCGCCAGTCCAACCCGCCGGGCCGCGGCGGATCGGGGCGGAATGCCTCGATGGTGGCGGCGCCGCCGGTGGAAGCGGCGCGCGCGCTGTCGCGGCCGAGCGCCTCCTGCAGCGCGCGCACGATCAGCGCCCGCATCAGGCCGGCGTCGCGAAACCGCACCTCGGTCTTGGCGGGATGGACGTTCACGTCGACCTCGTGGGGGTCGACGGTGACGAACAGCGCGACCACGGGATGGCGGTCGCGCGGCAGGTGGTCGGCATAGGCGGCGCGCACCGCGCCGAGCATGAGCTTGTCGCGCACCGGCCGGCCGTTGACGAAGAGATAGAGGCCGAGCGCGTTGGCCTTGCTGTAGGTCGGCAGCCCGGCAAAGCCTTCGAGCCGGAGCCCGTCGCGGCCGCCGCGCACCTCGATGGCATTGGCGCGGAAATCGGCGCCGAGCACGTCGCCGAGCCGCTTGAGCCGCCCCGGCGCATCGGGCAGCGCCGCCGTCCAGGTCACCGGCGCGCGCTCCTCGCCCGCCACGGTGAAGGCGACGTCGGGCCGGCTCATGGCGAGGCGGCGCACCACGTCGCGGATCGCTTCCGCCTCGGTGCGGTCGGTCTTGAGGAATTTGAGCCGCGCCGGCGTCGCATAGAAGAGGTCGCGCACCTCGACGCAGGTGCCCCCGCCCAGCGCCGCCGGCCGCGGCTGCGACTTGACGCCGCCGTCGACGGTGATCGTCCAGGCATGGGACTCCACGGCATCGGACTCGCCGGCATGGCGGGTGGTGATCGCGAGCCGCGCCACCGCGCCGATCGAGGGCAGCGCCTCGCCGCGAAAGCCGAGCGTGCTGATGGCGAGGAGATCGTCGCCGTCGAGCTTCGATGTCGCATGCCGCTCGACCGCGAGCACGAGGTCCTGCCGGGTCATGCCGGCGCCGTCATCGGCGACCCGGATCAGCCGCCGCCCGCCGCCGTCGGTGAGGACATCGATGCGCCGCGCCCCGGCATCGAGCGCGTTCTCGACCAGTTCCTTGACCACGCTCGCCGGCCGCTCCACCACCTCGCCGGCGGCGATGCGATTGATGACGGCGGCTTCGAGCTGGCGGACCGGCATGGCGCGACTCAGATGATCGGAGCCGCCATCATAGGCAATCGATCGGGACGGCGGGAGGCAGCGAATTCAGGGCTGGCGAATTCAGTGTCGGCGAACTCAATCCTCCGCCGGCTTGTCCTGTCGCATCGCCTTGACGCCGGAGCGGCGCTTCTTGCCTTCGAGCCGCCTCACCTTGGAGCCGTAGGTGGGCTTGGTCGGGCGGCGCGGCGTCGGCCGCACCGCGGCGGCACGGACCAGCTCGACCAGCCGTTCCAGCGCATCGTCGCGGTTGCGCTCCTGGGTGCGGTGGCGCTGGGCGGTGATGACGAGCACGCCGTCGCGGGTCAGGCGCCTGCCGGACAGCCGCTCCAGCCGCGCCCGCACCTCATGGGGCAGCGACGGCGAATGGCGCACGTCGAAGCGCAACTGCACCGCGGTCGCCAGCTTGTTGACGTTCTGGCCGCCCGGCCCCGACGACCGGATGAAGGTCTCGGACACCTCGCTGTCGTCGATGCTGATGGTGTCGTTGATGCGGATCATGAATGCTCGGCCGAGAATGAACACGAAGGAATCGGGCGCGAGGCATCTTATACAACAGGAAAAATCGGGCCGTTCTCGCGTTGTTTGGTCCGGCCCGGCCGTGCGGTCAACGCGGCGCGGTTCCGTGAGCGTGAGCAGCGGGAGGTGGTCTCCGCAAGACGACCCTCCCCCGCTTGCGCTATCGGATTCACACATCGTGAGACGGATGGAATCACCTCTCCCCGCGCGCGGGGAGAGGTGCTCCCGCACCGCTACGGCGATGTGTGCATACGATAGCTTCTCGAAGCGGTGGGAGTTTCCGGAAGCCCTATTTTCGCCCGAACAGGCGCTTGATCCAGGCCAGCAGCACGGCGCCGGCCAGCGCGACGGCGGAAATCGGCTTGGCAGGCGGCATCGGCGCCGCGGACGCTGCGGAGGATGCCGCCGGTGCAATGGCCGGGGCCGCCGTGGCAGCCGGAGTCGTCGGCGGCGCCGGCGCCGCCGCGGCGGGCCCGAGTTGCGCTTTGAGATTGGCGGCGAACTGGGTGATGATCTGCGCCGCCGTCATCTGGATGATGCCGACGCCGCGGCCGTATTGCGCCACCGCGCCCGACAGCGTCAGGTTGGTGTGCACCAGCACCCTGGAGCCGCCGCTCACCGGCTCGAGATGGAAGCTGGCGGTGGCATTGGCGGCGCCCCTCCCCTTGGCGTCGCTGCCCTGGGCCGCGACCCGCGCGCGGTGGTTGGCATCGTCGATCTCGTCGAACTTCACCGTCCCGGCGAAGGCCAGCGACACCGGCCCGAGCCGCACGCCGACCTTGCCCTTGTAGGTGCGATCATCGACCACCTCGGTGAGTTCGGCGCCGGGCAGGCACGGCGCGATGCGCCTGATGTCCATCAGCACCTTCCAGGCGTCGTCGACCGGGAGCGGCACCTCGAACGAATTATCGAACTCCATCCCCGACACTCCGGCTCGTGCGGCGCCAATGTCGCCTGGTCATGAGCTCAAAACTCGTCCGCCAACAATCGATTCAGTTTTCGTCCCCTCTCCCGCTTGCGGGGGAGGGTCAGGGAGGGGGCAATTCCGACGGCACAGACTCGCTGCGAGAGCCCCCTCCCCGACCCTCCCCCGCGAGCGGGAGAGGGAGTAGAAAGGCCGTTCATTCGCGCGAATTGAGGCGATCATTCACGGACGAGTCCTTGATTGCAGGGCGACACCGCGAGCCCGGGTCTGCATGGCGCGCTCCGCTCATTCGGCGGCGGCCGAAGCCACCCCGCCATGCGCCTGGGACCAGCCGGCGGGGTCATGCATGAATTTCTCGACTTCCGCCAGCATCCTCGGCTCGAACTTGTCGGATTCCTTGGCGACGCGCAGCACGTCCCACCAGGTCGCCAGCGCGTGCATGGTGATGCCGAGGTCGGCGAGGATTTTGCGGCCCTCCGGATAGATGTCGTAGAAGAACAACACGAAGATGTGGTCGACCGTGGCGCCGGCCTGGCGCAGCGCAGTGCAGAAATTGACCTTGCTGCGGCCGTCGGTGGTGAGGTCTTCCACCAGCAGGATGCGCTCGCCCTCGGCGAAATGGCCCTCGATCTGGGCGTTGCGGCCGAAGCCCTTGGCCTTCTTGCGCACGTAGAGCATCGGCAGGCCGAGCCTGTCGGACATCCAGGCGGCGAACGGTATGCCCGCGGTCTCGCCGCCGGCGACGACATCGAACTGCTCGAAGCCGGCGTCGCGCAGCACGATCGAGGCGCCGAAATCGATCAGCGTACGGCGCACCCGCGGGAACGAGATCAGCCTGCGGCAATCGGTATAGACCGGGCTCGCCCAGCCGGAGGTGAAGATGAAGGGCTTGTCGGCCATGAACTGCACCGCCCCCACCTCCAGGAACATTTTGGCGGTGAGATCGGCGATCACCTTCTTGTCGGGAAATCCGATGCCTGCGGTCATGGGAGTGCCTCGTGTTGGGGCGGTCGGCGCACCGCCTTTCGATTTGCGCTCGACTCAATTCGTGTCATTGCCCGGCTCGACCGGGCAATCCAGTACGCCCGGTCGGTGTTCACTGGATCGCCCGGTCGAGCCGGGCGATGACAGCGAAGTGGGTTTCAGCCTTAACGAAAACGCCTGCTGCTCCGATCCGCCGGCTCAGTGCGCCGTCACCTTCCACTCGATGGTCTCGGCGCCGCGCCAGACCAGGGCCCGCTCGTCGGGTCCGTCGACCTTGACCTGTTCCGGCGCCACCCAGGGGACTTTTTCCAGCGTGATCGTATCGGTGTTCACCGGCAGCTTGTAATGGGTCGCGCCGTTGATGGAGGCGAAGGCCTCGAGCTTGTCGAGCGCGCCTTCCTCCTCGAACACCCTGGCATAGGTCTCGATCGCCACCGGCGAATTGAACATGCCGGGAACCCCGTTGACGCCGAGCTTGCGCGCCACCGGATGCGGCGCCGAATCGGTGCCGAGGAAATAGCAGGATTCCCCCGAGGTCGCGGCCTGGCGCAGCGCGGCGCGATCGCGCGCGGTCTTGATGACCGGCATCACATTTGGCCTTGCGCAGCGCGTCGCGGTCGCGCGCGGTCTTGATGACCGGCATCACGTACATATAGGGCTTGAGGCCCGAGCCCAGCCAGTCGGTGCGCGTCAGGACCAGATGATAGGGCGTGATGGTGCCGCCGAGCTGCGGCCTCGCGCTGCGCACGAAATCGACGCCCTCCTTGGAGGACAGGTGCTCCAGGATCATCCGCAGGCCGGGGAACGACTTGACCAGCGGGATCAGCTTGCGCTCGATGAACGCGGCCTCGCGGTCGAAGATGTCGATATCGGGGTCGACGTCCTCGCCATGCATGAGGAACGGCATGTCGATCTTTTCCATGCGTTCGAGCACGCGGTACACCTTCTTGAGGTCGGTCACGCCGGCGGCGGAATTGGTGGTGGCGTTGGCGGGATAGAGCTTGACGCCGGTGAACACGCCCTCGCGAAAGCCGCGCTCGACGTCGTCGGGGTCGGTGTCGTCGCGCAGATAGCAGGTCATCAGCGGCGTGAAGGTCGAGCCGGGCGGGCGCGCCGCCAGCGCACGCTCGCGATAGGCGACGGCGTCCTTCGTGGTCATGACCGGCGGGACGAGATTCGGCATCAGGATGGCGCGGCCGAAATGGCGCGCGGTGAACGGCATCACCGCCGCGAGCATGGCGCCGTCGCGCAGATGCAGGTGCCAGTCGTCGGGCTTGCGTATGGTGAGGCGCATTTTGCCGTGACTTTTCTAAAGTGCGGAGGACCGAGGACAGACGACGGAGGACAGAGGACAAGGGTTCGAAACGAGAAAATAGGCCGGACTTGGGCGATCATCGGGTCGGCGCCTCCGTCGTCCGCCGTCTGTCATCCGTCCTCTGCTCATCCGATCGGCGCCGCCGCGGCGGCGAAGGTCTCCATCGGCGCTTCGTCGATCATGGCGCCGGTGAGGTCGGCGACCCGCGCGAAGCCGCGCCTGCCGCACCATTCCTCGAGCCCGTCGAGGATCGCGATCAGGCCGGACGGATTGCGGAAAATGATGTAGCCCATCATGACCGCGCTGGCGCCGGCGAGCATGTATTCCACCACGTCCTCGACCTTGACGATGCCGCCGCAGCCGATCACCGGGATCTTCACCGCCTTGGCGCATTGATAGACCATCCGCATGATGATCGGCTTCACGCCGGGGCCGGAGATGCCGCCGAACTTGTTGCCGATCGCGGGGCGGAAGGTGTCGACGTTGATCTTCAGGCCGAGAATGGTGTTGGAGACGACGAGGGCGTCGGCGCCGGCGGATTCCGCGGCCTTGGCGATCGCGACCACGTCGCCGGCATTGGGCGACAGCTTGGCCCATACCGGCTTGTTCGGTCATCTTGCGGATGCGGCTCATCACGGCGAAGGTGTGGTCCTCGTGCATGGCGAAATTGCCGCCGCCGGGATTGCGGGTCGGGCACGAGATGTTGACCTCGACGATGTCGACATCGGGCACGTCCACGTCGCGCGTCATCGCCTCGAAGTCGTCGGCGGTCTGCGCCGAGATGCTCGCCACCAGCGGCGGCGAGAAGCGCTTGTAGTCCGGCACCTGATGGCTCAGGAAATATTCGATGCCCTTGGTCGGCAGGCCGATCGAGTTGATCATGCCGCATTCGAGCTCGGCGACCCGCGGCGGCGGATTGCCGATGCGGAATTCGCGCGACACGGTCTTGGCGACCAGCGCGCCGAGCCGGTTGATGTCGATCACCTGGGCGAGGTCGGTGGAGAATGCGCCCGACGCCGGCATGATCGGATTCTTCAGGGTGACGCTCCCGATCTTCACGGTCATGTCCACCTTGCGCATGTCCGCCATCCGCATGCCCATCATCCGCGTGTCTACCATCCGACGGCCTCCTGCAGATCGAACACCGGGCCCTCGATGCAGACCCGCCGCAGCTCCTTCTTGCCGTTGACCTCGAAGGTGCGCACGCAGACGTAGCAAGGACCCAGCCCGCAGGCCATCACCTGCTCCATCGCTACCTGGCCGGGAATGCGGTGCGCCCCGCCGAGCCGCTTCATCAGCTGCATCAGCCGATTGGAGCCGCAGGTGAAGAACGCATCGGCGCGCCCTGCCGCGATCAGGCCCAGGATGATCGCTTCGACATTGCCGAGGTCGCTGGAGCGATCGCTGTCGAGCACCGGAACCACGGTGCCGACCTCGCGGAACAGATCGTCCGCCATGACCATGGCGCGGCTGCGCGCCGACAGGATCGCGGTGACGCCGACGCCGCTTGCGCCGGCGAGCTGCGAGATCGGCGCCAGCGTCGCGAGACCGACGCCGCGGCCGAGCACCACGATGTTCTTCCAGGACGGATCGAGATGAAAGCCGACGCCGAGCGGCCCGACGATGTTGAGCATGTCGCCGGGCTTGACGGTGGCGAGGCCGCGGGTGCCGCGTCCCACGCACTTGTAGAGAAACTCGATGCGGCCGTTGGCGCGGTCGATGCGATAGACGCTCTGCGGACGGCGCAGCCACAGCTCGCCGGCATCGGGCGACGGGCACAGCAGGTTGAAGAACTGGCCCGGCCGCACGGCGATCGCCTTGGCCGACGCCACCAGCACCATGTGCTTGTATTCTTCGTTGACCCAGTCGTTGGCGACGACCGGGCACAGCGCCTCCTCGGCGGGAATGCGGGAATCGGTGGGAGAAGGCTCGCTCTTGCCGACGATGAACGGCGCCGATGCAAACACTTCACCCATCAGATGACCTCGATCGGGCCCGCCCAGCCAGCTGCACCGCTCAGGTATACAAGGGTTGTGCCAAAATCAAGATTTTTTCCAATTTGTGAACAGGGCCACGCCCGTTGGCGGCGGGTTTCTACTTTGCATGGGGTTGTTTTGTTGTTTTTCTCAAAATGAGAATGGCCCGCTCCCCCGTCATCGCCCGGCCAGCCCCACGTGCGCAGTCATTCCGGGGCGCGCGTCTTGGCGCGAACCCGGAATCCAGGTGCGTAAGGCGAGGCCGTCTGGATTCCGGGTTCCGCCTGTGGCGGCCCCGGAATGACGAAGCAGACGGGGCGGCTGCGCCTATTGCGACGCGGCCGCGTAGGCGGTGAGCTCGTTGCGGATGATCTTGCCGCCCTTCATCACGAACTTGACGCGCTGAAGCTCGGTGATGTCGGCGAGCGGATCGCCGGAAACGGCGACGAGATCGGCGAACTTGCCCTTCTCCACCGAGCCGACCCGGTCCTGCCACCCCAGCACCTCCGCATTGACGATGGTGGCGGATTGGATCGCGCGCGCCGGGCTGACGCCGGCATGCTTGACGAGCTGCTCGAGTTCGAGCGCCTGGGTCCCGTGCGGGAAGGTCGCGCCGTCGACGCCGCTGCCCACCATCAGCTTGGTGCCCTTGGTCGCCGCCGCCATGGTCACCGCCTTTTCGAAGATCGGGATCATGCGGTACTTGCCGCCGGTGTTCTTGTCGTCGTTGTCGTTCATGTAGGGCTCGGTGTAGCGCTGCAGCGTCGGATCGTAGGCGAGCCCCTTCGCCACCATCATGTCGGCCTGCTCCTGATCGAGGCCGAAGGCGTGCTCGATGGTGTCGCAGCCGGCGATGATGGCGTTCTTCTGGCCCTCGCCGCCATAGACGTGACAGCCGGCCTTGTGGCCGAGGCGATGGGTTTCGTCGATCAGCGCCTGCAGCACCGGCATCGGATAGGTCAGAACGTATTGGGCCTCGCCGGTCGGGCTGAACGAATACGCCCCGGTGGGGAACAGCTTGATCCAATCGGCGCCGTGCTCGATGTGCTCGCGGACCGCGGCACGCGCCTCTTCGACCGAGCGCACCGCGATGCTCGCCAGCGGGTTTACCGGAGCGCCGGCGGGACGGGCGCCGCCCCACACGATGCCGCGGCCGGACACCTGATACCGCGGACCGTCGATGCGGCCTTCGTTGATGGCGTTGCGGATATCGACGTCGCCATACCCGTTGCCGTGGGAACTCATGTCGCGCGCCGAGGTGAAGCCCGCCTGCAGGTCGGCTTGCACGTTTTGCAGGGCGATCAGCGTCGAGGTCTCCCGCGACATGCCGGGACGCGGCGGGTTGAACATGTGGGTATGGGCGTCGATCATACCCGGCACCACCGTCGCCTGGCTGAGATCGATCACCTTGGCGCCGGCGGGAATCTTGATTTGCGCTTCCGGGCCGACATCGGTGATGCGTTCGCCCTCCAGCAGCACCACCTGCTTCGCCAGCATCCGGCCGGTCTTGCTGTCGAACAGCTGGCCGGCGCGAACCGCCATCACCTGCGGCCGCCGGCAGACATTTATTCGCGGCGCCGTCCGACCCGTAGCACGGCGTCGGGCCCGCCCCGCGCCACGGCTTTGCGGCCCCCGCCCCTTCCTGCGCCCACAGCGTGGTCGCAAGCGCCGACGCCCCGAGCAGTCCCAATGCCACCGATTTCAGTCCCGTAGTGCATCGCATCGCGTGATCCTCCGCCAAGAATTTGAACCCGGGATCGTGGAGTGGCCCGGGATGAGCACCGTTATACATCGGCCCACAGGCATCGTCCCGGATTTCTGGGGGATCCCGGCCCCCGCCCGCCGCCTCGCGTGCGGCCACGATGCCCGGACCGCGGCCGGCGCACCGCGAGGGCGCCGGCGGACGCCGGTTTCCAATGGCGATATTCGTGTACAATGACGCCGGTAGAATTCGCACGCTTCAAGAAGCGCGGTTCACGACAAGGGAGGATTACATGCAGTGGCACGGCACAGCGGCGATCGGTCTGGTCGCGGCGATCGCGGGGCTGGCGAGCAGCCCGTCGCAGGCTCAGGTGCGGAGATTCGTGACGCCGCCGGACCAGGTGGTCGCCATTCGCGCCGGGCAACTGTTCGATTCCCGCACCGGCGTCATGGTGCCGAACCAGGTGGTGCTCATCCGCGGCGACCGCATCACCGATGTCGGCCCGTCGGTGCAGATTCCCGCCGGCGCCAGGGTGATCGACCTCGGCCAGGCGACCGTGATGCCCGGCATGATCGATGCCCATGTCCACGTCAACACCGGCGGCGCCAGCCTCGCCATGCGGGCGATCACCGCGCTCGCCAACGCCCAGACCGACCTCGCGGCCGGCTTCACGACCGTTGCCGACATGGATTCACGCGGCACCTTCTATACCGTCGAGTTGCGCGATGCCATCAATTCCGGGCTCGTGCAGGGGCCGCGCATGCAGGTGGTCGGCCAGTCCCTCAATCCACGCGCCACCAACTATTACAACGACTCCCAGTCGGTGCGTTACTACGAGGGATTTACCGAAACCAAGAACATCAACGGGCCCTGGCTCGCCCGCGCCGCGGTGCGCGAGGCGAAGCTGCACGGCGTCGACTACATCAAGATCTACACGACCCAGGATTTCGCCGGCACCACCCATATGTGGAATCCGGACGCGACCCTCGTCAACAGCCCCTCGCTGACGTTCGAGGAGATCGACGCGATCGTCGACGAAGCGCACCGCCTGGGCCTGAAAGTCGCGTGCCACACTTACGGCGGAGAAGGGATGGACAGCTGCATCAAGGCCGGGGTCGACGCCCCCAATCACCTGCTCATGCTCGATGACGCCGGCATCAAGATCCTGCTGGAAAAGAAGCTGCCCTTCGTGGTGACCATCGACGACCTGATCGCGCTCGAGGCCCCCGATCTGCGCGACACCGGCGGGAGAAACTCGCGCCTGAAACTGTTGGAACAGGCCTTCAAGAAGGCGATCGCCGCGGGCGTTCCCATCGTGTTCGGAAGCGGCGCGACCTCGGCCGAAATTCCGCACGGCAAGCAGGCGAACCAGTTCGGCTATTACGTCAAATGGGGCCTCACGCCGGCGCAGGCGCTGCAGACCGCCTATCTTCCCGCCGCCCGGATGCTCAATTACAATTGGGACAAGCAGATTGGAAGCATCGAAAAAGGAAAGTTCGCGGACATCATCGCGGTGGCGGGAAATCCGCTCTCCGATGTCAGCGAAATGGAACGGGTCAGATTCGTGATGAAGGGCGGCGCCGTCATACGAAACAACCTCGGCGCGGCTCCCTGAGCCGTCCGCGATCACGGTAGATATGCACCAACCAGCGTGGCCGGGCTTGCCCCGGCCACGCCCGTTTCGAATGCGTCGCGCAGGTGCGGTGAGGAACTCCGGCGGGCGGGCCTCCCCTCACTCCCCGATCTCGAACCGCACGCCCTGCGCCAGCGGAAGCCGGGTGCCGAAATTGATCGTGTTGGTGGCGCGGCGCATGTAGGCCTTCCAGGCGTCGGAGCCGGCCTCGCGGCCGCCGCCGGTCTCCTTTTCGCCGCCGAACGCGCCGCCGATCTCGGCGCCGGACGGGCCGATGTTCACGTTGGCGATGCCGCAGTCCGAGCCGGTCGGCCGAGACGAAGCGCTCGGCCTCGCGCATGTCGAGGGTGAAGATCGAGGAGCGAGAGCCCTGCGCCGACGGCGTTGTGCATGGCGATCGCGTCGTCGAAGTCGCGATAGCGCATCACGTAGAGGATCGGCGCGAAGGTCTCGCGCAGCACCGGGCCGGCCTGCGCCGGCATCTCGCACCAGCGCCGGCCGCACGTAGCAGGCCTCGTCGCCGCCGATGCCCGCGACGCGCTCGCCGCCATGCACGATGCCGCCGGCCGCGCGCGCCTCGGCGAGCGCGCGCTGCATGCCGTCGAACGCGCGCGCGGTCGATCAGCGGACCGACCAGCGTCCCGGCGTCGCGCGGGATCGCCGACCTGCGACCGAGGCGTAGACCTGCGTCGAGCCGCGCGCACCAGGTCGTCATAGACGGCGTCATGCACGATGAGCCGGCGCAGCGTGGTGCAGCGCTGGCCGGCCGTGCCCATGGCGGCGAAGGCGATGGCCCGCACCGCGAGATCGAGATCGGCCGAGGGCGCGACGATGGCGGCGTTGTTGCCGCCGAGCTCGAGGATCGCGCGGGCGAAGCGCGCGGCGAGCCGCGGGCCGACGGCGCGGCCCATGCGCGGTCGAGCCGGTGGCCGAGACGACGGCGACACGCGGCGTCGTCGACCAGCACCTCGCCGACGTCGCGGCCGCCGATCAGGAGCTCGGACAGGCCGTCGGGCGCGTCGCCGAAGCGCGCGCATGGCGCGCGCGACCAGCGCCTGGGTGGCGAGCGCGGTGAGCGGCGTCTTCTCCGACGGCTTCCACACCACCGGATCGCCGCAGACCAGCGCGAGCGCCGCGTTCCAGGACCACACCGCGACCGGAAAGTTGAACGCCGAGATGACGCCGACAGACGCCCAGCGGATGCCACGTCTCCATCATCCGGTGGTCGGCGCGCTCGGTGGCGATGGTGCGGCCGTAGAGCTGGCGCGACAGGCCGACGGCGAAATCGCAGATGTCGATCATCTCCTGGACTTCGCCGAGGCCCTCCGACACGATCTTGCCGGCCTCGAGGGTCACCAGCCGGCCGAGATCGTCCTTGGCGGCGCGCAGTTCCTCGCCGAGGAGACGCACGAACTCGCCGCGCCGCGGCGGCGGCACCGTGCGCCAGGCCTCGAAAGCGTTCGCGGCCCGGCCGATGGCGGCGCCCGCCTCCTGCGGGCCGGCGATCCGGACATGGGCGATGAGTTCGCCGGTGATCGGCGACGACGCGGCAATTCCCGTGCGGGCAAATGCGCCCTGCGGCACGCCGAGCCGGGACAGGATCGCGAGCGCCTCGTCGCGAACCGACATGCATTGCGCCGCGGACGCTCCCGTCATCGCCCCGAGCCTCCGAACGGCTGGCTGGGGCGCCGTCTCCGGCTTGGCGTAGACTTGGCCGAAACGGTTCTCCAGGAAGACCTTCAACGCGATGTCCTCCTGGCGGATGAACCCGCTGTGCGGCAGCTGTCCGGCCGCGAGCAGGTCGAGCACGGTGCAGATCGCCGCCGCCGTCGTGATCTGGATGGCGCTCAGGGTGCGGCCGTCCACGTCGCGGCTGTAGATCTTGTTGGCGTAGGTCTCCTGGACCAGCTGACCGCCGTTGCGGCCGCTGACGGTGACGAAGATGATCACCACGTCCTGCAGCGTCGTCGGCACCGCGTGCTCGAGGATGTCCTTGAGCACGTCGCGGCGGTCGCGCAGGCGCAGGTCGTTGAGCAGCGCCCGCATGATCGCGGCGATGGCCGGGATAGCGGATGGTGCGGTAATTGAGGTTGCGCACCTTGCCTTCGAGGGTATCGCACAGGGTGCCGAGCCCGCCCGAGGTGTTGAACGCCTCGTAAGTGACGCCGTCGAGCGAGAACTCCTCCTTCTCCTCCAGCGGCGGCACCTCGCGGCGCACGCCGTTCACGATCGCTTCGCAGGGCTCGCAATATTCGTTGATGACGCCGTCGGTGCTCCAGGTCAGATTGTAGTTGAGCGCGTTGGAGGGATATTGCGGCAGCGCCCCGACCCGCAGCTTGACGCTGTCGAGCACCTCGAAGCGCTTGGCCATGTCGAAGGCGACGATGGAGACGAAGCCCGGCGCCAGCCCGCATTGGGGAATGAAGGCGACGCCGGCGTCGGCCGCGAGCTCCTTGACGCGGCGCGTGCTCGCCACGTCCTCGGTGAGGTCGAGATAGTGCGTGCGCGCGGCGCGGGCCGCTTCCGCAATGCGCGTCGTCAGATGGAACGGGGCGGCATTGAGCACCGCAAACTGTCCGTTGAGCAGATCGACCAGCTTGGAACTGTCCTCGACATCGGCCGCCACGGCGCGAATGCGCTCGTCGCGGTCGCGGCCGGCGAGCACCTCGGGCGAGCGATCCGCCAGGGTGACCTGGTAATCGCCCGTCGAGGCGAGCAACTGGGCCACCGTGGCGCCGATTTTCCCGGCGCCGATCACGACGACGTCCTTCATCCGCCCTCCGCTCGTTCCAGCGATGATCATGTCCACAATAACATCCCGTTGCCGCGAGCGCGCGCGATTTGCCGATAGCGGCGCGCTCGCGATCGAGCGCGATTTCAGTTTGATCTTTGTCAAGGCTGGCAGCATGTCCCCGCGATTAGGTGGCTCCGACGGACGCAGTCGCCGCGCGGCGCCCGCGCCGGCCTGAACAGCCGCGGTACGGAGGAAAACCAGTGACGCGATTTAACGCAATGACGCTGACGGGAGTGCTGGCACTCGGTCTGATGACCGCGGTGGCACAGGCCGTGCCACTGACCAACTCGGCTGCCGGCCTGAGAGCGGCGGCAGACGATACCGGCCTCATCGAGAACGTCGATGCCTGCAACCGCGTGTGCCGCAAGGGTCCGGTTCCGGAATGGGGCGGCGCGGTCCGCTACCACCGTCATGTCGGCAAGGCCTGCCGTCCGGTCAAGTGCACGCCTTGAGAGCGTATTTCGTTTCGATCGGCTCACGCTCGGCTGTAATTTACCGGCGCAACCGGGCGATCCAGTAAGCGACACCAAGCACCGGAGCCCGGAGAGAATGTCGGGCTCCGTTCGTATCCGGCGATCTGCCGGGCCTCGCCTCGCGGAGCACCGACGCTCCGCTTAATCGTCAACGGGCCTTGACGCCGCCCCCCTCGTAAAAATAGCAGTTGCTTGGGCGGTGAAATCGCGCTGGTCTGCTGGCAGCACGGCAAGATTGCGCGGCACAACCACCGCTCGGAAATGCGACAGGGAGGAAACAGATGGTCGACAGGGCACGAGACGTGGCGCGCGGTTCATTGGGCTCGCCGCCGGCCGGCCGCGCCGGGCGGCTGATGTCGATCGCCCTGGTGGCGTTCGGGATCGGCGCCACCGCGAACGTCGCCCTGCCGCAGCCGGCCGCGCCGCAGGAGGAGGAAGAGTATGGCGAGTTCCTGGCGCGGCCCGAGGAGCTGGCTACGCGTCGCGGTCAACGACATCGTCAAGTCGATCCGCATGAACGGAACCGCGATGACGCTGGGCCGCAAGGTCTACGACAAGGCCTGCGCCGCCTGTCACGGCGCCGACCTCAAGGGCCTGCCCGACCGCCACACCCCCGATTTGACCGATGCCGACTGGCAGTATTCCGGCGACGACCTGGCGTCGGGCGGACTGATCAAATTTCCGTCCGACGTCGAATGGACGGTGCGGTACGGCATCCGCTCCGGCCACCCGAATGCGCGCGGCGAGGAGGCGGACATGCTGGCCTACGATCCGGCATTTCGCAACGCCGACGACACCAAGGAATTCGGCGACAAGCGGTACCTGACCGACGCCGAGATCGCCGACGTCGCCGAATACGTCCTGCAGATCAGCGGGCAGCAGGCCGACGCCGCCAAGGCCGCCCGCGGCGAAGTGTCCTTTCATGATGGCGCCACCGGCAACTGCTACGACTGCCATGGCGACGACGCGACCGGCAACCCGGCGATCGGATCGACCAATCTGACCCAGAAGCGCCTGTATCTCTATGGCGCGGACCGGGCGTCGATCATCGAGTTCGATCACCCGCGGGCGCCACGGCGTCATGCCGGCCTTCGAGGGCAGCCTCAAGCCCGAGGAGATCAAGGCGGTGTCGGTCTACGTGCTGTCCCGCGCCGCGAAGTGACTCCCCGGCGCGTGCTGCTCGCGTGGTGCCAACTGCGTTCGTGAGCCCGATTGCAAGAAGGCCCCGGTGGTCTCAGCTGGGCTCACCAAAAGTCCGAAAGGAAATGCCAGTTCAAACCCGCCTTGAACTGGTTGATGTGGGTGGTGTCCTGCAGGCCGGTCGAAACCGGAAAGTTGGCGACGGTGGGCAGAACGGTGCCGTTGATGGCCACCGCCCGGTTGCCGAAGTCCAGATAATCATATTCGGCCTTGAGCGACCAGTTGGTCCACAGCGCCCATTCGACGCCGGTTCCTGCCGTCCAGCCGACGCGGCTCGTGGTGCCGGTCCCGGAAAACGCGGGGAAGCCCGCGGCGACGGTCCAGTTGTCGGTGAAGTTGGTGTGGGCATAGGCGGCGCCGGCCTTCCCGTAAATCAGCCAGCGGTCATGGGCGATGCCGATGGTGGAGGTTGCGGTGCCGACCCAGTTGGTGTTGGCGCCGATCGACCGGGTGAACAACGTCGAAGCCGATGCGGGACCGAAGCTGGTGGTGCTGGTCCCATCGACTTTGCCCCAGGCGATGTCCGCCTCGGTGCCGACGACCAGCTTGCCGAGCTGGTAGCGCGAGCCGCCTTCGATACCGCCGATGAAGCCGCTGCTGCTCGTGGTCTGAATCACCGGTACATTGGCGAGGATGCCGAGAATGCCGAGGCCCGGATCGGAGGAGTCGGTGGTCCCCCAGGCGCCGCCGACGACGCCGCCGCTATACAATCCGCTCCAATCATAGGCGATGGCAGGCGCAACCGCCTTCAGAGGCATGTCCGCCGCCAAAGCTGAACCGGCCAGAAGCGCCGTGACGGCGATTCCGGCGAGAAATGCATGCCCCATAGATCCCCTCCGCGCCCGACCGGGGCCGATCTTACCTGCTTCGCCGCCGCAACAATGTACCGGATCGGCAACAGTCGACGGGAATTCGCAGCGGGGCACTGGCCGGTGAGCGAGAAGATGCCCGCGCTGCAAGGGCATCTGCGCAGACGAGGTGCGCGGCGCTCGGCCGGCGCGAACCCGCATTTAGCCCGCGTGCCGCCGGCGCCATTTTTCGCGAGCACAAGGTCACCGGATGGCCACGCCTCACCCGGCGAGCCGGACTTCGGCCATGGCCGCTGGGCGGCAGCGTCATCCAGCAGAACGAAGTCGAACAGGCCGCGCTTGTCGGCGGCCGCCGACACTGCGGACGAGGCCAGCAGGCCCGCCACCCCCGCGATCATGCCGCTGGCGGCGATCCATTTGCCCCTGTCGTTCATCTCCAGGCGAAAGAAGATAGGTCCGCCGCGGCGGCGCCGAGAGCTCCTGTCGGGAGGCACGACGGGCGGCGGCCGAAATCGCGATAATCTGCTTAATTCCCAACGGGGAATTGGCTTTCGAGCCGACCGGGCTGGTACGCAAAGATGCGCCGCGCCAATGGGTTCGCCTTGCCGCGCAAACGTAAAAATGCTAGTAATTCCGCATCGGCTCGGGATCTCAGAGTGAGATCATAGACGTCGGCCTTCGGCTGGCGGCAACCAGGACAGGACTCATGTCGGACGGCCAAAAAGAGCCCTTTTGCGTCCATCATCTTTTGTTCGGGGGGTGGATCATCGCGTTCATCGCGGCCATAGGCCTCGCGATGACCACGCAGACGGGGCCGCAGAAATTGGTCTCATGGGCGATCATTTTGGGGGTCACTTTTGGCATCGTGTATCAATATTACGTTTACCTGAAGCAGCAACGGCGACAGTAATCCCGATATCGTCGAGGTTCAAAGTAACTCATACTCCGCGATGCACCTTCGGGTGAATGCCATCCTCAACGGTCCAGCTCAAAGGCGCCTCGTCGGCGCGCGTTCCCGCTGAACCGATCGCGCTTGTCCGCGACGGGTGTTCTGGATCAGTCGCCGATCCCTATTCCCCCTGGCCGGCGGCCGTCCAGGGCGCCACCTTGATTTCGAGGAGGCGCAGCAGCGCCGTCAGGGTGACGCCGAGAATGCCCAGCGTCACGATCGGCACGAACATCTTGTCGACCTGATAGGTCGACGCAGTCCGCACGATCAGGTAGCCGATGCCGGAGATCGCGGTATAGAGATCGGCCAGCACCATGCCGATCAGCCCGCGGCCGACCGCGAGGCGCAGGCCGGTGACGATGAAGGGCAGTGCACCCGGCAGCACGATGTTGGTCCACAGCTGGCGTTCGCTGCAGCGGAACGCGCGTCCGACCTCGATCAGCCGGGGGTCGACGTTCTTGACCCCCTGATAGGTATTGATGACCATCGGGAAGAACGCGAACAGGAACAGGATGATCACCTTGGCGGTCATCTCGAATCCGGCCCACAGCACGATGAGGGGCACCAGCGCGACGGTCGGCGTCGAGTAGAGGAAGGTGATGTAGACGCCGAGCGCGACGTCGAGCACCCAGAACCGCGCCAGCAGCAGGCCCATGGCGATCCCGATGACCGCCGCGGCGGTGAGCCCGAGCGCCAGCACGACGAGGCTCGGCCACAAATAGTTCCACAGTTCACCGCTGGCGATCATGACGACGGCGGCCTTGGCGATCGCCCACGGCGTCGTGAACAGCACCGGATCGATCCGGCCGCCGAAGTACTGCCACAGGCCCAGCACCACGGTGAGCGAGGCGAGACGGATCGCGATTTCCTGCAGCTGGCGACGCCGCCGGCGGACGGCTGCCACCTTCTGGGCGCGCTCGCGATCCTCGCTGAGACCGTCCAGCGCGGCCGGCGGCGCCTGCGCTTCCACGGTCATGGCGCGACCTCCCCGGCGGCCGTGCGGACGGCGGTCTGGGCGCGGGGCCTCGCGAGCTCGGGCCGCGCCGTATGCAATTGGCGCCAGATGTGGGCACGCAGCTCGGCGAACCGCGGATCGGACCGCACCGCCTCGACGTCGCGGGGTCGCCCGAACGGAATCTCCAGGACTTCCTTGATGCGGCCGGGGCGCGCCGTCATTACCGCGATGCGGTCGCCGAGCACGATCGCCTCGTCGATCGAATGGGTGATGAACACCATGGTCTTGCGCTCGTCGGGGCGCTGCATCAATTGCAGCAGCTCGTCCTGGAGGATTTCGCGGGTCTGGGCATCGAGCGCGGCGAACGGCTCATCCATCAGCAGGATCGACGGATTGACGGCCAGCGCGCGGACGAGGCCGACACGCTGCTGCATGCCGCCGGACAGCTGATACGGATAGTGCTGCTCGAACCCGGTGAGGCCGACCAGGTCCAGATAATGCCGCACGCGCTCCCGCACGAAGCTCGCCGGTGCTCCCGCCATGGAAAGCCCGAAGGCTGCGTTCTGATGGACGGTCTTCCACGGCAGCAGGCCGAAATGCTGGAACACCATGGCGACCCCATCGGGCGGCCCGGCGACCGGCTTGCCGAACATCCGCAACTCCCCTTCGCTCAGGTCGATGAGGCCTGCCATGCAGCGCAGGAAGGTGGTCTTGCCGCAGCCGCTCGGGCCGACGATGCAGAGGATTTCCTGGTTGCGCACATCGAGGGTGAGCTGGCGGAACGCGATCACGGCGCCGTCGAGAAACAGCTTGCTGGCGTTGCGCACGCCGACCGCGAAGCGGGCGTCGGTCTCCGCGACGGCCATTGCGGACACGCCTCCCTGGAACGCGAACGAGGCTGGTGGCGCGACCCCGACAGAATGGTCCCTCTGTCTGGATGGGTCGTCCTCTGCCCCAATAAGGCGGGCAGACCGGTCTCGACATCTGCGAAGCAAATGTCCACCAAGCAGCCCAGGAGCCTAACCTTTTGGCAACGTCCCCACGCGTGTCAAGGGCAGCGGCTGCGAAATCAGGGCATGATCCCGAAAAGTTGCAGGCTTTTCGGATAGGGTCATGCCTCGGCGCCGCCGCGTTACAGCTCGCTCACCTGCGATTGCGGCTACGCGTTGTGACCGGCTCGTTGTCGCTCTCGAGCGGATCGGCATTGCGGATGTTGCGCGCGTCCCGCATGATCTCGAGGCAGGACAACAGCTCGACGTAACTCTGCGGGCCGCCGGTTTTCGCCATGCCGACGCATTGGGTTTTGTCGGCGGCGATGTATTTGGACCAGTTTTCCTTCAGCGTATCCTCGGCCGTGGTTTCGTCGGCAAGGCAGGCTGCCTTGTTGCGCCCGAGCACGATCGAGCCCCGCCCGGCAGCCTCGCAACTCGAATCCACCTGCAGCTTGGGGGGACTGTCGGCGCGCCCCGGCGCGACTTGTGCTCCGATTCCGACGGCACCAAGAGCAGCGATGAGGCATGCAGTCCTGATAGCGCGAGCAGTCATGGCGACCTCGTTCCCGTCCGGCGCTCCGGCAGACCTTGCCCACACGAGCATACAGGCATGGCGTCTCGCGCGCATCACGCCTTCCATTGAGTTTCCGATTGTGGTTTCCGATTTTCGGCGCGGCATCGCGGAGCTCCGGCTGCCGGGCTTCGATAGGCCGGTGGCTGTCGGTTTGCTGAGCAAACGCGCGCACATGGCGCCCCGCCCGTCCGATGACGACGGCCAGTTCGCCTTCGAGATCGAACTTGTCGGAAACGCGGGGGCGCACCAGCGCCTGGCCGTGACCGATGAGGGTATCGGCGAGGCGCAGGTACACGCTCGGCGCCGGCGACACGTCGCGCCCGGTCTCCTCGGCATGGGAGCGGTAGTTGATGCCGACGCAGACGATGCGCTGGGGGTCGGCACCACCGGCAGGAACTGCAGCCCGGCCAGCGGGCGGTGGCGCGCGGCCGGCGGCGACATGGTCGAGGCGTTCGCCGCGAGCGCCTGCCGCAAGCCGGGATTTTTCCGGCGGTGAGCGGCGGGACGTCGATGACGCCGTCGCCGACCACCACGCCGAAGCTGGCCGGCGACGTACCGCGAGCTTCATGGGCGTGATCCCTGTTTCCGCGCGACGCCCTCCCCGCCGGTCCACAAGGCGGCCGCCGGGCCTGCCGAGGCCGGCGCATTACGCCCCGGCCGGCGCGCGCAGGCGGATCTGGGCGGTGGCGCTCGCAGTGGTGAGAAGGTTGCCCTGCGGGTCGGTGAGCCTGCCTTCCATGAAGGCGATGCTGCGCCCCTTGCGGACCAGCATGCCCTCGCCGACGATCTCGCCCGGCCGTGCCGGCGCGATGAAACTCGTCTTGACCTCCAGCGACGGTACGACGTGACCGTCATCGAGCGCACACAGCACCGCAAAGGACATCGCGAGATCGAGCATTGCCGTCAGCATTCCCCCCTGGACCGAACCGACGAGATTGCAGAACTCGCGGCGGGCCTGGAACGCGACGGTGATCCGCCCGCGCTGCGGATCGCAGCGAATCGGTCGCGCAGAGAGCAGCCCCAGCGACCGGCAATTCGGCGAAGATGCGCTTCGCCCAATCGAGCGCCTCGGTTTCGGTGGCATGCATTTCCCGTCTCTGCGGTATCTCGGCGGTATCTCGGCGGTATCTCGGTCCCGGCCGGTGTCGCAATCATATCACACATGTCTTTCCTTCGATCGTCCGGCATGCCGATGGCGCGGTTATTGCTTGAATGATCGGCGTGAAGGACGATCATCAGAAGTGTGAAGGAACCGTGACTACCAGCGTCGAATCTGTGAAAGCGAAATCAGGAAATACCGCAACCGTCGCATCTCCAAGCGTTTCACCGTGGATGCGGATATTGCGGCCAAAATCCGAGGATAAGAACATGCGCTACACATCAAACTTTTTGCGGGGGTTGTTCATTGCTTCACTGGCCGGCCTGCCCATCGCGGCGCAGGCGCTCGACAGCGGCCAATACTCGGGCGTGCCCGATAACGTGCGCTCCTGGTTCAAGAGTGTGCGCAGTCCGCACGGCGTGCCGTGCTGCGACGTCTCCGACGGGCATCGCACTTCCTATGACATGCGAGCCGACAATCATTACTGGGTGCCGATCGAAGGCGAATGGCATCAGGTGCCGCAGGAGGCGATCGTTTACAACGCCGGCAATCCCGTGGGTGAGGCGGTGGTATGGTATGTCCGCCAGGGCCCCGAACTCGATTTACATCCGCTGCTTCGTGCCCGGCGGCGGCGTCTGACGAGATCGCCGCTTTCAGCGGATCGGTGGAGCGTAGAGGATACCTCCGGTGGTCCAGAGGTGATTGAGCCCGCGCGGAATGCCGAGCTTTGATTCGGTTCCGACGTTGCGCTCGAAAACCTCGCCGTAGTTTCCGACCTGTCTGACGATGCGGACCGCCCAGTCCCTCGTCAGGCCCGCCTGTTCGCCGAAATTTCCTTCGGTGCCGACCAGCCGCCTGATGTCCGGCTTGGCCGAGCGAACGGCTTCATCGATCGTCGTCGAGGAGACTCCGAGCTCTTCGGCGTCGATCAGCGCGAATATCGTCCACTTGACGATACTCGCCCATTGTTCGTCGCCCTGGCGCACCGCCGGGCCGAGCGGCTCTTTGGAGATGATGTCGGGCAGGATGACGTGATCATCCGGATGGGCGAGCCCGATCCGCTCGGCGTGGAGCTGAGAAACGTCGCTGGTGAAGACGTCGCAGCGGCCGGCCTCATAGGCGCTCACCGCGTCCCTGGCGCTCTCGAACGCGACGGGCTCCAGCCGCATGTGGTTGGCGCGAAAATAATCGACGAGATTGAGCTCGGTCGTGGTGCCGCTCTGCACGCAGACCCTGGTATTATCGAGTTCGAGCGCTGACGTGGCCGGAACCGTCTTGCGGATGAGGAAACCCTGGCCGTCGAAATAGGTGGCGGCGGGAAACACGAGCTTGAGCTCGGTTTCGCGCGACATCGTCCAGGTCGAGTTGCGCGACAGCACATCGATGGCGCCGGACTGCAGCGCGGTGAAGCGGTCGTTCGCGGTGAGGGGCACGTAGCGCACCTTGCCGGCATCGCCGAACACCGCGGCGGCCAGCGCGCGGCAGAGATCGACGTCGAAGCCGGCCCAGCCCTGGTCGGTCTGGGCGGAGAATCCGAGGATGCCCTCGCTGACGCCGCAGACGAGGGTGCCGCGCTGCTTGACGGCGGCGAGCGTCTGCGCGGCGCCGGGGCCGACGGCGAGCGCGAGCGCGGCGAGCGCAAGGGCGGCGGCGCGGCAGCAAAGCAGCGGCCAGCGGAAAGAAGTCATGCTCGGTCTCGCCTACATTTCCGGGGTCTGGCGGACGACCACCTTGGTGCCCACGGGAACGCGATCGAACAGGTCGATCACGTCGGGATTGACGAGACGGAAGCATCCCGATGACACCGATTGGCCGATGGTCTGGGGCTGGTTGGTGCCGTGAATGCGGTACACGGTCTCGCCCAGATAGAGCGCGCGGGCGCCGAGCGGATTGCCGGGGCCGCCTGCCATGAAACGCGGCAGATAGGGCTGGCGCTCGATCATCTCGGGCGGCGGACGCCAGTCCGGCCACTCGGCCTTGCGCGCGACCTTGAGCAGGCCCGACCACTGGAAGCCGTCGCGGCCGACGCCGATGCCGTAGCGCAGCGCCCGGTTGTTACCCTGGACGAGATAGAGAAAGCGCTCGGAAGTGTGGACGATGATGGTGCCCGGCGCCTCGGTGGTGCGATAGAACACGAGCTGGCGCCGATAGGCGGCGGGGAGCTGCTCGGCCGACGGGTCCGGCTCGTAGCCCGGCTGCTCTTCGATCGGCATCGTGACCTGCGGCAGGCGATAGCCCTGTGCGGAAGCCAGCGTGGATGATGCACAGACGAGCGCCATGATGACCAATATGTGACCAAACCTCGTCCCGCTTGCCGACGCCATTTCGACCTCGCCCATTTGAGGAGCCCAAAGGTATCCGGGGAGGCAACGATTGAGTTGCGGCTTGTTTAAGGCGGGCGGGCGGCACCGGCGATGATCCGGGCAGGCCGAACCATGCGCAGGGAGGCGGACCACCCACGCCGCGCCGGAAGCCGCTCGAGCGCCGGGGGCGCGGCCGCTCAGAAGTCCGGCTTGTCCGCGACCGGGATGTGATAGTCGAACAATCCGTAATTGTTCTCGGCGCAGGCCTCTTCGCCCAATTCGCGCGGCTGCACGCGCCGGTAACGCTGGATCGTCGACCACGGCTCGTTGAAGGTGTCGGGATCTTCCACCCTGATATTCACCTCCAGCATGTTGCCGTCATTGGTCAGCTTCCAGCGTTCCTGGACATGCAGCTTCTCGGTGTGCGGCGTGCGGTAATTGTCGATGAAGGTCTTGTCGTTCAGCCCGATGGTGTCGACGACCAGCGTGTCGCCCTCGTAATGGCCGACCGACTCGCCGTACCAGGACGGTTTTGGATTGGCCGAATGGGGCACGTCGAGATGGATGCGCCGCACCTCCTCGTTGCCCGAATGGATCATCAAGACTTCCTTGGGAGCCTGGACGAAGAAGATCGGCTCGATGATGAACATCATGAAGCCGGGCACGCCCGCCGGCCGGCAGCTCGATCGCGCCGTAAAGCCGATCCCGCCGGAGAGCACCTTCTCGTTCTCCCTCTTCATGACCTCCCTGGCCCACGGCTTCAGGTTGGGATTGCTGAGATCGGCGACCCGGAACGTCGGTTGGCCTCCCGCATTATTGGGGACATAGGGATGGGCGGGGTCGCCGCGGGTCGGGCTGGGCCCGCCGGGAACCGCAGCGAAGTCCGGGTTGGTTGCGATCCAGCCGACGCGGTTCGAGGAAAAATCCGGCGGCGATGCCTTCTGCTGCGCTGCCGCCTGTTGCGCCGACACCTGCTGCGCCGACACTGCGACCGCAAGCGCGGTCCAGACGACGGCGCTCAACGCGCCGCCCGCGACAGGCCTTCTTCGGGAAGTCAATGTGCGCATCATGCTTCTCATCCTTCTCCGCTCGAACCGCGAACGCCTTCGAGAGTCCTTCGTCGCCCGGGGCGTTGCGAGTATCCGTGCCGACGACCGCGGCGGGCCATCATCGCATGACCGCGCGGGCGTCGCGCCGCCGCGCTCGATGCATGTGCAGGCAGATCATCAAAGACTTGCAGATCATCAAAGACTTGCAAATCATCAAAGAACGGACGGCGCGAGGCAATGCCCCGGCCGCCCGTAGATCGTGCAATCGTGCCGTTCCGGCACGGTCTTTTAGAACGTGGCCTCAGCTCAAGGAGCCGCGCCTGCGTTGGCGCCGGCGCGCGCATTGGGATTTCCGAGCTGGGTGCCGTCCGGCAGCGTGACCGCCATGAACTGCCCGCCGGGGGTGCCGTCGCGCAACGGATGGATCACGGCCTGGACCTTCATGCCGGGGGTGAGGGTCTTGGGAACCCAGCCCTGCCGGGCGAGGCCGCTCGGGCCGCCCATCTCGATCGCCCACTGCTCGGCCTTACCCTGGGCATCGGAAACCGTCAGCAGGATCCAGCTGTGCGGATTGGTCCACTGGAATTCCTTCACGGTGCCGTCCAGCGTCACCTTCTTTTCGGCATCGAACATGGCGAAGGAGTGATGCGCCAACGCAGGAATCGCGGACAGTGTGAAGGCGATGCCGGCGAGGCCTAGTGCTTTGAAATTCATGAGACGTCTCCCCGAGGGTTGGTACGATGCCCCAATTTAAGGGGATTCCACCGCCGGTTCCAGTCGTCTGCTCGAAAAATTTGCAACCCCTGCGAGGTCCGCCCGGGCCGCCCCGGACCCTTGCCGGCCCCTTGCCGACCCCTCGCCGACCCCGTGCCGGACCGCTGCATCGGGCGGTCATCCCTGCGTCACGTCACGTCACCGGTGTTCTTGGGCGTTCTTGAGCTGGACCGCGATGGAGCCTTTTTTCCCCGGCGATGGGATGCTATCGTCGCCGCCAAGCGGACAGCCGTTTCGCTTCGAACTGGTCGCAGCGAGTTTGGAAAAAGCGATCCTGGGAGGGACATGATGGAGAATCTTTTGGTTTGGGCGCGTGCCGGCTCGGCGGTGGCGGCTCTGTGCGCGGCAACGGCCCTGTCGGGTGCGGCCTACGGCCAGACGCCGGATATTTCGGGGACCTATTGGGCGACCGAATACCACCCCAAGATCCAGCTGGTCGGCGGCGGCGAACTGCCGCTCACCGCGGCCGGCAAGGCCGCCTATGAGAAGAACATGGCCGGCCTGAAGGACGGCTCGATCACCGACACCGCGCGCAAGTTCTGCGTGCCCGACGGGCTGCCGCGGGTGCTCGCCACGCCCTATCCGTTCGAGATCATCCAGGCGCCGCCCGGGCAGGTCACCATGGTCCACGAGCTCAACCACCAGATCCGGGTGGTCGCCATGGACAAGCCGATGCCCAGCGCCAAGGAGCTGATCCCGTTCCCGTTCTACAACGGCCATTCGGTCGGGCATTTCGAGGGCGATACGCTGGTGGTGGATTCGGCCGGCTTCAACGAAAAGACCTTCATCGACGCCACCGGCGCGCCGCACACCGACGAGATGCGCACCACCGAGCGCATCCGCAGGATCAGCCCGACCCAGCTCGAGGACGTCATCACCATCCACGATCCCGAATACTACACACGGGATTGGCAGGCCCGCTTCGTCTACACCCTGCGCAATGACGTGCGCCTCGAAGACTATGTCTGCGGCGAACCCCATCGCGACATCTCCGGCGTCGCCGGCGTCCGCAGGCCCTGACGCACCGGCGCGAATGATGCACCTGCGGAACGTCATCGCCGGGCCTGTCCCGGCGATCTCGAGAGCACGGTGCCCCCATTACCGAGATGGCCGGGAACAATCCCGGCCATGCCTTATGAGCGTGCTCGGGCGCTAACGCTTCGCCTCGAGATCTTCGATCGCCGCAGCCTTTTCCGCTTCCGTCATGCGCGGATCCCGGCGGATCATCTCGATCTTGCCATCAATGAATGCGCGAGCCAGCGCTTCATCTTGCGGCGTCTGCGGGGTTTTGCGCGCAAACTGTTCGCGCATGTCCGCGATCGGCGCCTGGCCTCGCGGTGCGCTCGCTGCCGGCCGCTCGATGCGAGGGGGCGGCGGCGGGGGATCGTCGATCGGCATGCGTTCCTCCTGCAATGCCCCTCAATGGGTCAGCTCGATACCGTAAAGGCATAGTTGGGGTCGAGGAACACCAAATTAAAGCCCACATTGTCGGTGCGGACCGTGGCATTGGCCGCTCCGAGCAGCGCCCAACTGCCCCACTTTCCATTATTGTCCGCGCTGATGAGTTGCGTCGTCAGCGCCCCCATTTGATTTGTTTGGCTGTAGAGTGTTTGAAAGGTCTCCACGATGGGCGCCCACGAGCCGACCCAGCCGGTCTTCTGCTGAGCGTCGGTGCCGGTATAGTCGTATTGATACACAAGGTCCCACCCGCCGCGCACGTGGTTGTAGAGCAGAACCTGATTGCGGTAGGTCGAGCCTTGAAGCAGCCAAGTGCTGTTCCACACCGGCAGCACCTGATAGGGGTGGCCGTGAGCCGACTCCGTTTTCAGATAATTTGCGAGCCCGCTGAGCGGTATGTCGGTTTGCCAATGGTCGGTGCGCGCCCAGTCGAATACCCGGAAGTGCGTGTCATTCTGCCCATTGTAGGAGATGAAAGCTTCGACACCGAGGCCGGAACGGTTGGTTGCGGTAAGATATAGGAAGGTGTTGACGTTGCCGCCCGGCGGGGTCGGGCAAACGATGTCGAATGCCAGCGAGGTGCCGTGGCCCCACGCCGTCTTGTACGCGGCGGTGTAGAACAGGCCGTAGCCGACACCACCGGGAACCGGCTGAGTCGGCTTATGTGCTCCCGCGGCAGTCAATTGGCTCAAGGCGTGTTGCGCGTCTGCACCGAGGCGGTCGGTGAGGCTCTTCACCGCGAGGTCGCGGGTCGCAATGTCCACGGCAGGATTTGTGTGGGCGACCAGCAGTTTGCTCTGCATGAAAGCGGCCCTGAAGGCGCTGTCGACCGGCATCTTCGCCGTCGTGGCCGCAAATTGCGCCTGAACATCTTCAGTTGCCCGGTGCGGACGGTTGGTCGGGGGCATCGGCCCCGGATGGGTAGTGCTCGCCATATGAATGTCCTTTCGTGCAGGTATGATTTTTTGAAATTGCAGCTTTCAAGTGCAAAGCTCTTATACAACTTATAGATATAATTATCAACATATTCTATCCAAGGTGGTGCGTTGGCGCCGCGATGCGAACCAAGCTTCCTGTAAAATCCCACGAAAACGCCGGTTTCGTCCGGCATGTATCTGCCGATGCAATTAAAATTGGTCCACATTTTCTGGTGCTGCCGGGGAGGATTGAACTCACGACCTCCCCCTTACCAAGGGGGTGCTCTCCCACTGAGCTACGGCAGCAGGAACCTGGGGCGATCCAAAGCGGGGCCCCGAAGCGGGCGGAAACTGCCATAAGGGGTGGCAGGGTGCAAGGATGATCCGGTCGGGCCGGGAGCGGGTGGCGGACCGCGCGAGATCGGGGCGCGGCCGCGATTGCAACTGCCTCGGGGTGGCGCCTCGGCGCGCTGTGCCGAGCCTGCCGCGGCCGTTCTCCCGGGCCTTGCTGGCGGCCCATCCGGTTCGCTATCAATGCCCGCATGACCAAGGGCGGTTCCGACCCCGAAGCAGGCTCCCCCGGCGCCGGCGTCCCGGCCAGGCCCGGCCGGGCGCGGCAACAGCGGCTGTCGGCGGCGCTGCGGGCCAACTTGGCGCGCCGCAAGGCGCAGGCCCGGGAACGGGAGGTGGCGCATGCCGGGGCCAGGCGCAGGGGTATGGGGATCATGCGCCGGACGCGGACCGTCCGGGGCAAGCGACCCACGATTCCGCCGGATTTGCCGCGGACAAGCAAACGGGTTAAATGATTCAAAGCCGGCGCCGCGCCGGCCGGCGTGGGGACGCCGGTATTTCATAGCGGGGGTTACATGGATCGCATTCGCATCATCGGCGGCCGGCCGCTTCACGGCACCATCCCGATTTCCGGCGCCAAGAACGCCACCCTGCCGTTGATGATCGCGAGCCTGCTCACCGAGGACACGCTGATTCTCGACAACGTGCCGCGGCTCGCCGACGTCGTCGCAGCTGCAGCGCATCCTCGGCAATCACGGCGTCGACGTCATGGTCGACGGCAAGCGCCCGGGCGACACCGCCTATCAGGGCCAGACCCTGCACATCTCGGCGGCCGACATCGTCGACACCACCGCGCCCTACGAGCTCGTCTCCAAGATGCGGGCGAGCTTCTGGGTGATCGGGCCGCTGGTCGCGCGCATGGGCGAGGCCAGGGTCTCGATGCCGGGCGGCTGCGCCATCGGCACCCGGCCGGTCGATCTGCTCATCATGGCGCTGGAGCGCCTCGGCGCCGAGATCGAGATCGACGGCGGCTATGTGATCGCGCGCGCCCGCGACGGCCTGCGCGGCGGCGAGATCGTCTTTCCCAAGGTGACGGTCGGCGGCACCCACACGGCGCTGATGGCGGCCTCGCTCGCCCGCGGCACCACCGTGATCGAGAACGCGGCGCGCGAGCCCGAGGTCGTCGACGTCGCCGATTGCCTCAACAAGATGGGCGCCAGGATCAGCGGCGCCGGCACCTCGCGCATCGTGGTCGAGGGCGTGCCGCAGCTCAACGGCGCGCGCCACAGCGTGCTGCCCGACCGCATCGAGACCGGCACCTATGCGATGGCGGTCGCCATGACCGGCGGCGACGTCATGCTGGAGGGCGCGCGGCCGGATCTGCTGCAAGTCGGCGCTCGACGTGCTGGTGCAGGCCGGCGCCGGAGATCTCCGCCGACCAATACCGGCATCAGGGTCGCCCGCAACGGCGCCGGCATCGCGCCGGTCGATGTCACGACCGCGCCGTTCCCGGGCTTTCCGACCGACCTGCAGGCCCAGCTGATGGCGCTGATGACCCGCGCCAAGGGCACCTCGCACATCACCGAGACGATCTTCGAGAACCGCTTCATGCATGTGCAGGAGCTGGCGCGGCTCGGCGCCCGTATCCAGCTCGACGGCGAGACCGCGACCATCGAGGGCGCGCACCCAGCTCAAGGGCGCGCCCGGTGATGGCGACCGACCTGCGCGCCTCGGTGTCGCTCGTCATCGCCGCGCTGGCGGCCGAAGGCGAGACCATGGTCAACCGCGTCTATCACCTCGACCGCGGCTTCGAGCGCCTCGAGGACAAGCTCTCCGCCTGCGGCGCCGAGATCACCCGCATCAGCGGGTAGCGGCGGTTTCGCAATACGGCCGCGACTGCGCCTAACGTTCCTCGCCCAGCAGCGCGAGCAGTTTCTGTTTCAGCTCGGCCTTGATCGGCTCGGCGACGCGCAGGATCGCGCTCGCCTGGAAGAAGTCGAGGGTGCGGAAGCGGCCGACATTGGGCTGCAGCAGCAGGTCGGGCGTCTCGTGCTTGAGCTTCTCGGCGATGATCGAATTGGTCATCAGCACGACGGTGGCGATCATCGCCTCGATCGCACTGGGAACGCCGGTGCGGGTGTGGTCGGGCGGCCCGGAAATCTCCACCGCCAGGACGACGTCGGCGCGGCCGCGCAGCAGGTCGAACGGCAGCGGATTGGTGGCGCCGCCGTCGATCAGCACGCGGTCGTCGATCACCACCGGCCGCATGATCGTCGGCAATGCGATCGAGGAGGCGAGCGCCGGCCGCAGCGGCCCCGCGGAATAGACGACCTCGCGCCGTCCGTAGAGGTCCGAGGCGATGACGCTGAGCGGGATGCCGAGCCCGCCGAACTCGCCCGGTATCGCATCGGGCAGGAACAGATCGAGCAGCTTCTCCGGATCGAGCCGCATCGCGGAAAAATCGCCGCCGAACAGATCGCCGATCTTGCCGGCGCGGGCGACCATCAGCCGCCGCCACACTTCGGTGGGATTGTGGGCGAGGCCGAGCACGTGATGGCGCAGCGCCTTGCCGGTCATGCCGGCGGCATAGGCGGCGCCGGCCAGCGCCCCGATCGAGGAGCCCGCGATGGCGACCGGCCGGAGGCCGAGCTCGTCGAGCGCCTCGAACACCGCGATATGGGCGAGCCCGCGGGCGCCGCCGGCGCCGAGCGCGAGGGCGAAGGTCTTCATCGCGACGCCTCGCGGGCGAACGACCACGCGGTCGCCGCCAGCGGCCGCACCATCAGCGCCTTGGCCGGGGCGTATTCGCTGGTCGCGGTGCCGTCGCGGACGCGGCCGACGATGCCCTGATAGATCGCGGCGATGCGGAAGAAATTATAGGCCAGATAGGCCGCAAGATGCGGCCGCGGGTCGAGCCCGGTGCGCGCCACATAGGCGTCGACATAGTCCGCCATCGCCGGGATGCCGAGCGCTTCGAGGTCATGGCCGACCAGCGAGCCGGTGCTGGCGCCGGTGTCGGTCTCCGGCATGTGCCATTTCATCAGATGATAGGAAAAATCCGCCAGCGGATCGCCGAGCGTCGACAGCTCCCAGTCGAGCACCGCCCGCACCACCGGCGCATCCGCGGCGATGATCGTGTTGTCGAGCCGGAAATCGCCGTGCACCAGCCGCACCGGGCCGGCCGGCGGAATGTGGCGCGGCAGCCATTCGATCAGGCGCTCCATGTCGTCGATGTCGTCGGTCTGCGAGGCCCGGTACTGCTTCGACCACCGCTCGACCTGGCGCGCCACATAGTTCTCGCCGCGGCCGAAATCGGCGAGCCCGATCGCCGCGGGATCGAAGCCGTGCAGGCGCGCGATGGCGGCGTTGGCGGCGTCGTAGATGGCGGCGCGCTCGGCCGGGTTCGACGCCGGCAGATCCGGCTCCCAGAAGATGCGGCCCTCGACGAAGCCCATGACGAAGAACGCGGTGCCGACGATGTCGGGATCGTCGCAATAGAGCGACCGGCTCGGGCACCGGAAAGCCCTGGCGGTGGAGCGCCGTCATGACGCGGAATTCGCGGTCGACCGCGTGCGCGGAGGGCAACAGCTTGCCGGGCGGCTTGCGGCGCAGCACGAAGCAGCGCGCCGGCGTTTCGAGAAAATAGGTCGGGTTGGATTGCCCGCCCTTGAATTGGCGCACCGCGAGCGGCCCGCGGAATCCCGGCACCTTCGCGGCGAGATAGGCCGCGAGCCTGTCGTCGTCGAAGCGCAGCGCCGGGGCGACCTCCTTGGTGCCGGAAAACGCCGATTGGCGATCGATGCGGGCCATGGGTGCGATATCAATGGTCGTGTTGCGATGGCGCTCAGCGCCCGGCGAAGAAGGCGAGCAGCGCCGCCGCGGTCGGCTGCGGATTTTCCTCCGGCAGATAGTGCCCGCAGTCGATGGCGCGCCCTGCACATCGTTGGCCCATTCGCGCCAGGTGTCCAGCGGGCTCCTGACCGTGCGCCGGCTGCGCGTTGCCCGCATCTCGGGAAAATGCTATGCAGTTCTGCGGGGCAGGACGGATTGCCGCAAAGGCCCTACGACCGGCAGGTGGACGTTGGATTTCGTTCAGAGTCGTTGGATTTCGTTTTCTTCGATTTCGGAGGGCTCCCGATGACAAACAAGACCTTTTTCTACGTCAGCAGTTTGTTGATCGTGCCCGTCTTGTTCGTGCTGTTTTATGGAGCGCGATCTTGGGCCGGGTTTACGCGATAGATCAATGGGTGCCGAAATGGGATACGCTGTTAATTCTCGCTACGATGATAATCGTGGAACGAATCTATACGTATAAATACGCGGTTTCGCAACGGCCGGTGCTGGCCAGGGACGTGATATCGAACGTGGTCAATTTGTACGTCACGGGCACCGTCACGGGTATGATCGTCTTGCCGCTCCTGGTGTTTTTCCCCGAACACTTTTTGGGGCGCAAGCTGGTCCTGGCTTCTCCCGAGCAATTGGGCCCGGTCTGGTTGCAGGTCGCCGTCGTCCTGGTGTCGGTCAGCCTGTTTCGCTATTGGATGCATCGCCTGCAGCACACGCTCCCGCTTCTGTGGGAGTTTCACTCGTATCATCACCGGGTGACGGATCTGCAGGCCACCAATACATATGTTTCCCATCCGGTCGATTTTGCGCTGCGAAACGTGGTGATATTTCTCGTGCTGGGCGTCATCGGCTTCAGTCCGCTCGCGCTTCTCATCGCGGTCCCGGCGACGAATATAAGCGGAACCTTTTCTCATTGCGGCGGCGACGTAAAAGGCGGGCTTCTGAACTATCTGTTCGTGACCCCCGAGGTGCACCGCTGGCATCATTCCGCGCAGGTCCCCGACGGATACGGATACTCCTGCAATTACGGTGTCGAGTTTTCGTTCTGGGATATCATATTCGGAACGTTTTATTTGCCGGTGAAGGACGGCGTCGCGGAGCAACCGGAGCGCATCGGCTACCCCGGCGGGGGATTGCCCGACGAGAGCAACTACCTCAAGCTGTTGCTGGTTCCGTTGGGGCTGTACAAGCCGCTGGCCCGGTTCGGGCATGCTGTGCGGATGCGCGGGAGACCCGAAGGCCAGCAGCCCGCCGAGTGACCGGCGATACCCTGCGCATGTGGAGACCGGGTCGAGCAAAAGCGTGCGACTTGGTTTCGTTAAAACGCCTGCATGCGTTCGAGGGCGCGACGCACCATCTCCGGCTCACGCGCGATGACGGTGAGGTAGGCGCGCGCCGCGGCGTCCGGCTCGAAGCGTCCTTGTTCCCAATCGCGCAGCGTACTCACCGGAATATGATAGCGGGTGGCGAATTCCTCCTGCGAAAGACCGAGCGCGCGCCGTAGTGATTTGGTGCGCGGCACCCGGCGCATCTTGGCCAGCCGCTCCGGCGTCAGCGGTTGCGCGTCAGGGTCGGCCAAGGCAGCGGCGTGAATTTCCGCGTCGGTCAGCGCGTCGGCTTCGGTCCAGTCATGTTTCATTCTCTTCATGATATCTCCGTCGCTCAAAGGGTTCCGCCCGCCGGGCTGAAATGATCCGGATCGCGTTCCCGCTCATCGTGTAGGCGACGAACAAGAGGCGATTTTCGACCATGCCGAGCGCGCTGAAGCGCTGCTCGTGTTCATCTTGCCCATCGTCGATCCACTCGACGATGAAGGGATCGGCGAATACTTCGCGCGCCTGTTCGAATGTGATCTTGTGAAGCCGACGGTTGCTTGCCGCCTTGGCGTCATCCCATTCGAAATCATCGCGTTTCATATATACGGGTTACCCGTAGGATTCAATGATCTGGCTTCGTACGCGGCGGATGTTCTCACATTTCGTTGCGCTCAATCCCATCCCAAATGGCATCTCACGTCTTGTGCTCCGCCGCAGATCGTCTGCCGCAACAAGCCCGCCGCTGCTGGTATGATTGCACCGTCAATCGCTGCTGTTCACCCCGGCTGTTCCCGTCAGGCTACTTTGCATGGGGTTGTTTTTCAAAAAAGTGAGTCCACCCACCTCCGCCCCTTCAATGGGACAGGAAGTCTGGGGCGAGACTGTTCTTGCGACGTGCCTGCTGACGCAGTTGCGCGTGTAGCCTCACGCCTGTTCCCGTTCCACCGCGCGGGCGCCGATGTCGCGGCGGCAGAAGCCTTCCGGCCACACGATCCGGTCCACCGCCGCATAGGCGCGGGCGCGGGCCTCGGCCACGGTCTTGCCCGACGCAGTGACGTCGAGGACGCGGCCGCCATTGGCGAGGATGCGGCCGTCTTCCCTGCGGGTGCCGGCGTGGAAAATCTCGACGCCTTCGATCGTCTCGGCCTCGCCGAGGCCGCCGATGACCGAGCCTTTCGCATAGTCGCCGGGATAGCCCTTGGCCGCCATCACCACGGTGAGCGCGACCTCGGGGTACCAGCGCAGCGCGAAGTTCTTGAGCATGCCGTCGCGCGCCGCGATCAGCGCCGGAACCAGGTCCGACATCAGGCGGGGCATCAGCACCTGGCATTCGGGATCGCCGAACCGCACATTGTATTCGATCAGCTTCGGCCCCTGCGCGGTGATCATCAAGCCCGGCATAGAGCACGCCCTTGTAGGGCGCGCCCATCGCCTTCATGGCGCGCGAGCGTCGGCAGCACGATCTCTTCGAGCGCGCGCCGCTCCAGCGCCGGCGTCATCACCGGCGCCGGCGAGACCGCGCCCATGCCGCCGGTGTTGGGACCGAGGTCGCCGTCGAAGGCGCGCTTGTGGTCCTGGGCGGTGGCGAGCGGCACCGCGTTCTCGCCGTCGCTGAGCGACGAAGAACGAGGCCTCCTCGCCGGCGAGGAACTCCTCGATGACGACGGCGCCGCCGGCTTCCCCGAGCGCGCCGCCGAACATCATGTCGACCGCGGCCTCGGCCTCGGCCGACGGTCGCCGCCACCACGACGCCCTTGCCGGCGGCGAGCCCGTCGGCCTTGATCACGATCGGCGCCGCCATCCGCCGCAGGTAGTCCTTGGCCGGCGCGGCGGCGTCGAAGCGCTCATAGGCCGCGGTCGGGATGTGGTTCGCCCGGCACAGATCCTTGGTGAAGCCCTTGGAGCCTTCGAGCCGCGCCGCCGCCCGGGTCGGGCCGAACGCCTTGATGCCGGCGGCTTCGAGGTCGTCGACGAGGCCCGCCACCAGCGGCGCCTCCGGGCCCACCACCACGAAGTCGATGGCCTTGGCCTGGCAGCAGGCGATGACCGCGCCGTGATCGGCGCAATCGAGCGCGATGCATTCGGCTTCCCGGGCGATGCCCGCATTCCCGGGCGCGCAATACACGCGGTCCACCAGCGGGCTTGCCGCGATCTTCCAGGCGAGCGCATGCTCGCGTCCGCCGCCGCCGATAAGAAGAATGTTCATCAATTGCCCTGCCGCGGGAAGAGTTGAGCGGCAGGTGGTGTAGCATGTTACCGTTTTGTCGCAATACTGCGCACCGCCGCGCAAGTCCGGCGTGTGGACAGCCGGGCTGCCCGCCAGCCATGCGGCTGGACCGGCGCGCTCCGGCCGCTAGCAGATGGGACCACCTGTCTGGTCGCACCATCTGGCAGGCGCCACGAGAACCGATGAACGAACCGCGCATCAACATTCCCGAATGGACGGTGTCCGAGCTTTCGGCGGCGCTCAAGCGCACCGTCGAGGACGCCTATGGCCATGTGCGGGTGCGCGGCGAAATCTCCGGCTATCGGGGCCCGCATTCGTCGGGACACGCCTATTTCGCCCTGAAGGACGAGACCGCCCGCATCGATGCGGTGGTGTGGAAGCGGCGTGTTCGGCCGCATGCGAATCAAGCCGGAGGAGGGCCTCGAAGTCGTCGCCACCGGCCGGCTCACCACCTTCCCCGGACGCTCCACCTACCAGATCGTGATCGAGACGCTGGAGCCGGCGGGCCTCGGCGCGCTGATGGCGCTGCTGGAGCAGCGCAAGCAGAAGTTCGCCGCGGAAGGCCTGTTCGACGAGGCCCGCAAGCAGCTTCTGCCGTTCCTGCCCGCCGTCATCGGGGTCGTCACCTCGCCGACCGGCGCCGTCATCCGCGACATCCTGCATCGCCTCTCCGACCGCTTTCCGCGCCGCGTCCTGGTGTGGCCGGTGCGGGTGCAGGGCGACGGCGCGGCAGAGGAGATCGCCGCGGCGATCCGCGGCTTCAACGAGCTGCCGGGCGGCGCCATACCGCGGCCCGACCTTCTCATCGTCGCGCGCGGCGGCGGCTCCATCGAGGATCTCTGGGCCTTCAACGAGGAGATCGTGGTGCGCGCCGCCGCCGACAGCCTGATCCCGCTGATCTCCGCGGTCGGTCACGAGACCGACGTGACGCTGATCGATTTCGTCGCCGACCGCCGCGCGCCGACCCCGACCGCCGCGGCGGAGATGGCGGTGCCGGTGCGCAGCGAGCTCATCGACCGCATCGACAGCCTGGCGCGCCGGTCGCTGTCGTGTTGGGCGCGCGCCCAGGACCATCGCCGCACTGAGCTGCGCGCCGCGGCCCGCGCCTTGCCGTCCGCCGACATGCTGCTGGCGCTGCCGCGACAGCGCCTCGATGCCAGCGCCGACCGGCTGCCGCGTGCGCTCATCGCCAATGCCCAGGCCCACCATGCGGCCTTTACCCGGGTCGCGGCGCGGTTGACCCCGCACACCCTGCGGATTCCGATCCTGCGCAACCGCGAGCGGGTGCTCGGCCTCACCGGCCGCGCCGGCCAATGCATGCGGGTGCATGGCGAACGTCGCCGCGACCGCTTCGCCGCGGTGGCCGCCCGGCTCTTCGCAGGCCTGCGCGCCAATGCGGAGGCCCAGCGCGTGCGCATCGCACGCAGCCGCGAGCGGGTCGACGCGCTCAGCGCCCGTGCCGCACGCGCCGCGGCGACCTTGATCGACCGGCGCCGGGCACGGCTCGAGCACGCCGGCCAGCTGCTCGCCGCATTGTCCTATCACGGCGTGCTGGCGCGAGGCTTCGCGCTGGTGCGCGCCGAGGGCGGTCGGCCGCTGCGCGCCGCGGCGGCAGTGAGCCCGGGATTGCGGCTCGACATCGAATTCGCCGACGGCCGCGTCGGCGCCACCGCCGACGGCGCGACCGCCGCAGGCGGCTCGGCCGGGGGCACGCGGGAGCCGCTTGCGCACGGCGCCGTGGCCGATCCGGGCAGGCCGAAGCCCCGCCGCGCCGTCAACCCCGGACAGGGCTCGTTGTTCTGACCGATCGCGGCGACACGGACGGGATCGGCATGCACGCACCGCCTTTGCGAGGGTGCCGGTCCGCTCTCCCTTGCAAAGCCCTTTTAGGCAGGCGTGCGCCTTTCGGTGCGCACTTCACCGGCTTTTTACGAGAGCCGCTTCATCGCGCCAGCCATTGCGGCACCCGCTTCAGGGCATCGGCCCGCGCGGTGGCGTTGGTGCCGGAATGGAAGCGCCCCGTACCGTCGGCCGAGAACGCCGAGCCGGCGCGGATCTGCGGGGGGCGGGATGGGTGGTCGAAATCGTGGAAGGCGCCGGGATAGACGACGATGGATGCCCGTGCGCTGCGCCCCCTGGCGCCGGCCACCATGCGCTCGCATTCCTGCACCGAGGTCCAGTCGTCCAGTGCGCCGACCAGGATCAGCGTCGGAACGCGGGCGCTCCAGGCGGTGTTTTCCAGGCGGCGGCAGCCGGGATAGAACACCACGGCGGAGCGAAAATCGGACCGATCCTCGTGCCCGGGACGGGGCCGCACGGCCCACAGCACCCCGGTGGCGCCATTGGACCAGCCCAGCAACGAAATCCGATCGGCCTTCACCTCGGGCTGCGTCTGCAGCCAGCGCCGCGCCGCGGTCGCATCGGCGACGCGCTCGCGATCGGTCCGCACCGGCTGATTGCGGACGGCGCATTGATTGGCGAGGCCGCGGGAGCCGTAGCTGTCGGGAAAAAGCACAACGAATCCGGCCTTGACGAGCTGTAGCGCCCAGTCGCGGTAGCGCGTGGCGATGGTTCCCGATGCGTTGACGAGGCCACCGCAATTGTGCATGGCGACGACCGCGGGAAACGGCCCGGGCCCATCGGGACGGTACAGAAAGCCTTTGAGGGTCAGGTCGCCGTCGCGGAATTCCACCGGCTCCGGGCCGGCGGCCAAGGCGAAGCGTCCCGCCAGCAGGAGCGCCAGCAGGCCGGCCGAGGCAAGCAAAGCGAGACCACGCATCGGGACATACCCAGAGTGTCGGTTAGATTGTATAACACGGATGCCCGAAGGCAGAACGATGCCCGGCATAGTACTTTCGCTCCGGGGTAAACGGCGTTCGCGGGCTGCGGCGGATTGCCCCGCATATCAGAAATGGGAGGAATCGATGAAACGCGCTGCGAAACTGCTGGTGGCGGCGGCGGCCATGTGTATCGTCGCCCCGGTATTGGCCCTTGCACAGACTTCCGGGGGAAGCGGCCTGCCCCAGTTCCAGGTCGACGCGTTGTGGCCGAAGCCGCTTCCGAATAACTGGATCCTCGGGCAGGTCTCGGGCATCACGGTGGACCGGTTCGATCGCATCTGGGTGGTCCAGCGGCCGGACTCGCTCACTCCGCGCGAGCGCGCCGCCGAGCAGAACCCTCCCGTGTCCAAGTGCTGTGCCGCCGCTCCGCCGGTCCTGGTGTTCGACCAGTCCGGCAACCTGGTGAAGAGCTGGGGCGGCCCCGGCCAGGGCTACCAGTGGCCGAAAGTCGAGCACGGCATCTATATCGACGGCAACGACTTCGTCTGGCTCGCCGGCAGCGGCGACAAGGATGGCCAGCTCCTCAAATTCACCATGGACGGCAAGTTCGTGATGCAGATCGGCAAAGCCGGCGAGGGCCATGACAGCAATTCCACCGAGCGGCTGGGATCGCCGGCAGATGTCGCGGTCGATGTCGCCGCCAAGGAGGTCTTTGCCGCCGACGGCTATGCCAATCGCCGCATCGTGGTGTTCGATTCCGAGACCGGCGCCTACAAGCGGCACTGGGGCGCCTACGGCAAGAAGCCGAGCGACGAGAAGACGCCGCCCTACGACCCGGCGAAGCCGGCCTCCGCCCAGTTCGGCAACCCAGTGCACTGTGTTCGCATCGACAAGGACGGCCTCGTTTACGCCTGCGACCGCACCAACGACCGCGTGCAGATCTTCCGCAAGGACGGCACGTTCGTCTCCGAGCATTTCTACGAGAAGAACACCCGTGCTACCGGCTCGGTCTACGAGCTCGTGTTCTCGCCAGACCAGGCGCAGAAATACATCTACATGGTCGACGGCGCGAACGGCGAAGTGCGGATCATCGACCATGCCAGCAAGGAAGTGCTGGGACGGTTCGGCCGGGTCGGCCGCCAGGCCGGCCAGTTCACCGCGGCCCACAACATCGCGGTCGACCACCAGGGCAACATCTACACCGCCGAGGTGGCGACCGGAGAGCGCATCCAGCGGTTCCGCCGCCTGGACCTGCAGAATTAGACCACGGGTAAGCATGATCCCGAAAGGTTGCGGACATTTCGGACAGGATGATGCTCGAAATCAAAGACCGGAGCGCCGTCCGATGCGAAGGACAGCGCTCCAGCCGCAGTCTCGGGCCTCGCGCCGCTCCTGTCGCAGGAGTCGGTGCGGGACTGCTGCTTGATCGCGTGAGCCAAGATCGAGGCGGCCGAATGCCGTTAACTTCGAACTTACCAGGCGCAAAAAGAGAATTGGGCGCGCGTCGTCGCGTTACAAAACCGCTTACCAGTTGCGTCCATAACGCGCATCGAGCGCCCATTCGGCAGGTCGCGCTGCGTGGCCGGTCGGCAAGATCGGCCGGCGTGCACCGGCGCTTCCGCTCCGCGTGACGCCGGGCGGGCGACGGTGCGTTTCACCGATTTCCTCATGCCTGGTATGCAGGAGACATTCATGAGAACCGTTGCGATCATGGCAGCCGGCGCCGGCGCGCTGCTCACCTCGCTCATTGTCGGCGGATCACGTTCGCCGGCGCGCGCTGCGGATGTACCATCCTACTTCAAGGAGATCGTCGGCAGCCAAACGGCAGGGCCTGCCGAGATCGGGACCAAGAACATCCTCCAGCTCAACGCGACCATGTTCGAGCTCTACGGCGATGCCGGCCAGTTGTTCAGGAAAAACATCCTGGCGCAGCACCCGTTGATCCTCGGCCTGTTCTCGGGCGCCGGGGGACAGTTCATCCTCTACCGCCCGGGGATGGCGCCGCTCGAGGCGCCGCCGGTGCCGATCGTCTATCAATTGCTCAAATCCGTCGGCCACAGCACCATGGCGCTGGCCGAGGTGGTCGTTCCCTATCTCGACAGTCCCGGCGATCTGAGCTGGCGCGGCTCGCTGGCAGCGTACCGGAACCGCATGCAATCCGCGCTCGACGGCCTCGACGCGAGCCCGATGCGGGACGACTGGCGGCCGAACAACCGCAGCATTCTGCAGAACAACATCGCGTTCATGGACGAATGCCTGAGGAACAACGTGATCTCGGCCGACGCGCTGGCGGACTTCGCCAAGCGGCAGTCGCCGCTGCTGAAGAAGAACATCGCCTGGGCGGCGCAGACCCAGGTCGCCCACTGGATGGACGTGATCGGCGGCTGGAAACAGATGCTGGGCGCCGACTGGGACAAGACCTATGCGGCGAGCAACACCATCTACGTCGCCCGCCAGAACAACATCCTGTTCAGCGTGCTGGCGCAGTTCTTCGGGCCGGAGGCCATCAACGACCGGCTGATGCTGATCGAGACGGTCTCGTTCACCACGACCCCGGAGGACATGCTGGACGCGCTGACCCGGATCATCTCCGACCGGTCCGTCGGCGCCGCGTTCTTCGGCAACTACCACCTCATGGACTACGAACTGATGGGCGGCGACGCGCGCCAGGCCATCATCGACGAAGACGCCAAGCGCAACATCGCCGTGACGCTGCCGCCGCAGGTGCCGTTCGGTTCGCATCAGTGGCCGACCTTGATCACGCCCGGGCCCGGCGCCAAGAGCCTGGCGGACCTGCCATGAATCTCGGCGCCGCGATCGGGATCGCGAAGCGGCCGGCCCGCCACGCCGGCCTCGTCGCCGCAATGGCGCTCTGCCTCGCCGGTCAGCTTCCGGCCGCAAGCTGGGCCCAAGGCGGAATCAATGCCGGAACCGGTGCCGCCGGGCCAAATACCGGAATCGATGCGGTCACGGGATTTCCCCGCGACCCCGTCCATGTCGCCGCCTGGCCTGCCGGTAGAAAGGTCGCAGTCAGCTTCGCTTTGTTCGTCGAGGAGTTCGGCTTCGGCCAGGGCCCGGTGTTCCGCCCGGACCTCGCGACCCGCAATCCGGACCTCGTGAACGAGGCGTTCCGTCAATACGGGATCGACTGGGGCATCGCGCGCGTCGGCCGGCTGTTCAAGGAGTTGAAGGTTCCGCTCACCGTCGTGCTGAACGCGGAATTTCCCGGCAACCACATGGCGGTATGGCGGGAATTCCGGACCGCACAGCCGGATGCGCCGATCGTCGCCCATGGCATGAACAATACCAGCCACATGCTGCCGCTGGGGCGCGGTCTCGCCGAGCAGAAGGCCTATGTACGCCGCACGCTCGACCTGATCGCCGCCACGACTGGGGTCAAGGCCGACCGGCTGGTCGAGCCCGAGCGTCTACTCCAACGGCGACACCATGCAGGCGGTGGCGGCCGAGGGCATCGCCTACACCCTCGACCAGATGGATTCCGACACCATTTCGCGCTTGAAGACGCCGGACGGCGCGGTGGTGCTGCTGCCCTATCCGGTCGGCACCGTCGACATGGGCCAGCTTCTGGCGCGGGCGAAGACGCCGAGAGAGATCGAGACGCTCTGGCTCGATTACGTGCTGGAGCTTGCCGACGAGGCCCGCGCCGACCCCGCGCGAGAGGCCACCACGGTGGTGATCGGAATCCACCCCTTCGTGGTCGGCACCCCTGACGGCGCGGCGGCCCTGCGGCGTGTGCTCGTGCGCCTCAAGACCGATGACACGGTCTGGCTGACCGACACCGGCGCAATCATGGCGGCAGCCGGCCTGAAATGACCGGGCGGCCGTGGCGCGGATGGGCTCCCCGAGGGATAGACTCCAATCCCGATCAATCCGCCCGCGTCGGGTTCAGTCGCCTGAAAACGGCTTCGGGACCGGCATAGGGCTCCTGGCGCTCCACGCTCCAATATTTCAGCTCTTCGAGCGGAATCGGAGTGCCGGTGACGGCGCAGCGCACGAACGCGCCCGGCCGGATCACCCGGAAGTCACCGTCGAGATACTTCACCTCCGCTTCGCCCGCCGACGGCGAATGTGGGTCGAAGCGATTGAGCACGAAGACCTCCCGGCACCATTGCGCTACGCTCCGCATGGCGAAGCGCTCTCAAGATAATGATTCTGGGCGTGAGGTTAAAGCCTGATTTGCCGCGACCATCGGCAGCGAGGACGCCGCCTGTCGCGCGCCGAGCGCCCCGAGCACCATCCGTTCGAACCCCGCGGGGTCGCCGAGCCTCAGCATTACCGGCAGCGCGGCAGTACGTTCCACCAGTTCGCGGGCCCGCGGATCGCCGGCAAGCCGCGCCAGGTCCTTTTCGGTCGTGACCGGCATCAGGCGCTCGCGGTGGGCCAGGGCGAGCAGTTCGGCGACCTCGCGTTCGGTAAAGCGATGATGATCGGGAAAGTTGCGGCGGGCCGCTACCGCGATGCCGGCGGCTTCGAGGGTGGCGAAGAACTTGTCGGGGTCGGCGATGCCGGCGAACGCCAGCACCTGGGCGCCGGCAAGCTTGGCGATGACGGCGGGGTCGGGGGCGAGTTCGCCATCGAACCTCGGCAGGCCGCGCCGTTGCGCTGCCGCGATCGCCCGCTCGGCGCCGGCGGCCGGACGGCCGATCACCATGATAGCGTCGGCGTGATCGAGCTGGGATTCGAGCGGGGCCCGCAGCGGTCCGGCCGGGAACACAAGGCCATTGCCGATGCCGCGACGGCCGTCGAGCACCGCGATGGCAAAGTCCTTGCGCAGCGAGGGATTTTGCCAGCCGTCGTCCATGACGATGGCGTCGGCTCCAGCCTGCGCCGCGGCCGCCGCGCCCGCCGGGCGGTCGCGGGCGACGATGGTGGGGGCGATACGCGCCAGCAGCAGCGGCTCGTCGCCGACCATATCCGCCGGCTGCGCGTCGATCCGGACCGGACCGGCGAGCCGTCCGCCATAGCCGCGCGAGAGAAAGAATGGCCGGCGACCGGATCTCAACAGAAGCCGGGCAACCGCGATGGCGGTCGGGGTCTTGCCGCTGCCGCCGACGGTGAAGTTGCCGACGCACAGGACCGGCACGGCCGCCTGCCGGCCCGGCTGCGCCATCCGCCACGCCGCGACCAGGCCATAGGCGGCGCCGGCCGGCGCGAGGAGCCGCGCCGCGGCGCCGTCACCCCGCCACCAGAAACCGGGCTCACGCATCGCCGGCGCGGTCCTGGATCCGCAATTGCATGAAATAAGGCTCGAGCGCGCCGACGGTGCGTTCGAGCGCGCCGCCGAGCCGGTCGACGCACAGCTTCGCGGCGGCGGCGGCGCGGTCGCGCGCCGGGGCGTCCTTGATCCAGGCGGCGATGCGGACGGTCAGCGTTCCGGCGTCGGTGACGAAGGTGGCCCCGCCGCAGCCGTCGAGTTCGTCATAGATCTCGGTGAAGTTGGCGACATGCGGTCCGTGCAGGATCGCGGCCCCGAACTTGACCGCCTCGATCGGATTCTGGCCGCCGTGCCGGACCAGCGAGCCGCCCATGAATACGATCGGCGCCAGCTGATAGGCGAGGCCGAGTTCGCCGAGGGTGTCGAACAGGTAGATGTCGACGCCCCCGCCCGGCAATTCGCCGCGCGAGCGCAGCGCGCAGCGCAGCCGTGCCGCGGTCGCGAGGTCGGCGATGGCGGGCCCGCGCTGGGGGTGGCGCGGCGCGATAATGGTCAGCAGGTCGGGAAAGGTGATCTTGAGGCGGCGGTGGGCGTCGATGATCTCGCTCTCCTCGCCCGGATGGGTCGACGCGGCGGCGACGATCGTGCGGTCCTGCGTCGCGCTTGCGAGTATCCTCAAGTTGGTGGGGTCGAACGGCAAGGCCGGAGCGTCGAGCTTCAGGTTGCCGGTGGTGGTAATGCGGGGCGCTCCCAGCGCACCGAACCGCTCGGCGTCGTCGGTGGTGCGCACGAGGCAGAGGTCGAAGCGGGTGAGCAGGGCCTCGATGGTCCTGGGAAAATGGCGCCAGCGGCGGAACGAACGCTCCGACATCCGCCCGTTGACGAGGATGATCGGGACTTCGCGCTCGGCGGCCGATACGATGAGGTTCGGCCACAGATCGGATTCGACGAACAGCGCGAGGTCGGGCCGCCAGTAGTCGAGGAAACGGGTGACGAAGGCCGGCAGATCGATCGGGATGAACTGGTGGACGGCACCCGGCGGCAGGCGCTTTTCCGCCAGCGCCGCCGAGGTCACCGTGCCGGTGGTGGCGAGCAGGTTGAAGCCGCGGGCGCGGATGCGCTCGATCAGCGGCATCACGGCGACAAACTCGCCGACGCTCGCGCCATGGATCCAGATCAGCGGTCCCGGCAGCCGCGGTGCACTCGGTTCACCGCGCCGTTCGCCGATGCGGGCTTCGTGCTCCTTGCCGTGGCGGAGCCGATAATCGAGCAGGTGCGGCGCCAGCGAAGTCATCGCCGCCGACGCCTTCCGGTAGGCGGAAAGGGTCAGCGGCATGCGCTCAGCCCTGATCGGCATGACGGTCCTTGCGGTCGACGATCGCGTAGGCGCGGGCGGTGACTTGCTTGAGCCGCTGCTCGACGGCACTGCGGCACTGCTCCAGCACCGCCTCATCGGCATCGCCCGGCACCATCATGGGGTCGCCGACGACGATCGCCACCGTTCCGAACGGCAGGTTGACCGCGGAGCGGTCCCAGTTCTTCAGGGTGATGCGGCGGCTGGTGGCGACGGCCACCGGGTAGATCGGCCGCCCCGACAGCCTCGCGAGCATGACGATGCCCGGGCCGGCGACCTGGGAGACCTTGGGGACATCGGCGGTGAGCGCGACGTTGTAGCCTTCCTGCAGGGCGGTCAGCATGGTCTTGAACGCCACAACCCCGCCTTTGAGGTCGAAGCGGCGGCCATGATCGCCCGATCCGCGTATCGGCACGATGCCGAGCCGCTTTGCCGCCGCGGCATTGATCTCGCCGTCCCGGTGGCGGGAGATCAGGACCTTGACGCGATGGCCGCGGCTGAAGAAAGGCGTCATGAAATGCTGGCCGTGCCACAGGCCGACGATGATCGGCAGGTCGGGCTCGACCTTTTCGTAGAAATCCGCCGGCTCGAGGACGAGGCGGTTGGTCCACCACACCAGCCGCAAGAACTCGGCCGCGAGGATGCCCAAAGCCTTCTGAACGGCCGGCGTCTGCGCAAGGCGCCTGGAGGAAAACATGCGAAGCGGTCCGCTCCCCTGTAGATCGCTATCGTCCCTGGTTTCTTTTGAGCACGATCCCGCCCGAAAAGTCTGCAACTTTTCGGGTCATGCGGTTCCTTGGCGCGAGCGGCTATCCCCGAAAAGTCCGCAACTCCTTGGAATCATGCCGTTCTTGCTCCGGATGCGGTGCGGCGGCGGCAACGTTTCGCGCCCTGGCGTTCGCCGGCTTGAAGCACGATTTTATCGGAAAAAGTCTGCAACTTCTCGGGCTGCTCTATGCCCGCCCCTCGGTCGTCGCGCCGGGATCGAGCAGCCGGTGCAAATGGACGATGAAATAGCGCATCTGCGCATTGTCGACGGTCTGCTGCGCCTTGCTCCTCCAAGCCGCATAGGCGGTGGCGTAGTTCGGATAGACGCCGACGATTTCGAGCTTGTCGAGATCCTTGAATTCGGTGGCGTCGAGACGGTCCAACTCGCCGCCGAACACCAGATGAAGCAATTGCTTGGGCTTGGAGTTCGCCGGTCATTGATGCTCCCCTGTGCCAGACGGTTGCCGGTCCTCAGCGCAATGGGGCATCCGACGAGCACAGCAGGGTGCTCAAGGCCCGATGGCGCAGGCGCCCCGCTGCAACGAGCATGCCATGGGTCGGGATGGCACCGTTGTAGCAGAGCGTCGCTCCCGCGATCGTCGTCACGGCGCCGCCGGCCTCGTGCACCAGGAGATCGGCGGCGGCAAGGTCCCAATCATGGCTGTCGCCGCCGGCGAAGGCCACGTCGAGCGTGCTGTCGGCCACCCGCGCAAAGCGCAGCGCCAGCGAATGCACCCTGGTTCCGATCACGATCTCCGGGACCGCCGCGGCGACCTGGTCGAGGAGGCGCTTCGGGCCGGAAATCCGGGCGCCTGCAAGGCCTTCCCCCGCGCTGGCGCGAATCGCCAACCCGTTGCGGGTGACGCTTCCGCCGGCGATGGCGAGAAACAGCTCCTCGGTCGCGGGCGCATAGAGCGCAGCGACGATCGGCCGGCCCTCCTCCACCAGGGCGACCGACACCGTCCAGTCCGGACGCCCGGCGAGGAAGGCACGGGTGCCGTCGATCGGATCGACGATCCACACCCGTCGCGCCGCAAGCCGCGCCGGATCGTCCTCGGTTTCCTCCGACAGCCAGGCGGCCTCGGGCATGATCGCCGCCAGCCGCGTCTTCAGGAGTGCGTCGACCGCGAGGTCGACTTCGGACACCGGCGAGTTCTGCGCCTTGACCCAGCTCTTCACCGGCCTTTTGGAGGCTTCCAGCGCCAGTTCCCCGGCGCTCCGCACCGCGGCGGCCAGATGCTGAGCCACCGCCGTCAGGGCCGTGACGGTTTCAGACCCCGGCAACGGTCAGATCCTCCACCCGCACCGTCGGCGCATTGGTGCCCTGGCGGAACACCAGGTCGTTGGCCGGCGTCAAGGTGCGGAAGATGTCGCGGAGGTGGCCGGCGATCGTCACCTCGCTGACGGCATAGGTGAGTTCGCCGCGCTCGATCCAGAAACCCGCCGCGCCGCGGCTGTAGTCGCCGGTGACGATGTTGGCGCCCATGCCGATGAGGTCGGTCACGTAGAGCCCGTCCTCGATGTCGGCGATCAGCTCCTGCGGAGAGGCGCGGCCGGGCTCCAGATGCAGGTTGGTGGCGCCCGGCGAGGGCACTCCGGACACGCCGCGCTGGGCATGGCCGGTGGTGGCAAGACCGAGCTCGCGCGCGCTGGCGCAATCGAGGATCCAGGATTTCAGCACGCCGTTCTCGACCAGCGCCCGCCGCGACGTCGCCACGCCCTCGGCGTCGAACGGTTGCGAGCGCAGGCCGCGCGGACGTAGCGGATCATCGATGACGGTGATGCCGTCGGCGAAAATCCGCTCGCCCAGGGCGTTCTGCAGAAAGCTCGTCTTGCGCGCCAGCGCGCTGCCGTTGATCGCCGACGACAGGTGCCCAACCAGCGAGGACGCGACCCGCTGGTCGTAGACGACCGGAACGCGCCGCGTCGACACCTTGCGTGGATTGAGGCGCTTGACGGCGCGTTCCCCGGCCGAGCGCCCGATCTTCTCGGCCGCTTCGAGATCGGCGCCGTGGCGCGCCGAGGAGAAATCGTAGTCGCGCTCCATCCCGGTGCCTTCGCCGGCGATCGCCTCGATCGATACGCCGTGCCGGGAGCCGAGATAGGCGCCGCGAAAGCCGCCGCTGGTCACCAGCACCATGCCGCCGATGCCGGCGGAGGCGGAGGCGCCGCCCGACTTGGTCACGCCCTTGATGGCCGTCGCGGCGCGCTCGGCGGCGCGGGCGAGTTCCTCGAGATCGCGCACCGTCGGCAGCGCTTCATCGAGGAGGTCGAGATCGGGCAGGTCGCGCGCGAGCCATGCCGAATCGGCAAGTCCGGCGAAGCGATCCTCGGGCGCTGCTCGCGCCATCGCCACCACACGCTCGGCGATGGCATCGACGCCGCCGCCTTGTCCCGACAGATCGTTGGTCGAGACCACCGCCTGGCGGCGGCCGACGAAGGCCCGCAGGCCGACATTGTCGCCCTCGGAGCGCTGGGATTCCTCCACGCTGCCGTCGCGCACGTCGATCGACTGCGAAATGCCACGCACCGCGACCGCGTCCGCCGCGTCGGCGCCGTGGCGCAGCGCCGCCTCGACGAGACGCTCGGCGATTTCGGTCAGGCTCGATTGGTCGAACAGGCTGGTCATGGCAGGGATGCTCGCGGTTCAAGAGGCGACGGCGCGGTGGTCCGCGCCTGAGATGGGCATGGCGTCGGCCGCAAACAAGCGGAATTGAGCAAGTTCGGCAACATCTTATCAAGCATCATTCGCGAACGGCGGAGGCAACGGCGGATTAACCAGGCTTTTTAAGGGGATCGGGATGCTCGCCGCGCTAATGTCGGTGGCAACGAGGGGCCATCAGAGTCCCCGGACGACAGGGTTTCAGCGAGGCGTTGAATGAGTGCCGGCGGGGCTACGCCTGCCGGGTCGAGTCGCACGTTGCGGCTCGACCCTCTTGCATTGCCGGTGCGCTTCCACGCCGCCGATGCAGGTGCCGACGAGCAGGTCCGGCTCGTCGAGGTTCATCACGAGGGCGTGGTGGTGCGCCGCTCGGTGCGCGGCGTTCCGATCGCGGTGGCGTTGCCGGTCTCGGCGTTCCTCGGTGTCGCGATCCGGCTGTTCCCGCCCGACCAGACCGGCGGCGCCAGGGTCGCGGTCATTCTGGAACATCGCGATCCCGCCTTGTCGATTCCCCTGTTCACCGCGACCGACAGCCTGGACGTGCTGGCGGAATGGCAGATGTGGGCCCGCATATTCGCCCTGCCGATGCTCGCCGCCGACAGCGAGGGCACGCTGCGCGAGCCGTTCGCCCGCCTCGGCTTGGTGCGGGTCGAGAAGCCCTGCGAACGCAAGCGCCGCCGCGGTTCGATCGCGAAGCGGCGTCCGCGCATCCTGTTGCGCCGCAAGCCGGGGCGACGGGCCGAGACGGCCGTGCACCGCGAGCACGAGATCATCGCGCGAAGCTGAGCCGGGCGGACAACGGGGATATGCACTTGCGCAGCTCGCATCAGCAGGCGTGCGTCGTCTATTTCGCCTGCGTGCACTGAAGATCGGCGCCGATGGTCAGTGGACCGGAGTAATTCTTCTTCACGTCCGCCACGGCCGCATCGAGATCGAAATTCGCGATGTGGCTCAATACGAGGCGCTTCGGGTTGGCGCTCTGCGCCACCCTTCCCACGACCGCGGGAAGCGCCTGGTTGGGATTGTTGGCGCCCACCCCGATGGCCAGATGCATGACGAGAATGTCCGCGCCCTTCGCGAAGTCGGGGAAGCGCGGATTGGTGCCGTTCTGGTCCGAGCTGTAGACGACGCTGACCCCTTGCGTCTCCACGCGGTAGGCGAGCGTGGGCAGGTTGCCGTGCGGGATACCCATCGCCGTCACCTTGACACCATCGCGATCATAGACGGTGGTTGGCTCCTGCTTGGTCACGTCCACTACACGCGGGTCGAGCTTCACGCCCGGTCCCGGCGCCACCACCGAACTCAGAACCTCCCAGGAGCCGTTCTTGGGATCGAACAGGCGCGTGAGAAATTCGTTGAAGGCGGGCGCCGCTTCGTTCCCCGACGGTCCTACGATCGGGAGCGTGTCATTGCGCGTATTGCGGCCCGACCACAGCACGCCGGGCAGGTCGGAGGAATGGTCGGGATGCAGGTGGCTCACCAGTATCACGGAGAGATCGGAAAACTTCGCCTGTGCCTGGCCGAAGCGGACATAGGCGCCGCCGCCCGCATCGACGAGAATCTTCGCCTGATTGCCGACCCAGAGCAGATAGCTGGTATTCGCGCGGTCCCTGACGAAGCCCGGCGCGCCCGAGCCCAACACCTGCACCGCCACGGGATTGCCCATGCAGCTTTGCGCCAGTGCGCCCGTGGACGCCATCAGGGCGACGGCCACGCCGCAAATCAACGACCGCAACATGAGTCACCTCCCTTCCCTGTCGTTGTGGAATTGTTGGCGCGGCAACTGATGCGCCTGCGACATTCGGCCAAGCTATAACTCAGGCCCCGCGACGGCGACAATTTTCTTTTTCGCGGCGCAAGACGGGTATGGAACCCGCCCCTCCGCGTAACCGCCCGGACTACCGCGCCTGTGCATGGCACCACCCGAGACAAGCCATTGATGCCGAGGATCGCTACTTGATCACCTCGTCGGCGGTCGCCAACAGCGTGTCGGGATGGTAAGGCCGAGCGTTTTGGCGGTCTTGAGGTTGATGACGAACTCGAGCCTTCGTCGCCCTCATCACCGGCAGATCGCCGGGCTTTTGGCCGCTGAGAATGCGGCCGGCATAGATGCCGAGTTGGCGATACTGCTCCGGGATGTTGGCCCCATAGCTCATCAGTCCGCCGACTTCGGCAAAGTCACGCTCGAAATAGAGCGCCGGCACCCGATGCTGCGCGGCCAGCGCTACGATCTCCATCCGATGGCTGGAAAAGAAGGTGCTGGGACTGACAAGCAAGACCTCGGACCGCTTTTCCACAAGGCTCGCAAAAGCCGCGTCGATGTCGCCGACGTCGCCGGCATAGAAGACCTCGATTTCCCGCCCAATTGCGATGGCCGCTCCTCGCACATCTGCGATCGTCGATTTGACGACGGTCGCGTCGTCGTTCGGGTCGACGAGCACCGCAACACGGGTGGCCCTCGGAAGAAGGTCTCGCAGCAGCCCGAGCCGCTTCGACCCGATATCCACGGTCATGGAGGTGATACCGGTGATGTTGCCTCCCGGATGGTCGAGGCTGGAAACGAGGCCGGTCTCGACGGGGTCCGCGCCGAAACCGAAGACGATCGGAATCGTCGTGGTTGCCGCCTTCGCTGCGAGGATCGCCGGCACACTGCCTGACGCAACCAGGACCGCGACACCGCGGTCGACCAGGTCGCTGGCCCAGTCCGGAAGCCTCGCCCAGTGGGATTCAATTGCCACGTTGCAACCTTCGAAGTAGTCGACCACAGCGAGCCCTTCGCGAAATAGCCACTTGCCGGACTATGAAGCCTTCGACTGGGCCATCATCGAGATAGCCCACCAACGGTACAGGCGGCAGCTCTTGCGCATTGGTCTGGATCGAGCCGGTGATCGCGGCTCCCAGCCCCACAATGAATTCTCGTCGCTGCATCTTTGATCTCCTGTTGGATCGGGGGAGCGTATCGCGGCCGGGGATGCATGGGAACGGGCTACTTCGGTCAACCCGCCCCCGCCGCCTGCAGATACGCATCCGCCAGCATCGCCGCGAACAGGACCAGCCCGGCGTCGCGGTTGGCCTTGAACAATCGCAGGCACCGGTCGGGATCGCCGATGTCGAGGCGGCCGATCTGCCAGGCGAGGTGGCAGGCAAATCCTGCGAGCCCCAGCGCGAAGGCCGCCCGGGCGCCGGCGAGCAGGCCCGACACACCGATCAGGACGACGGCAAGGCCATAGAAGACCGCGAGCATCGGCTTGGTGCGCGGGCCGAACAGCAGCGCCGTCGACTTGATGCCGATCAGGGCGTCGTCCTCGCGGTCCTGGTGGGCATAGATGGTGTCGTAGCCGATCACCCAGGCGATGGCTCCCGCATAGAGCACCAGCGCGGGCGCATCGAGCCGGCCGAACGCGGCCGCCCAGCCCATCAGCGCGCCCCAGGAGAAGGCGAGGCCGAGCACGATCTGCGGCCAGTAGGTGATGCGCTTCATGAAGGGATAGACGGCGACGATGCCCAGCGAGGCGATCCCGACCCCGATGGCGAAGCGGTTGAACTGCAGCAGGACGGCGAGGCCGACCAGGGCCTGGGCGACCAGGAATGCCATCGCCTGCGCGGCGGTGACCTGCCCCGACGGGATCGGCCGCGAGCGGGTCCGCTCGACGCGGCCGTCGAGGTCGCGGTCGACGATGTCGTTCCAGGTGCAGCCGGCGCCGCGCATGGCGAAGGCGCCGATGAAGAACAGCAGGAGATGCCATGGGCTGGGCAGCGGGTCGCGCGCCGCGATCGCGGCGAGACCGGCAGACCACCAGCACGGAATGAGCAGCAGCCACGAGCCGATCGGACGATCGAGGCGGGCCAGCCGCAGATAGGGACGCGACCATGACGGTGCGGCACGGTCGACCCAGTTGCCGGTCGAGTCCGCGACGCGACCGACGCCTGCGCTCATCTCTGGATGGCGTTTCCGGTCAGCGTGTCGAGGTAGTTGGTGCCGGTCTTCTTGGTGTCGAGCTGCAACCGGGTGGTGCCCAGCGCATCGCTCAGGCTCGGAGCCGCCGCCACGCCGCCGACCGGCCCGCCGGAACAGATGTTCGTACGCGCCTGCTCGGTCCGCGCATGCACCTGCTTCAACTGGGCGACGATCTGCCCGGGGATGCCGCAGGTCGCAACGCCCGTTTCAGCGAATTTGACCCATTTGCCTTCGGCCGCGGCATAGGCCTGGATGACCTTGCACATTTCCTCGCGAGCGACCTTGTGCTCCTGCGCGGCCTTGGCCGCCAACCCCTTTTTCTGAACCTCGTCGCGCAGCTTGCCGAATTCCACTACGCAGGGAGGCGGCTGCGCCGCCGCCACCGTACGGCGAGCCCATCGGCGGCGCGGCCCCCATCGGAGCGGGCGCGCCCATGGGTGCGCCCATCGGCGCCGGCGTCATGGCAGCCGGCGACCCCATCGCGCCGACGGGCGGCGGATTGCTGGGCCACGGCAAATTCTGCGCGGCGGCCTGGAGCGCCGGCGCAACCACGAATGCCAGGACGAGGGGAAGACAGCTTGCCCTCATGATACGGGACTCTCCATCCTCCAACGATACGCCGACAAAAATGCCGACGATTCGGTATAGAAGCGGTTAACAGCACTCGGATTTGGGCGATAAGGCGGCAAACGGAACCCTCCCCACCCCGCTCCGTACGGTAACAATACACCAATTCTCGAGCCGCCGAAACCAGATTGCGGACGAATTGGCATGCCCCTTCATGATTTTCGCAGCCCCCGCCTTTTTGTCGCAGCGCCGCTGCAGTCCGGCGCGACGGTCGCCCTCGATGCCGCCCAGGGCCATTATCTCACCGGCGTCCTGAGGCTGCAGGCCGGCGACCCCGTCCTGGTCTTCAACGGCAGGGACGGCGAATGGCAGGGGAGACTCGCCGGTACCGGCAAGCGCACGGAACTCGGCATCGGGAACCAAACGCGGCCGCAGGGCTCGGCCGGCGACCTGCACTATCTGTTCGCCCCCCTCAAGCGGGCACGGCTCGACTACATGGTGCAAAAAGCAGTCGAAATGGGCGTATCCCGGCTGCAACCGGTGATGACACGGCACACCCAGGCCGAGCGGGTCAATCTCGAGCGCATGCGTGCCAATGCCATCGAGGCGGCCGAGCAATGCGGCATTCTCGGCATTCCGGAAATCATGGCGCCGGTCGCGTTGGATCGCGTGGTCGCGGCGCTCGAGCCGGGGCGGCATCTGGTTTTTTGCGACGAGGATGCGCCCGCGGCCGACCCTGTGGCCGCCCTTGAGCGGGACCTCTCCCAGCGCGGCGACAGGGTCGGCCACGGCGGCGGCACCGGCGGCGGCGGCATGCAGGCAGGCGGCGCCACAGGCGTACCGCTGGCGGTGCTGATCGGTCCAGAAGGCGGATTTGACGAGGCTGAGCGTGCCTTACTGCGGCAACGGCCGCATACCTCGCGAATCTCGCTCGGGCCGCGCATCCTGCGCGCCGATACGGCGGCGGTCGCGGCACTCGCCATCGTGCAGGCGGCGGCGGGCGATTGGCGCGCCCCCGTCGAGCCGCGCTAAACGCAGGAATAGCGGAGTTCCTTCAAAGGGATCGGATCCGTGCGTCGCGATCGCAACAGGTCGCCATAATCCACCCGACGCGCGGTTTCTCCGCTTGACCGCAGCGGTCCTGCGCGGCACGGTCGGCTGTTGACGGCAGGGGGATTTGTCGATGCACGCGGCGGCTTTTCCGTCGATTCTGGCTAGGCTGACGGCAGTGGTGCTGGCGGCGGCGGTGCTGACGGTGGCGGTGTCCCTGGCATGGGCGCCGCCGGCCCGGTCGGCCACCATTTTCGAAAAAGAATTCTGGATGTCGGGGCCGCGCTATTCGGCCAAGGTGCCGCTGTGCGAGGAGCGCGATCCGCTCAAGATGATCGAGCGCCGCTTCAGCACCAAGGAGGGAAAGTTCTGGAACTCCGACCTCAAGATCGTCGGATTTGAAAAAATCCAGGAGGTGGCGTGGCAGCCCTGGGCCCCCGGCACCATTCCGCGGCGGTTCTGCAGCGCCTCGGTGCTCGTCTCCGACGGCGTGCGGCGCTCGATGTATTACTCGATCACCGAGGACGCCGGGATGCTCGGCGTGAGCTACGGCGTCGAATTCTGCGTGGTCGGGCTCGACCGCGAATGGTCCTACCAGCCGGCCTGCCGCCTCGCGAAGCCGTGATAGGTTCCATCCGATTCCAAGCACTCGTCCGCGAACCATCGCTTCAAATCGCGTGATCGCGCAGGCTTTCTTGCTCTCTCGCCACCAGCGGGGGATGGAAACCAGCTGATTCCGGGGTCGCGATCCGCGCCGCGAATCATCGGGCCAGATGCCAGCCTCGAATAATTACGCGCCATATCTGGATTCGATCCGCGCATCGGCTATTTTGCCGGGGTTCCCTGAAGCATCTCCCTCGGTCCGCATTTTTGGGGCAGTCATGTTCATCGTCGCCCGCCTGATCGCCTGCCTCGCAGTGTTCGGTCTCCTCGGAGGCCTACCGGCGTCCATGCCCAGGACGGCCGACAGAACGAGCCGGGAAAGTTCGATTTCTACGTGCTGTCGCTGTCGTGGTCGCCGTCCTACTGCGCCGCCAATGCGGAGCGGCCGTTCCAGCGGTCGGATCCGCAATGCGGACCGCGGCCGTTTTCCTTCGTCGTCCACGGCATGTGGCCGCAATATGAGCGCGGGTTCCCGGAATTCTGCCAGGTGCCGTCGCCGCGGCTCAGCCGCACCATCGTCTCGTCGATGCTCGACCTGATGCCGAGCCCGCGGCTCGTGTTCCATGAATGGGACCGCCACGGCACCTGCTCGGGCCTCGCGGCCGGCGCGTTCTTCGAAACCGTGCGCAAGGCGCGCGCGGTGGTGAAAATCCCGCCGCAATACATCGACCTGCGGTCGCCGCTGACGGTCACCCCCGACGAGGTCGAGGACGCCTTCGTCAAGGCCAATCCGGGGCTGACGCGAGCGGGCATCGCCGTCAGCTGCGGCGGCCGGCGGCTCGACGAGGTCAGGATCTGCCTGTCGCGGGACCTCCAGTTCCGCGATTGCGCCGAGACCGACCGTCGCTCCTGCCGGCGCGACCGGCTGGTGATGCCGCCGGTGCGCGGCGGCTGACCGGGGCGGGCGGCCGGCGGCCCGGCGGCCGATCGTCGGCCACCCTTCGATCCCCTCTGGCTCTGATCCCCTGGCTCTCGCCCATGGCCTCTTCCGAAGGGTCTTCGACGTTTCGGGATCGCGGGGTCCGCGGCGCGCCATGAACTACCGCCACGCCTTTCATGCCGGCAGCTTCGCCGACGTGTTCAAGCACGCGATCCTCGCCCGCGTGCTGGTGCATTTGCGCGGCAAGACGACGCCGTTCCGGGTGATCGACATCCATGCCGGCGCCGGCCTTTACGATCTCGCTTCGCAGGAAGCCGGCCGCACCGGCGAATGGCGCGACGGCATCGGCCGCCTGTTCGATGCCGCGCTGCCGGCCGAGGCCGGCGCGCTGCTGGCGCCCTATCTCGCCGCCGTGCGGTCGTGCAACCCCGGACGGCGCGCTGCGCCACTATCCGGGCTCGCCGCTCATCGTATGCGCCCTGCTGCGGCCCCAGGATCGCCTGATCGCCTGCGAGCTCGAGCCGGCGGCCGCAACGGCGCTGGCCCATCGCCTGCGCGCGGTCCGCCAGGCCAAGGCGATCGCCATCGACGGCTGGATGGCGCTCGGCGCCTATGTCCCGCCGAACGAACGCCGCGGCCTCGTCATCCTCGACCCGCCCTATGAGCGGCCCGACGATTTTGCCCGCCTGTCCGCCGGCCTCGTCGCGGCGTTGCGCAAATGGCCGACCGGGATCTACCTCGCGTGGTACCCGATCAAGGGCCGCGACGGACCGGACGCGCTCGCCCGGGCGTTGCGCCGCAGCGGCATCGCAAAGGCGCTGCGCCTCGAAATGACGGTCGAAGCGCCCACTGCCGACGGGCGCCTCGGCGGTTGCGGCCTGATCGTGGTCAATCCGCCGTGGCGGCTGCAATCCGAAGCCGAAATCATGCTGGCCGCATTGAGCGACCGGCTGGCGCGCGGCGCGCGCAGCCTCGTGGTCGATCGGATCGCCCCGTGAAGGCGAGAGCGGCGGCCGGGGTGGGATGCCGGCTCAACGGCGCGGATGGCGGTGGACTGGCGTCGCTCGGATCGACAGCTTTCGACGGCGGCCGAGCCCGGCGCGGACCAGCCGTCGATTTGCAATGCGAGCTTCGACGATCCTGCGGCGATTTGTTGATACCATCGTCCGGCTCGGGCAAGGTTGATCGCGAACGCATAAGCTTCCGCTGAATGAGCTTCCTGCAAAGAAGAGCCACCGATGAAGTCGCCCGGGCCCGTGCCGTTCTTCGACGGCCACAATGACGTCCTGTTGCGGCTTTACCGGCGCGGCGGCGCCGACGCGGCGGAGGCGTTCCTGCACGGCGAAGCGAAGGGCCACCTCGACCTTCCCAAGGCGCGCCAGGGAGGATTTGCCGGCGGGCTGTTCGCGGTCTTCGTCCCGTCGACCGATGGGGCGACGGGCCCGAGCGGCGACACGCCTGTGCAACAGGGCAGCAGCGGCGCGCCATCGCCGCCTGGCGTCGAGCTGACCGCGGCGCAAAGCGCCGTCTTCGCCATGGTCGCGCTGCTGCTGCGGATCGAACGGGCATCGCAGGGGACCGTCCGGCTGTGCCGCACCGTCGCGGACATTCGGCCAAGCCTGGAGGACGGGGCTCTGGCATCCGTTCTTCATATCGAGGGCGCCGAAGCGATCGACCCGAATTTCGACGCTGCTGGACGTGCTGCACGCGGCCGGACTGCGCTCGCTGGGTCCGGTGTGGAGCCGGCCGAATGCGTTCGGCCATGGCGTGCCGTTTCTCTGTCCATCGTCGCCCGACACCGGGCCGGGCCTGACCGACCTCGGCAAACGGCTGATCGCCGCCTGCAACCGGCTGAGGATCTTGATCGACCTGTCGCACCTCAATGAACGCGGGTTCTGGGACGTTGCGGCCATCAGCGACGCGCCGCTCGTCGCCACCCATTCGAACGCGCACGCCCTGAGCCCTCATTCGCGAAATCTCACCGACAAGCAGTTCGCTGCAATCCGCGCGACCGGCGGCCTCGTCGGCGTCAACCTCGCGACCAGCTTCCTGCGGCCGGACGGCCGCCGCGACGCCGAGACGCCGACCGACCTCGTGGTCGAGCACATCGCGCACATGCTCGACCACCTCGGCGAGGACGGCGTCGGCCTCGGCTCCGACTTCGACGGCGCCAAGGTCCCGGCGGGCATAGGAGATGCGGCCGGGCTGCAAAATCTGGTCGAGTTGATGCGTGCACGCGGCTTCGGCGAGCCGCTGATCGAGAAGATATGCTTCAGGAATTGGCTGCGGGTGTTGGGCCTAACCTGGGGAGAGGCAGATTAGCACTACTGTGTCACAAAGCGATCCAGCCTGGGACGGGCGAGGCAGCGGCTCGATTTTCGAAAAACAACCCCATGCAAAGTAGAATTATTTGCAGGGGGGCGCGCGTTTGGTATTAAAATACCTCTGAAGCGAGCGCGCATCGCCCCGCAGGGTACGGGAGCACCTCTCCCCGCGCGCGGCTATCGTATTCACACATCGTGAGACGGATGGAATTACCTCTCCCCGCGTGCAGGGAGAGGCTCCCGTACCCCTGCGCGGCGGCCACGTCCGGCAGGTTTGCGCGCAATGTGCGACGCCACGGGAATCGCGGCAGCGCCCGCTGCCGGAGCCGCAGGTCTCGCGCAGGCAGCCGTCAGGCGGCATCGGGCGTGTCCTTTTTCTTCGGACGGCCGCGACCACGGTGGCCGACCGGACGATAATGCGCAGCGAGCACCGACGCCGCTTCGATGACTCGGTCCTTCGCTTCCTCCAGGAAGGCGATGACATGCTCTCGCGTTACCGACGGGAACCCTCGAGAAAATCATCGATCGATTCGCCCGCCTCCAGGTAATCGAGCAGGGTTTGCACGGGAACCCTGGTCCCGTGGAACACGGCAGTACCGCCCATCACCTCGGCGCTCTAGCGCCGCCACTCAAATAGAGCGCCGCCCGGTACGAGGCTGGATGGCTTTGACGGTGACGGTCTATCCATCCAACGGTGCGACGCTCCGTGCAGAGAAGTAATCGGCGCACGGCATATCGCAACCTCGACCTTGGTTTAGGTCCACTGCACGCGGGTTGCCGTAAGAGCCGGGCCGCCGCCGAAGCGGCGCTAGTCGCGTGGGGGCTGTGACTCGGCTTCAACGCCAAATCTGTTGCGGACTGGCCGTTCCGCGCGGCCCTCCACTTCGCTCTCGCTCGAGGTGGCGTTGTCAGCAACGATTACTTCGGCTACCGCGGCACCCCACAGCTTGGCGGGATCACGTTCACCGCCCAGCGCGTGTCGCAGGATGCGCAACGCAATATCTGATTTTTGGATGCGAGCCCGTTGTCTAGGCGAGAGCCTCTCCCACGCTTCGTCAAGGACCTCTCGCAAAAGTTTCAACGTCTCCAAATCGAACCGCCCGCGTTCTGGCTGTTCCATGACCCTCTCCCAACTGCCACTCGCGCCAAACGCGATTGGGCGCGGGCAGGTTCCCGCCGCTCAAAAAAATGGTGCGAGGAGAACTATCGTGTGCAATGCTGGTATTATTATGCCTACCGAACTTGAAGATGAGGTGAGTTGGCTCCGGCACCGTGTCGTGCGGATGCGCACCATTCTTCGGTTTGCGAAGGACCCACGCGCTGAGTCTGGTTTGCGAGAACTTATTGCCGATGCCGAAACGCGGTTGGCCGCACTGGAAGCAAAACGACCGCCTGCCTCTGCATAGGTTTGGGTCGATCAAATGCAATCGAGGGCGACGGGTCGCCCCTCAAACTTTGCCATGCGCCTTTGGCGTGCGATTTGCGTCTCACGATTGACGGCGAGAGACTCCCACGCCGCGGCCATGTTCATCAGCATGCCCTTGTCATCAGGACGGCGGGTGCGGTTCGCCATCATTCGACATTCGGCGGCGTGCTGGCGGTAGTCTTCGACTTTTTTCATTGTGGACCCCTTCGCACGGAACGCGCTCGCGGATTTTCGGTTCCCAGCCCCGCGCAAGAAAATGCCCCGCCTACCCGCCGCCCCTCAACAGGCGGCCAGAGTGGCGGCCGGCGCTACGCAGTGGCTACCTTCGGTGGACGTCCCGCATTCTCTACCCACAAGCTCGGCGGAACGAAATCCAGTGGACTTGCCCCGGTTTCGTGGACGGTTGAGAGCTTGGGATCAGGGTATCTGGTCTGCCGCGTCCGGTTTCCCCGAAAACCGCCAAGCCCTTCGACATCGTGGAGCGCGGCCGGCAGTGCAAATGGACGATCAAGATCACGGCGGAATGGTGGGTGATTATGACGAAGCTGACTGTCGCCGACATCGCGGACGAAATTCTCAAAGCCTTCGATCTGGACGATGCCCGCGGCGGTCTTGCGATGGAACAGTTGCATAATCGGGTAAAGGCCCAAGAGGCTGATCCGGACATGGCCACCAAGATGCTGAACGAGGGCTTTCTGGCCGCGCTCGCAAGTCCAACGAGAAAGAATTGCGCGAGTTCGCACGCATGAAGTTCGAATCATTCTCGGTGACTGGGCGCAAGCCGAATTAGGCGTAAAATGATCCCGGCGATGGCGGATGATCCGGGGCACGGCGGCATTTCTCGAACCGTCACGATCCACGGCCTTTTTTTTCGCGTGGCTACAATCTCTCTTAACCACATTGCATTTGAACAGAAAAGTGTGGAACTTTTCGCGAGACAATTAACTTTCGTGCAATTAACGCCCCCGACAGTAGGCCCAGGTTTCAGTAGATCAGCGCAGAGCTGGCAGGAACCGAGCGCAAACAGAGATATGGACATAATCCAGGAGCATATGATGACGAACCTTGTGAAGCGTTTTATGAATGACGAGTCCGGCGCGACTGCGATTGAATACGGCCTGATTGCGGCCGGCATTTCGGTTGCCATCATCACGGTCGTCAACACGCTGGGTTCCCAGTTGAAAAGCACCTTCACCAACATCTCGTCGCAGCTCGCCACAGCCGGCAAGTAATTGCGTGATATCCGCGGATAACGGAGCCCCGGCCGAAATTCTGGGGTTTTGGTGTCAAGTCTGCTTGGCGTCATGTGTTAAACGTGCGAAATGGACATGATCATGCTCAAGCGTTTTCTCAAGGATGAATCTGGTGCCACGGCCATCGAATATGCTTTGATCACCGCCGGCATCTGCATCGCGATCATCACGGCCGTCAATCTACTTGGTTCGCAGTTGCAGGCCACGTTCACCACTATCACGTCTGATCTCCAAACCACCGGCAAGTAGCGCCTGCATTATGTTTGGCGACGGCGCGATGCTTTACGCCAGATATATACCCAAGAGCTGTAGGTGTCCTTGTCGGTGACCTTAGGCCAGGTTGCACGCATGAGATATACGGTTCATGCCGAAAGGCATCGTCTGATTATAGAGTTCAGGGTTGGGACGGCAATCGAGGCGATCAGCAAAGCCTGGAAGGTGATGGGCGATGCTGCGGCAGGTGTTTATATCTACGACGATGAAGTGGACGCAGCTTATTGGCCCGACCAATTTTCCGAGCTGGTACAGGTAATAATGTCGAAGCAGACAGCACAGGATACGAAGGCTGCGGCTGATGTACAGTTTGGCCAAAAAAGCTCGCGATACCCAAGTAACGCTGCGACCGAAGTCACTCCTGTGATGGAGGTTTGAGATGCGAATTTTTCGGGCGGCGTTCATACTAATAGCGTTGTACACGATAGACCATATGTATCTGGACGGTCAAAATGCTGCCGTGGCGGTGTCCATCGCACGCTCGGTCGGCGCATCCATCAATCAACAGGTAGCGGATTTATTGCGGCCTCTTCGAACGTAGCGGTAATGGCTCGCGGCGGATATCGGAACGGAGCCGTTGGCCCGACACACGAGAGCCCCGATAGAGAATAAGACCGCCGTTCGCCACGCCCACAGCCCGCGACAAGCACCCTGAACCGCCTTGCCGTTAAACAACTCAGGGGCCTCGACCGCTCCTTTATCTTCACCAGCGCAAGCTTCGCCGTCTACGCGCGGGTTCAGGCAGCCGGTAACACCTTGGCGATCCGCCGCCCTGCCGCCCCTCTCTTGCCCACGGGCGATGCGACAGGACTGATGCCCTGCTAACCGCCATTGCTCTTCGGTCGCCGGCGCCAACACAATTGCCCCCCGCGCGGGAGCCTTCCCGCTCGCTCACGATGCTGGGTGTGGATCAGACTGACGTCGCGCTTTCGCCCTCATTTCTGCGTCTGCTTGAAGTACCGCAGGTCCGGTGGCTGCTGGCCCTTCTTGGCGGGCATCAGCAGTCCATCCGCGCTCAAAATGTAGTCCTCTTTGCCGATGCGCAGGTGGGAATTGCCCTCCTGGCATTCCCACGGAATCCAGTCCGGGCGCGCATCGGGATTGCGAACATAGTTTTTCAGCACCGTCCACGGGCGCGCCAGCGCATGGTCGATCACGGTGATCTCGTCATGCAGCACGTCACGGTTCGCCTTGTCGAGGTAGATGCGCTCGTGGACGACGGTCTGGTTATCCTCGTGCAGCGGAATGCCGGTCTGGTCGAAAGCGCGCTGCCCGCGGAAATTCCGGGTCTCTACGACGAGCGTATCGTATTTGCCGTCGCCGCCCTCGTCGATCCAGCGGCCGATGGAATAGCCGATGCGGCTCGGCTCGGCGTTGGTCGGCCAGTCGCGGCCGTCGGTGTAGATGCGTCGATGCAGATAACCGTCCGCTCCCGTGACGTGGGTGGTGTCGGCAGTGATGATGAATTCCAATGGATTGTAGGCGGTCATCCGCATCGGCATGCCGGAGGAAATGCACAGATAATCCGGCGCAAAGCCGGGACCGCCGGTGGCCTGGTCGGCGAGGCTTGCCTCGAGAATCTTCTGGTATTCGGGCGTCAGTGGAGCCTGCTGCGCGAGGCCTGGACGCTTGGTCGGGTCGAACGAAGGGCCGATGCCCGGAACCTCCATGCGATTCCATTGGCCCTTGAGGTCGGGATAGTTCGAGTCGTCGAATGCCCACGCGCCGCCGCATGCCAGCATCATCGCCGCGCCCAACAAGCCGGTCATCGAAATTCTGACGAACATGGTTTCCTCCCGAGTTTTTTTGCCGCGAACGCCGATGACGGCATGGTATCATCGCCCCGCGGCGATTCTATCGATGGCGGCGAGTTCGTCCGACGTCATCTGCCATCCGAGTGCGTCTGTATTCTGCTGCACCTGCTCCGGCGAGGTCGCGCCAGCGATAATGCTGGCAACACAGCTCCGCGACAACAGCCAGCCAAAGGCGAGTTGCAGCATGGTGCGGCCCCGCTCGGCGCAGAATACCGCGAGCTGCTCGACGACTGCGATGTTCTTTTCTCCCATGAACCGCGTGGAAAAGCGCTGTTCGGACAGTCGCGTTCCCGGTGGCATTGGCTGCCCCTTGCGATACTTGCCGGTCAGTAGTCCGCTGGCCAAGGGAAAATAAGGAACGAGCGCCATCCCATGGCGCTCGATCACGGGCAAGAGGTCTGATTCGATCCCGCGCGATAGCAGATTGTACTCGTCTTGCGCCGCCGCAAAGGGCTCAAGCTCTTGCGCACGCGCGACCTCGATTGAGTCGGCGAGCTGCGGGCCAGAAAGATTGGAACAGCCCGTAAACCTCACCTTGCCCTGCCGAACCAGGTCTTCGAGCGCGCGGAGCGTCTCCTCGATCGGGGTCGCCGGATCGGGGCGATGAAGATAATAGAGGTCGATCCATTCGGTTTTGAGACGTTTCAGGCTCTCTTCCACCGCGGTCACGACATAGGCGCGCGAAGCGCCTTTAAGACGCCCCGCCTCATCCATGGGCAAGCCAAACTTGGTAGCCAGGACGACATCCTTGCGGCGGCTACCCAGCGTCTCGCCGAGCAGGCGCTCGGAACCGCCGCGGTTGCCGTAGGCGTCTGCCGTATCGATGAAGGTGATCCCAGCCGCGATCGCGGCATCGACCACGAGCCTTGTCCTTTCGGAATCTAGCCTGCCACCGAAATTGTTGCAGCCCAGTCCGAGAGCTGAAACTTGAAGTCCGGTGCTACCCAATGCGCGCTGCATCATGGTTCGTTCAGCTATGTTCTCTTTTCATCTTAATTTCACGGCGCCCGCTGCGGTCGCGAGTCTCACTCGCCTCGCAGCTCGGCGGCGGCATCGAGGACGGCACGGATGACTTTATCGTAGCCGGTGCACCGACAGAGGTTGCCGGCGAGCCAGTAGCGCGTCTCGGTCTCTGTCGGATTCGGATTACGGTCCAGCAGCGCCTTGGCAGCGACCAGCAGGCCCGGCGTGCAGAAGCCGCACTGCAGCGCCGCATGTTCCAGGAATTTTCGCTGCAGCGGATGCAGATCGCGCCCGCGCGCCATGCCCTCGATCGTCTCGATCGCGTGGCCTTCGGCCTCGACGGCGAGCATCAGGCACGAGCAGACCAGACGGCCGTCGACGGTCACGCTGCAGGCGCCACAGTCGCCCGAGCTGCACCCCTCCTTGCTGCCGGTCAGATGCAGCTCGTCACGCAGGACGTCGAGCAGCGTGAGTTGCGGCTCACACAGAAACTCCGTGGGCTCGCCGTTAATGATGGTCGATACGTGATGCTTCCTCATCGACGCTCCCCCGCGCGCTCATAGGCGATCGTCGCCGTCCGGCGTGCCGATCACGCCGGCGACTTTGGTCCGGTATTCGATCGTCCCGCGCTTGTCGTCGATCGGCTTGCAGGCGCGCCGCGCCGCCTGGTCGAGCGCGGCGAGCGCCGTCTCGTCGAGCTTGCGCCCAACCAACGCGGCGGCAGCCTCGGGAACCAGGATCGCGGTCGGCGCCACGGCGCCCAGCACGACCCGCGCATCGGCGCAAACACCGCCGGCGTCGAGCGTCAGGCTGACCGCCGCGCCAACCACGGCAATGTCCATCTCGGTCCGCGGAATGAAACGGAGATAGGCGTCGGCCGAGCGCGGCGGACGTTTCGGCAGGTGAAACTCGACGATGAACTCGCCCGGGCTCAAGGAGGTGCGCCCCGGACCCGTGGCGATACTTTCCACGGGAACCTCTCGCCGCCCATTTGGGCCGGCGACCACGCAGGTCGCGCGCGCGGCGATCAGCGCCGGCACGCTGTCGGCCGCCGGCGACGCGTTGCAGAGATTGCCGGCAAGCGACGCCCGACCCTGCACCTGGGTCGAGCCGATCAGATTGGCGGCCTCGACCACCCCGGGCCAGGCCCGCTGCAGGGCTTCGCATTCGCCGATCACGGCGCCGGGCGTCGAGGCGCCGATGACAAAGCCGCCGTCCCGCTCGCGAATGCCGGAGATGCCGGGGATCTTCTTGATATCGACGATCAGGCCCGGCTTGGCCCGGCCGGAGCGGAGCTGAACCAGCAGATCGGTCCCGCCGGATAGGACCTTCGCGGTGCCGGGGGCCTCGGCCAAAATACGTACGGCCTCCTCGACCGTCGACGGGGCGGTATAATCGAGCATGATCTTGGCGTCTCCAAACTAACTGGACGGGACGCTAGTCCAGCATTGGTTGGCGGTCCAGGCCGAAGCGCTATCTCGCGACGGCCACGAGCGCATGCCAACCCGATTGCGGACGCGCTTGCATTTGCGAGCCGCCCGCGCAACTCTCTCGCAAAGCCAAGCGCAACGCGGCAATCAGGCGAGGTAGCTGTGGACGACATCACTTCGCGCGAAACGGTAAAGCAATTCAAATGGGTCGGGACCCGGCCGGTTCGTCCGGACGGCGTGCCGAAGGTGACGGGGCTCGCGCAGTACGGCGCGGACCTGGCGATGCCGGGTATGCTGGTCGGCCGCATCCTGCGCTCGCCCCACGCCCATGCACGCATTCGCTCGATCGATACCTCGAAGGCGGCCGCGCTGCCCGGCGTCAAGGCCGTGGTGACCTCCGCGGACTTCCCAGAGCAGAAGTTCGAGTATGTCGGCCCGGAACGCGTCGCGCAGAATTTCTGGCATATGACGCGCAACATCATGGCGCGCGAGAAGGCGCTCTATGAGGGCCATGCCGTGGCCGCGGTGGCGGCGACCAGCAAGGCGATCGCCGACGAGGCGCTGTCGCTGATCGCGGTCGACTACGAGGTGCTGCCGCATGTCATCGACGTCGATGAGGCGATGAAGCCAGATGCGCCGCTCTTGTTTCCCGACTTGATCACCCGCGGGGTCGAGCCGCCGCCGAAGCCCTCCAATATTTCGAAGCGGGTCGAATACAAGCTGGGCGATCTTGAGGCCGGTTTCGCGGCGGCCGACGAGATCGTCGAGATGTCGTTCAAGACCGCGCCCGTGCATCAGGCCTATATCGAGCCGCAAGGTTGCGTGGCCCGCTGCGACGCCGACGGGCAGGGCGAGCTCTGGAGCTCGAGCCAGGGGCACTTCGTCGTCCGCGCCTACACCGCGCAGCTGCTCGGCATGAAGCTCGGCGACCTGCGCGTCTATCCGGCGGAGATCGGCGGCGCGTTCGGCGGCAAGACCGTGATCTACGTCGAGCCGGTGGCCGTCGTGCTCGCGCGCAAATCCGGCCATCCGGTGAAGGTCGTGATGAGCCGGGAGGACGTGTTCAGGGCGACCGGCCCGACGTCCGGTGCGTCGATGACCGTGAAGATCGGCGTCAAGCGCGACGGCACGATTGTCGCCGCCGACGGGCTCTTCAAGTTGCAGGCCGGCGCATTTCCGGGCTCGCCGTTCATGAGCACGTGCATGTGCGCGTTTGCTCCTTACGACATCCCGAATGCGCGCGCGATCGGTTACGACGTGGTTAGCAACCGCCCGAAGGTCGCGGCCTATCGCGCGCCGGGCTCGCCGATCGGCGACTTCGCGGTGGAGAGCGTGCTCGATGTTCTGGCGCAGAAGATCGGCATGGACCCGCTGAAGCTGCGGCTCAAGAACGCCGCCAAGAAAGGGACCCAGATGCTCTCCGGCGCCAAGCTTGCGCACAACGGATATGCCGAGACCATCGAGGCACTGCTCAACCATCCGGGCTATAAGGCGCCGCTCGGCAAGAACCAGGGGCGCGGCGTCGCCTCCGGCTATTGGTTCAACGGCGGCGGCGAATCGAGCGCCACCGTGCACGTCAACGAGGACGGTACGGTCGTCGTCGCGACCGGCAGCCCCGACATCGGCGGCTCGCGCGCCTCGATGGCGATCATGGCGGCCGAGACGCTGGGGATCGACTATGACCGGGTGCGCCCGATCGTCGCCGACACCGCGTCGGTCGGCTATACGCATGTCACTGGCGGCTCGCGCGTCACCTTCGCCACCGGCATGGCCGTGGTCGACACCACCAAGAAGATAATCCAGGAGCTGTGCGTACGGGCGGCCAAGATGTGGGACGTCGACCCGGAGGGCGTGGTCTGGGAGGACGGCTGCGCCAAGCCGGCGAGCAGCAATGTCGGCGACTTCAAGCCGCTGTCGCTCAGTGAGATTGCCGCCAAGCGGGCGCAGACCGGCGGGCCGATCGTCGCCGCAGGCGGCGGTGAATCCCAGCGCGGTGGCGCCCGGCTTCGCCACCCAGTTCTGCGACGTCGAGGTCGATCCGGAGACCGGCAAGGTGAAGATTTTGCGTTTCGTCGCCGCTCAGGACGTCGGACGCGCCATCCACCCGAGCTATGTCGAGGGGCAGATCCAAGGCGGCGTGACGCAAGGCATCGGCTGGGCGCTCAACGAGGAGTACATCTACAACTCGCGCGGGCACATGGAAAATCCAGGCTTCCTTGACTATCGGATTCCGGTGGCATCCGACCTGCCGATGATCGAGCCGGTCATGGTCGAGGTGCCAAATCCCGGTCATCCGTACGGCGCCAAAGGTGTCGCCGAAGTCAACATTTGCCCGCCGATGGCGGCCATCGCCAACGCGATCGAGCGCGCCGTCGGCGTGCGGCTGACCGAATTGCCGATGTCGCCGCCGAAAGTGCTCGCCGCCATCGACGCGCGCGCGCAAAAGTAGAAAAAGGGAACTGGACAGTCGACGCTCGTGGGCCCAGGCCGAAGCCGTGGCCACCCGCCACGGCGGCCGGTCTCTGGGGATCACCTGTCGCCGCCAGCGACTGGGCTCGGCTGCGGGAATTATTCCCCGCAGTGTGCCGTCAATGCAGAATCGCGGCAAGACGGGGGTTTTTAAGGCAGGAGCCAAAACGCGCGCCAGACGCCATTGCTCGGCTTCGGCGGCCGACAAGCCGGATTTCTGAAAATTGTCGCCGGCTGATCAGGCCAGTCGAGGTCGATTGAGATCGAACGGCCGTGAGCGCCGACACCGTCGAATTGAGTTGGCTTATCGCAAACCGAACGTTCTTGGTCGGCATCTGGAAACGTTTCCAGATGCCAGGCCGCTTCGTCTTGGCGTACTCCACTCCGGCCGCTCATCCGAACCGGCTCCCGATCGCTGCCACGACCGATAGCGGCGAGACCTACGCCGGAGTGGCGGACACTTTCGACTACGCCCCGAGGGCGCCGCGCACGCGCTCCGGCGCGAACGGCAATTCGCGCAGGCGCACGCCCGTCAGGGCCGCAACGGCGTTGCCGACCGCGCAGGCGACCACCGGCACGCCATCCTCGCCGGCGCCGGTCGGAGGATTGTCGGTGGACACCACCCTTATCTCGATGTTGGGCACGTCCGACATGCGGGTCACTTCGTAGTCGGTGTAGTTGGATTCCAGTACGCGGCCGTTCTTGATGGTAATCTTCTCGCGCAGCACGTGGCCGAGGGCATAGACGATGCTGCCTTCGGTCTGCGCCGCCACATTGCGCGGCTGCACCGCGAGGCCGGCGTCGATCGCGGCCCAGAAATTATGCACCTTGATCTTGCCGGTCGCACGATCGACAGACACTTCGGCGATCCCTACCGCCAAGGTGTCATCCTTGACCATGGTGCCGATGCCGAGGCCGCGCCCGTCGCGAGGCCGCTTCCAATCGGACATTTCGGCGACCGTGCGCAGCAGCGCCTGCATTCGCGGCTGCCCCTCGGAAAGCTCGAGCCGGAACGCAATCGGATCGAGACCCCGGTCCTTGGCTATTTCATCGAGGAAGCTTTCGGCCGCGAAGGCGTTATGAGCATTGCCGACGCCGCGAAACGCGGCGAGGCGCGCGCCGCGCGCCTCGATCACATGCTCGGCGAGTTTGTTGGGGATCGGATATTGTGGGATCGGCGAGCCCTTCATGACGACGCGGTCGGTCCTGGGGGCGGTGGGGTCGGCCGCGCCTGACGTATAGGCGGCCACCGATTCCGCAACCACCCGATGGTGCCAGGCGACGAGCTTGCCGCCGGCGTCGAAGCCCGCCTCGATGTGGTGCGCCGTCATCGGCCGGAACTTGCCGCCGGTCAGATCGTCCTCGCGAGTCCAGATCAGCTTGACCGGCTTGCCCACCGTCTTGGCGAGGCGCACGGCATCGAGGATGACTTCGTGCTGGCTGCGACGTCCGTAGCCGCCGCCGAGAAAATGCTGGTGCAAGGTGATGTTGGTGCGCTCCGTCCCAAGCAGGCGAGCCACCTGGTCGTGCAGGCTCGTCGGGCCCTGGGTACCGGCCCAGATCTCGACCGACTTGCCGTCGGGGCTGACGGCAGCGGTGGCGTTCACCGGCTCCATCTGGGCGTGGTAAATGTAGCGGGTGCGGTATTCGCCCCGGTAGACTCTGGCGGCGCCGCGCATCGCCGTCTTGGCGTCGCCGACGGCTTCATAAGGCACGCCCTCACGGCTCTTGTCGCGGCCGATCGCGGCGAACTCCTCAAGCGCCCGCTCGCTGTCGAGATGGGCGCCCGGCGCGTCGCTCCAGGTCACCTTGAGCAAATTCTTGGCAGCCTGTGTGGCCTCGACGCTTGTTCCGACCACGCCGACGCCTTCCGGCAGCTTCACGATGTCGGTGATGCCCACCACCTGCCGTGCCCGCGTCTCGTCCACCGTCTCCGGCTTGCCGCCCGGATAGGGCGACTGCAGCACCGCCGCATAGACCATGCCGGGAACCTGGGCGTCGATCGCATATTTGACGGCGCCGGTCACCTTGAGCGGCACCTCGACCCGTGGCACATCCTTGCCGATGAAACGGAAGTTCGCCGCCGGCTTGAGATCGCTGTCCTCGATTTTCGGCAGCTCGGCCGGGGCCTTCGCAAAGGCGGCAATCTCTCCATAGGAGATGCGGCGATTCGAGGCCTTGTGGACGACAACGCTCGGCCCGGTCGAAAGCTCGGCCGCCGGTACGCCCCATTTTGCCGCGACCGCGTCGATTAGGACACGCCGCGCCTGGGCGCCGGCCAGCCGCATCGACTTGAAGTATCCGCGCGTCGCAAAACTCGCCGACGTCTGGAATACGTAATTGCTTCCCGGATTGCCGTATTTCTTTTCGGTCCATTCGGGCGGAAACACCGGCTTGACCTTCGCCCAGTCGGCGTCCAGCTCCTCGGCGATCACCGCCGGCAGCGTCGTGAAGGTGCCCTGTCCCATTTCGGCTGCTGGAGACACGATGGTAATCGTGCCGTCGGTCGCAATGGTGATCCAGACATTCGGCGACAGCGGTCCGTCTGCCAAGGCTTCGCCCCCAGCGCCCTCGCCCAGCAAGACCAGGGGATCGGGCGCAATCGTCAGCGCCAGCGTCAGGCCGGCGGCGGCACCGAAGAAATCACGTCGGCTGAAATCGCGCCGGTTGAAATCTGCGCTTGTGTCGAAGTGCTTGGTCATGGCTCAGCCCTCCCGCGCCGCGCGCTGGATCGCGCTGATGATTTTCAGGTAGGTGCCGCAGCGGCAGATATTGCCGTCCATGTGCTCGACGATTTCCTCCCGTGTCGGCGCCTTGTTGCGCGCGAGGAGGTCGGCGGCCTGCATGATCTGGCCGGACTGGCAGTAGCCGCATTGCGGCACCTGCTCGGCGATCCAGGCCTTTTGCAGCGGATGGCTGCCATCGGGCGACAACCCCTCGATCGTGGTGACGGACCGGTCCTCCACCAGCGAGATCGGGGTCGCGCAGGCCCGGGTCGCCTGCCCGTCGACATGCACCGTGCAGGCGCCGCAGGCGGCAATGCCGCAGCCGAATTTGGTTCCGGTGAGCGCGAGGTGCTCACGCAGCACCCACAGGAGCGGCGTGTTTGCGTCCAAGCCGATTTCCTTGCGCACTCCATTGACCGTAAAAGCGATCATGGCGTCCTCCTTTGGCGGCAAGATGGTTGTCCGAATTAAGCCACGCCTTCGCTCGGAAGTCGATGGCGACG
>CAWCJX010000013.1:0-57155 GCA_963795865.1 uncultured Alphaproteobacteria bacterium
GGACACACGTCTGCTGTGTGGAGAGTATATTGGAATATATTACAGCGCCGCTCGTCGCCGACTTTTTGGCTCTGTTGAGGCGTATCATCACATTAGGTCTCCGGTCAGAACCCACATTTTCTCCGGTCAGAACCCACACTCATTCGGGTCAGAACCCACGTCTTGTCCGGTAAGAACCCACGGCCCACGTTGAAGACGCTCTTGTCAAAAAGGCCGTCTATAAACTGCCCCTCCACGCTTCGAAGCTCCGGATTTGGTCGCCGTAGCGCTGGACAACGATCTGGATCTTTGGGCGCGACGATGGCATCGGCAAGGGAGCCGCCGAAGCCGGCGGCTGCCCGCCGGGCGAGGGCTTCTATTTCTTGGCGCTCGTCGAGGGCAAGGGTCTCGAAGATGGCTGTGGCCTGCCGGCGCCGATATGAGTTATAGGCGAGCCGTTCATCCTCGCGGCGGCGTTCGATCGTCTGGCGTTTCTTAATGGCGGTCTGAGTAACCAGACGCGCCTTGAAGGGCGCGAGGTACTGGCGGAGGCCCCCAAGTGTCTGCACGTCGAAGTGGGTCTTCCTGGCCTCGGACAGGGAAAATTCGAGGAAGGCCGGCGCCTCTCGAAAGGTGATCTCAGTAAGGAGCTGCTTGGCAGTCTCCACGTCCCTGGTATTGACGTACGCAATTGACGTGACCGGCTGGCCGCTGCGCTTTTCCGCGAACAGGTAGGCGAACTTAAGGGGCTCCCCGATCTCCCGCTGGTCCGTTTGAAACTCCCATTGCAATTCACCCTGTGCCCGGTGGCGGTAGAACCGATCGTAGTCATCGAAAAACATTTTCCCCGGCTTAAAGGTTATGACGAGCCCGTCCCTCCCCTTCGCCTTAGTGATATCAAATGACGAAAGGAATCCGGCGGCGATCAGCTGGTCAAGATGCGGGCCGAGTTGGTCGCGCATGATGTCGGCTTTGTAGTGGAGCACTGTCAATCCCCCAGCCACTCGGCACACACGTCGTCATAACATTTTTGGAATGCGAGACGACTGCCATTGGTGCCGGTGTAGAGGTTGGCGAAGTGAAAGAAGCAGCGCATGTAGAGCGCCTGCCCGATCGTACCCAACTGTTGCATGAGCGCGTGATTGAGACAGGTGAAGTGTTCGTCCCGCAGCGAGCGCACGATCGGGTCAGCAAGCGTTATCGTGCAGGCCTCTATCGGATCACTTCGAAATTCTCGGCGCTCGATTAAAATCTCCGGAAAGATTGTGAACGAGTGTTCGATGAACCGACCACCCGGTTGTTTGAAATGCGTAGTGACGAACGTGTAGTGGATCTCATGCAGCGCGCGGGAAAGTTGTTCGCTGTCGCGGCCTCCCCACTCCTTGCGGCCAATGAGGCGACCGATCTCGCGGCGCGTGAAATGGATCTCACTGCGAATGGGCCTACCGTAGTCAGAATGTTTTTTTATAAGCGCAACAAAAATCTTATGCGCGAGCGGACCGGGTTGTCCTGTTTTCTATCGGGACGAACGACAATGTGCTTTTCGATGACGCCGGAGTTTAGCTCGATAGGCACTGTTCGCTTGCTCGCGTTTTTTTGGTCATGGCAAAAAAGGGCGCCCGCGATGCGAAGGAGATTGCTCTCCATGTAGAGTTTGGTCGCGGGTTGTCCTTCGCTCGATTTCTGGTGTTGCCGATTGTGTGTGCAGCATACGATCGCAGCTAAAGTATAACAACGGTCGGCGCACACCTCGTGTGCGCGTGTGGACAGTTCGTCAATTGCCAGTGGCCGAATTGTCGGTCGTACGATTTGCATCACTTCCCCGGCGCTGCTCGGGAGCGCCAAGCAATGGTGATAGCATTCTCTGAAGTCCGGCGATCAAGTGATTTGTCTCACGAGCGCGCTCGGTTAAATCTTTGATCTGTTCGTCCTTTACTCCAATCTGCTGACGAAGAAAAATGTTTTCACTTTATCGGTCGACATAAGCAGTCGCGACATGTCGCGACTGGTCGGGGCTTGTCGATGTCTGCTGTTGTAGCTCGTCGTGCTTTACTTCGGCTGCGCCATCGGCGTCCGCGACAGGTCGCGGCACGTCGCGACCTGTCGTCGATGGTCGCACTGCTCTAATGTATGCAATGTGCTTTGCGACTGAGGCGGGCGTGATAAGATATTTGTCACCAAATGGTGTCTCAATGCGGCGACAATCGAGATGGCCTTTCGCGCAATAACGTTGGACGCTGCGATCGGTTCGGGGGTGGCCGGCGTGCTCGTAGCGCAACGCCGCCTCTTCAATTGTGAGAGTGAATTCGCTGTCGGGGGCTGTCGCGACTGGTCGCGACTGGTCGTCGGTCATACGGATCATGATACCGCGGGCCGTTGCATTTCTCGACGTTTATCCCCACACAGCGTTATTAACAGGGAACCGTTGACCTGCAACTCATGGATTGGATGGTCGTATCAACAGGTCGGAAGCGGCGTGCAGAGTGAGAACGCGAAAGGCCTGACAGGGATCAGTGGGATCAGGGGAGATACCATTGCCGTCCTTGCCACGATATTCGATGTCCCACTCGAATGCGTATCCGCGAAGATGAACACGCCCCAGTCATGCTCGCTTTCATCATCGAACTGGTTGTATCGCGCCATCACCCACATGGCGCGCCCGCGCAGCCTGGCGTCCAGTTCAAAAAAGTCTCGCGTCATTTGCACGCGACCACCTTTGAAGGTGGTGCGAAGCTGATCATTCAACGCGACGACCTTGGCCCGACGATCCATAGGTCGGCATAGCGCTGTCGATGTAGGAGGGCGACGGTTAGCATAGGCGACAGCGGGCAATGGGAAAGCACCGTGAGCAGCGATGAAACGATATCAATTTTTGTTTCAATGCGGGCGTCGACAGAAAGGTATTTCGCTGCCGCTAGGGTCGGCGGAATGGAAATTTGAAAAGTTGATGAAGAGCCGGAGTGTGGGACACTCCGGCCGGTGTTTTATTCGGAGAGAGGAAGTTGCCGTTGTGGACAAGCCTTCGGGTTGTGTCCGGGCTGACCGCAGTTTTTGCAAACACGTGGTTTGAACTCTTTTACGGAGGCGCCTGCGATTAAGCTCTCAAGTTCGGCGTCCGTACGCTCCTTGATCTCAATCAGCTCCTTAATGCGCGCGAGCTTTGCGTCCAATGAAATCACCCCCTCTCCGCAAGTTTGAGTGGCGACGATCCGAACTCGCCGCCATTCTTCCGTGAGCATCCGTCCGGACGGCGGCGGCGGCTTTTCGAACGACGTGAGCGGCGGGAATGTTTTGAACAGAAAACTTGGGTGGCCGTTTCCATCCGTCAGCTTGCGCAGCAGTTCCATCATGTGCTCCATTCGCGAATGCGAGCCGGTGATGAACGCAATGAAGAAGCCTTGCGGCGGAAGCCGAAGTGCGATTGGTAAATTCGCTGTTTGCAGATTTCGAGATACCCCAGCAACTTGCGATGGATATCGGAGCGGTACGCGCCAGCCTCAATGGGCTCGGTGCCGGTGTCGGCTTCGATTCCGGGGAAAGAAGCAATAGAACGATTTGCCTTCGATCTTGCGTTCGATGCCGAACGGCTTCCAGTCTGGAACAACGGTGATGGGGTGCTGTTCCCCGTGCATCGTTATCGTAGTGGGGATGTGGTTTGGCTGCTCTTGTTTGAGTGTTGCCGGCGGGAGCTTGGCGACGATTTCAGGCCATTGGATGAGGCGCACATGGGTGTGCTGTCGCGCGCCGAGCTCAAAAGAAAACATGATGCGACACGCCATCAACTCGTGTGCGAAGTTGCGACGGTATGTCTTAGGAGAATGCGGCAAGCCGAGGTCGGCAAGTGTGGTGCGCCCGCGCTCGTCGAGCTCGTAGATCAGCCGCCGATAGTTGGCGTCAGCGAGACGCTGTTGGTGCGGACGGTTCAGGTAAAGGTTCGGACGGCGAGAGAGAAGGTTAAGGCGTCGGGCAACGTTTATTAAACTGCCGCCCACAAACGCGTGAATGTCGTCCATCGGGACAGACCGGAAACGAGCCAGAAGCTTGAAGGTTTCGATGTCGCGTTTGGTCAGCTGAATTGCTTTCGGTTTGCCCGTATCATTGCGCTCAGGATCGCGGGTCCAGCGGGATAGTCGTTTGGCGGGTTCTATGGTTTCGCCCATCCCGCGGTGATAATGAAAAGAATAAAAGAAAATCAAAGGTGGCCAGGAAATGTGGTGGCGAACGTCGGGTCACCATGAGGAACGCTGCAACTATGAAATTATTTTCCCCATTGATCCGCCCAATCGGTGTTCTGTTCAGGATAAGGCGGTACTTTGATCGTCAGGTAAAGGTCGCCCCTGGACTTGTCGGGACGGAAGTGCCCGAGACCGGCGAGACGAAGACAGTGTTGTTCTTCGTAAGGGCTGGGATTTTGACATTGATTTTGACTGGTTGACCCGCTCGCTGTACAACGAGGGGGACTTCTCCGCCAGCTTCGGCGATTCGCGGACTGATGGTTACTTCCCAGTCCAGTGCGCCGGTTCTATTCCGCAGCTTGGCTTCGTCGCGGGGTGGCGGCGGTGGAGCGGGCTTGTTTTGGGCCTCATTAGGACGGGGTGGAGGAGAAGTGCGCGGGGTTGCGCTTGGTGGCGGCGGCGGTGGCGGGGAGACATCTGTGTTTAATATTTCCGAAATACCATATCGCTCTATCATGCGACGCTGTAATGCAGCTTCTTCGGATGCCGTCATGATTTGGAAAGGCACCGATGCCTTCGGCACTTGGATGATAGATGGTGCTTGCCCCCGCATCTCCATGGCAAAGAAACCGCGATCAAGTTTTTTGATGCGTTCCTCGGGGATGTCCATGAGACGGGCGAAGTAAGGAGCTTCTGCTTTTACGTTGACCATCTTGATGGCGCAGTTTTCTAGGGCACTCAAAACATTTGTATCTTCGATTTGCCCCGTTCGTTGGTGGGCCAGAATAAGTGCAATGTTTTGAGAGCGGCAACGATCGATAATTTCCGCAACGGTGGAATTGATGACCGTATCAGCTTCGTCGATGTAAACGTAGACAGATTTCTTTTGATGCTGCGGACGACCCGAGCGCATAGTAGCCGCGCCCCATATTTGAGCGATGAAGTATCGTCCTAGAAAAAGCAGCGCCGTCCTTGTGAAGCTTGGCCTCTGAATTATCGATAACAAGCACGTTGCCGTTATCCATTGCGTCGGCAATACGAAAACGTGTCTTGGGGGCGAGAAACATTTGCTTGATGAGATCGGATTCAGAAGAAGCCGGAAGCGCCATTTTAGTTCGTTTAGTGTGGCATCATAGGAATGCCACTCGCCTTTTTTACTTGTGTCGAAGAGATGTTGTAAGTCCGAAGGAAGGTGTTGAATGTATTGTCGGTAATCATCCGGCCCTGAAATAATTAGGTCTTGAATTGTGAGCACCGTAGAGTTGGGGATGCCAATGACGCAAGCCCGAAGGAGCGAACGGAGAAGGCCTTTTTGTTTGGGTGTAACGCTTGCTTCGAGCATCGCGCCGAAAATATACTCGACCTGATTGACGGCTCGCTTAATGTCAGTCTTCTCTACGTCGAGAGGGTTGAGTGCAAAACGGTGTTTTTTCTGGGTCAAGAACAATGAGCCGCGAACCGAGATTGAGGTGGCGTATTGCGTCGGTCAAATCACCTTTTGAATCCATCACGATGATAGATGCATCGCGTTTCAAGTCAGCGGCGATCATGCAGAGGAGTAGATTTGTCTTCCCCATTCCTTGTTGGGCGACGATCCAATGACCGCTGTATCGAGCTTGGTCATCTGAGGCTTGAAAGGACGGGGTGCCCATCGTTCTTCCTCTGCCTTCTTTATTGCGTCGGCTTCTTGTTGCTTTCGGGCCTTTTCCTGTTCTTTCTCCCATTCAGCTGCGCTGCGTTCTTGACGGCGTAGCCACTCGCGATAATCGTGTTCTTCTAAGCGTTCTTGTTCGCGCATTACTCGCTCCATTTCACGTTTTGCTTTTTCATTTTCTTTGAGATGTCGTTGGAAATCAGCTTCATACCCCGCTTCTACTTCGGCTCGGTATTCCGCCTGTTTAGCTTCCCGTTCTTTTGCCCATTCTCTAGCCTCAAATTCTTGTTTCTTGCTAATCGCTCTTTTTCACGTTCGATTGTTGATTGTCTCATTTCCTTTGGAAGGCGGCGCCACTCTTCGGCAGTCATAGAACCTTCATATTTTTCCTTTGTTTGTCATATAATCAAGGAACTTTCGAGTTTCTCTTCAGATTTTGGTTTTTGTTGAGAAGTCTCTCGTGTTTGACATCAAGGCATTCTTTTCGAGCTTTATTAAAACATCCGTTGGAACAGTACCTCTTTCCTTTCATAAGAGGATGGCCGTCATCACCGTCAATGAAGTGTTGTGGAAGCGGCTTGGTACACCAGCGACATAGGAGGGACATCATTTGTCTCCAATGAGGAAAACCGGGGTTTGGAGCCCCGGTTCCGCCCTTTTCAGAGCTGGTAGTGCTAGGGAAGGAGTGACTTGAGGTAGGCGCAGCAGTCCGGCGCCGCCACCATAAGGGATGGGTGTTGCGGGACTTCTTAGGATTGATAATCCTCGGGAATTTCCCAGCCTTCATCCAACGCCAGATGGTTGTGCGACTTTCGGGAATGCCGAAGTCCCTGGCGGTTTCCCTGCCAATCCACGACTGCTTCGTGATCCATTGCTACAGCTCCTGTTAAAGAGCCTTCGCGAAGGATCGGCCGACAGCCGACGATGGTAATGTACGGAAAGTGCGCACAACTTCAAGATGCGCATGGTTAGTCATGGTGCGTTTAGGATTATTTTCAGCTTTTCGTCCCAGAGGTCAATTGCGGTACGCATCTCTCTCATAAATGAAGCTCGGTTATACACGAGTGCGATGGGGGAGAGGGTGCCGGTGACATGGTTCAAAAGCCGTTCAATAACGTGAGGAGCGACGCCCAGCTCGGCCAGGCGAGTAGCGAAGGTTCTGCGAAGGTCGTGAAGCGTCGCAGCCGTGCGAATCTGGCATTTTTTGTCGAGCGCGGATTTCGCGTTTGGCCAGCTTGTAAAGATCGTCGCAGAATTGTCGCGACGCACTGGAAAGCAGAGCCCTGATGTCGGGGTATGTTCGGCGTGCAGCATTGATGCTGATAAGCGTCCGATCGGAAAGGAATGGGGAGCGGCCGTTCTTCGTGATGCTTCCTGGGAGCGTGATCACGTTTTGGCATATCCACTCCTTGCGCAAGCTCGCTATCTCGCCCCGGCGCTGGCCGGTGAGCAAAAGAAGGCGAACGATGTGATTGTAATGTGTCGGCTCTTCGGTTGCGTTCCATAGAGACTTTATCTCGTCGTCAGTCAGAACCCGTTCGCGTGGCGTTGCTCGGTCGGGCCGGAAACGGATACACGGGGACACGTCAAGGTAGTGGCGACGGATGCACCAATTAAAAAACGCGATAAATGAGCGAAGTGCCTGGCTTCGCGACGTCGAGCTGAGTTTGTCGAGAACGCGGTTGAGATCGGCCGCGCTGATATCGGCCAATCGGCAATCCGGCAGGCTCAGTAGGTTGCGCTCGTAGTACCGGCGGGTGTTGGGGCGGACGGTGATCGCCTTCAGGTACTCGCGAGACGCGTCAGCGACGCTCAGAAAAGGAAGAGGGTAGGAGCCTGCCCAGGGTTTGCTCGGCCTTGAGCTGTTTGGCTGCTGCACGGGCTTGGGACAGCGTTATGGAACCGTATCGGCCGATGGTGTGGCGGCGGCCGGGGCCAAGCATGACCACGAAGGACTTCTACGCCTTTTGTGGTGATGCGCACGCCGAGTGGTGAGGCGTTGTCCCAGACGACAACTCGCCCATGCGTGGGTGGTGGGAGGGTTCGGATGGTCATGTCTGAGAGATGCTGGGTCACTGCCGGGGCACTCCAAAACGCGGGGTGCCATTCGCACCCGTGGAGTACCACAAGCATATATTTTCAGGGGGTTCAATAGGTTACGCCGTGGACGACGAACCACGGCGCACCATGAAGAAGCGAAAGTTCGGCGCCCATCACTTGAGCTGATCGGCCACCGCAGCGACGCCCGCCTTGGCGCAGGCTTCGTCGCCGGTCTGGCTGGAGCCGCTGACGCCGACCGCGCCGATGGTGTCATTGCCTACATTGATGGGCACGCCGCCGCCGAGCGGAATGACCTCGGCGAGCTGGCGCTGGCCGGCGAGATCGGCACCGTCCTTGGTCTCCTGCGCCCATTGCAGCGACGGGCGGCGGAAGGTGCGGGCGGTGTAGGCCTTGCGGCGCGCCAGCTCGAAATTGTGCGGCGACGGGTTGTCCGACGCGATGAAGACCCGCACCCGCCCGGCGCGATCGAGCACGGCCACCGTGATCGGGACATTGGTCTTCGCGCATTCCGCGATGGCACCCTCGGCGATGGCGAGGCCCAGTTTCCAGGTGATGTCACGCTGGGTCTGCACCTGGGCCGTGGCCGCGCCGGGCATCGCGCACAGCGCGACGGCGCCGGCAGCCAAAGCAAATTTCATCGACATCGAGAATCCTCCCATGACATTTGATGTTGTTGACATCGTCCGCGCCACCGCCGGCGGCGGCCGCTTCGATCATCGCGTCCCGCGCCGGCGGCATCAAGAGGCTTTGCGCCCAGGCTCGCGCAAGGCCGCATCGACAAGCGCCGCGACCCGGCGCGGCTGGAAGCGCCGGTCACGCCACTTTCTGATAGGCATCGATGATCTCGCTGCCGGTGGCGAACCAGACGCCCTGGTGCTCCTTCATGTGGGCGATGGCGCGCTGGAGATAGCGGATGCGCAGGGGCTGGCCCGAAATCATCGGGTGCAGCGGAACGCCCATGACGCGGGGCTGCTTGCGGCTGTCGGCATAGAGCACGTCGAACTGGTCGATGACCGAGCGCAGGTACTGATCGCCGGTGTAGCCCTTGCGAAGATAGAGCGGGATGTCGTTGATCTCGTTGCAATAGGGGAGACCGAACATCTTGCCGGACTTGACCTTCATCGGCACCGGCTGGTCGTCATTGTTCCAGTCGCCGCAATAGATCACGCCTTCCTCGGCGAGGATGTCGAGCGTGTTGTAGGTCTCCACCAGTCCGGAGCCGAGCCAGCCGCGCGGCCGTTTTCCGCTCGCCTGCTCGATCGTCTTCAGGACGAAGCGGATGGTGTCGCGCTCGACCTGCGGATCGAGCCCGGCGAGCGTGTTGGAGTTGGTGGTGCCATGGCCCATGAATTCCCAGCCGCGCTTTTTCATCTCCTCGACCGCCCTGGGATGGACATCGCACACCTGCGCGTTCAACGCGACGGTCGCCTTGACGCCGGCCTCGTCGAACGCGTCGGCGATGCGCCACAGGCCGACCCGCATCCCGTATTCCCGCCAGGCGTAGTTGAAGACATCGGGCACGTAATTGGTGGGATTGGGCGTAATGCCGGACCCGAACGCGGAGTCGTACTGCCACACCTCCACATTGGGCGCGAACCAGACCGCGAGCGTGTTGCCGCCCGGCCAGGTGAACGGCCTGCGCTCGGTGATGAAGCTGTCGTCGTAGCGCTCCGACCGGCGGATCGGCCGCGGCGCCGTCTGGGCGACGGCCGCACCGGACCGCAACCCGGAAGCCGCGACGCCGGCCGCTCCGGCGAGAAGCAGACTCTTGGCGAGAAAGTCCCTGCGGTGATTAATCATGCGCTCCCTCCGAAAACCATGGGTGTGGCAGCCTACACCCGATCGGGACGGCGCAGTAGGCGACGCGGTACAGACAGGCGACGCTTGCATCACTCCCGCCTTTCCGCCGCGACCGGCCGCCACACCAGCAGCCGCTTCTCCGCCCAGCTCACCGCGGCATCGATCACGATGACGAAGGCGGCGAGGATGAACATGCCGGCGAACACGCCGGCGACGTCGAAGATGCCTTCGGCCTGCTGGATCAGGTAGCCGAGGCCGGCGGCGGAGCCGAGATATTCGCCGACCACCGCGCCGACCACGGCAAAGCCGACCGCGGTGTGGAGCGAGGAGAACATCCACGACAGCGCCGAGGGCCAGTAGACGTGGCGCATCAAAGCGCGCTCGCCCATGCCGAGCATGCGCGCATTGGCGAGCACGGTCGGGCTCACCTCCTTGACGCCCTGGTAGACGTTGAAGAACACGATGAAGAACACGAGCGTCACGCCGAGCGCGACCTTCGACCAGATGCCGAGGCCGAACCACAGGGTGAAGATCGGCGCCAGCACGACGCGGGGCAGCGCGTTGATCATCTTCACATAGGGATCGAACACCGCGGCGAAGGCCGGCTTGCGGGCGAACCAGAACCCGGCCAGGACGCCGGCAACGGAGCCGATCGCGAAGGCGAGCATCGATTCGGAAAACGTGACCCACAGATGCTTCCAGATGGTGCCGCCCGCGAACAGGCGCACGATCCGCTCCGCGACATCGACCGGCGTCGAGAAGAAGAACGGCGGCAGCACCATGACGCCGAGCATCTCGTAGGTCGAAAGCACGTACCACAGCCCGATCGCGACGGCGGCGACGAGGACTTGCAGCAGGAGGAGGGTGATGCGGGACATCGGCGAATCTCTCCCGAAGGCGGGCCTGTGTTCAAGGTGAAATCGGCGGCGATCACGTAGCGATCCGGGTGAGGAGGCCTCTCCGCGAGTCTGAGCGTGAAAAATTATTGCTCAGACTCGCGGAGAGGCCCCCTCACCCCGACCCTCTCCCCGCAAGCGGGGCGAGGGAGAAGAGGCGCCGTGCCGCATGAGCGCGGCCTCGGTCTGGGCATAACCCTTGAGCACCTCCTCCTTGAGGACGGTCCAGATGTCGCGGTAGAGATCCTGGAACGGCTTTTCGTGCTTGACCTCGGCGATGTCGCGCGGCCGCGGCAGCGGGACCTTCCAGTCGCCGATGATGCGTGCCGCGGGCCCTGCCGACATGATCGCCACGCGATCCGACAGCGCGATCGCCTCTTCGAGGTCATGGGTGACGAACAGCACCGCCTTGCGGTCGGCGCTCCAGAGGTCGAGCAGGAGATCGCCCATGATCTGCCGCGTCTGCGCATCGAGCGGGCCGAATGGCTCGTCCATCAGGAGAATGCGGGGATCGCGGATCAGCACCTGGGCGAGGCCGACGCGCTTCTTCTGGCCGCCGGAGAGCATGTGCGGATAGCGCGCGCCGAAGCCGGCGAGGCCCACCCGCTCCAGCCATTGCTGCGCGCGGGCGCGCGCCTGCGCCGCCGGCGTGCCGGCGATCTCGAGGCCGATGGCGACATTCTCGAGCGCGGTCTTCCACGGAAACAGCGCATCGGACTGGAACAGGTAGCCGGCGTCGCGGTTGAGGCCCGCGAGCGGCGCGCCGAAGATTTCGACCCGCCCCGCCGCCGGCGCCTGCAGCCCGGCGGCGACGTTGAGCAAGGTGGATTTGCCGCAGCCGGTCGGCCCGACAATGGCGACGAACTCGGCCGCGCCGAGCGCGAGCGAAGCGTCCTGCACGGCGGTGTAGACCGCGTCGGCAGCGAGGCGGAACGCGACGGTGACGGCGGCGAGCCGCACCGAAGGGGCACCGCTGGTGCCGGCACCGACACCGGCACCCGTACCGTCGCCGCCGGGTGCGCCCGTCACGGCCCGGTCGAGAGCCTGGCGACCATCGCGGTGTCGCAGAACTGGACGAACGAAGCGATGCGGCCGTCCTTCACCTCGATGAAGTCGGCGAGTTCCATGTCCACGGTCGCGCCGGTCGCCGCGGATGTAATATTGGCCTTGGCGCGCACCGCCGCGGTCGATCCCTCCACCACCAGCGTGGTGATGTCGTAGCGGTTGAACTTGAAGCCCTTGATGAGCCCGGCCAGTTGCGGGCGCAGCTTGTCGATGCCCACCAGCCGCCCGGCCACCGGGCTCGCGGCGGGGTCGCCGGCCAGCGCGAAATGCACGTCGGGGGTCATCAATGCCATGATGGCATCGATATCGCCGGCGACGCGCGCCGCGTAGCCCTTACGGATGAGCTGTTCGATCTCGGCCCTGGTCATGACGATCCCCGTGCGGATTTCTTGGTGCCATTAACTGCATCGCCGCTAAAACGCCGCCGCCATCTCCTTGGCGCCCTGCAACTGCACTTCCCGGTCCATCTTCGCGTCGGTGGCCGCGATCAATTTCGCCACGACGTTGTTGCGGCTGGCGACGGGATTGCGCCCATAGCCGCCCTGCTGGAAGAAATTCGAGGTCGGCACCTTGTCGCGCAGGGCCGCCGGCATCATGACCATGTCGATGCCGTTGCCGTCGCCGGTCAGGTTCATCATCTCGAGCTCCGCCGCGGTCAGCGACGCGATGTGGCCCTTGCTGCGGGCGAAGTGGACGGAGTCGAGGAGCTTCTGGGTCTGCAGCAACGGTCCCACATCAATGTCGAGATTGAGGGAATGGACGGCGAAGCCGCGCGGCGTGTTGGCGAGCTTGTCATGCTCGTTCCAGTCGTCCGGCACGGTCCGGCTGAAGGCGATCATGGTCCGGACCACCTCGATCTTGCGCTCGAGCGCCGCCTTCGCCTCGCCCGCGAGGCCGGCCGCCCTGGCTTTCAGCACGTCGACGAAGCGATCGCCCTTCTCGGCCAGAAGCTCGACGCTGTTGGTGTTGAGCAGCTGGTTGTAGCCGAGCGCGGAATTGATCGCGCGCGCGCCCGGCGAATTGTATTCCAGGCCGGCCTGCACGTCGTAGCCGCCATTGCCGCCGAACTCGAAGGCGTAGATCCGTACGATCTGCGACCGGGTGAGGCCGGCCGCCAAAGCGGTCTTCGCATAGGCGCGCTTGTACTCCATCTCGGCGCGCGGTCGCTGCGGCGTGAAGTTGAACTGCTCCGCGGCATAGCGCAGGAAATCCGCGACCACGGGCACGTATTCCCGCGGCGGCCGCGGCGGCGGACCCGGCTGGGACGGATCGACCGGCTGCGGCGGGCCCGCATAGACCGGCGGCTGGGTCAGCACGTAGTCTTCGAGCACGATATCGTGGCCGGCGCGGCGCTTGGCGTTGCGCTGGCGCCGCTTGTCCGCGATCGACTTCCAATAGGCGCTCGCCTCGTCGTCGAATTTCTGGCGTGCCTTGGTGTACTCGTCGAGCTTGCGCCGGTATTCGACCATGCCGGGCGACGGCGCCGGTGCGGCCGCCGAAGGGGCACCGGATCCCGAGGGCCCGGCGGCCCGACTCGGCGACATCAGCAACGCACCAAGGAGGCAGAAACCGAGAACGCCGATGACACGGCGCTCGTTGCCAACTCCGCATCGTGACCTGGTCCGGTCCATTGTCACGTCCCGTCAGTTTCCCGCAGAAGATAGCAGACGTCGGTCCTCAATTGGGCCGGATCGTCGTTCCAATGACCATAGATTTCCCAGTTCGGACCGGCGAGCAGAACGTCCGTGGCGGCGCACCAATCGAGGATCGCTGAATGGGCGCGGGACAGAAGGCGATAGGGGCCCATATGAACCGTGCGCGCCACCGCGCCGGCCGGGGTCGCGGAAAGGAATACATCCCCCGAGCCGATGAAGGTTGATGGCACTTCCACTCCGACTTCGAGCGTAATCTGGCCGTCGAGATAGACAGCGACGTGGCGCCCGGCGCCTTTGACCTCGGCGGCGCGAACGTGCTTCCACACCTCCCCGCACGCCGCCGGCACCACCGTCGAAAGCTCGACGGGTCTGGCGCGGCGACGCACCACGGCGATTGGACGGGCCTCCAACCGTATGATCTCGATTTCGTAAGGCAATCGTTTGCTCCGCATGCCTCGACGGGATCGGGCGTTTCGACTTCGGCGCGGTGCCGGGGCTATTGTCAACAGCCCTGGCGGCGGGTAATCGCTGTGGTCAGTCAAGGAGGAAACCATGAACCGCAGACTTGGCGTTCTGGCATGGACCATTCGTATGCTGGCGGCCGGTACCAGCTGTGCGGCACTCGCCATTGGCACCTCCGCGACGCAGGCCGCCGATGTGACCTATCAGCGCCTGCTCGATCCCGAGCCGCAGAACTGGCTGATGAACCATCACGACTACGGTTCCCACCGTTTTTCGGCGCTCGACGCCATCAACAAGGCGAACGTGAAGAACCTTCGCCTCGCCTTCGCGGTGGCGCTCGGCGGCACCACCGGCAACGAGAATCTCACGGCGACGCCGCTGGTCGACGACGGCTTCATGTATGTGCCGGACGCCTGGGGCGTGGTCTACAAGATCGACGTCCGTTCCGGCAAAAGCGGGGACATCGTATGGAAGATGGACCCCGGCCAGGAGAAGATCGACCGCAACCGCGGCGTCGCGCTGTGGGGCAATCTCGTCATATCGGTGACGAGCAATGACGGCCGCGTCATCGCCACCGACCGCGACACCGGCAAGATGGTGTGGGAGCGCAATCTGCGCGACCAGCCGAACATCACCCTCAACGCGGCGCCGCTCGCGCTCGCCGGACTCCATCATCGTCGGCGCCTCCGGCGGCGACAGCGGCGTGCGCGACTGGGTGGCCTCCCTCGACGCCAGGACCGGCGATGTCCAGTGGAAGACCTATTCCGTGCCGGCGCCCGGCGAACCCGGCAGCGAGACCTGGAAGGACAAGAACAACGCCTGGCAGACCGGCGGCGGCGCCTTCTACGTCACCGGTTCCTATGATCCCGCCACCAACGTCACCTATTGGGGCGCCGGCAACCCGACGCCGAAATACGATTCCTCCTACCGCCCCGGCGACAACCTGTTCACCAACAGCGCCCTGGCGATCGATGCGGGCAGCGGGAAGATCAAGTGGTTCCACCAATACACGCCGAACGACACGATGGATTACGACGAGACCGGCACCCACATCCTGATCGACGCCAAGGTGAACGGCGAGGACCGCAAGATGCTGTCTCATGCCGGCCGCAACGGCTTCTTCTATTCGTTCGACCGGCTCAATGGCCAGTTCCTCAAGGCCACCCAATACGTGCCGACCGTGACCTGGACCAAGGGCATCGACCCTAAGACGGGCAAGCCGCTCGACTACGATCCGGCCAAGGATCTGCAGACCTATGCCGCTCCGGTGGCAAAGATCCTCACCGGCGCCAAGAGCAGCGGTGTCTGCCCGGGAGTGCCCGGCGGCAGCAATTTCTGGTCCGCCGCCTACAGCGAAAAGACCAGGCTCATCTATATTCCCGAGCTCGAGGGCTGCACCAACATCACCCGCGACCAGACCCGCCATGTGCGCGGCAAGTTCGACGGCGGCGACTTCGGCTATGACGGGCGCCTGAGCAGCGGCATCGTGGTGGTCGATCCTTCGACCGGGGAGGTCGTGCAGCGCAAGGCGATGCCCTATGCCAATACCAGCGGCGCGCTCGCCACCGCAGGCGGCATCATCGTGACCGCGCTGCTCGACGGCACCGTGCTCGCCCTCGACGACCAGACCCTGGAAGAGCTCTGGAGCTTCAACGTCGGCACCGGGATCAATGCGCCGCCCATGACCTATGCGGTCGACGGCCGGCAATACATCGCCATCGCGACCGGCCTCACCCGCAATTCGATGGGGCGGCTCGCCACCACGCCGGAGAAACGCAATCTCGGCAAGAGCGCGACGATGATCTTCGTATTCGCGCTGTAATCAGCGGTCTTCGCGTTCGCGCCCGACCAGATTCGACCACCGGAGTTCGCGCTTGCACCCGCTCACGCCTTGGGCTGGCGGTTCGAAATCGCGGCCCGTCCGGAGCGCTCGATGTCGAGCTGCGACTGGCGGCCCTGCGCATCCGAAAGCGAGCCGTCCATCACCAGGATGACGGCGAGCCAGGACACCGCGAAGTTCGCGAAGAACAGTGTGAGAAACACGATCAGGCTCCAGGCCGAGGAGAATTCGCGCTCCACATAATAGCCGATGGTTGCGGAAATCACGGCGCCGATGCACACGAACACCACGTAGAGGATCAATGCCTTCATGGCATCCCTTTCAGAGTATGGCCCGCGGTCCATGGTCGGCCAATCCGCGGCCATTTGCAAAGAAAATCGGCAAAATTGCAAGGGAAAGCAGCGGGCGGCGGGCGCGTCCGAACGCCCGGAACCACGCAAAAAGCAACGAGCGGAACGGCGGCGCGAACGGAGCGGCAGGACACCATCGCCCCCGCGCACAACGGTCTCGAGTGCTCGCCTCCTCTCGCCATTCGGCGGTTGGTGACGGCGTCACCAATCTGTAACCTGCGTGATCGTGAACCCGCGGGGCAAGCCGTTGAACGAGGACGCACGGATGTTTTCAAGCAACTGGGACCAACGCTTCATGTTGCTGGCCCACCAGATCGCGCACTGGAGCAAGGAAAGCGGGCGGCGCGTCGGCGCGGTGATCGTCGGCCCGGACCGGGAAATCAGGTCGACCGGCTTCAACGGCTTCCCGCGCGGCGTCCGCGACGACATTCCCGAACGCCACTCGCGCGAGACCGGCGCGAAATATCTGTGGAGCTCCCATGCGGAGCGCAACGCCATCTACAATGCGGCACGCATCGGCGTCTCGGTGAAGGGCTGCGTGATGTATGTGCCGTGGTACCCCTGCATCGAATGCGCCAAGGCGATCATTCAATCCGGAATCTGCGAAGTGGTCGGCTACGCGCCGGATCTCTCCGAGCGCAAATGGGGCCCGGAGTTCTCGCTCTCGGCGGAAATGTTCAAGGAGGCCGGCGTCAACGTCCGCCAGATCCCGAAGCTCCAGGACCTGCCGGTCGGAGAATGACGGCGCGTGCGATCCGGACGCCTTTCCAGCGCACCCCGACCTGGACGATCTCCGCACACGAGAGAATCGCCACCGATCGGCGGCACGGCGCATGCGGCCTTCCGCCGGGACTTTTGGCTGGAAAAAAAGCCGCTAATCCTTCTTGCCGAAAGGATTGTGACCGGGCTTGGCCGGGGCCTGCCCGGTCGTCGGCGCGGCGCCCTTCTTCTTCTTGTTCCACTCGGCCTTCGGCTTCTTCTTTTCCTTGTTGCTCTTCATCTGACCTTTCGCCATGGCGTTCGTCCTGCGCTGGTCTTGCTGCGGAAGAACCGATGATAGCACGATTCCGATGTACACTCGCTTACGATGTACACTCGCTTAAGAGCGGCATCGCATCCGAGGGCGCATGACCTCGTCGGCAAAGTCTGCGCCTTTCCGGGATGATGCTCGGAGCCGCGATGAGGCGGGAAACGATGAAGATCGCGATACTCGACGATTACCACGACACGATACGCACGCTCCCCTGCTTCGGCAGTCTGGCCGGGCACGACGTGACGATCTGGACCGATCATGTCCAGGATGACGATGTCCTCGCCGCGCGGCTGCAGGATACCGAAGCGCTGGTGCTGATCCGGGAGCGCACCAAAATTCGCGCGCCGCTGCTGGAACGGCTGCCCAAGCTCGTGCTGATCAGCCAGCGCAGCGTCTATCCGCACATCGACATAGCGGCCTGCACCCGGCTCGGCATCGTGGTGTCGTCGAGCCAGCATCCCGGCGTACCCTCCTGGGCCGCCGCGGAATTGACCTGGGGCCTGGTGCTGGCGGCAATGCGCCAGATTCCCCAGCAAATGGCCGCGCTCAAGGCCGGCAAATGGCAGATCGGCGTGGGCCGTTCCCTGCATGGCAAGACGCTCGGCATCTACGGCTACGGCAGAATCGGCCGCGTCGTTGCCGCCTATGGCCGCGCCTTCGGCATGAAGGTGGTGGTGTGGGCGCGCGAAGCCGCACGCGCCCAGGCGCGCGCCGAGGGCTATGAAAGTGCGCCCGGCAAGGCCGCTTTTTTTGCTGAATGCGACGTGGTCTCGCTGCACATGCGCCTGGTCGAAGCGACGCGCGGCATCGTCACCGCGGCCGACCTCGCCCTCATGAAGCCCACGGCGCTGCTGGTCAATACCAGCCGGGCGCCGCTGATCGAGCCGGGCGCACTGGTCGAAGCGCTACGCGCCGGGCGGCCGGGAATGGCTGCGGTCGACGTCTATGAGGAGGAACCGGTCCGCAATGCCGCCCATCCCCTGTTGTCCATGGATAACGTCGTCTGCACGCCGCATATCGGCTACGTCTCCCATGACGAATACGAAGTCCAGTTCGCCGAAATTTTTGCCCAGATCACCGCCTTCGCGGCGGGAACGCCGATCAACGTGGTCAATCCGGAGGTGCTCGTCACAGCCGTGCGGCATGGCGCGGCCGGTCCTTAGATTCGGATTCCGAACCATCCGCGTTGAATTCGGATAATGTTTCAGATTTCCTTCATGATGATCGAAGATAAGGTGCGCGCGCCTGGCGCGCGCGCCGATATTGCGGCGCTTCCATTGCGGCCCATTCGGCCGGCTCGCAAACAACTCGCTTCGCGACGCCGCTTTTTCGCAAACGCAACCATTGCGGGATCATGATATAAACTAAACCTTAATCACCTAAATTAAGCGCCTATTTCTGAATTTCAGGCAGAACGATCCGAGCTGCCTCGAGTTCTCGACCAATCCCGCGATGGCAATCCCCGCACCGTCGCGGTTCGCGACCAGGCTGACAATGCTGCTGCAGACGCTCACGCGCAAACTGTCGAGCCGCCCGAAAGGCACCATTGCCGCGTTCGGGATATTCTTTGCCGCGGTGATCCTGGCCGTCTTCCTCGCCGATTTGCGCACCCGCTATTTGACCACGATCGACGCCTCCAAGCACTCCGCCCTCAACTATGCCGAGGTGCTGGCGGAACATACCGCGCTGACATTCGAGGCGGTCGATCGTTCGCTGCGCCAGGTCCAGCTCATCCGTGCCGACCTCCAGGCGGCGCTCGCCACGCCGGGCGCCGACGAGGCGTCGCTGCGGCACGCCGCGAACGACGCCTTGAGGCGTATCCGGAAAGACCTCGCTGGTGCTGGTGGCGATCCTGTGGGCCAACAGCTCCGGCGACATCGAAGCCTATTCCCATGACGACCGCCCGCCGCTGATGAATATCGCCGAGCGTCCCCCATTTCCTCGCCCATCGCGACGACCGGGACGACACCCTCTACCATCTCAGCGCCGTTTCGCGGCGCGGCGTCGGGCCGCTGGCTCATCATGGTTTCGCGACGCCTCGCCAATCCCGACGGCAGCTTTGCCGGGTTCGTGGTGGCGCTGCTGGATCAATCCTATTTCCTCGGCCTCTACCACTCGCTCGATGTCGGTCGACACGGAACGGTGGTCATGCTGCACCGCGACGGGTTCATCCTCGCCCGCGAGCCGCCCATCGAACCCGGCCGTGTGCCGGCGGGCCCCGGCCGTATGCCGAACATGTCGCGGCTGCAGCAGCCGGCTCCTATGAGACGGTAAGCCTGGTCGACCAAACGCCCCGCTTCGTCGGATACAAGGCGGTGTCGACACCACCCCTCGTCCTGCTGGTCAGCTTCAACCGCGACGACCGTCTGCTGGCTTGGTATCACCACCTCTATACGTTCGGTCCCGGAGCCCTGCTCGTCGTCTTCATCATTCTCCTCGGCACTGCCCTGCTGATTTGGCAGACCGGCGACCTCTCGAGAAAAAAACGCATTTTGGAAGTGACGCTGGAAAACATGGCGCATGGCCTGTGCATGTTCGACGGCAAGCAGAGGCTCATCGTCTGCAATTCGCGTTACCTCAAGATGTATGGGCTGAGCCCCGAGGACATGCGCGCCGGGACGACGCTGCGGACAATTCTCGAGGCCCGGGTGGCCGCCGGCAGTTCGCCGGAGGCGGCCCGCGAATACATCGAGACCCGCCTCGCCGAGGTCAGTCGCAACGAGCCCTATAGCGCCGTAAATGAATTGCGCGGCGGGCGCGTCGTCGCGGTCACCCACCAGCCGATCGAGGGCGGCGGCTGGGTCGCCATTCACCAGGACATCACGGACAGCCGCCGCGACGAGGAGAAAGTCGTGTTCATGGCACACCACGACCTGCTCACCGGCATCGCCAACCGCGCCTACTTCATGGAGAAACTCGAGGAGGCCGGGGCGCGGCTGCGCCAGAAGCACGAGACTTTCACCGTCTTCATGCTGGACCTCGATCGCTTCAAGAACATCAACGATTCGCTGGGCCATCCCGCCGGCGACGCACTGCTCAAGCAGACCGCCGACCGGCTCACCGCATCGCTGCGGCAGACCGACGTGGTGGCGCGGCTCGGCGGCGACGAATTCGCCATCATACAGGCCGCCGAGCCCGACCAGCGCGGCGCCGCAATCGAGCTCGCGAAGCGGATCATCGCCCTCATCTCGGCGCCCTACGACATCAACGGCAGCACGGTGAGCATCGGCACCAGCATCGGCATAGCGATGGCATCGGCGGCCGGCACGGACCCGGACACGCTGATGAAGCAGGCCGACCTCGCGCTGTATCGGACCAAATCGGACGGGCGCAACGGCTACTGCTTCTTCGATGAACGGATGACTGCCGACGCCGATGCGCGGCGCCAATTGGAGGCGGACCTGCGCGACGCGATTTCACGCGGCGAGATCGAGGTCCACTACCAGCCGATTCTCCACGTCAAGACGCGCAAGCTGTTCGGAATGGAGGCCCTGGCGCGCTGGCGGCACCCGGTGAAGGGCTTCATCCCGCCGATGGAATTCATTCCGCTCGCGGAGGAAACCGGCCTCATCGTTCCGCTCGGCGAAGGGGTCTTGCGCACGGCCTGCGCGGCAGCGACGCTGTGGCCGGCCGAAGTGAAGGTCGCGGTCAACATCTCGGCGGTGCAGTTCGGAAAATCCGATTTGCTCGATGTGGTGACGCGGACGCTCAGGGAAACCGGCCTGCCCGCGGCGCGGTTGGAGCTCGAGATCACCGAGACCGCGCTGCTGGAGAATGAGGCCGCCGCGCTCACGACCCTGCAGCAGCTCAAAGGCCTGGGCGTCACCATCAGCCTCGATGATTTCGGCACCGGCTATTCCTCGCTGCGCTATCTGACGACCTTCCCGATCGACAAGATCAAGATCGACAAATCGTTCACGCAGAACATCACCCATCGCGCCGACTGCGCGGCGGTGGTCGCCTCGGTGCTCGCGCTCGGTTCGGGCCTCGACGTGGCGACCGTCGCCGAGGGCGTGGAGACCAAGCAGCAATTCGAGATCCTGCGCGCCTCCGGCGTCAAATACGTCCAGGGCTATCTGTTCGGTGCGCCGTGTCCCGTCGCCGAACTCGATTTCAAGCAATTCGACGGCACCCGTCGGCTCGACTACGTCGCGTAGAGCGCGCCGACGCAGGTCGCGAGGAGAATTGCCGCCGCAAGGGAAGGCCCCGCCCGGATCCTGGGCGGCGCAACGGCGCGCGGCCCAACCCGCCCCTGGTGAATCTTTCCGGGCTCGGCCTGGAAGTTACTTCTTCGTTTGCTTGAAGTATTTCAGATCAGGCGGCGCCTGGTCTTTCTTCGCCGGCATCAGATAGCCGTCGAAGCTCAGCACATAATCCTCCCCGGCGATAGTGACGTGGCGGTTGTCTTCCGAGCAGTGATTCTGGAACCAGATCGGATTGCGCTCGCGGACGAAGTCCTTGGTGATCTTCCAGGGACGGGTGAGGGAGTGATCGATGGTCGTGATTTCGTCGTGCAGGATGTCGGGGTTGGTCTTGTCGATAAAGAGCCGCTCCTTCACCACCGTCTCGTTGTCCTGGTGGAAGGGGATGCCGCTCGCGTCATAGGACCGTGGCCCCTTCATGCCGCGGGTCTCGACCTCGAGCACGTCGTAGCGGCCGTCGCCGTTTTCGTCGATCCATTTGCCGATCGAATAGCCGTTGAAATTCGGCTCGATTTCGTTGGGAAACTCGCGTCCATCGGTGTAGATGCGGCGCGGCATCGTGTAGTCCGACACCACATGGGTGGCGTTCGGGGTGATCACGATCTCCATCGGGAAAACGGTTGTCATCATCCGGGGCATGCCGTAGGGGACGCAGCGTGACGGTGCGTCATTGCCCTGCCCGCCCGCCGCCTGGTCGGCCATGCTTGCCTCCCACACCGCCTGATATTCCGCAGTGAGGGGCGGATGCTGGTCGAGGCCCAGGCGCCGGCTCGGATCCCATTGGATGCCGACGCCGCGCGGCCGCTGCCATTGGCCGCTGAAATCGGGGTATTTGGAATCGTCGAAGGCGAGGGCCGCAGTGGCCACCGCCAGCACACCCGCAAGCGTGACCGCACCGATCGAGCTTCGGTAAAGCATGTCCATCCTCCCGTCACACAGCAACGCTTGCGGCTCGACCGCCGCGCTTTTTTCAAGCCCCGGAAATAGCCCACGCTACGGCGGCGGCACCGCAATCCCGCTTCGCGGCGGGCAAAGCGCCCTACCGAAGCGAGTGCTCCACCACGGGACAGCCTCGGCAGTCCAAAAAACTCTGAAGCGCGCCGCGCCGGGGGAAGCCCAAGCTTGCGCGGACGCGCTCCAAATCCGCGGTCAATCCACGCAAGCGCACATGACTGCGCCGCTCACGGGATCACCGGCGACAACCCTTAGTGCGTTACGACGATCGGATCGCCGTTCTTGTACTTGATCTTATTGACGTTCCACGCACCACCGGGCGCGCCGCTGCGAAGCGGGTTAATGGTCATCTGAAGCTCGTCGCCCGGCTTCAAAGTCTTGCTCGACCAGCCGTCGCGGATCAATCCGCTCGGCGCGCCGCCTTCAAGATTCCAAAGCTGGTTGGAGCCGTCCTTCTCCTTGACATCGAGAATGATGAAGGTGTGAGGGCTGGTGTAACGGTATTCCTTCACCGTGCCCGCCAGCTCGATCGGGTGCTCCTGATCGAACATAGCGAACGAATGATGGGCCAGCACGGCACCGCTGGTCGCAACAAGAGAACCGCCGACGAGTAGGGCTGCGAGATAGACTTTCATGCATTTCCCCCGTGTTGATGTCTCAATTGGTTGATATTCACCCAGGTCCGGGCGACACGATACGCAATCAGACCCGGGAAGCTGCGTCCGCCTCAAAAAACCGCGGCGGGATGAAGTCGATGCCTGCCGACGGCCTTGCTGCTTTTTTGGAGGGCGGAACCTTCGGCACGTCCCGCTTCGTCGGCAGCTTGGGTTTGCATATATATCACTTTGCCGTGATTGAGAAGGGGCTGCCGCTAGGCAAGCGCTGCAATGCTGTCCCTCCGAATTCACGTTTCTTCGCACTTCGGTGACGTGGAACACCTTCCAGCAAGGCCTCTCCATCCCCGACCGCGCAAAATGCTAGCAAGTGGAAGCCGGGATGGCTTATGCCCCTGCTGGAAACCGATTGGGTCGCAACGGCTGGCATGGGAGAGGGCAGGGTTCCGGACAAGATCGTGCTCGAAATCAAAGACCTGAGAACGCTTGCGCGTTAAATTTATCGAATGGCTGATCCAGTGCCGATGCCGCTGGTCGCGGCGCGATTGACCGCCCGTGCCCTGCTGCTCGGCGAGCGCATCGATACGGCCGGGCTCGAGCGCAGCGACCTGATCTCGACGACCCCGCTGGCATTCCGTGTCGGCGACACCGGCTATGCGGTGCTGTTCCGCTACGGCGTCGTCGTGCTGATCGGCCTGTCGCCCATCGAGGAGGACGAGGTGGTGCGCGGCATCGGCCACCGCGTCACCGGCGCCTACGGCAAGATCGAGGACGAGACGGCATTGATCGAGCTCGCTTCCGAACGCGACGACCAGGTCGTCACCGGCGGCTCGATTTCGCTCAAGGATCTGTCGCCGCCGCGCGTTCTGGTGATCGCCGACGTGCTGGCGAAGAACGTCGCGCTGGTTCGCGACGAGCGTGAGGTCAACAAGGTTCTCGAACTGATCGAGCCGTTCGCAAGCCGCCTCGCCACCACCGGCCGCGGCCCCTACAACCGGCGCAGGATGCTGCGGCTGATCGGCCAGGCGCTGCTGGTCCAGCATCGGATCTCCGGCCGTATCGCGGTCGCGGAAAAGCCGGACGTGCTGTGGGACCGCAGCGATCTCGAACGACTCTACGCGCGCCTGGAAGACGAATACGAGCTCAAGGAACGGGCCAACGCCCTGCAGCACAAGCTCCAGGTCATCGAGGGGACCTCGCGCGCGCTGATCGACATCATCGACACCGAGCGGTCGAGCCGGCTGGAAGCCACCATCGTGGCGTTGATCGTCGTCGAGGTCGTGATCGCCTTCTTCGACCTGTTCTACCGCATCCCGAAATAGCGGCAGCCCTGGCACCCGGATGGCACCGCGTCTTGCACCCTTCCCGTGGGCGCCGGAGAAGATGGCGGCAGCGGCGCTTGCCATGGCGCCGGCGGTGTGGCTCGCCTGGCTTGCCGGTGATGGCGGGCTCGGCGCCCGCCCGGTGACCGAGGCCATCCGGTTCAGCGGCGACTGGGCGCTGCGGCTCCTGTGGGTGGTGCTGCTGATCGGCCCGGCGCGGCGCATTCTCAATGCGCCGCGGCTGATCCGCGCCCGCCGCATCCTCGGCGTCGGGGTATTCGGCCTGTGCGCGCTGCATTTCGGCCTCTATGCCCTCGATCAGGGGTTCGACTGGTTCCAGGTCGCCCGCGAGACCGTGCTGCGGCTCTATCTCACCATCGGCGCGGTCGCGCTGATCGGGCTCGCCGCGCTGGCGGCGACGTCGAGCGACCGCGCGGTCGCGCGGCTCGGCGGCGCGCGGTGGAACCTGCTGCACCGGACGATCTACGTTCTCGCGGCGCTGGCGGCGGTCCATTTCCTGCTGCGGTCCAGGACCGAGACGTTCGAGCCGATGCTGATGCTCGGCCTCCTGGCCTGGCTGGTGGGCTACCGCCTCCTGCACAGGCTGACCGGCGACGTTACGGCGCACGCCCTCCTCGGCCTCGCGGCGGCCTGCGGCGCGCTGACCGCGGCCGCCGAGGTCGCCTGGCACGCGGCCGCGACCGGCGTCGATCCCCTGCGCATCCTCGCCGCCCATCTGGACGTCGCCTACGGGCTGCGGCCGGCCTGGTGGGTATTGATCGCGGGGCTTGCTGCTGCAGCGGCCGGGAGGCGCCTGCGGCTCGTCCCTCATCGGCCCGCCGCGCGCATGACGATATCGAACGCGGCGCCAGGATCGACCCGGGGCCAGTCGGCAAGCTGATGGCGGAACCAGGTGAACTGGCGCTTGGCGTAGTGCCTCGTGTCGCGCTTGCCCGCTTCCGCGGCGGCGGCGAGCGGCATCTCGCCTTCGAGATGACGGATCAGCCACGGCACGCCATGGGCCTTCATCGCCGGCAGCAGCGGATCGAGGCGCCGGGCATGCAGCGCCCGCACTTCCTCCAGCGCGCCGGCGGCGAGCATGGCATCGAAGCGCGCATCGATGCGGCGGTAGAGCGCCGCACGCTCCGGCGCGAGAAACACCTTGGCGACGTGGGCGGGCTCGAGCAGCGGCGGCAGGCCGTCGCGATGCCAGTCCGAGATGGCGCGGCCGGTCGCTTCGAACACTTCGAGGGCGCGGGCGATGCGGATGCGGTCGGCCGGATTGAGCCGCGCCGCGGTCGCGGGATCGCGGCGTGAAAGCTCCCCATGGAGCGCCGCGACGCCGCCGGCTTCGAGCCTGGCGCGGATTGCCGCGCGAATTGCCGCGTCGACCGGCGGGATCGCCGCCAGCCCCCGGGTCAGCGCCTTGAAATAAAGCCCGCTCCCGCCGGTGAAGATCGCGACCGGCGACTGCGCGCGCGCCTGCAGCAGCGCCGCAGCGGCGTCGGCGACGAAACGTCCGACCGAATAGTTCTCCGCCGCATCGACATGGCCGTAGAGCAGATGGCCGGCGCGCGCCGCGTCGGCAGCGCCGGGACGCGCGGTGATGATGGCGAGATCGCGATAGACCTGCATCGAATCGGTATTGATGATGACGCCGCCGAGGCGCTCGGCCACCGCAAGCGCCAGCGCCGACTTGCCGCTCGCCGTCGGTCCTGCGATAAGCACCGCCCGCACCCGATCCTCCGCTCCGTTCATGGCTCATATCCGTGTAACGAAGGTGCGTGTTACGAAGGTCCTTGTTACCAGCTCTCGTATTACGAGGCCCCGTGTCGCCAATATCCACTGCGCCATGTCCCACGTCGCCACCCTGATCGCCGCCCGCGCTCTGCCGGGCTTCGAAGCGCTGGCGCGAAGCGCTGCGCGAACGCTCGGCGCCGGCGGCGAGATGCATTGGCTGGCACCGGGGATCGCGATCGACATCCCCTTTACCCCCGCCGGCGAAAACGACAACCGCCTCGTCGCCGGCCGGGTGCGCGAAGCGATCGGCGATGCACCGGTCGACGCCGTGGTGCAGCCGGCCGCCGGGCGGCGCAAGCGGCTGCTGCTCGCCGACATGGATTCCACCATGATCGGACAGGAATGCCTCGACGAACTCGCCGATTTCGTCGGCCAGAAGGCCCGGGTCGCCGCCATTACCGAGCGCGCCATGCGCGGAGAGATCGCGTTCGAGCCGGCGCTGGAGGAGCGGGTGGCACTGCTCGCCGGGCTTTCGGCCGGCGTCGTCGACGAAGTGATCGCCAAGCGCATCACCGTGACACCGGGCGCCCGCGCGCTGGTGCGCACCATGCGCGCCCAGGGCGCGCATACCTGCCTCGTCTCCGGCGGCTTCACCCTGTTCACGGAGCCGATCGCCGCCCTGATCGGCTTTGCGGAGAACCGCGGCAACCGGCTCGAGGTCGATGGCGACGGCCGGTTCACCGGCCGCGTCGCACCGCCGATCCTGGGCCGCGACGCCAAGCTCGCGACGCTCGACGAATTGCGGGCGCGGCTCGATCTCGGCAAGGACGAAACGCTGGTCGTCGGCGATGGCGCCAACGACCTGCTGATGATCTCAGAAGCCGGGCTCGGCGTCGCCTATCACGCCAAGCCGATGGTCGCGGCAGCGGCCGCGGCGCGGATCGACCACGGCGACCTCACCGCGCTGCTCTATGCACAGGGGTACCAGGAATCGGAGATCGGTGATCGATGATCGGGAGCGCAGGCATCGGTGGTCAGGCATCAGTGATCAGATGGAAGGCGTTTCCATTCTGATCACTGATTACTCGATACTGACCACTGAATATCGGCTACTGAAGCGTCAGCGCCACGAAGCGCAGTTCGCCTTCGGCATTGGCGACCAGCAGCAGAGCCGACTTGCGGCCTTCCTTCTTGAGCTGATCGACCCGCTTCTGCAGGTCGGCCGTGTTGGCGACCTGCTCCTGGGAGACCTCGACGATCACGTCGCCGGCATTGAGACGCTTGTCGGCGGCGGGCGACTGGGCATCGACCCCGGTGATCACCACGCCCTTGACGCTGTCCTTGATCTTGTAGCGGCTGCGCAGGTCGTCGGTCATGTTGGAGAGGTTGAGGCCGAGCGTCTTCTGCACCACCGACTTGTCTTCGGGCACGGCGTCTTTCTGCGGTGTGAGCGCCGCCTCCTGCTTCTCGCCGTCCTCGAGACGGCCGAGCTTGACGGTGCGGTTCTCCTCCTTGCCCTTGCGGACGATAACCACCTCGACGTCCTTGCCGACCGGCGTGTCGGCGACGACACGCGGCAGGTCGCGCATTTCGCTGGATGTCCTTGCCGTCGAACTTGACGATGACGTCGCCGGCCTCGATGCCGGCCGGCTTGGCGGGACCCTTTTCGTCGACGCCGGCGACCAGCGCGCCATGGGCCGGCTTGAGGTTCAGGCTCTCGGCGATCTCGTCGGTCACCTGCTGGATGCGCACGCCGAGCCAGCCGCGACGGGTTTCGCCGAACTGGCGCAGTTGATCGATGACCGCGATCGCGGTCTTGGACGGCACCGCGAAGCCGATGCCGATCGAGCCGCCCGACGGCGAGATGATCGCGGTGTTGATGCCGATGACATCGCCCTCGAGATTGAACAGCGGGCCGCCGGAATTGCCGCGATTGATGGCGGCGTCGGTCTGGATGTAGTTGTCGTAGGGACCGGACTTGATGTCGCGGTGGCGCGCCGACACGATGCCGGCGGTGACGGTGCCGCCGAGGCTGAACGGATTGCCGATCGCGATCACCCATTCGCCGAGCCGCAGCCGGTCGGAATCGCCGAACGCAACCGCGGTGAGCGGCTTCTCCGGCTTCACCCGCAGCAGCGCGAGGTCGACCTTGGTATCGCGACCGAGGATTTCCGCCTTGAGGCGCGTGCCGTCATTGAGGATGACGGTCACCTCGTCGGCGTCGGCGATGACGTGGTTGTTGGTCACCACGATGCCGGAGGGATCGATGATGAAGCCCGATCCCAGCGAATTCACCCGGCGCGGCGCGTTCGGCCGCCCCTGGTTGTCGCCCTGCTGATTGTTGCGGCGGTTCTTGAAGAAGTCATCGAAGAACTCGCCGAACGGCGAACCCGGCGGCAGCTGCGGCACCGCATTGTTGCGGTTGTCGACGGTCTGCGAGGTCGAGATGTTGACGACCGCATCGATGACCTTTTCGGCGACATCGGCGATGTTGTCCGGACCGCGCGCCGCTGCCGGCGCGGCGATAAGCGGGATAGCCACCACCGCCGCGGCAAGCGCAAGGGCGGTAGAGCGGCACGATTGGCGAACGAAGAGCGGAAAGCCGACCATGGGCGATGAGTCTCCTGGAAGAAAGGTTCCTGCAGACTGCGCCCGTCCCGGGCGCGACGCAAGTGCCGCGGCAACCGGCCCGCAGAATAGGGTCGAATTCGGGCGGAATGGCGGCTTGCGCGCAGCTACCCCCGTACCAGCCAGACCACGGCGAGGCCGATGAACGCGCTGATGATCCCAGTCGTTCGCAGCGTCTGGTCCGGCGTGTTCGCGATCGTAGCGACCGCCCGCCGCGCCGCGTCGGGAAACGCGGCAAACAGCAGCCCCTCGATCACGAGGACGAGCCCCAGCGCGGCCAGGAAGTCGATCATCGCCCGACGCCTGGGTTGCCCTGCCTATTTCTCCGCCGCCTGCGGTGAGCCCTGGGGCGCGCTCTGGGGTGCCGACGCCGACGTCCCTTTTCCGACCGGATCGCCGAAATATTTGAAGAAGTCGGAATCCGGCCGCAGCACGAGACGGGTATCGTTGGCGCGCAAGCCGTTCTCATAGGCCTGCATCGAGCGATAGAAGGCGAAGAAGTCGGGATCCTTGCCATAGGCTTCGGCAAAGATGCGGTTGCGCTCGGCATCGCCGTCGCCGCGGGTCTGCTCGGCCTGGGAGGTGGCCTCGGCCACCAGCACCGTGACGTCGCGGTCGGCGCGGGCGCGAATCTCCTGGCTCTTCTGGCTGCCCTGGGCGCGGAATTCCGCCGCCTCGCGCTGCCGTTCGGTCTGCATGCGCTGATAGACCGCCTGGCTGTTCTGCTCGGGCAGGTCGGCGTGGCGGATGCGCACGTCGACGACCTCGATGCCGAACGCCTGGGCCTCGCGGTTGAGCTGTTCCTTCACCCGCAGCATCAGGGCGGCGCGATCGTCGCGCACCACATGGGTGAGGGTCGCCTCGCCGAGCACGCGGCGCAGCGCCGCGTTGAGCAGGGTCGACAGGCGCGAATTGGCGCCCTCGATGGTGCTCACGGTCTGGTAGAACAACAGCGGATCGCGGATCCGATAGCGGGCGAAGGCGTCGACGACGAGCCGCTTCTGATCGGAGCAGATGACCTCCTGGGACGCATTTTCGAGGTCGAGAATGCGATTATCCACATAGATGACGGTGTCGATCAGCGGCCATTTGGCATGGAGGCCGGGCTCGGTGATGGTCCTGACGGGGTCGCCGAGGCGAACCACCAGCGCCTGCCGCGTCTGATAGACGGTAAACAGCGACAGATAGGCGAGGAACAGAACGACGACCGCAATGACGGCGAGAACGCCGCCGGTGATATTGTTTCTCATCGCGCGCCTCCCGCCGGGGGCGTCTGGGCCGGCGCCGTGGCCGGCCGGGTGCGCAATTCGGGAAGCGGCAGATAGGGCACCACGCCCTGGCCGCCGCCCTGGCCCGAATCCATGATGATCTTGTCGGCGCCGCCGAACACCCGCTCCATGGTCTCCAGATAGAGCCGCTGGCGGGTGACGTCGGGGGCCTTCTTGTATTCCTCATAGATCTTGTTGAAGCGGCCGGTCTGCCCTTTGGCCTCGGCGACGGTCTGCTCGCGATAGGCTTCCGCCGACTGGATGACCTGCGCGGCGCGGCCGCGGGCCTCGGGAACCACGCGATTGGCGTAGGTCTGGGCTTCGTTCTGCGCCCGCTCGAGATCGGCGCGGGCGGCCTGGACGTCGCGGAAGGAGTCGATGACCTGGGCCGGCGGGTCGACCTTCTGCATCTGCACCTGGGTGATCTGGATGCCGGACTTGTAGGCATCGAGCGTCTTCTGCATCAGTTCGGTCACCGCCGTCTCGACGTTCTGCCGCGCACCGGTGAGGATCGGCTGGATTTCCGATCGCCCGACCACTTCGCGCATCGCGCTCTCGGCGACCGCCTTCACGGTGCCTTCCGGATTCTGGATGTTGAATCGATAGGCGCCGGCGCCGCCTTGCGGCTTGACCACCCAGAACACCGCGAAATCCACGTCGACGATGTTCTCGTCGCCGGTGAGCATCAGGCTCTCCTCCGGCACGTCGCGCATCTGGGTGCCGCGGCGCACGTCCTCGACGAGCCGCATGCCGATATCGACGCGGTTGACCCGGGTGACCTTCACCAGTTCCACCGACTCGACGGGGTACGGAATGTGATAGTTGAGGCCGGGCTTGGCATCGCGGTTGTATTTGCCGAACTGCATGACGAGGCCCAGTTCGTCGGGCTCGACCCGGAAGAAGCCGGAAAAGCCCCACAGCGCCACCGCCGCGACCGCGATCAGCGCGATGCCGCCGCCGCTGAGCTTGCCGCCCGGCAGCACGGTGCGCAGCTTGTCCTGGCCGCGCCGCAGCAACTCTTCGAGGTCAGGCGGACTCGAGCCCGACGGTGGGGAACCGGAGCCCCACGGCCCCTTCGGACCCGCACCCCAGGGGCCGCCGCCTTGATTGCTCCACGGCATTACTGCACTCCGCGTTCGCCGGTCCTGCGGGCCAGCCTGGAAATTTCATATCTTTCCATCGCTTACTCGAGAACGATGGCGTTCTGACGGTATCTGAGATCGCTGTCTCGGGCCACGGGTTATAGGGGACCAACCAACCCCTTTCAACGCGCGCTGATGCCGCGTGCGGCCGGCGCGAGCCTGCTGACCGTAACCTTTGCCGCATTTACTTAATCATCGATTGGGAAAGTGCACCAGCGCACGATCCCAAAAGTTGCCGGGCCCGGCACCGGCATTCAGGTCCAAAGCCGAACGTCCGGGCATGCCCGAGGTATTACCGGGCATGCCGCTCGTAAACCAGGGTGGTGAACGCCGTATCGTCGTCGCGCCCTGCGGGGTGCTCGCGCCGCCCGGTTTCGCGCCAGCGCGCCGGATCGATCGGCGGAAAAACGCTGTCGCCTTCCGGACGGGCATGGACGCGGGTAATTTCGAGCCGCGCGGCACGGTCGATGGTCTGGCGATAAAGATCTGCGCCGCCAATGATCATGATTTCGACGGTGCCGCGCCGCAGGGCATCGCCGCGCGCAATCGCGAGCGCGGCGTCGAGGCCCGGAGCGGCGACCACGCCCGGCGCCGCGAAAGCGGGATCGCGGGTAACCACGATGTTGGTCCGGCCCGCAAGCGGCTTGCCGATCGCGTCATAGGTCTTGCGTCCCATCACCGCAGGGTGGCCGAGGGTCACGGCGCGGAAATGCTGGAGGTCCGACCGCAGACGCCACGGCAGCCTGCCGTCCCGTCCGATGACGCCGTTTTCGGCCACCGCGGCGACGAGTACGAGGCCCACGTCCTCGCTTGCACCGCTCACACCGCAACCTTCGCGCGGATGTGGGGATGCGGGTCGTAGCCCTCGACGCAGACATCCTCGTAGCGGAAGGCGAACAGGTCGGTCACCGCCGGATTGAGGCGCAGCACCGGGAGCTGGCGCGGCAGCCGCGACAGCTGCAGCCGCGCCTGGTCGAGGTGGTCGAGATAGAGATGGGCATCGCCGAAGCTGTGGACGAATTCCCCCGCGGCCAGCCCGGTGACCTGCGCCACCATCGCCGTCAGCATCGCATAGGAGGCGATGTTGAAGGGCACGCCGAGGAAGACGTCGGCGGAGCGCTGGTAGAGCTGGCACGACAGCTTGCCCCTGGCGACATAGAACTGGAACAGGCAATGGCACGGCGGCAGCGCCATCCGGTCGACATCGGCCGGGTTCCAGGCCGTCACGATGAGGCGGCGCGAATCCGGATTGCGGCGGATCGCCTCGACCACATCGGCGATCTGATCGATGGCGCCGCCGTCCCTGGCCGGCCACGAGCGCCATTGCCGGCCATAGACCGGGCCGAGATCGCCGCGCTCGTCGGCCCAATCGTCCCAGATCGTGACGCCGTGATCCCTGAGGTATTTGACGTTGGTGTCGCCGGACAGGAACCACAGCAGCTCATGGATGATCGACTTGAGATGCAGCTTCTTGGTGGTGACCAGCGGAAAGCCCTCGGGCGAGATCGAACCGCATCTGATGGCCGAACACCGACAGCGTGCCGGTGCCGGTGCGGTCGTGCTTTTCGACGCCGTCGGCGAGAACGCGTTCCATCAGGTCGAGATATTGGCGCATGACGTGACCGGCAGACCGGGCCGTGATCTTCGGGCCCGGCGCACGAGAATCAGGGCTATTCGATTACTGTAGGCAGTCGGCCGGGCATCGCCAAGGGAGCGCGACAGGGAGCGGCGACAACGGAGCGATTACAGAGCGCAACCGACGCCGCGCGTCCCGCGTGCATCCGCCTCGAGCGCAAAAAAATCCGGCGGGCCGAGCCCGCCGGAGCGATCGAGCGACAATCAGCGTCATTCTTCCGGCGTCATTCTTCGACGAACACCTCTTCGCGCTTCTGGCGGATCATCGGCAGCACCGCGACGATCAGCAGCAGCGCCGCGACGGCGATCAGGCCGCCGGAGATCGGCCGGGTGATGAAGGTCGAGGGGTCGCCGCGCGCGATCAGCATGGCGCGGCGGAGGTTCTCTTCCATCAGCGGTCCGAGCACGAAGCCGAGCAGCATCGGCGCCGGCTCGAAATCGTGCTTGACCAGCCAGTAGCCGATGAGACCGAACACGCCCGTCAACACCACGTCGAACGGCGCGTTGTTGATGGAATAGACGCCGATCGAGCAGAAGATCAGGATCGCCGGAAACAGCAGGCGGTACGGCACCTGCAGCAGCTTCACCCACACGCCCACCAGCGGCAGGTTGATGACGACCAGCATCAGGTTGCCGAGCCACATCGAGGTGATCATGCCCCAGAACAGGTCGGGCTGCTTGGTCATCACCTGCGGACCCGGAACGATGCCATGGATGGTCATGGCGCCGACCATCAGCGCCATCACCGCATTGGGCGGAATTCCGAGCGTGAGCAACGGGATGAAAGAGGTCTGGGCGGCCGCATTGTTGGCGCTTTCCGGTGCCGCCACGCCTTCGATCGCGCCGCGGCCGAAGCGCGACGGATCCTTCGACATCTTCTTCTCGAAGGTGTAGGCGGCAAACGCCGCGATGACCGCGCCGCCGCCGGGCAGGATGCCGAGGATGGCGCCGAGCACGGTGCCGCGGCCGATCGCGCCGGCCGCGGCCTTGAGGTCGGGCCAGGTCGGCATCAGGCCGGTGAGCTTGGCGTTGATGACGTCGCGGGATTCGGTCTGCTCCAGGTTGCGCATGATCTCGGCGAAACCGAACACGCCCATGGCGACCACGACGAAGCCGATGCCGTCGGACAATTCGGGAATGTCGAAGGCCATGCGGGACTGGCCGGTTTCGATGTCGGAGCCGACCATCGACATCAGCAGCCCCATCATCACCATGGCCAGCGCCTTGAGGATCGACCCGCGGGCGAGCACGACGGCGAAGCACAGGCCGAGCACCATCAGCGAGAAATATTCCGCCGGGCCGAACAGCAGCGCGATCGAGGTCAGCGGAGCGCCGAGCGCCGCCACCAGCACGGTGGAGACGCAGCCGGCGAAGAACGATCCGATCGCGGCGATGGCAAGCGCCGGGCCGGCGCGGCCCTGGCGCGCCATCTGGTGGCCGTCCAGCGTCGTCACCACCGAGGAGGATTCACCGGGAATGTTGATGAGGATCGACGTGGTGGAGCCGCCATATTGCGCGCCGTAATAGATGCCGGCGAGCATGATCAGCGCGCCGACCGGCGGCAGGCCGAAGGTGATCGGCAGCAGCATGGCGATGGTCGCGAGCGGACCGACCCCCGGCAGCACGCCGATCAGGGTGCCGACCAGCGCCCCGATGAGGCACAGGAACAGGTTCATCGGCGACAGCGACACGCTGAAGCCGAGGGCGAGATTGTGCAGGAGATCTATCATGACGATTTACACGCGCTGTTGATGCCGACCGCGGCCTGCATGCGTTTCATCGGAAGCTGAAGAGCGAGTTGAAAATGGCGGCCGGATCCCAGGAGTTCGGCCACAACTGCAATGGCAGATTGAGGGCGACCGGGAACAGCAGGCAGCAGAATGCGGTCAGCACCGCGCCCCAGACCAGCGTCTCGACGAGACGCGCATCCGGCGTCGCTCCGGCAGCCGCCAGGATGCTCAGGAAGCTCGCTATGACGAGACCGAGCGGCCGCACCATCCAGGCGAACAGCGTCACCGACAGGGTGATGAAGAACGGGCCGCGAAAATAGAAGCGATCGATGCCCGGTCCCTTGGTGGTCACTCCCGTGACGGCGACGCCGAGGCCGAGCAAGCCGAGCACGATCGCGAACATGCGCGGCGCGGTGCCGGGCCCGAACGCGAAGCCGCGCATGCCGGGCAGGTCGCGCGACGCCCACAGCGCGAAAAGCGCCAGCGCGACCAGTGCAAGGCCGCCCCAGAAATCGCGCGGGCTGCGGATGAATGAGCCGCGCTCCGACGCGCCGCCGGCGTTCTCCGACATTTGCACACCCTCCCTGGAGGCGTTTCGACCCACGTGTTCTGAGCACGCTTATGCCCTGAGGCCTATCCCTAGCACAAGGCGCGGCGGCGCCGAAAGCGTTCGTTGCGCGCCCGTCGCCCAGTCACTTAGACGAAGCCGGCGAGGCCGAGGGCGGCGGCGCCCGCGAGCGCGATCAGCGGCGAGAGCCTCGTCCAGGTGGCGAGCGCAAAGGTCACCGCAGTGACCGCTACCGCGCTCCAGCCGTGATCGGAGGCGCGGGCGATAATCAGTGCGCTGGCCGCGATTAGTCCGATGGTGACCGGCACCAGCCCGGCCTGGATCGCGACCGTCAGACGTCGCCGCGCGGAAACGTTCGAATACGAGCGACACGCCAAGGCGAGACAGGCCGGTCGGCCCGCACATGGCAACGGTGGTCACGATCGCTCCCGGTACGCCCGCGATAAAATGCCCCAGCAAAGCGACGAACATCACGTTCGGCCCCGGCGCCGCCTGCGCGATCGCGTATAACTCGCTGAACTGGCGGTCGGTGAGCCATCCCCGGATCTCGACGCATCTGGCGCTGCATCTCCGGCACCACGGTGCTGGCGCCGCCGATGGCGAACAGCGACAGCACCGCGAATTGCACGAACACGGTCGCCAGCGTGCCGGCGTTCATCCCGCATCGGGACGCCTCCATGCCAGGGCGATGCTGAGCGGCACCAGCACCAGCAGGACCAGCGGGAGATTGAGTCGGAGGAGGCCGACGGCGATGAAGATGCCGGCAGCCACCGCATGGGCCGGCCCCGGGCGCCGGCGCAGCAGCGGCTCCGCCATCTGGCCCGCCGTGCTCAGGATCAGCCCCGGCCGCCGCGGCAGCGAGCCCGGTCAGCATGCCCTGCAACCGCGGCAGCGCGCCATAGGCGCGATACAGGGTACCGGCGGCGATCATCAGGGCCACCGATGGCCCCAGCAGGCCGAGCAGGCAGGCCAGCGCCCCCGGCGCACCGCGCACCCGCGATCCCCAGACCGCGCAGACATTGACGATGTTGGGGCCCGGCAGGAATTGGCACAGCGCGAGGAGGTCGTTGAACTCCTGCGCAGTCATCCAGCGCTTTTCGACGACCAGCATGCGGCGCGCCCAGGGCAGAACGCCGCCGAAGCTCATGAGCGAGACGCTGGCGAAGGCGAGGAAGATCTCGACCAGCGAACCCGGTGCAACCGGTCCGGTGAGGGCCGCGGATGGGGCGGCGGGTTGATCGGCAGGTTGGTCGGACATGGAGCGTCTCCCGGGACTGACGGTCGACGGCCGCTTGGCGGGACCCAGGCAGGCTTATTCGCTGCAGCCTCTTTTGCCGTCAAGCATTCGCGCCTATATTGGGTAGGCCGGCTTGCCGGCTATGGCGATAAATGGCCGTCGTAATAAACCTTTCGGACCCGGGGGCAGTACCCGGCGCCTCCACCAATTCCAGGGATCAGAGGTCAGGGATCAGAACCAGCCAATCTTTCTGATCGCTGATCACCGATCCCTGCCACGGGGGCGAAACAGGATCGACGAGGGCGTAAAGGGCGTGCTTTTGCTCGGTATGGTTCCGCCGTTATCGGGCCACTGCAATAGTTGCAAACGACAACTATGCTCCGGTTGCTCAGGCCGCGTAAGCGGTTTGAAATACCGATCTGAAGCCCTGGTGTCTTAGCAGCATCAGGCGGGGTTCGGGGGCACCTGGCAACAGAAGCCCCCACTTGTTTTCCGGGTGCGCCACGAGCGCAATTCGGTCGTTCTGTTGGATGCTTCGCTGCCTCGATGAGTTAGCGGCTGGGCGTCGCGGCCGAATCGTGCAACCATCCTGGGGCATCATCCGCTTGCGAGACGAAGCCATGCCGGTCGACAATATCCGTTATGACCTCCTGACCCAGGACGCGTTGCGCGGCGTGATTCGCACGGTGCTCACCGAAGCCGCCACCAAGGGGCTCCCGGGCGAGCATCATTTCTTCATCACTTTCGACACCCGCGCCGAAGGCGTGCGGATGTCGACGCGTCTCAAGGCGAGCTACCCGGAGGAAATGACGATCGTCCTCCAGCACCAATTCTGGGACCTGACGGTCGCCGAGGAAGACTTCGAAGTCGGCCTCGCCTTCAATGGCATCCCCGAGCGCCTGCATATCCCGCTCAAGGCGGTGAAGGCGTTCCTCGACCCGTCCGTTCAGTTCGGGCTCCAATTCACGGTCGAACCGGAGGCCGACGCCGGTGCCGCAAAGGCGGAAACGCCTGCCGCGGCCGCAGGCCCCGAGCGCAAGAAGCCCAAATCGGAACTCAAGCAGGAACTGAAGCAGGGACGATCCAAGCCGGATCAAATCAAGCCGGACCAGGCCAAGTCCGACTTGGCCGCCCCGGCGAGACCGGAGCAAGCCAAGCCTGAGATCAAGCCGTCACCAGGAGGCTCCGGCCAAAGGCAAGAAAGGCGACCCGGCGCCTGCCGCTCCGAGCGGCGAAGTGGTGCGGCTCGATCGCTTCCGCAAGAAATAGCCCTGCCAAACTCGGCCCGCGGCTCGGAAGCCGGACGCCCCGCGCCGGCAGGGGCGGGCGGGCATCCTCACCAACCGGCCCCATATCCCTGTTCGGGCCCTTCAGCCATCGGGAGCCGATCATGGCGGATACCCGCGTCGAGACCGATACGTTCGGCCCCATCGAGGTGCCGGCGGACCGCTATTGGGGCGCCCAGACCGAGCGCTCGCGGCGGAATTTCCACATCGGCGAGCAGTTGATGCCGCTGCCGGTCATCAATGCCCTCGCCCTGGTCAAGCGGGTCGCCGCGGAGGTCAATTGCGAGCTCGGCCTCCTCGACGAGCCGCGCAGGCGGGCGATCGCTGCCGCCGCCGACGAGATCCTTGCCGGCGAACTCGCCGGCAACTTTCCCCTGGCGGTCTGGCAGACCGGGTCCGGCACCCAGTCCAACATGAACGTCAACGAGGTCATCGCCAACCGCGGCAACGAGCTCATGGGCGGCACCAGGGGCGCCCATACGCCGCTGCATCCCAATGACCACGTCAACATGAGCCAGTCGTCCAACGACTGCTTTCCGACCGCGATCCGCATCGCGGCGGTGCGCGAGATCGAGGATCTCCTGCTCCCCGCGCTCGCCCATCTGCATGACGCGCTGTCCGGCCGGGAGGCGGCATTCAACGAGATCGTGAAGATCGGGCGCACCCATCTGCAGGACGCGGTGCCGCTCACCTTGGGCCAGGAATTCTCCGGTTACCGGGCCCAGGTCGAGCACGCGCTCGGTCGCATTCGGGAGGCGAGGACACATCTCTACCCGGTCGCCCAGGGCGGCACCGCGGTCGGCACCGGGCTCAACGCGCCGCCGCGGTTCGCCGCGCTTTTCGCGGCCCGGCTCGCGGCGGCGACCGGCCTGCCTTTCGTCAGCGCGCCCAACAAGTTCGAGGCGCTGGCGTCCCATGACGCCGAGGTCTTCGTCCACGGCGCCCTGGCCGCCGCCGCCACCGCCCTGTTCAAGATCGCCAACGACATCCGCCTGCTCGGCTCGGGGCCCCGCTGCGGCCTCGCCGAACTGCGGCTGCCCGAGAACGAGCCGGGCTCCTCGATCATGCCCGGCAAGGTCAATCCGACCCAGTGCGAGGCGCTCACCATGGTGTGCTGCGCCGTGTTCGGCAATCAGACCACCATCACCATGGCGGCGAGCCAGGGACACCTGGAGCTCAATGTGTTCAAACCGGTCATCGCGCTCGCGCTGCTGCAATCGATCCGGCTGCTCGCCGATGCTGCGCGGTCCTTCACCGACCATTGTGTCGCCGGCATCGGCGCCAACACCGTGCGGATCGCGGAGCTGGTGGAGAAATCCCTGATGCTGGTGACGGCGCTGGCGCCGCGCATCGGCTACGACAATGCCGCCCGGATCGCCAAGGCGGCCCATGCCAACGGCACCACCTTGCGCGAGGAGGCGCTTCGGCTGGCAATGCTCGAAGAAGAGGAATTCGACGCGCTGGTGCGGCCGGAAAAAATGGTGGGGACGGCGGCGAGCTGAGCGCGGACGGTAAAATTATGCACACCAGGGATTGTGTTAGCGCGGCGACTCATATCCATATGTAAGCGCGTATGTTGGCATGGCCATACTGGCCGGTTGAAATGGTAGCTGGGTATACCTAGATAAGGTTTCTGCAGTGGGGGCGCCCGGATGGTTAATGGAGCGTCGGCTGCTTATGGCTGAGATCGTAAATCTGCGAACGGCCCGCAAGCGCGCGAAGCGGCAGCGCAACGCGGAACATGCCGCAACGGCGCGTGTTTCCTCCGGGATATCAAAGGCCGCACGCGCGCTCGCCCGGACGGAGCAATCGAAGATCCGCCGCGCGCTCGACGAACACCGTATCGAGACAGGAGAATCCGATGAAGTCGCCGGTCGTTAAGCGCTCCATTGTCATCGCCGGGCACAAGACGAGCGTGAGCCTGGAGGATGCATTCTGGGCGGGACTGAAGGAAATTGCCGCGGAACGCCATGTCACCCTTTCCGACATGGTCGCGGTAATCGATCAGGACCGCCGGCACGGCAATCTTTCCTCCGCCATCCGCCTGTTCGTCCTCGACTATTACCGCAGCCCGCGCGAGCCCGGGCGGACCGAGAGCAAGGCTCCGGCCACCGCTGCGCCGCGCGCCGAAGCGATGTTGCGGGTCGATTAGGCGAAGCGCGGTCGAAAACGGTCCGCGGTCCAGCGTTGCGAGGCTTTCCGAGCAGACGCCGGACCCAGCCGTGGTGTCATGCGCCGTCGGCGGGGGCATGAACGGGGGCGCTCGAACAACAAGCGCGCGCCGATCAGGCAGATATTCGATTGCAACCGGATGGCCCCGCGCTTCCGGAAGGCTTCAGGTCCATCGGCGATCGTCATTGAAAAACCCGGAAGGCGCCGGCGGATTTCGGCGCTGAACCGATGGTGCCTGCGATTCGAAGACGCGTGCCGGCAACGCCTGCCGGTAACGCCTATCCTGCCGCCGCGTGTCGAAATTCCATTGCAAGCCGACCGACATCGGGTGAATTGGTGACTCGTCAATGTCGGAGGCAGGACGATGACATTTCCACGCCGGACATTTCTCCAGCTGGCGGTGGGCGCCGTCGCGCTTGCGGCCGCCGGTCGGGCGGCGTCGCAGAGCTACCCCTCGAAGCCGGTACGGATCATCGTCCCCTTTGCCCCTGGCGCCGTGAACGACATCACTGCGCGGCTGTCAGGTCAGTGGCTGTCGGAGCGCCTCGGCCAGCAGTTCCTCATCGAGAACCGGCCCGGTGGCGGCAGCAATATTGGTATTGAGGCCGTCGTGCGGGCGCCAGCAGACGGCTACACGCTCCTCGTGGTCGGCAGCACTGCAGCGATCAACGCGACGCTGTTCGAAAATCTCAACTACAATTTCATCCGCGACATCGCACCGGTCGCTGGTGTCATCCGCGTGCCCCAGGTCATGCAGGTCAATCCATCGCTGCCGGTCGCGACCGTTCCCGAGTTCATCGCTTATGCCAAGGCCAATCCCGGCAAGCTCAGCATGGGCTCCGGTGGCAACGGGAGCCCGGCCCATGTGATCGGCGAACTGTTCAAGATGATGACGGGCATCAATCTGGTGCACGTACCGTATCGCGGCGCGGGGCCAGCGCTGACCGATCTGCTCGGGGGGCAAATCCAAGTGGGTTTCCTGGACATGGCGGGATCGATCGAATACATCCGGGCAGGCAGGCTGCGCGCATTGGCGGTGACGACTGCAACCCGGTCGGAGGCGCTGCCGGATATCCCGACCATCGGCGAACTCCTGCCGGGTTTCGAGGCGAGCCAGTGGGTCGGTGTCAGTGCGCCCAGGGCCACGCCCACCGAAATCATCGACAGGCTCAATAAGGAGATCAATGCAGGCCTCGCCGATCCCAAACTGAAGGCGCGGTTCGCCGACCTGGGCGGCACTGTGCTTGCCGGTTCGCCTGCCGACTTCGGCAAGCTCATCGCCGACGACACCGAGAAGTGGCGCAAAGTGATCGAGTTCTCCGGCGCGAAGCCCCGGTGATCGCCGATCGGCAGTCGGGATATTCCATGACGTTTCGTTCGGCGAACAGGGACTGCGGTGGATCAGGGCTCAACTCGAGGCCTTGCCGATTTCGGCAAGTTCATCGCCCGGGAAACGGAGAAGTGGGCCGAGGTCATCCGGGCGGCCAACGTCAAGGCGTAGTAGACGCCGCTATCGGTAGTATTTAGGGAGGCACGCCATGAAGCTTCGACGCCGACAATTTCTGCATCTGGCAGCGGGCGCTGCCACGCTCCCGGCTGCGTCGCGCATGGCGCAGGCGCAAACCTATCCGACGCGGCCGGTACGCCTGATCGTTGCGGTTGCGGCCGGCGGAGGGGCAGACATCGTGACGCGTCTGATGGGCCAGTGGTTGTCCGAGCGCCTCGGGCAGCAATTCATTGTCGAAAACCGGCCGGGCGGCGGCACCAATATCGGCACCGAAATGGTCGTGCATGCGCCGGCCGACGGCTACACGCTGCTGCAGGTCAATTTGGCCCATGCGATCAACGCAACGCTCTACGACAAGCTCAACTACAATTTTCTCCGCGACATCGCGCCTGTTGCCGGCATCGTCGGCGTGTCCAACGTTGTCGAAGTCCACCCGTCGGTTCCGGCCAAGACGCTCCCTGAGTTCATCGCCTACGCCAAGGCCAATCCGGGCAAGATCAACATGGGTTCGGCCGGCAACGGCAGTTCGTCCCACATGGCCGGCGAACTGTTCAAGATGCTGGCTGGCGTCAACCTGGTCCATGTGCCCTATCGCGGCCAAGGGCCGGCGATGACCGACCTGCTCGGCGGGCAGTTGCAGGTGATTTTCGCCACCACGCCCGGCACGACCGAGTATGTTCGGATCGGTAAGCTGCGTGCGCTCGCGGTCACGACCCGTGCGCGCGCGGAGGCATTGCCGGACGTTCCGACGGTCGCCGATTTCGTGCCGGGTTACGAGGCAAGCCAATGGTACGGCTTCGGCGCCCCCAAGAACACGCCGCCCGAAATCATCGAGCAACTCAACAAGGCCGTGAATGCCGCCCTCGCCGATCCCAAGATGAAGGCGCGCCTCGCCGACTTCGGCGGCACCGTCATGCCCGGATCGCCGGCCGACTTCGGCAAGCTCATAGCCGAGGAAACCGAGAAGTGGGGCAAGGTGGTGAAGTTCGCGGGGATCAAGGCGGACTGATCGGCGAAATCCTACTAAATTCGCCAAGGACTCGTCCGTGAATTATCGCTTCAGTTCGCGTGAACGATCGGCTTTTCTATTCCCTCCCCCGCAAGCGGCTAGCGCCTGCGCAGCTGGGTCGAGCGTTGCCCTCCGAACGCAAAGGTCAGAGGTTCGAATCCCCTCGGGCGCGCCACAAAATCAATGACTTAGTACTCCGAATTCGTAAGAGGGGCAAAACCCGTGGCATCGGTATGATTATAAGATTCCCAAGGCGGCGCGAGTCGGATTCTTTGCGGGCATGCCGCCGCCCGACGATCTTGACTGCCTGTCGCACGCCGAACTGAAGGGCTTGGTCGTCAAACAGTGGGAGCAGATGGTCGAGTTGCAGCGACTGGTGGCGGCGCTGCGTGACGAGATTGCGCGGCTCAAGGGTGGTCCGGGTCGGCCGAACCTGAAGCCGAGCGGCATGGAGCGGGGGACCGAGCCGAAGCCACCGGGAACCTCCGGCGGGCGGAAACGCCCGCGGGGCAGCACGCGCTCGAAGCTTGCGATCGACGAGGAACGGACCGTCACGGTGGCCGCCCCACCGCACGGCTCACGCTTCAAAGGCTACACGAGCTTCGTGGTGCAGGATCTGGTGATCCGTCCGCATGTGGTGAATTTCCGCTGCGAACGCTGGCGGGCGCCGGATGGCGGCATGGTGACGGCGCCGCTGCCGGCCGGCATCGATGGTCACTTCGGGCCGGAACTGCGCCGCTTCGTGCTCGCCCAATATCATCAAGGGCAGACGACGGTGCCGCGTCTGGTGACGCTGTTGCGCGGGATCGGCATCGTCATCTCCAAGCGTCAGGTCATGCGCCTGCTGATCAATGGCCAGGACGGCTTCCGCGATGAGGCCCGCGATGTGCTGCGGGCCGGGCTCCTCAGTGCTGCCTGGATCACGGTGGACGACACCGGCGCTCGCCACAAAGCTGCGAATGGCTTCTGCACGCAGATCGGCAACGCGCATTTCGCCTGGTTCGGCACCACCGGCTCCAAGAGCCGCCTCAACTTCCTCGCGCTGCTGCGCGCCGGCCACGACGATTACGTCATCAACGCCGAGGCACTCGCCTACATGCGCGAACGTGCACTGGCCACCCATGTGATCGCTCGCTTGATCGAGCATCCCGACCGCTGCTTTGCCGGTCACAACGCCTGGAACGCCCACCTCGAAGCGCTCGGCGTCTCGGCCCTCAAGGTCAATCCAGACCCCGTGATGGTCGCCACCGAGGCGGCGCTGTGGGGCAGCGTCAAGGCGCACGGCTTCCTCCCCGACACCGTGATCGTCAGCGACGACGCCGGTCAGTTCAACGTCGGCCAGCATGGCCTGTGTTGGGTTCATTGCGAGCGCCTGGTTCACAAGCTCGACGCCTTCACCGAAGAGAACCGCACCGCCCAGGCCACCGTGCGCAAGCTGATCTGGAACTTCTACCGTGATCTCAAGGCCTATCGTTGCGCCCCCACCAAACAGCGCAAGGCAGCATTGCGGGCGCGGTTCGACCGCATCTTCAAGCGCAAGACCGGCTTCGTCACGCTCGACCGCCTGCTCGCGCGGCTCAACGCCAACAAGCCCGAGTTGTTGATGGTGCTCGACCGACCCGAAATCCCGCTGCACACCAACGGATCGGAGAACGACATCCGCTGCCACGTCACCCGGCGCAAGGTCAGTGCCGGCACCCGCAGCGATATCGGTCGTGATTGCCGCGATGCCTTTCTCGGTCTCGCCAAAACCTGCGCCAAGCTCGAAATCGCATTCTGGGACTACCTTGGCGACCGACTCGCCATCCCGGGCACTCACACCGTCCCACGCCTGCCCGAAATCATCCTCGCCAGAGCCCAATCGCCCTAACGGCCACGCGTTTTGCCCCTCTTACTCCGATTCGTAAGAGGGGCAAAACTCGGGGCAATCAGCCGGTCAGCCTGCGGCGCAGCGGTGGCGGACGAGTGATGGCAGGGAAGGGATATCTGGGTGGTTTGGCAGTTGGAGCCTTGATCCGAGGTAGTCCCAGAATGCGATACCGAGCTTTGCGCATGTCTTGCTGAGAGCGAGGAAGGCATCGCGGCAATCGCGACCGGGGTCGCTTCTTGTACCGGCGCTGATCTTTCGCTTGGTGACCTGACAGCGGATGTCGTTCTCTGACCCGTTGGTATGGAGCGGGATTTCGGGCCGCTCGAGCACCATCAGCAATTCGCCCTTGTTGGCATGGAGCCGTGCGAGCAGGCGGTCGAGGGTGACGAACCCGGTCTTGCGCGTGAAGATGCGATCGAACCGTGCCCGCAGGGCGGCCTTGCGCCGGCTGACGGGATGCTGGCGATAGGTTTTGAGATCGCGATAGAACCGCCAGATCAGTGCACGAATTTTGCACTGCGCCTCGCGCTGCTCATCGGTGAAGGTGTCGAGCTTGTGAACAAGGCGCTCGGCATGGACCCAGCACAGGCCGTGTTGGCCGACATTGAACTGACCGGCATCGTCGCTGATGATGACGGTGTTGGGCAGGAAGCCATGCGCCTTGATACTGCCCCACAAGGCGCCCTCGGTCGCGATCAGAACCGGGTCGGGGTTGACTTTCGAGCGCCGCGATGCCAAGCCTTTCGAGATGTGCGGTCCAGGCCGTCTGATCGGGGAAGAAGCGGTCAGGGTGCTCGGCCAGGCGAGCGATCACCGGACCGGCCAGGGCGCGTTGGCGCATGTAGGCCAACGCTTCGGCGTTGATGACGTAATCGCTGTGACCTGCGCGCAGCAGTTCGAGGAAGTTGCTGCGGCTCTTGGAACCGGTGGTGCCGAACCAGGCAAAATGGGCGTTGCCGATCTGCGTGCAGAAGCCATTGACGGCCTTGTGGCGAGCCCCGGTGTCATCCGCCGTGATCCAGGGGGCGCTGGTGAGCCCGGCGCGGAGCACATCGCGAGCCTCGTCGAGAAAGTCGTCCTGGCCGGCGATCAGCAAGCGGACGAGTTGTCGCTTTGAGATGATGATGCCGAGCGCCTGCAGCAGCGTCAGCAGCCGCGGCATCGTGACTTGCCCCTGATGATATTGGGCGAGCACGAAGCGGCGCAGTTCCGGTCCAAAATGCCCGGTGATGCCGGCCGGCAGTGGCGCTGTCATGGATGCGCCGTCCGGCGTCTGCCAGCGCTCGCAACGGAAATTCACGACATGCGGACGGATCACCAGGTCCTGCACCACAAAATTCGTGTACCCTTTGAAGCGCGACCCCTGCGGCGGAGTTGCGATCTGACGGTCCGCTCCTCATGGATCGACAGCTTCGACGTCTTGCTGCCCTTCCGCCGCGTCTCGCCTCCCGCCGTTCGCGGCGTTTTCGGCTCGGTCGCCTTGTCCATCCCGCTGGGTTTGATGTTCGGCCGCCCCGGCCCGCCTTTGAGGCGGGTGATCTCGTCGCGTTGCGCTGCAACCGTTCGCCGCAGCTCGGCCACTTCTTCAAACAGCTTCAGCACCAAGCTCTTCAAATCACCCGGCGAAAAATCATCAAGGTCTGCAGGCGGCACCATTCCAACAAGGAAATTTAACTCGTGCATCCCTGGAAATCTTATAATCATACCGCCGCCACGACTTTTGCCCCTGTTACTTCCGATTCGTAATTACGGTGACGTATTTTTGGCCGAGGATCAGGCCACGAGGCGATCGGGTTTTGCATTGAGCTTGGCAAGCAGGTCGTGAAGATCGCGGCGCGTGTAGGTCCACTCGAAGGGCCTTGCGGATTTCTCATAGCGTTGCTGGAAGCGGATCAAATCGCTTTTGAGAGCCGCCACTGTGGAGAAGTCATTGGGATTCAGCAACTTGCGCTGGACGATCGAGAAGTAGACCTCGATCTGGTTGAGCCAGCTGGCGTGCACCGGCGTGTGAACGAGGATGACGTTTGGCCATTTCGCCCGCAGACGATCGGCGGCGCGTTGGCCGCGATGTGAGGAGCCGTTGTCGGTGATCCAGAACACGCGGCGGGCGGATCGGTAGGGCTCTTCGCGCATGACTTGGGCGACCAGGCGATCAAAGGGAGCAATGCCGGTCTTGCGCTCGCAGCGACCGAACAACTTGGCGCGGTGGACGTCCCATGCGGCGATGTAGGCGCAGGCACCGGTGCGGGCATATTCATGTTCCACATAGATCGGCCGACCGGGGGCAGGTGGAAGGGAGAAATGTTTGCGCCGCCTGGCTTGGATGCTGGTTTTTTCATCGGCGCACAGCACGCAATCGCGAGGTCCCAGGGCCTTGCCCTGCCAACGGCGATGATAAAGGTCCAGGATGCGACCGGCCTTGACGGCGAAAGCCGGGTCGCGCGGGAATATCCAGTAACGATGCCGCCACGGTCGCAGCGCGTCCTGGCTGAGCCAACGCCACAGGGTGGTGCCGCTGATCCGAGCCACCAAGCCCTGGTCCATGGCTTCGCGGCGCAATTCGCTGAGCGACCAGTGCGCCAATGGCAATCCGCGGCGCGCGGGCAGTTCACAGGCCAGCGCTTTGATTTCCACCATGACACTGGGGGGAAAAGCGCGCCGGTCGCCCGCCGCGCGGTTGTTCTTCGAGCCCGGCCAAGCGTTGAAGGTGGAAACGTCGACGCCACTTGCTGACGATTTGACGCGGCGTATCGAGCCTCGCCGCGATTGCGTCATTGGCCATTCCCTCGCTTGCCAGCAACACAATCTTGGCTCGGACAACATCACGATAGCGCGACGTGTACCGCTGTGAGCGAGCCAACAATTCCGCACGTTCGGTTCTGCTCAGCTTGATGTCAAAAGGGCTCCGCCTCGGCATGATGTACCCCCCAGCCGGGGACAGGATTGTCTGATTCGTGCTCCTCAGGCACGAAAATACGTCACCGTATTTATGAAATCAGGTACTTAGGCCCGACCTAGTCTAGCGAGTGTCCCGGAAGTGTCCCCGTCGGGAGGCTCCGTTTGCGACAAGCGCGGCGTTCGTCTTGTCCCTCTGACGATGAGCACGTCGCCGACGTCGCGCTGGGCGAGCACACGGCGGAGCTGGGCACGATCGGTCTTCGCGCCGTTCGCCACTTCGCGGAACACCTGGCGCGCCAGCGACCCAGAGCTCACGTACCTCCTGCGCTTGATCATGGAGAGCATTCTGATCGACACCATGTTCGATCTGCCGAGCCCGGAAGCGTCGGGGAACCGGTGATCTCGAAGCAGGTCGTGGATGGAACCGCGCCGCCGCTGTATATCTACGCAGACCGCTCAGATCGAGCCGGTGACGCGAGCGCGTGAGGCGATCCAGGATAACCGCGTACCGAGCCGTTGTAAGTCGCTTGTGTTTCTTCCGCTCGATAACAGAGACGTGAAGCCGGATCGGCGCGCCGGGGTACTCGGAGGAGATCACGTCATGATCGTGATTGAGCGCGATGGAAAGACCGTCGTTATCACCGGATGGCGTGCGTGGCTACTCGCGGCGGTCGCGGTCGTTGTGACGACAGCCGTGCTTGCAGCACTGGCGTTCCTGGTTCTCGGCATCGCGGTGAGCATGATCGCGTTTCTGCTGATCGTCATGCCGGCGGTCGCCATCGTGGCGCTGGTGGCGTGGTCTTTCCAACCGCGAAGAGCGTGATCGACGCCGGCCCCTGGTTCCCAGCTTGATGAAACTCTACCAGGGCGGATTTCTGTGGCCCAAGTTGGTGCATAGATAGTGGATCCCGCGTGCCGCGGCGTCCGCTTACTGGGGATAAGCTACAATACCCTCACGCAGCCTAACAAGGCCCAACATTTAGTACCTGGAATATCTTGCATTTCCCGCGCTAATCAGCCATTTGTTAGGGTGTGTTACCCACGATGGCTAACATTGCATAACACCCCAATCTGCTCACCCTGAGCTTACCCTGAAAGCAGCCATGGCCAAGGCTCTGACCGCCGCAGGAATCGCACGCTACAAGCCCGGCAAGCAACGGCGCGAGCTTCGTGACAGCGCCGCCACCGGCCTGTATCTCATCCTTCAGGAATCCGGCCAGCGATCATTCGCCCTGCGATTTCGCAAACCCAATGGCAAGCCGGCAAAGCTGACGCTGGGCCCGGTGGATGTCTCCGGCGTCGAGCCCGCCACCGCGCCGTCCTTGGACTCCCTGGGCGCCCCGTTGACGCTGGCCGGGGCGCGCCAGCTTGCCGCCGAGGTTCATCGCCAGCGCGCCATGGGCCGCGACATCGTCGCCGACATGAAGGCCACCAAGCACCAGCGCCGCGTCGCGATCAGGGAAGGCGCCGCCAACACCTTTGCCGCCGCCGTGATGGAGTTTGTCGAGCATCATGCGAAGCCCAAGACACGACGCTGGCGTACCAACGCCAGGATGCTCGGTTTGCGGTATGCGCCGGATGGCAGTGGGCCGACGGTGATCAAGGGCGGGCTGGCGGAACGCTGGAGTGACAGGCCCATCACCAAGATCCACCCGCACGACATTTGGGCCGTGATCGATGAGGCCCGACGCCTCGGCGTTCCCGGCCTTGAACGTCGCACCATCGGGCGGACGGACCCGCTCGGCCGGGTGATGCTGGCTTGCCTGTCTTCATTTTTCGGCTGGCTCAAAAAAAACCGGCGGACTGAACGTAATCCATGCGCGGACATCGACCGGCCCGATGCGTCGCCGCCCCGCGACCGCGTGCTGACCGAGGCCGAGATCGTGCGGTTCTGGCGCGCCTGCGACAAGGTCGGCGAACCGATTGGCCAGGTGCTGAAGTTGCTGCTGTTGACCGGCTGCAGGCGCACCGAACTGGCCGGTATGCGGCGCGACGAACTGGGCGATGACGGCACCTTTGTCATCCCGTCCTCGCGGACCAAAAACAAGAGGCCCCATGTCGTGCCGCTGCCGCCGCTGGCGCGTGCCATCATCGCCAGCGTGAAGCCGGTCGCGAGCCCGGTAGGCTGGGTATTCACGAACAGTGGTAAATCGCCGGTTGGCGGCTGGTCGATGATCAAGAACAGGCTCGACGCCGCCATGGGAAATCCGCCGGCGTGGCGATTGCACGATCTGCGGCGAACCTTTGTCACCGGGCTGGCCGATCTCGGCATCCGCCCGGACGTGATCGAGCTCGCGGTGAACCACCGCTCGGGGCTGCGCGGCGGCATTGCTGGCGTCTACAACAAAAGCGAGCTGCTGCCCGAGCGGCGCGCGGCGTTGGAGCGCTGGGCGGCGCACGTCGAAAACCTCATGGCCGGGAAGCCCACGAAGGTGGTGTCTATGCGCACGGTGCAAAAGTGACAGGTCCGCAACATAGACGGCGAAGCGGCGGCACGCCTGTCGCGGCGACCAATGACGAGCACGTGCGCGCGAAGCCAATGCCAGGAGGCGCAGTTGAAGCAGCAACGGGTGCGGCCGGGGCACACCGATGTGCATGCGTTGCGCGGGGCGCTCATATACCCGGAAACGCAATACCGCCGCGGGTCTTTTCTGGGCGACTGAAGGTGCAGGAAGATCGAGCGCGCAGCTGAGTTCCGGCTTCACGATGCCGAGTGAAGAATTGGATTTTTAACGAGGCCATTGCAATGAAACTCGTGGCTATCGACTTCGAAACGGCCGATCGGTCGGCCGACAGCGCATGCGCCATAGGAATTGTCTCAATTGAGAAAGGCAAGATTACCAAAAAGGGATATCGGTTGATTCGCCCACCGCGACGGCATTTCGTTTTCTCCTGTATCCACGGTATTTCATGGGCCGACGTGGAGGCTCAGCCAACCTTCATTGAAGTGTGGGATCAGTTCATACCTTTTTGGAAGGATGCGGATTATTTCTTGGCACACAATGCCCCATTCGACAGAAATGTCCTGACCGCCTGTTGTTCGGCTGCCAGACGAAGACCGCCGAGGGCGCCGTTTATATGCACCGTCCGAGTCGCTCGTTCGCATTGGAATTTTCGACCCGCAAACCTGCCGACCGTATGTAGTCACTTGGAAATATCGCTTAAACACCATAATGCCGCTTCAGATGCATTGGCGTGCGCATCGATTGCTCTTCGCGCAATGAAGGAGGGCTTCCCGATTCACTCGGCCGCGGTTGGCGTCAACAGGTCGGGGCGCAAATGAACGGCTCTGATGACGAGCAGCACGACGCGCACGTCAAGTGCTATCGTCTCGCGGTCGCGGTAGCTTATGGCGGCGCGGTTGCCCGAACGGCGCGCGGCGTTGGAGCGCTGGGCGCCGCACGGCGAAGGCCTCGTGGCCGGGAAGGCAACGAAGGTGGTGCCTATGCACATGGTGCAAAAGTGACGGGTCCGCGACGTACCCGGCGAAGGGGCGGTGCGCCAGTCGCGGAGACCGAAGATGAGCATTATTGCGAACACGTCAAACACTTCCGCCGCGCGCGCGTCGAGGCAGCCTACCGTGCATCCGTCGACCTGCTGATCACCGCGTGGAAGGAAAACCCGGAATTTGGGATAGCGATTGACATGGCGACCGTACTGGGACGAACGGAGCCGCTGAAGGAATATCTCGCGTCGGAGAAGCCGCTGTCGCTTGCGAACAGGCTCTGGCTCATCGCTTTCATCGAGCGGTTGGAGCAGCGCATCGCGTCGCAGAACAAGAAGGTCGGCCGGCCGCAACGCAAATCCGATGCCTGGAACGCGGCCACCGCCGAACGCAACGCAGCCTTGCTGGTGGCGAGCGATCAGGCTGCGTGGCGCAAGGAAAATGGCCGCGAGCGGGTGCCGCCCGCTGAGACCGACGGCATGATTAGCCGCGCCATCGCTGAAGCCGCAAAGGCATTCGGCGTGCCGGCCGCGTCGATCAAAAAGGACAACATCCGTATCGCACTGAAGGCAGGTCGAATTTAGCGCACAAAAACACGGCCTAATTGTTCTGCGCTACCGGCGAAAAATGATATTAAACGAGGTTGGGCCGTGACGCTAACGAGGCCCACCGATGACCCATCCCACTTGCGATCTTCCGGACAACGTGCCCGACGAACTGGTGCCGGACCCCCAGGTTGCGCGCGAGTTCAACGTCAGCCTGATGACGCTCTGGCGCTGGGACCGCGACCCCGAGCTGGCCGAGTTGGGGTGGGAACCGCCCGTCAAAATCCGAACGCGAAATTACCGGCGGCGACGGCCGCTTGAGAAATTCAAGGTCGCGCTGAGGAACTTCGGCATCACCGCCCTCAGGGGGGCCCGATGAGCACCGCCGTAGAAGCCGGCAAGTGGCCGGCGCATCCGGTCGCCGATCTTTTCCCGAGGATGACGGACGAGGAGCTGGCCGACCTCGCCGCCGACATCAAAGCGAACGGGCTCATTCACCCCATTGTCGTCGATCAAAAAGGCCTTCTGATCGATGGCCGTAATCGCGCCAAGGCGTGTGAGATCGCTGGCATCGAGCCCACAGTGAGGATGTTTGAGGGTGATGATCCTCGCGCTTTCATCCTGTCGATGAACCTGAAACGCCGGCACATGTCCGCCGGGCAACAGGCAATGGCGCACGCGATGATCTACCCGGAACCGGAAAAAGGTGGGCGCGGAAAAAAGAGCAAAAACTCTACAGAAACTTTAGGGTTTAGCGCAATGCGACTGAGCCAAGCCCGAACCGTGCTCTCGCATTCACGTGATGTCGCCATAGAAATCCTCGCCGGCACCAAATTCCTCGATAAGGAATACGCCACAGCCAAAAAGCGCACCGTCCAACGCGGCGCCGTCCGCGCCAAGAAGGTCCCGGTGCTCCCCGATAAATGCGCGGTCGACGCGCTGGCGAAGGCGAGGGCCGTGACTGTCACGGCCCCTGCATCGGCACATGCGGCCAATGAGACCGATGCTGGACCTACGGCCAAGCCGAAGCCCGCACCGTCAAATTCGGTGGAGGCACTCGCGGAATTTAAGGCCGCCTGTGATCTTTGGCTGCCGCAGTTGAATGAGCGCGATCGAGACAAAGCGTCGACGCATGTGAACAAGGGTGGCCTTTTCCTCATCTGTAAATTTGACATCGGAGAACATCGGCTCACCGATCCTGTCGATGAAGTTGATGCCCTCCGCTTGCCACACGTGATCGATGTACTTGCGAAGCAGGTTCTTGGTGGCAGCGAGTTCGGCCATCAGCACGCTGGCGCTGCCGGCACCCTCCTCGATCGCTTCCATGCGGCCGAACATACGGGCAGCGTCGAGTTTAATGTACTGGCACTCGCCATCACACACGCTGTGAAATGGACAATTGCCTGTACGACTTACCGAGCATGGCACTGACACTGACACTGCGGTGTCACTCTGCCGCGACATCTGGCGCGTCCTTTGCCTTGTCGGCATGCATCCCGTACGGGTCCGGGTCTTCGTCCAGGTCGAGCGGTGCTGGCGCCGTCTGCATGTGCTCGATCAGCCCGAGCGGCAACCCCAGCTCGGTGAGCATCGCCTCCATCTCGGACTCTGACACCACCTCTGGCACTTCCATGCCGACGTTGATGAAGTAGGGCAAGACCCTCGCGAACAACGCCGCGGCCGTCTCGGGCTCATGTAGTGCCAGCCATTCGATGAAGCCTTGCACACCACCTGGACCGTGCTTCCAGCCCCTCTTGCCTGCCCTCTGCTTAAAGCCAACCGCCTGAACGGGACGAGTGCGCGCGCCGACCGGACTAATACGGGAACCAAGGTTGACTGATTAATCTGCAGGTCATCTGTCGCCCCATTGTCTCCCCTCGATCCTATGCCTGTAAAGTCTGGCCTTTCAGGCCACCGCCTCCGGCGGCGTTGGACTTGACAGGCATAGGCTCGAGGGGAGTTCGGTCCCCCATGAGATGTTTGGCGGATTGTCGCTGAACTTCATCGTCGTGCCGTTGTCCTGCTTTTGTAAGCATGCTCAGTTTGTTATATTTCCGGCAGCATGCAGCTGAGTACTTTGAGTCTGAGGTATTCCTCATCACGTAACCCGTAAGCCCTGCGCTGGAACACGCGGATCTTGTTGTTGAGACCTTCGACAAAGCCCAGCGGCACTTTGTTTTCCGGCTCGCAATAGGCAGCGATCCCATCCCAATGGGCGTCGATCATCGCAGCGAACTTCTCATACGGTTTGAGGCGCTGCCATTTGAGTTGATCGCGCCAGTTCTCGAAGAATTTCCGTGCCCAGGCTTCCCTGTTGTAGTCCCAAAGCTGGCCAAAGGATTCCTTCAGCACGTAGGCGGTATTGAGCCGCTTGTTGGCGGCCAGCAAGATCTTGAGGTTCTTTCGAGCGCTACCTTGCAGGTTCTCCTTGTGGGAAAGGAGTGCATACTTCTGGCCTTTGATGAACTTGCGTTTTTCCCCGTCAAGCTTGGCGTATTCTTGCTTTCTCACCTTGTCGAGCGCGTCTCCCAGATGCATCAGGATGTGAAACTTATCGAATAGAATGGCGGCCTGGGGGGCCTTCTTGTTCGTCGACTTTCGGAATGGCTTCCACATATCCATCACCGCCAGACAAACCCTTTTGCTGCTCCTCTCGCCCAGAAATGCGAAGAACCCATCCATGCTCTCCTCGGAACGGTCTTTGCCCCCAAACCAGATCGCGCGTCGCCGATCGAGATCGCTCACAACGATACGGTAGGTCTGGCCCTTGCGGATTGATATCTCGTCAACGCCAATGACCTTCGGCCTGGGCTGACCAGCGCGCTTGATCTGCTCGCGCATGTATTGCATCTCGAGTGCTTTGACGGTCTTCCAATCGAGAAGGTGTTCCCGGGCCACATCCCGAATCGTCGAGTGTCTGCAGCGACGGCCAATGTGGAAAGCAAAGCGTTTGGTGTAGAACGGATTATCAGCCAGCCAGTCAAGCCTCTCTTGCTTCACTCCTCGGCAGCTCCTGCAGTCGACCCGACGGTTGTGGAGCTCAAGGAAAATGCGCGTATCCCCAGACGGCAGATCTCGGACTCGGCGCAATTTGCTGTCATACCAACCGCTCCGTACCCGGCCACAAACTCCGCACGTCGTTTTTTTGAGCGACGGGTCAGTCGGATCACCCGAGCGTGGGGATCACCAAACAGCCCTCTAACGGTGAGCGCAGGGTGGAATCTGGGGAAGCGGTAGCTGTCCCGTAGGCGTTTCATCTTGATTGATTTTGGCATGCGCCCAACATGCCGTTAACTGGTGACAGTCAAGTTAACGAGAAAGCCTTTAGAATCGCTATCAACTCGCGAAAATTAGCCCGTTTTTACCCACACGATCGGGAGAAGAGCGGTCAAAAAGCTTCGTCTGCGGCGGAGCGAGCTTGAGGAGCACCTCTAGCTCATGATTCACGGCAGCCGTGATCGCAGCAACGGACTGACTTTTCCACGGTCGCAGATGATCGACGATCTCCTCGACGATCTCATCCGCCCCGCGCCTGGAGGCCGTATCTTGTTTTCTGGGCATAACTATCCTCGCAACCAAGGCGGGCCTCGCCGCCGCAAAGGCGCGCCGATTATGGATCGGAGAGAGCCGCGCCACCGCTGTATTATACACAGGCCGCTCAGATCGAACCGACGATGCATGCGCCTGAGTTTGGACTGGAAACGGACAGATAGAAGTAGGGCTCGAACTCGCCATGGCATGTGCCCGCCGTGGAAGTCAGACTTCGGTAGGTGATAATCGCTCTCCGCCGGCTTCTGGCTCTTGGCCCTGATCGCCTTCAGAATCGCACGAGCGATCTTCTCGGCCCGGCCAAGGTCGACGTTGCCGATGATCGCCTCGGCGATGTTGTCGGGTTTGTCGTTCTTGAGATCGAGACCGAATAGGCTTCCCTGGTCCGGCTGTGCCGCCTCCAGCTCGGCGATGTACGCCTTGGCTGCATCCAGTTCGCGGCCGAGATCCTCATTGGTCTGTTCAAGCTTGGCGTAGGCCGAGGTCTTGCGCTTTGCGTCGGCGGCCGGCGGCGGGTTGAACACCGGGCAGTGCCTAATGATAGCGTCCGGCGACGCCCACTCGAAATCGCTGCTTTTCGGTCAACGTGGCGCGCCATTTCTCGACGGCCTCCAACTCGTCCATCACCCGGAGTAGCTTGGAGACCAATGTTTTGTTGTAGAACCTCTCGCCGAACCGGTGCTGGTCGCGCAGATCGTTGAAGGCATTGCGGGTGCGGATCTGATCGGCCTTCTTGCGGAGCAACTGCAGGCCACGGCCCATCGTCACCCACTTATCGAAGGTGCGCCTCAAGGTGTCCGAGGCCAAACGCGCGGCATCGAGGATGCGGCGCTCATCGGGGGTGGTTTTGAATTCGACAATGTTGCGCCGATACTTCTCAACGGGCGACTTTTTCCTAACGTCTATCGCCGGCGGCGGAAGGCGGATGGCTTTCTCGGTACAGGGTGGAACCCTATAGGTGAAATGCTTGGTTTTCATGGCGTCCTCTTTCAAGCGCCGTAATCAGGATGTATCTGGGATTTCAGTTGCGCGGCGCAACTTAAATGGACCAAAACAGAGACATTTATTTGCTGGGGCTGGAGGGCTGGTCATCGAAAAGAGGCACCTGAGCCCCTGGGGTCGAGGACGGGAAAAGCGCCGTCCGTCCACGCTCGCCGGAGGGCATGGCGGCCTGTCGATATCAAGCCGCCCGCGCATCGGAATCATCCAATTTAATGCAACACTGCATTTTTGGCAGATTCCGCAGGTTTGTTGGTACAGACTCGCCTGAATTTATGGGATCGATCCGTTCCCGATCGGAACTCCACATTTTGGAGCACGGAGTCGCAGGCGCGTTTCAAATCGGCGTCCGGTTGGCCGGAAACAGCCTCATATGGCAGACCCGCGCGCTACCGAACCGGCGCCCGAAGCCACTGCGCATCAGTTTGACGGGCGGCGGCGACAAAGGGATTACAAAACCGTTTGCATTGTCCCAAATAGACCATATGCGGAGTATTGCAAACCAACTCTACGCACTGCTGCACCCCCGGCCAACACTTCGGTGGCAACCGGGAAATGCAGCATGTCGAGAAGCCCCCAGCGAAGGTCCAAGGTAAGGGCGGACCACCACCGACTGCTGCACATCCCGGGAAAAGGCCACCACGGTGGCAACAACCGGGAGAATTGAAGCGATGTCGAGAGAAACGAAATCCAGCGATCGGGGCGGCCGTCCGCACTGCCGGAAGCCGCGCCCCCACATCAGCATTGACGGCGACACCTTCGCTTATGTCGCGAGGGAAAAGCTGCGCCGAATGATTGCAGACGGCCTGTCGTCTCCGAAGGGCGGGAGGCGACGATGACGCGGCCGGTCCACCCGATCGCCGATCTGTTCCCGATGATGACCGACGAGGAACTGGCCAACCTCGCTGCTGATATCAAGGCGAACGGTCTCTTCACGCGATCGTCGTCGACAAAGACGGTGTCATAATCGACGGCCGCAATCGCGACAGGGCGTGCGAGATCGCCGGTATTGAGCCTGCGACTGCGCTGTTCGAGGGCTCGATCAGCCCGAGCGGCAACCCCAGCTCGGTGAGCATCGCCTCCATCTCGAACTATCGACACCACCTCTGGCACTTCCATGCCGACGTTGATGAAGTAGGGCAGCACGCGGGCAAACAGTGCCGCGGCCGTCTTGGGCTCATGCAGTGCGGGCCGAGCTGGATGAAGCCCTGGACGCCACCGTGCCATGCTTCCAGCCACCCCTCTTGCCAGCCCTCTGCATGTGACCGACCGCCTGAATGCCGAGCACGACCGCCTCGCGCAGATCGCCGCCGAAACGGTTCCGCTGCGATGGCCTGCAACGTCGTCGCGCCGCTCGCCTGTGCGTCGGAAATGATAGGCGCAAGCTCAATCGCCCGCGCATAGGCGCGCGCTGTACGGACCGCGCGGGCGGTGCGTGCGGCTTCAAGTTCATGCTGGCTGATTGCCATGTCGGCTACCGCCAGAAATCCTCGAACCGGTCCGGCGCTAGCTCGGTGTACCGGACCGTGTGCTGAATGTTGTGATGGCCGGGATACGCTTGCAAGGACCGTGTGTCATGACCGGCATTGGCGAGGGCAAAGCCACAGGCAAGGCCGCCCATGAGCCCTCGGCGCGAGGCCAGCCAAGCGAGGGCGGTTCCGAATTGGCGAGGCCGATCATTCGGCGTTGTGCGCTTCGTGATCACCGATCTCAGGCGGGCGACGGTCGGCGGATGATGGTTGGGGGTGCTCCGTAGCCTCGACGGCTCGGCCGCTCCTACGAGGCCGCCGGAGCCGCACGTCATGGCCCAACGAGGCGAGCGGCTGCGGTCGCCGGCCAAGGACGATCGGTCGCGAAGCCAACCG
>CAWCJX010000014.1:0-105487 GCA_963795865.1 uncultured Alphaproteobacteria bacterium
GCGCAATTGCCGCATCGCCTCTTCTCGAGGCCGACGAGTTCCCGCCCCTCGAAGCGGATCGAACCGGTGACGCGCGCGCTCTCCGGCGTGAGCCCCATCAGCGCCAAGGCGGTCATCGTCTTGCCGGACCCGGATTCGCCCACGACCCCCAGGCTCTCGCCCTCGGCGAGCGAAAACGAGGCGCGATCGACGACGCGCTGCAAGCCTCCCGGCGCCAGCAGGTCGACGGCGAGCTCGGAGACTTCGAGCAGCATCTCAACTCCGCGCCTTCAGCCTGGGATCGAGCGCGTCGCGCAGGCCGTCGCCCAGGAGATTGAGGCCGAGCACGCTGAGCGCAATCGCGACGCCCGGGTAGAGCGCCAGCCACGGCGCGCTGTAGAGCACGTTTTGAGCGTCGGCGAGCATTTTGCCCCACGACGCCTGCGGCGGCTGCGCGCCGAGGCCGAGGTAGGAGAGCGCGGCCTCGGCCAGGATGGCGATGGCGAATTGAATCGTCGCCTGCACGATCAGCGCGGGCGCAATATTGGGCAGCACGTGATCGAATGCGATGGCGATCGGCCCGCGGCCGGCGGCGCGGGCGGCGAGCGCGTATTCGCGCGCCAGAACGCCATTGGCGGTCGCGCGCGTCAGTTTGGCGATGATCGGCACGTTGTAGACGCCGATCGCGATGATCGCGTTGACGACTCCGGGGCCGTAGGTCGAGGTCAGCATGATCGCCGTGAGCAGCGCCGGAAAAGCGAAGACAAAGTCGCTGAGCTTCATGATCGCGTCTTCGATGAGGCCCCTTGCGAACGCCGCCATGAGGCCGAGGACCACCCCGAATACGAGCCCGATCCCGACGGCGATGACGCCGACCAGGATCGAGATGCGCGAGCCGGCCAGCGTTTGCGAGGCGACGTCGCGTCCGAGATTGTCCGTCCCGAACCAGTGGGCCCATGAGGGCGGCGCGAGTTTGTGCGGGACGTCGATCGCGGCGGGCGGATAGGGCGTCCAGATGAGCGACACGGCCGCTGCGGCGATGAGCGCGGCGACGAGCGTCGCCCCGAACCATAAGCTCGCGCCGCCGCGCCGGCGAAACCGGACCGCGAGGTTCACGCGGCGGGGGCCCGGAGCCGTGGATCGATCGCGGCGCAAGCGATGTCGACGATGAAGTTCAGCCCGATCACGATCACCGCCAAGAGCATCACGCCATTCTCGACCACCAGGGTGTCGCGATTGGAGATCGATTGCAGCATGAGCCTGCCGAGGCCGGGCAGAACGAACACGTTTTCGACGACGATCCCGCCGGCGATCAGGTTGGCGAATTGCAGGCCCATGATGGTCAGGATCGGCGTCAGCGCGTTGGGCAGCGCGTGGCGCCAGAGCGCGGCGCGCCGCGACACGCCCTTGGCGCGCGCCGTGCGCATGAAGTCCTCGTTCAACGCCTCGATGAGCGCCGACCGGGTGACCCGGGTGAGGACCGCCGCCTGCACGGCGCCGAGCGCGATCGCCGGAAGGATCAGCGCGCCGACCGCCCGCGCCGGCTCCCGCCAACCCGGAAATCCGCCTGCCGGAACGAGCCTCAAGCGTGACCGCGAAGAGGAGCACGAGAAGGATCGCCAGCCAGAAGTTCGGCACCGCAATGCCGATCTGGCTCAGGCCCATCACGACCGCATCGCCTGCGCGACCGCGCCGATCTGCGGCGTAGACGCCCGCGGTCAGCGCGACAAAAGTGGCGAGCGCCATCGCCATGAGCGCAAGAGGCGCGCTGACCGCCAGGCTCGAGGCGATCAGCGGACCGATCGGGGAGCCGTAGGCGTAGGAAAGGCCGAGATCGCCGTGAAGCGCCCCGCCGATCCAGCGCGCGTAGCGGATGGGCGCCGGTTGATCGAGGCCGAGCTTGTGCGACAAGGCCGCGACCGCCTCGGGCGTCGCGGTCGGCCCCAGGATGGTCTCCGCCGCATTCGCCCGGCAGAATGTTCATGACCGCGAAGACGATCAGCGACGCGAAGAGGAGCGTCGCCACGAACAAAGCTATACGCTGGGCGGCGTAAAAGAGCATCGCCATAAGCTAAGGCGTGAGCCGAAGCCGAGACAAGGCCTCACGAGCTTTTCCCAGCCAGCGCCGAGGCGAGACGCAGGGAAATCTCCGACGACAGCGCGCGGGCGAGGCGAATCTCGGCGTCGCGCGCGGCGCGCATGTCGTTATAGCGCTGCTGGGTGCGGTCGTAAGCCGCGGCGGCGCTCGCGTTGCCCTTGAGGACCTCGGCGCCGCCGTCGACCTTGTTCAGGGTATAGTTCGCTTCGCCGGTCACGGTCGCCGAAGTCGCCACGTTGAGTTCCGAATTGACCGTCGGCGTTTGCGTGCCAAGCGTCACGGTCACCGTCAGACGATATTTCGGCGGCGGCGACTGGCCTGTGCCGTTGAGGTCGGTGGCGAGATCGTCCGCCAGATAGTGGCCGACGCGATCCTTGATCGGCGCGACTTGGATGGCGCGAAGATCCTCGACCAGGCCCGGGTGCGCCGATTCGCTGTAGAGCGGTTGAAAGCAACCCGCCAACGCGCCGGCGAGCGAGAGCGCCACGACCGCGCCGAGAACTTTAGAGCACGACATTGACGATCCTGTGCGGAACGATAATCACCTTGCGGGCAGGCTTATTATCCATCGCCCGGACGACGCCGTCGAGGGCGAGCGCCGCGCGCTCGATCCGTTTCGGATCGGCGTCCCGCTCGATCGTCAGCTCGCCCCGCTTCTTGCCGTTGACCTGCGCGACGTAAGTCACGTGGGCCGATTGGATCAGGCTGCGGTCGGCGACCGGCCACGGGCTCTGCGCGACGAACGTCTTGTGGCCGAGCGCTTCCCAGCATTCTTCGGCAAGGTGCGGCATCATCGGCGCAAAGCAATGGACGAGGATGTCGCCGGCCTCGGCGAAGGCCAAGCGCAGATCGTCGGCGACCGTGCGCCTCCTCGATTGCTCCCAGCGCCGCGCCGAGCTCGTTGGCGAACTCGTAGATCGCCGCGATGCAGACATTGAAACGCAGCCGCTCGATATCGTCCTCGACCTTGGCGAGCGCCGCATGGGCGATGCGGCGAATGCGCCGCGCTTCATCGCTGGTATTCACCGGCGGCGCCGGACGCTCCGCGCCGACGACGCGGTCGATTTCGCAGATCAGGCGCCATAGCCGCTGCGTCTGCTTGAAGGCGCCCTGGACGCCCGCCTCCGTCCAGATCACGTCGCGCTCCGGGGCGAGTTCGACAGCATGAACCATCGCGCCGTGTCGGCGCCATAGGTCTGCGATGATCTCGTCGGGATCGACCGTGTTGCGCTTGGATTTCGACATCTTCTCGATCGGGCCGATCTCGACCGGCTCGTCGCCCTCGAGCAGAAAAGCGCGACGCCCCTCCCCGTCCGCTTCGACGCGAACTTCGGACGGCGCGAGCCATTGCCCGCGCTGGTCGCGATAGGTCTCGTGCACCACCATGCCCTGCGTGAAAAGACCGGCGAAAGGCTCATCGAGATCGAGATACCCGCACTCTGCGCATCGCGCGGGTGAAGAAGCGCGAGTACAAAAGATGCAGGATCGCATGCTCGACGCCGCCGATATACTGGTCGACCGCCAGCCAATGATCGGCCGCCGCCCGATTGGTCGGGGCCGACGTATTGGCCGGATCGGTGAAGCGCACGAAATACCAGGACGAATTGACGAACGTATCCATCGTGTCCGTCTCGCGCGTCGCCGGCCCGCCGCATTGCGGGCAGGCGACGTGCTTCCATGTCGGATGACGGTCAAGCGGATTGCCGGGCTGATCGAACGTCACGTCGTCGGGCAGCGTGACCGGCAGAGTCCTTGACCGGGACCGGCACGACGCCGCAAGCCTCGCAATGGATGATCGGAATCGGGCAACCCCAATAGCGCTGGCGGGAAACGCCCCAGTCTCTGAGCTTGTAATTGATTTGCCGCTTGGCCTGCGGCCGGTCGCCGAGCATCGTCTGCTCCAGCCGGCGCGCGACTTCCTCCTTGGCCTCCTCGACCGTCATGCCGTCGAGAAAGCGCGAATTGATCATCACGCCGTCGCCGTCGTAGGCGATCTTATCGACGGTGAAGGTCGCGGGGTCGGCCCCAGGCGGGAGACCACCGGCGTCGCGCCAAGGCCATAGGCGTTGACGAAATCAAGATCGCGCTGATCGTGGGCCGGGCAGCCGAAAATCGCGCCCGTGCCGTATTCCATCAACACGAAATTGGCGACATAGACCGGCAAGCGCCAGTCGGCGTCGAACGGGTGAACCACCTTGAGGCCCGTGTCGTAGCCCCTCTTCTCCGCGGTCTCGATCGCCGCGACCGCGTCCCAATCCTGCGGCATTCCTCGATGAACGCCGCGAGGGCCGGGTCGCGCCGCGCCGCCGCGCCGGCCAGCGGATGGTCGGGCGCGATCGCCATGAACTTCGCGCCGAACAGCGTGTCGGGACGGGTCGTATAAATTTCGAAGTCGGTCGTCTCCGGTTCGCCGGCGAGCGCGCCCAGCGTCTTGGGATCGACGACGAAGCGAACCAACAGGCCCTCCGAGCGCCCAATCCAGTTGCGCTGCATGAGACGGACCTTTTCCGGCCAGCGGTCGAGACGGTCGAGGCCGGCCAAGAGATCGTCCGAATATTCGGTGATCCTGAAGAACCATTGCGCGAGCTCGCGCTGCTCGACGACCGCCCCCGAACGCCAGCCGCGCCCGTCGATCACCTGCTCGTTGGCGAGGACCGTCTGGTCGACCGGGTCCCAATTGACCTTCGACTTCTTGCGCGTGACAAGCAGGCCGGCGTCGAGGAAATCGAGGAACAGCTTCTGCTGATGCTTATAGTAGCTCGGATCGCAGGTCGCGATCTCACGCGACCAGTCGAGCGACAGGCCCATCGACTGCAGCTGGGCGCGCATGGTCGCGATGTTGGCGTAGGTCCATTTCGCCGGATGGGTGTTGTTTTGCGCGGCGGCGTTTTCAGCCGGCAGGCCGAAAGCGTCCCACCCCATCGGATGGAGCACGTTGAACCCGCGCGCGCGCCGATAGCGCGCCACCACGTCGCCCATGACGTAGTTGCGAACGTGGCCCACGTGGATGCGCCCCGACGGATAGGGGAACATCTCGAGGACGTAATATTTCGGGCGCGGATCGTCGTTACGGTCTTGAAGATTTGCGCGTCCGCCCAGGCCTTCCGCCACTTGGGTTCGGATTCGCGCACGTTGTATCGTTCGGGCCGCATTGCCGGGCTTTCTCGAGGGATTATCGGGATCAAGGCGTGCGGCGCGACAAAACACGATTTGCCGAGAGGGTCAAATGACGATGGCGAGCCGGCGAGGGCCATTTTGCGCCGCGCCCAGGCGACCGCGTTGACCCCGCGCTTGAGATAAGACAGTTTTGCGACAATCGCCCTGTCGGGGCGAACCCTGGGGATTCAATGCCTGCGACCCTGCCCGAGCCGGTTCTTCACCCGACGCCGATCCTGAACCTGCGTCCGACCCAAATGACGCTTGGCATGCACGAGGTGCCTGTCAAAAGCGCGCGGCGTGGAAACCGCCTGGCTCATCCTGGCGATCGTGTTGCCGCCATGGCCCATGATGAACATGGCCTTCAAGGTGTCGGGCTGGCTGACCTGGTCCTTCGGCAGCAGGGTGGCATCAAACCAGCGCGTACTGGGAATTCCCGATGTTTCCATGAACGTCTTGTTGACGAAGCGGGACAGCATCCAGTCGTAGTCGACCTCCCACACCCGGCACCAATGCCTCCAGGCTTCCTCAGACAGTCCGTAATAGAGCGGCAACGTCGTCACATCGAGGCCGAGATCGGTGGCGCCCTGGACATTGGTGTGGCCGCGGAAAATATTCGCGCCGCTGCCGGAATGACCGACATTGCCGGTCGCGAGCAGCAAGATACAGCTGGCGCGGACGTTCGCCGTACCGACGGTAAACTGGGTCTGGCCCATTGCCCAGATCAGCGTTGACGGCCGATCCTTCGCAAAAGTCTCGGCGACGTGCTTGACCTGTGCTTCCGGCAAGCCGGTGACGCGTTCGACCTCGTCGGGCGTCCACTTCGCCACCTCCTTGCGGATTTCGTCCAGGCCGTAGACACGCTGGCGGATGAATTCCTTGTCCTCCCAGCCATTTTGGAAAATGTGCCACAGCATCCCGTAAATCGTCGGAATGTGAGTGCCCGGGCGCACCCGCACATATTCCGTCGCGTGCGCCGCCGTCCGCGTCATCCGCGGATCGATGACGATCATATTGGCGCGGTTGAGCTCCTTGCCCTCCAGAATGTGCTGCAGCGACACCGGATGCGCCTCGGCGGGATTGCCGCCCATGACCATAATGGTCTTGGCATGGCGAATGTCGTTGTAGCTGTTGGTCATCGCGCCATAGCCCCAGGTATTGGCCACACCCGCGACGGTGGTGGAGTGACAAATGCGCGCCTGATGATCGGAGTTGTTCGTTCCCCAGAAGGCGGCGAGCTTGCGGTTGAGGTAGGCCGCTTCGTTGGTGAACTTGGCCGAGCCGAGCCAGTAGACCAATTCCGGTCCCGACGCCTGGCGAATTTCCATCAATTTGTCGCCGACCTCGTCGATGGCCTGGTCCCAGGCGATCCGGTTCCACTGGCCGTCGACCAGCTTCATCGGATAGCGCAATCGCCGCACGTTCAGCACATCATCACGAACCGCCGCGCCCTTGCAGCAATGCGAACCGCGATTGATGGGGCTGTCATAATCCGGCTCCTGGCCGACCCACACGCCGTTTGCAACTTCGGCGACGACCGAACAGCCGACCGAGCAATGGGTGCACATATTCTTGCGGGTGGCGAGTTGCGCGCCTGCCGGCGGCGGGGGCCCTGCTTCCGCCCTGCGCAGACTTGTGAGCGGCAGTGCGCCGAGCGTTGCGAGACTGCCGGCGACGAGGCCGGACCGGCGCAGGAAGCTGCGGCGGTCGAGACCGCCGTCCGATTGGTGCTGCAGAGCGGCAGCAAGCGCACCGCGGCGGGCCTCGCGTTCCGTTCGTTTGATGAGCACCGGCGCTTCCTCACTTGGGCGGATAACGGTTGACGCGGTAGAAGTTTTGAACTTCCGCAGAGTTCGGCTGATAACGCGCCTTGCTCTTGTCCTGATAGTTTGCAGTGGCGGCGCGTGCCTCGCCGGCGAGCGGCGCTGCGGCCGCCACCAATGTGACCCCGACGCCGAGCGTGCGCAGCAACTCACGACGGCCCAGCATCGCCTTGCGTTGTTTCGTCATCTCACCCTCCTCGGGGCCGCCTCTGTGCTCCGCTCAGGACGGCAGCGCGAAGGCCTCCGTTTCGATGTCGATGAACGCCCGGCCAAGCGTACCTACTCGGCGATAGAAGTCGGCCGTCTCGGCGCACTCAAGATCGGCAAAGAACCGTCCGATCCAGGGCGACAGATGCCTCTCGAACAACGCGCGATCGGCGCCCGGCGGGGCGGGAAAGCACCGGCTCACCAACCCGGCCATGACCTCGCACAGGATCGCAGCGTGATCTTCCGGCTCCGCCTGACCTGCCGCTCGCTCGATTCCAAGCTGGACCAAGTCCTGGCGCAGGCGCGCGAGCGGCCGCTCATGCAGAAAGCCGGTAAGATAATATGATCCGTAGGGCAAGAGTTCCCCGCGCCCGAGGCCGATGAAGAGATTGAAGTATTCCCGTTCGACATGCGGCGGCGCTGGTGCTGCGTGCGGCCTCGGCGACGCCGGCATGGGCGCGCCCGAGCGGGCTCGCATCGCCGGCCAAGTCGGCGAGGCGTTCGAGCAAGGTCTGGTCCGGCGGGCGCGAGAGCAGTGTCGAGAGCAGCGCATATTCGCGCGACCGCGCCGCCTCGGCGTCAGCGGTCGCGTCGGGATGTTCGCCGTAGAAATCGATCGCACGGTCGGTATCCCGCATCCGGTCTGTTCTCGCTCAGGACTCGGAAGCACACTGAATACCACCAGGGTAAGACCAAGCCGGTTACTTTGGTAGGGCTCCCCCGTGACTATGGCGGACAATTAATTGTGACTTTTCAAGCGCACGCGGCTGACCTTGCACCGCACCGCCCTGCTGAACGGGGTGTGTCAGATCATGGTGCCCGCGCCGCTCCGCTGGCTGTTCCGTCGGTACATTTTGGGCCAGCCCGACACGATCATCTTCGTCCGCGCGAGGCCGCTGTCCCCGAAGATCGGGTTCACCGAGGGGCTGACCGGATATTGTCTCCGCGCAAGCTTGTTTGAGGATCCCGGCTGCTTGGTTCTGGCCGGGGGCCGGCCCAATGATTTGAGCCGCCACCCGGCACAGTTCATCGGTCATCTCGAGCAATCCGAAACCCGCCATGGAGCCGGGCGCATTGAAGTCCCAATCGTAGTCCGCAGGCCCGACAAAGTCGCGGATATTGGGGTCGGCGGTCCAGGCGCGGCGGAGCGCGGCGCGGGTCAGTTCGGGCGGCACGCCCGGCGCGAGGAAGGCCCGGATGTCGGTGTCCGCGGCAATCGATTCGATCGGGGGCACGCTGGTCGGATCAAATGAAGGTCCAACCGGGTTGGGCGGGACGCCGGGCAATGCGGGGGCGTCGCCGTCCGGGCGTCCGGCCGCGGCCGCCCCCTCAGCTCCCGGCCGCCTCCCCCGAAGCCTCAAGAGACGAGACCGCGGGAGAGTTGGCCTCCTCGTCTTCAGCCGCCGCGTTCTTGCGGCGCGACCAGCGCGTGAGGAAGTTTTCTGGAATGTTCATTCGTGTCGATCCTTCCGCATCGGTGCGCGGCGCGCCTGCGCTTGCGGACCGGCGCAGTCGCGCTTGCGCTTGTAGATCGGCCGCTCGACGTGATGCTCGGCAACAAAAGCCGCGACGATCTCGCGCACCGCCGCCGGCATTGGCACGGTCTCCACGAGATCGTCCCCGGCTTGCGTGAAGGATTCCCCCTCGGCCGGATCGGCGGTCACCGCGAACAGGGCATAGGGCGGCTCCGCCCCGGTCGGCCGCAGCGCGATCCACACCGACGGCGCCCCCGAATCGAGATTGCTGCGATAGTGATCCGTCTCGGTCCGATAGAGCTCGATCTCGGCGGCACCGACGTAGAACGTCGCAGCATCCTCTGCGGCGGCAATCACCGTCCAGGGGGCCACGTCGGGCACGCCACCGAGCACGGCGACCGGACGCCAGACCACATCGAGCCAGTGCGACGTCGCCTTGCGTCGCTCGACGACCACGCCGACCGGAACGCACGCATACGGTCTTGCGGCGCTCAACTCACTGCCTCCAGACGGCGGACAGGCAGGCCGGTCAGAAGGTTTTGCGGCTTCATGCGCAATACCTTGTCCGGTGACATCGCCAGGATGAGATAGACCGGGTTGGCTCCGATCTTTTCGGTGGCACCGGTCGCGTCCGCGAATGTCAGCCGGTACAGTCCGACGACGCTCGATCGGCTCTTCTCATCCAGCGCGTCGCCGTTCCACAGCGCATTGCCGATGCGGGTGGCTTCGGCGTCGAGCCCGACATACCAGGTGAATTCGACATTGTGCATTTCGGTGAGCGGCTCGATCTCCACCTCGACTGAAAGCATGTGCCGCACCCAACGCGACATGACTTCGCCCAGGGCGGCAAGGCCGCGGCGGCCAGCGGTGAGATCGATGGCCATATCGAAGAGGTCGCTGCGTTCCCAATAGGTTTTCGCATTGTCGTCGACCAGCACGTCGATTTCAGCACCGGCGGGAATTCCCAGCATCGATACGAGCGGCGACAGCGGTACCGCACGTGAGCCTGCGATCGTTTCGGCATCTGCCGCGATCAGCGAACCCTCGTGCAGCGTCAACCGCTGCGGGCGGAACAACAATTCGGCGGCCCGCAGCATGAAGGGATCTTCGCAGCCGTCGAGGACGTTGCGCAGGATGACGTGGACGAGCTGGTCGAGAAACAGCGGCGGCGTACTGCCGACGCCTGGCGGATCAGATCGAGGTAGGCCGCTTCCAGTGTTTTGTGGCGCAACAGGCGATCGCGAAAGGCAATCATCAATTCCCAATTCTGCCGTGCGTCGGCGTCCGCGATCGCGGCGATCTCCTCGATAGCGACACGCCGTTGCGGCTCCGTAAACAGCGTCGTCGCAAAGTCGCCGCTCGGCGGCGCATGCGTCAGGAGGAAGCCTGAGCTCCGGCCTCGCCAGATAGGCCTTGAGCAACTCGTCCGTCACCACGAGACGGCCGCCCGGCATCGTGATCGGTCAGAAGGTGGCCGCAGGAGAGCCAGAAATCCTTCACCCTGGCCCCCCGAGCCATGACGGCGCGCCAAGCTTCGGTTTCAGCCGGTGGCGCCGGACCGGTTTACCGCCGCATCTGACCAGCAATTCGCCATCATCGCCGATACCGTGGCGCACCCCTTCGACGCGCTCGAGCCGAGACAGGTAATCGTCGGCTATTGCGGCGAACCCGGCTTCCCGCCAATGATCGATCACGCGCATGAGGTGACGGGCGAAGCTTTCGACCAGCCGGTCCGAGCCGGCATCGCCGAACCCTTCATCCTCCAGGGCGGTTGCGACCGGACGCACCCCGGACCCGTCGCCAGCCATCGACACCATGCGGATCATGGCGCCGAATACGAGCCAGGGCGGCGGCGCAGCCTCATCGTCGCCACGCGGCCAAGCGAGGCGTCCGCCGCCGACCAGCCCACCGTCGACGCGGATTGCATCGGGCCATTCGATGACGATCGGCTTGGCCGGCGGCGCTATCGTCGCCAGCGCATCGGCAAGCGCCACCATTCCGGCATAGAGCGCGCGCCATGCGGACGCGAGCGGCTCGTCAGGCTCCAGCACCACCGCGAACTCGGCCAAGTCGAAGCGCCCGACCGAGACCAGCGTTCCGGCGCCAAGTTCCGCAGCATGCGTCCGGGCATGGCCGAAGGCGTCCCCGACCTCGCGCAGTGCCACCAGCCGAAATGGCGGCGGCAGATCGAGCACCGGCTTGTAGGGGGTCTCGACACGCATTCTCGGCCCCGACTCTACTTTTCGATCCAAAATAACTATGTTGTCGGAGCGGCGACTGCCAGCCCCCGCTGGATCGGCACGCCGATATAGGAGATGGGATGGCGGATCAGCGCATCATCCTGATGTGCTCCTGTGAAGACACCATGCCGCTCGATGCGCAGGCATCACAGCGCGGGTGCCGCAGGTGCCAGTATCGTCACCGGCCACCAATTTTGCCGTGCCGAGCTCGAACGTTTTCGCAGAGTTGCCGCCAGCGGCGCGCCGGTGACGATGGGCTGCACCCAGGAGGCGCCGCTGTTTCGCGACATCGCGGCCGAGAGCGGTGGTGACGTAACCTTCGTGAATTTGCGTGAGAACGCCGGCTGGTCGACGGATGCCGCAAGCGCCGGGCCGAAGATGGCCGCGCTTGCCGCCGCGGCGGCAGAACCGATGCCGGAAGTGCCTTTCGTCAACCTCAAGAGCGAAGGCGTCATCCTCGTCTATGGTCGCGACGAGCGCGCATTCGAGGCGGCGAACCTTCTCAGAGATCATCTCGACGTCACCGTTCTGATCACGCGGCCGGACCATGTCACACCGCCGCGCTCCACCGATTTTCCTGATCGTCAAAGGCACGATCCGTTCGGCCAAAGGCCATCTCGGCGCATTCGAACTGACGGTCGACGACTATGCCGTCCCATCGCCCTCCTCGCGCGGAGCACTGACGTTCGGCCCGGCACGCGACGGCGCTACGTCGCGCTGCGACATGGTGCTCGATGTCTCCGGCGGGGCGCCGTTGTTTTCCGCCGCGGACTTGCGCGACGGCTATTTGCGCGCCCATCCCGGCGATCGCGCGGCGATGCTCCAGGAGGTACTGCGCGCCCGCAATCTCGTCGGCGATTTCGACAAGCCGCGATACGTATCCTTCGCGGATCACCTGTGCGCCCATTCGCGATCGGGCATCGTCGGCTGCCGGCGCTGCCTCGAACTCTGTCCGGCGGGCGCCATCGCGCCTGACGGCGACCACGTCGCGATCGACGCCAATATCTGCGCAGGTTGCGGTCAATGCGCCGCCGCGTGCCCGACCGGCGCGGCCGGTTACGCGCTGCCGCCGGCCGACGCGTTGATGCGCCGATTACGCACGCTGCTCATGGTCTATCGCGAGGCCGGCGGTAGCGCTCCCATTGTTCTCTTTCACGATGAAGACCATGGTGGCGCGCTGATCGACGCGCTTGCGCGCCATGGCGACGGCTTGCCCGCCAATGTCTTGCCGTTCGTGGTGAACGAAATCACGCAGGTCGGGCTTGAAACGGTGGCAGCTGCCTTCGCGTTCGGCGCGTCGGCGGCGCGGTTTGTCCTGCGCGCAAAACCGCGCCACGATATTGCCGGACTGATGCACACGATCGCACTCGCGGAGCCTATCCTTGCCGAGCTCGGCCTTGACGGCACGCGGGTCGCGACCATCGAGACCGACGATCCATTCGCGCTCGGCGACATGCTGCGTCAAATCGACCCCCGCGCCGTCGTTCTGCGGCCTGCCAGTTTTCAACCCATTGGACGAAGGCGCGAAATATTGCGGCTGGCGTTGCGCGAACTGCATCGCGCCGCGCCGGCGCCTGTCGATGTCATCGCGCTGCCGGCGGGCGCACCATTCGGGGCGGTCGAGATCGATGTTCAGGGCTGCACGCTCTGCCTCGCTTGCGTATCGGCCTGTCCCACCGGTGCGCTGTCGGACGATCCGGACCGGCCGATGTTGCGGTTCGCCGAGGATGCCTGCGTGCAATGCGGGCTATGCAAGGCGACCTGCCCGGAGAAGGTGATCAGTCTCATCCCGCGAATCGACTTCAGCGCCGCCACCGCGGCGGCACGCGTGCTCAAGGAGGAAGAGCCGTTCCCGTGCGTGCGCTGCGGCAAACCGTTCGGCGTCAAAAGCACGATCGAGCGCGTCGCTGCCAAGCTCGAAGGCAGGCACTGGATGTTCCAGGGCTCGGGCAGCCGCCTCGACGTCATCAAGATGTGCGAGGATTGCCGGGTCGCCGTCGTCACCGAGGAGGGCATCGATCCCTACGGCGCGCCGGCGCGCCCGAAGCTGCGCACGACCGACGACTACCTGCGCGAGCGTGAGACAAAGCCGCTGACATGATTTCGAGAACCTTAAGAGGCGTGTCGCTTTTAGTTGCTTGAATTCGAGGAGGTTCGAAATGCGCAGCTTCATCCTTGCCTGCATTGCCGTTGTGGTCATTGCCACAGCAGGCGCGGCTGTTCTCAGCGTCTTTCAGGAATCCGCGGCGGAGGCATTTTCCACGGAAGCGGTCCGCCTCTGAAGGCACGTTCGGTCAGTTTAGCCGCAACCCGCGCCGCGCCGGCCATCGACACGGCGGTTGATCGGTCAATGCGGCCTCGACCCTAGTTAGGGTCTTTGATCTCATGAACAGGAAGTTCTTTCATTCCTTCATAGTTGAGATGAATCTCATGTGGCGACAGAGTATTTGACGTTGTCATTGCCCCGGTCATTAAGCCAGGCACCGCCGACGATCCCGGGACGAAAACGGCCTTCACCCCGAAGCCTATGGCCACGATCGCGACCGCAACAGCAAGCACGATGAACATGCGCATAGAAGCCTCCGTTCCTTGCAAGTGGTGTGGATACTGCACCAGACGACGACACTGACTGATCGAAGATCGCAACGAAACGTGATCGTAAGTCCCACAAAAAGCGGCGTGCTGCGCGGAACGCCGCCAGCCGAGCAGACGCCCCCACAATGGCCCCTTCATGACCATCAGTCGACCCAATCCTGCGCTGAATTCGCTGGCGAGGTTTTCCCGAAGAGGCTTGGAGGGGGTCTTTTCCAATACATGCCGTGGTCGCGTCGGCCGGCTGCTTGTGCTCTCCGGCTAGTGCCATCCAGCGAATGCTGCCGGTCTTGCGGGCCACCGTCTCGACGAGGAAAATTGGAGTTGACGGATCGGAATAGCCGAGTTGACGGTTTCAACCCACATTCCCGGATGACAAGGAAATTGAGCGATGTCCGGTCTTAAGGCAGAGTGTTACCCAGCGCTATTGGCACTCCGATGTGCCGCGTTCCCCAAAAGTAGCGAATGGGTCTATTTTGCCGCTAACGGCCCATCAGCGCGGACGAAGCGGCATGTCCACCATTGCGACCTGGCTTCGCACCACCATCCGGAGCAGGGCGGTGGAACTGCGGCTATGCGGCCGGGTAACCTTGGCCGCCCTGGCGACCTATGCGCTCGCCGAATTCCTCCACCTTCCCCTGGCGCTCTGGGCCGTGTTGACAGCCATCATCGTGACGCAGCTCAGCGTCGGCCGGACGCTGAAGGCGACGATTGATTATTTCGTGGGCACGCTCAGCGGCGCCGTCTTCAGCAGCCTCGTCGCCACGTTGATACCGCATGCGAGCGAGCTTGGCACCTTGGCGGTTCTAGCCATCGCCCTTGCGCCGCTCGCCCTGCTCGCGGCAATAAGGCCCAGCTTCACCGTTGCACCGTTCACGGCGGTGATGGTGCTGTTGATCCCGACGTTCACCCATGCCAGCCCGCTCGAATCCGCCTATTACCGCGTGATCGAGGTGGCGCTCGGCGGCATGATCGCCCTCGCGGTGTCGTTCCTGGTGTTCCCGGAGCGCGCGCATGGCTTGGCGATCGAGGCTGGCGCCCGCCTGCTGGAGCGCATGGCGGCAGCCCTCGGCGAGCTGCTCGACGGCTTTACCCGGAACCTCGACGCGAGATCGGTCCAGCGCATGCAGGATGAGATCGGGGAAGCCTTCGCGCGGCTCGGCACGATCGAAAGCGAAGTCCAGCGGGAGCGGCTGACCTATCTATCCGCAGAGCCCGATCTGGCGCCGCTGCTGCGCACCCTGCTTCGGCTGCGCCACGACCTCGTGATGATCGGGCGGGCGGCCGTCGTGCCACTTCCCGACCCATTCCAGGAGCGGCTCGGACCGGCGCTCGCCCGCTTCCGCGAAGCCGCGATCGATTATCTGCGGTGGAGCAGCGCTGCACTGATCGGCCGCCGGGCGCCGCCGGCGCTCGACGCCGTCGACGAAACACTCGGCGATTACGCTACGGCCATGGCGGCGCTTCGTTCCGCGAGCCTCACGCGGGATCTATCGGGGGACGCGGTGGAGCACATTTTCACGCTGGGCTTCGCATTGGAGCAGCTGCACCGGAATTTCCGCGACCTCGAGCGTTGCGTGGCGGGGATTTGCCGCTCAAACCGCAGCTCGGCGAAGATCAGTGACACAGGTCGCCCGCCCAGCGATAGGGTCCGTTAAAGGCCGACGGCCACCAGGATGTTCGGCCGGGGTCGGAGGATCATCGCTTTTAGTGGTAACCGATGTCCGAGCGCACCTTGCCGCGGAACACCCAATAGGACCAGGCGGTGTACATCAGGATTACCGGCAGCAGGAACAGCGTTCCGATCAGCAGGAATGCCTGCGTGCCCGGCGCGGAAGCGGCCTGCCACAGCGTGTAGTGATGCGGCACGATCATCGGCCACAGGCTGATGGTAATGCCGACGAACGACATCAGGAACAATGCAATCGCGCTCAGGAACGGCAACGCCTCGCCGCGGCCACCGAGCGAACGCCAGCACAGCGCCGCTATCGCCGCGGTGACGATCGGCACCGGCGAAAGCCACAGGATGTTGGGCCAGGAGAACCAGCGTCGCGCGATCTCCGGATCGACCAGCGGGGTCCAGATGCTCACCGCGACCACGGCAACGCCAACGCCGATAAGGCAGATGCGGCCGGCGCGCCGGCTCCAGGCCTGCAGCTCGCCCTCGGTCTTCATGACGAGCCAGCCGGATCCAAGCAAGGCGTACCCGAACATGAGAGCGAGCCCCGTGAGCAGGGCGAACGGCGTGGCAAAGTCGAACGACGTTCCCACGAAGTGGCGGCCCTCGACCTTGAAACCCTGGATGAACGCACCGAGGACGGCGCCCTGGGCGAACGTCGCCACCGCCGAGCCCGCACAAAAGGCTTTGCCCCACAATTCCTGCAGGGCGGGACGTTTGAAGCGGAACTCGAAGGCGACGCCACGGAACACCAGCGCCAGCAGCATGATCACGATCGGAAAATACACCGCGGGAATGATGATCGCGAAGGCGAGCGGAAACGCCGCCAAGAGGCCGGTGCTGCCCAGCACCAGCCAGGTCTCGTTGCCGTCCCACACCGGCGCGACCGAGTTCATCATGAGCCGGCGCCACTCCGGAGACACGAAGTCCGGACAGGATGCCGACGCCGAGATCGAAACCGTCGAACACGACGTAATAGAACACCGCAAGCCCGAGGATTGCGGTCCAAATCGGAACCAGGTCGATCAGCATGGTCACGCTCCCGTCGCTGGTCCCGGTACTGGTCTCGTTGTCGCCCCGGAGGAAGCCGCCGCCGCGAACGGCGGGACCGGCAGCCCGCCCTCGATCACGTCGGGCTCATTGGCCGCCTCATCCACGCCGGCACGGACAATGGTCGACATGAAGGCGATGCCGGTCGAAAACATGATGAGGTAGACGATGACGTAGAACGCCAGCGATATGGCGACGTCGCTTCCGGTGAGCGAAGGCGAGACGGAATCCGCCGTGCGCAGCAGGCCGTAAACCGTCCAGGGCTGGCGTCCCACTTCAGTGGTCACCCATCCTGCGATGACCGCAATGAAGCCGAGCGGCGCCGCGGCCTGGCACAGAAGGAGGAACCAGCGCGAGCGATAGCGCCGTTCATTGCGGCGCATGATCTGGCCGACGACGACGATCGCCAGCATGATCCCGCCGATCCCGACCATGATGCGAAAACCGAAGAACGGTGGCGCGACCGGGGGGCGCTGATCGGGGGGAAAGTCCTTCAGCCCCTCGATCTTGCCGTTCCAGCTGTGGGTCAGGACGAGACTGCCGAGATAGGGCACGTCGATTGCGTAATTCATCGTGGCGGACGCGTCGTCGGGGATGCCGAAAAGGGTGAGCGGCGCCGGGGCGGCGGTGTCGTAACGGCCTTCGATCGCCGCAAGCTTGGCGGGTTGGTGCTCGCGCGTGTTGAGGCCGTGCAGGTCGCCCAATATGAACTGCAGCGGCACGATGATGATCAGAAGATCAAGCGCCATGCTGATCATGATCTTCGCTTCGGCGACCGACCTCTCGCGGCGCAGCAGATAGGCCCCTACTCCCATCACCACGAAGGCTGTGGTGATGTAGAACGCGTTGACGTTGTGGGTGAGGCGGAATGGAAACGACGGATTGAAGACGATCGCCACCCAATCGGTGGGGAAGAAGCGGCCGTCGACGAGGTCGTAACCGGCCGGCGTCTGCATCCAGCTGTTGGTCGTAAGAATCCAGAACGAGGAAAACAGCGTCCCGACCGCCACCATGAGGGCGGCGAAGAAATGCAGCCACCGCGGCACCAGCCGCCGGCCGAACAGCAGCACGCCGAGAAAGGACGCTTCGAGGAAGAAAGCCATCAGGCCTTCATAGGCCATCAACGGCGATATCACGTTGGCAGCGGCGTCGGAGAAGCGGCTCCAATTGGTGCCGAACTGGAACGGCATGGTGATGCCGGACACCACGCCCATGCCGAACGAGACCGCGAACAGCTTGGTCCAAAAACCGGAAAGCCGGAACCAGATCGGCCGCTCGGTGAAGAAGTAGAGGCCCTCCAGCACCGCGATGTAGGACGCGAGCCCGACGGTGAATGCCGGCAGCAGGATGTGCCAGGAAATGACCCACACCCATTGCACGCGCGACAGCAACACTGGATCGAGTGTCATGGGCGCACACCTCGCCGACCGCAGATCGAACGTCCCGCGAAGACCCAGTACCCAGATGCTTCAACGCTCCGCTCAACTTCCGGTTTTTCAGTCGCCGATACTAGACTGTAAAACCGTCAGGATCACCCCCCTTCGCACGGCCGTCGCCTCGCTCCGTGCCTGACACAGGGCGGTTCTGCCGATCATTACGCAACAATCGCGCAGACCGGCGCAGCTGTATTTATTGGGAGGATACCATGCTCAATATTAGTGCGCGCCACCGGCGCCAGCTCCAATTTTCACTTTGCGTGCGAACAGGAGAGCAACCGCGGCGACCGCGAGCACAGTGCCGATCACGGCAAACGTGTCGCTGAAACCCATGATGAGCGCTTGTCGTTTGACAATATTGCCGAGTGCCACGATCGCCTGATGGTGCGCGGCAGTGGGATCGGAGACCCCGTGCGACTGGAAGTAGTTCGTCAACTCGGCGATGCGCTGCCTCACCTCCTCGCGATAGAGATTCACCGACTGGCCAATGATGTTCGAGTGGAATTGCTCGCGCTTGGTCAGCACGGTGGCGAGCATTGCGGTGCCGACCGCGCCGCCGAGATTGCGCAGCATGTTGGAGAGGCCGGAGGCTGCGCCGGCCTCGGCCGGCGCGATGCCCGCGGTGGTGATCGAGCTGATCGGGGTCAGCACGAGCGCCTGACCGATCGCGCGCGCGATGTTCGGGATCAACAGCTGGTCGCCCGCGGTGTCGGGCGAGAGCGTGATGTTCATGAAGCAGCTCGCGGCGAAGATGCTGATGCCGACAAAGCCGACATAGCGCGGGTCGTAGCGCTTCATGAGCAGCGGAACGAGCGGGATCAGCAGGAGTTGCGGCAACCCGGTCCAGGCGAGCACGTTGCCGATCTGCTCGGCGTTGTAGCGCTGGACCTGGCCGAGATATTGCGGGAGGACGTACACGGTGCCGAAGAGCGCGAAGCCGACGAGTACATTGACAAGCACTCCGATGCCGAAATTGCGCCGCTTGAGGAGACGCAGCCGCACCAGCGGATTCTTCACCGTGAGCTCGATGGCAACGAAAGCCGTGAGGAACACCACCGCCACGATGGCGAGCCGCAAGATGAGGGGCGAGGCGAACCAGTCGTCCTTGTTGCCTTCCTCGAGCACGGTCTGGAGCGCCGACAGGCCGATCGCCATGGTGATGATGCCAGCCCAGTCGCCGTCCTTCAGGAGAGAGAGCCGCATCGGCTCGCGCTCGAGCGTGAGGGCGAGCATCATCACCATCACGGCGCTCGGCGCGGCGTTGATGAAGAAGATCGTCTGCCAACCGTAGTTCTCGGTGAGGTAGCCGCCGATTGTCGGGCCGATCGCCGGCGCGAAGGTTACCGACAGCGCGAACAGCGCGAGGCCGATGGGCTGCTGCGACTTCGGCAGCTTGGTGAGCACCATGGTGAAGGCCATCGGGATCAGGATGCCGCCGGCAAAACCTTGCAGGCCACGCATGACGATCATCGATCCGAGGTCATGGGTGAAGGCGCAGGCGATGGAGAAGATCGGGAACAGGACCGTGTTCGCTATCATGTAGCGTCGGAACGAGAACACCTTGCTCAGATAGTCGGTCAGCGGGATCACGATGATCTCGCCGATCAAATAGGAGGTCGAGATCCAGGCGCCGTTGTCGACGCCGGTGCCGATACCGCCCTCGATATCGAGGAGCGAAGCGTTGGTGATCTGAATGTTCAGGATCGCCATGAACGCGCCGATCATGCCGGCGAGCACCGCGATCCACGATGTGAGATCAGCTTTCTCGGACGAGTTCGCCGGAAGCGGCATGGCGTGCGGAGAACCAAGTGCAATGCTGTTCGACATGTTCGCGCGTCCTGGATGAGAGCCCGTGAACGCCTCAGCCCCTCTTTGCCGATCGCGCCGCAGCTTGGCGCTGCTGCGACTTCGTCTCGATGGTCGGGTAGACCGACATGCCGGGGCGCAACTCGGCTGCAAGCGGGCTGCCGGGATCGAGGACGATCTTGACCGGAATGCGCTGCACGATCTTGGTGAAGTTGCCGGTCGCGTTGTCGGGCGGCAGCAAGGCGAATTCCTGTCCGCTGGCCGGCGCGATGCTGTCGACGTGGCCCTTGAAGGTGACGCCGGGGAAAGTGTCGACCTCGACCTCGGCTGCTTGTCCGGGACGGACATCGGTCAGCTGGGTCTCCTTGTAGTTGGCGATGATGTAGGCCGCCTCGGTCGGCACCACCGCCATCAGCTGGGTGCCCGCCTGGACATATTGGCCGACGCGAAGCGTGCGGTTGCCGACGACGCCGTCGACGGGCGAGACAATGCCGGTATAGGAAAGATTGAGCTCGGCCTGTCGCTGTGTCGCCTCGTCTCGGGCGAGCGTGGCTTGAGCTTGGCCGAGTTCCGCCTTGAGCACGTCGAGCTGCCTGGTCGCGGTCTCCAGCGATGCCCTGTCGCGCGCGACCGATGCGCGAGCCACAGCGGTGCGCGAAGCGGCTTGCTGGGCGTTCTGCACGCTGCCGTTGCCCGTGGAGGCGAGTTGGGAGTATCGCGCGTTGTCCTGCTCGGCGAAGGTTCGGTTCGCCTCGTCGAGGCTGATTGTCGCCTGCGCGGCCTCGATCACGGATTGCTGCGCAGCAAGCAAAGACTGTTTGGTGGCGACCACCGCCTTCGCGGCCGCGACATCGGCCTTTGCCTGATCGAGCGCGACCTGGAAATCGCGATCGTCGATCCTCGCGAGAATTTGGCCGGCCTTGACCTGCTCGTTGTCGCCCACGAGCACAGCACCGATATAGCCCGACACCTTCGGCGAGATGGTCGTGTTGTCCGCCTTGACATAGGCATCGTCCGTCGAGACCTGGAAGCGCCCGACCGTCCAATACTGCCAGCCGAAATAACCGCCGCCCGCCAAGGCGAGGAGGCTCGCCCCGATCGTGAGAAGTGCGCGCACCCGATGTCTCTGGACCGTGGGTGCCGGGAGAACCAGTTCCTCTGCCGGAGGACCGGGCACCAGAGGAAGCGTAGCCGGCTGAGCGCGGAGCTCAATGTCGCGCCCACGGGATACCGCGAGGACTGGAGCTGCTTCCGCCACGGAAATAGGCTTTTCGATCACGAAGGTACCCGGGTGTTGGCTCATGGAACCCGCCCTTTTTTGAAAAGGCCAGCTACGGCCCTTTCCAATTAAAGAAACTTGACGTTTTCCAAAATAGGCACCACATTGGCTGTGTCAACATGAATTTGGAAAATGAGCATGGGACAAATTGCAGAGGAGGTACGCCGTCCGCGCGGACGTCCGCCGGTACGATCCGACGAGGAGACCCGTCGCCTGATGATCGAGGCGGCGAGGCAGGAGTTCCAGGCAAACGGCTACGCCGCGACCTGCATGAACGACGTGGCGCAGCGCGCGGGTGTCTCCACCAAGACGATGTACCGCTTGATCCCGACCAAGGCCGATTTGTTCAACAGCGTCGTTTCCGACCGGATCGGGCGCTTCATGCCTGAGATCGACGCCGATGCCCTCGACGCGCTCCCGCTGAGGGAGGCTTTGGAGCGCATGTTGATCGCCTATGGCACGCTGACGCTGAGCGAGGAGACCATCGCGATAAACCGCCTCGTGATCGGCGAATGCGACCGCTTCCCCGAGGTCGCGGCAACCTTCTACGAGGTGGCGGTCGTTCGGACCAGCGAGGCCATGGCGGGCTGGCTGCTTCGGCAATGCGAACGCGGGTTGATCAAGCTCGAGGATCCGCACTCGGCAGCCGGAATGTTACGCGGCATGATGATCATGGAGCCCCAGCGTGCGGTCATGCTCGGACAGCGGGGTGTCCCCGATCGAGAGGAAATCGCCGCGCGCGCGAAACATTGCGCACGTCTCTTTCTTGAAGGCTGCGGTGTTGGCGATCGTTAATCGGGTTGCTTGATGAGCATCAATGAGTGCGCCGGCTCTTTTCACCCGGTGCGCGGGGGCGACGTGTCCACCCGCTCGCCCAGGAGCCGCCCCACCATATCCCTGGGCCGCCCCACAGCAGCCGATACGATCGGAGTGAGGCGCGACTTCGCCATGGAAGACGGCCCTCCAAAGCTTGCCAGTAGGAGTTGGGATGCCGCAACCATTCAGCGTCGCCCTTCGCTCGCCGGCGCGTACTGGGCCGCCCACTCTGCTTTGTGGACTCGTGGTGCGCAAGCACGAGCAAGCGGCCGCAATCTCGCGACAGCGCTTCGAGGCGGCGGGCCGCATATGGTGGGGGCAACCGAAGGAGTCACGTCATGACCAAGATCATCGTGCTTATCGCCGCGCTCGTCGCGGCGTCGCCCATGCGTTCGCTCGCGCAAACTGCCGATCCCCCGACGCACAAGACGGGTATTGTCGATACCCTGCTTGAGCACGCCGACGCAACGCGGTGCGCAGTCGCGCGTGACGATATTCCCGACGAGGTACTGTTGTCGTCGTGCCATCAACATGCAAGCGGCGGCGTTATCGACGAACTGCTAAAGAACGCCGATCGGATGCGCTGCCAAATCGGGCGCGAGATAAACGAGACGGCGTTGTCAAACTGCCGGCATGAGCAGGGACGCAAGTAGAGCGCGCTCGCGGATCACTCCGGCATTAGCAAACGACCCGGCCGGTCGGAGCATGGTCCGTTGAACCAACGCAGCCTTCAGACTGAATTGTTATTTTCGACGTTATAAGATAGCGTCTTTGGCAGCCTTTACCGGGCGAGCCTTGATGATCTTCCGAGCTGGCTTCGCCTTGAATATCGTCGGCTCTTTCGTGAACGGATTGATGCCCTTCCGCGCCTTTGTGGCAGGCTTCTTGATGACTATCAATTTGGCGAAGCCGGGAACAAAGAACGCCCCCGTTTTCTTGAGTTCCTTGTGGCCTATTTCGGCGAGCGAACTCGATCACGCCCTTGACGTCCTTTCGCGTCATATTGTTCGCATGTTGCTCAGCGATTTTTTGAACGAGTTCCGACTTCGACATCAACTTCGCCATGTTTTACCCCTGCTCTCGAATCAGTGCGCCACTATGTTACCCTGATTCGCGGTGGAGGGAACTTGGCGGTTCGCCGAGACGCATAAATTCAGTAGAAATCCGGGCTCGAATGGCCGCTCCTCGGATGGCGTCGAGCGGCGCTGATGATTCAAATCCATCGTCCGGCGATCCCTCGAGCATGGTTGAGCTGGGGCTGCGCTTGACAATTCCTCCCGCTCCCCCCACATGATAGATGATTGGTTCATAAATATCGCGTGTACTTGGCAGGCGGCGCCAAGACCGGCTGAGCCAATTCGCTCCAAAAATCGCGATCATCTTCTCGGGCTGCTACGATCAGGATCGGCTACTAGCAACGGTGGCGCACATTACATCGGATCTGATTGTGGTCGCTTCGTGCTTTGCCTGGCGGATATTTCATCTGCCGTTATCAAGGAGGGAGCCATGCAGAATGGCCCGAATACAGCCATGAGCACGCGCCAATCTAAACCAGGTGGGTCATTTGCTGCCCGCCCGAAGCGGTGGACATCGAGTGCCGCCCGACCCCAGTCGAACGGGCATCAAGCTGCCCAAAGAAGCTACGAGCGATATCTGGCGCTGGCCCAGGAGGAAGCCCGGTCGGGGAATGTCGTCGGCGCGGAGAACTACTACCAACACGCCGAGCACTATTTCAGATTGATGTCCGCGGACCGACAAGTGACATAGACCGCTTTGTCCCGCTGCCGGTCCGCTGCAACCGGCCCACAGCGACTTGTTGAGAAACTCTGCCCTCTTAACAAGTTCAGTGCAAATGGAGCAGACGAAGTCGGACCGCAAAAAAACGATCAATATACAGCGGCATCGATTACCCACCTGCCAACCTCCTTTGCGCAGCAGTCGATCAACCGTTCGCGGTGACCGACTTCAAGGTCGGCAAGATCGACGTCGACCTCGGTATCGGCTACGGCCTCACCCCGCGCACAAAGCGTTGCATCCAGCGGATCGCCGAACTCGCGCTCACGGCGAATTGTTCGGCCGCCTCATGCCGCGACGCACCGGCTTCGATCGACGCCACCACCCGTTCTCGCCAAGCATTGAGCCTTTGGGAATCCCTCCGATTCACCCAGACCGAAACATGCTCCAGTCGATCGGCTCACGCTCGCCGTCCTGCGCCGAAGTACCGCGAGCGCGAAAGGCGTCGAATCGCCGCCGCAACAGACCGGCGCTCCATTGGCTCTCTCGGCAGCGGGGCCTAATCTGGGCGCAGAGTAGGCCGCAGCCAGCAGTTGTCAAAATGTTCCGGGCATTTCGAGACGCACGGATTATCCCGGCCGCATGGGATCGTGTACAGCGTGTGCTCAATGAACACGACGGATTGCTGACGGCCGATCTGGGCCTGGACATGAAACGGGTGCCGCGGATCTGGCCGCGTGAGCGCCATGTCGTTGAGGACCGCGTACATCTTGCAATCGCGATCGACGACATCACCGATGCCGAGCGCAGGCATGCCCATCGATGTCGTCCAGAAAACGCAGACGCCGGGAATGATGAAAAACATCAGCGCCTCACCACCGGATTTCAGACCTTTAGCATATCACGGCGCCGCGATGATCTTCTACCGATGGGGACCATCGCGGGAATGGGGGGCCCCGGCTCGTCTGGTCAGGGTTGCGAACCGGACGGCCCGGCAATCGTGCGCGCGGGCGAGGGAGCGGCTGTGGCGGAGGTGGCGAGCGATGGCCCCCCGCACCCATGTCGACCGATGACTTCGCCAAGCTGGTGCGCTCGGAAGTCGCGACGTGGAGTCGAGATCATCAAAGCCAACAACATTAAGATCGAATGACTCACGCCGGCGCGAGCTATCCGCTTGCGTCGAGGCAGCGTCGCGGAAACATCCGTGGTGCCGACGCCCAGATTGCGAGGGCGCAAACCTATCCGAAGCAGTCATCACTTGCTTATATGCGTGCGGGGAGCGTCGGGTGCCGACTGCGGAGTGGCTGTGCATTGCGGGCAATAGGCGACCAGTGCTAGGGTTGAGCCCTTCGTAAAGGGAGGACATCAAATGACGCGAACAATCGTTGTTGCCACCGTTGCCATCGCTTTTCTAGGATCGGCGGCTACCTTGGCGCAAGCCCAGCAGCCTCAACCCCCGGCCGCGAGCTTCTTCGTTGCCGAGAACCCGAATGGCACGGGCAATCTTGGCGGACTCGCGGGCGCCGACCAGATGTGCCAAAGCCAAGCCCAGGCATTGGGCGGGGCGGCGGCCGCGAAAACGTGGCACGCGTATCTCAGTCAAGAGCAGCGGGGTAACACCCCGAGAGTGAATGCGCGCGGTCGCATTGGCACCGGACCCTGGTACAACGTCAAAGGTCAGTTGATCGCCAGCAGCGTCGCCGATCTGCATGGCGACCAGCAGCGCGACCGCAATAACATCCAGCGCGCGACCGTCCTCGACGTCAAGGGTGGTGAGGTTCCGGGGGTGGCGTCGCCTCCCGGCGGCAACCAGCATGACATGCTGACCGGTTCGGACTCCGACGGCCGCGCGTTCACCGACGGCATCGATCACACCTGCAACAACTGGACCTCGGACGGCATGACTCTGGCGCAGGCAAACCCAAACGTGCCGGCAGACCGTGCGCGCGCGATGCTCGGTCACACCGACCGGTCGGGCGGCCAGAACACGTCGTGGAATGCGGCGCATATGAGCCAGGGGTGCTCCAAGCAGGCGCTCATTAACACCGGAGGCGCCGGCAGGTTCTACTGCTTCGCCACCAACTGACGCGACGTAGGCGTTGGAGATACTGGAGATTACAGCCCTCGCTGTAATCTCCACACTGCAAACCAAACCACGCTGACCTTGCCGGACGGACGCGCAACCGGATGACGGAAAAGGAATAGCATCAGCCCAGGAAATCCCTCGCTCCAACCGAGGCATTTTCGTCCGGTCAGGGGGACGCTGTCCGGTCGCTTTTCCTCCAAGGATCTGAAAATTCCTCGCTCTAAGCGAGGTTTTTTTGCGAGCTTTGGATGCCTGGCGGCGGTGCGCGGGTGGCGGACTGGCTCGCGACTATTCTGGTGAGACACGGGTGCTCCAGCTCCGGAACGAGGAAACGCCCATTTGCGCGTGCCGCTGCGTGCTAAGTTACAACCAGCTCAATGCCCCGCGGGACCGTGCACGACTGTGAAAGCCACCCACGACCTCACCGCTTCTGCGCTGTCTTCCGCCTACCGCGGAAAGGAACTTTCCCCGGTCGAGGTGGCGCACGCAGCACTCGCCCGCATCGAGGCGTGGGAGAACAAGATCAACGCCATGTACGTGATAGACGCCGCCGGTACGCTGGCGCAGGCGGCGGCGTCCGAGGCGCGATGGCGTGCTGGCGCACCATTGAGCGCGCTCGACGGCGTGCCCATCACGATCAAGGACAATATCGCGGTCAAGGGCATTCCAACGCCAGTCGGCACTGCAGCCGGGGATGTTACACCGGCTGATGCAGACGCGCCGCCGGCCGCTCGCGTGCGCGAGGCCGGGTGCATCATCCTCGGCAAGACGACCATGCCGGACTTCGGCATGCTGGTCTCTGGCATTTCAAGCCTGCACGGCACCACCCGCAATCCGTGGAACATCGCCCGCAATCCGGCGGGCTCCAGCTCCGGAGCAGGAGCCGGCCTCGTCGCCGGCTATGCGCCGCTCGCGCTTGGTACCGACATCGGCGGCTCGGTGCGGCTGCCCGCGGCCTATAATGGCGTATTCGCGCTCAAACCGTCGCTCGGCCGCGTCCCGATCTATCCCCCGTTTCTCGGCCGCGTCACCGGTCCGATGACCCGCACCGTGACAGATGCGGCACTGCTCATGACGGCGCTGACCAAGCCGGACCCGCGCGACTTCATGGCATTGCCCTACCAGGAGATCGATTGGCCGGGCTCGCTGCAAGGTGGCGTCAAGGGCAAGAGGCTCGGCCTCCTTCTCGACATCGGCATCGGCCTGACGCTGCAGCCCGCAGTGCGCGCCGCCATCGAGGCTGCCGCGAAAGCTTCGAGGGCGCTGGCGCCGTGGTGGAGCCGGTCGCCCCGTTCCTGACGGCGGAGATTGCTGCCGGCGTCGACGGTTTCTTCCAGGCGCGCCTGCTCGCGGAGTTCCAACTGCTGTCGCCGGAGCGCCAGGCCAAGGTGCTGCCGTTCATCGTCACATGGTGTCGGCGGGCGGAACAATTGAGCGCGGCCGACGCGGCGCGCAATCTGGCGCTCGTCATGCTGATGCGCGAGAAGGCCGTGGCGGCGACCGAGCCTTATGATTTCCTCATTACCCCGACATCCCCGATCACCGCTTATGCAGCCGAAGAGGCGACACCAGGCAACGATCCGTTCAAACCGTTCGAGCACATCGGCTTCACGGTGCCGTTCAACATGTCGGAACAGCCGGCCGCCTCGATCTGTGCGGGTTATGACGCCGATGGAATGCCCATCGGATTGCAAATCGTCGGGCATCGCTTCGACGATATCGGCGTGCTCCGAACTGGCGAGCGCCTACGAGGCGATGCGGCCGGCGCAACGGGCATGGCCGGAGGCGTGAGTGAGCCGCCCAGCAACGGTCCTGCAGGAGCGCGCACGCCGCCCGCATTCTGCGTCATCGCATACGTTGGGTCCGTGCCGGAGGCCTCAGAATTCCAGGGTGCCGTCGGCCTATCGAAGCGACGCTGATTTAAAGGACTTACGCCAAAAATGCCCGGCAACTTCCGACTAATTCCCGTACCAATCCTTACCGGTCCTCCGCCGGGTTCCCTATAGACCATCGCACGGCGTTGCGCATGAGGCGTTGGAACCGGGCGTCCTGCCAGATCCCCTCTTCGTGGCCGAGTGCCGTGTAGAATACGCGGCCGGCGCCGTATGAACGCGTCCAGGCGAGCGGCCAGCCATAGGGCTGCGGACGCACTTCGGGCCGTGTCAGGTCGACCGAGGCCGGATCGAGCCGCAGCAGCACCTTCGAGCCGCGCAGCGTCGAAGTCCCTGATCTGGTAGATTTCGTCCTCGATCTCGATTGATGGCCCGAGAAATGCCACCAGCGGGTCGGCGGGATCGCCAACCATTATCCGCACCTTCTGGTGCCAGGGGTGCTCGTTGAACCAGCCGCCGATCAAGTCGCGGTATTCCGGCCACATGTAGAACGTGTCGGTCGCCGAATGCACGCCGATGAATTCCCCGCCGGCGCGCACGAATCCAGTGAGCGCTGCCTTCTGGGGAGCGTCCATCGGCAGTTCGCCGGTGGTGAAGAACATTACGGCCGCGTTGCGCTGCAGATTTTCTGTCGTAAAAACGGAAACGTCCTCAGAGAAGGTGACGTCGAACCCCGCCGTTTCTCCGATCTTCGCCATGATCTCTCGTGACACCGGGATGACCTCGTGCCGGTAACCGGCCGAGAGGGTGAAATAGAGAATTCGCGCGGGCACCGCCGCGCCACGTGTCGGGCCGCCGGCCAACGCAGCGGTGAGCGCCGCCGACAGGCGCACCAGGTTCGGGGCGCCGCCGAGCGTCGCAAGCGCACCGGATGTTTTGAGGATGCTGCGGCGGGTGCATGCAAATGCCGACGCCGCTGCGCACAAGGTCATCCCATCGCGGATCATCGGCGCCTCCGTTACGACATCGGCTTCGACATCGCGTGCTATCGGAAAATTAGGGCCTCAGTGTGAAAGCCGTTGACAGCAGGCCAGCCAGTGGGCTTCGGTCGTTAAGAACATGATGGCCCTCCTGGGGGCTGTTGGGCCCCTCATCCGGCGCATTGCGCGGGATCTCGGTGTCGGCGTTGGCACGGTGCTCCGGCTGACGGCCGAGGCGTAGGCTGAACCGGATGAATTAACAATTTGGCCCCTTGCTCTATACGATCTCCATCTGGGCCCTCCCCGCGATCATCGCAATTACATTTCACGAGGCGGCACACGGATTTGCCGCCCGCATGCTCGGCGACGATACCGCTTGGCGCCTTGGCCGCGTCACCTTCAATCCGCTAAAGCACATCGACCCGGTCGGGACGATTTTGCTTCCAGGGTTGCTGCTTTTCCTGCATTCGCCGTTCTTGTTTGGCTATGCGAAGCCGGTCCCGGTCAACTTCCGGGCGCTGCGCAATCCGCGGCGCGACATGGTGTTGGTCGCAGCGGCGGGCCCGAGCATCAATATTGTGCTCGCACTGGTCGCCGCGCTGACGTTCCACCTTGTCGGCTACCTGCCTGACACGGCTGCCCAATGGCTGGCCGAAAACTTGAGAAATGCGTTGATCATCAACGTCATTCTGGCGGTCTTCAATTTGCTGCCACTGCCGCCGCTCGACGGCGGACGGATCGCCGTGGGGCTGCTCCCGAATGCCATTGGCTCCCCGCTCGCCCGGCTGGAACCCTACGGGATGATAATCTTGATCGGGCTCCTTTTCATCCTGCCGATGATCGGCGCGCAAATGGGCCTCGATTTCAACGTTGTGTCCCGATCGATCGCTGCGGTGACCAATGCGGTCATCTCCGTCATTTTGCGGATAACCGGCCACGCCTAGAACACCCGGTGGCTGGTCGGGGTCGATTGCGATCGAGGCGTGGACACTGGCACGATCTCTCAGCTCATCGATGGCTGAACCACAAAGGGCGGGTGCGGCCTCCGCAGGCGTGACGGGGACCGTCACGACCCGCCAGCCCGCTGGCCGCAGCGTTGACCCCGGCCCCGCCGACTCCCCGGGGCGGAACTTTGTTGCTCACGATGAAATTCCGCAGTCGCATCAGCCGGGCCCCTTCGACTTCCCCGGATTCACGCACTACCGCACGCGTCACCCAAATGGGGATCGTTCGATGTAGCGTCGCACCAGGAGGTGGCTCACCATGCTTCAAAACGCTCGCCTGCGCGGACGTATATCCCTCTCAAACGGACGCCGATGCGCCGCCCGAGCCGCCCACGTCTGCAACCACGACTTCAATCTTGCCCATAGCAGGGTCATTTATCGATCCTCAACACCACCGGTCCGCCGCGGCCCGAGTCCCAAAGAACCACAACCAGCGCGAAGGGCCCGTAGATCCAAAGGCGATCACCATACCACCATAGCTGCGGGCAGCATTGAGGGGACGCTGACAATATTTGCAGTATCATTATTGGTCCGGGTGTGACCCGGCGATCGGAACATCAACACCACGACGTCAGTTTCCGTAAGTAATGCGAAAAGCGTCGTCCGACGCACAGCCTTCGCGATGCGAGCGGCGCATCGTGTTCGTCGCCGCGCTGCGGCTCTTGATGGACCTCCCGGCCGGCCGGCAGACCATCATCGGCCGGGTACGAACGTAGCTGGAGCCGCGATGTCACGGCGGACCTCGCCGGCGGGATCAGCGAGCGCGACGAGCTCACGCCTGTGCGAGTTCTCGATCGCGCATTACGGTGCCGCAAACCGGACGCTTGGGCCGACACCGACCCGCGCAGGAGATTGACAAGCGGCCCCACCTGCGCACTTCGTGCGGGTCGCCGCAACAGAATAGAACCACCAGCGCACGCGTCGACCGTTATGAAAGACCATTCCGCATGACGAGCGCAACGGCTCCACCATCCGCCGACCCGGCTCCATCCGTCAAACTGCGGCGCGAACTCGGCAAGTGGGACCTCACGGCGATCGGCGTCAACCAGGTCATCGGCAGCGCCGTCTTTATTCTGCCGTCGCAAATTGCGGCGCTGGTCGGCAATTGGAGCCCGATTGCGTTTGTCGCGGTCGGGTTCGCCTCGCTACTCGTGGCATTGTGCTTTGCCGAAGCAGGCAGCCGGTTCGAAGGAACGGGCGGCGCTCATCTCTATGCCCGCGCCGCCTTCGGCTCTTTCGTCGCGTTCGAAGTCGGCTGGATGCAGTGGCTGACGACCATGGCCGGGCAGGCCACGGTGGTCAACGCCATTGCGCTCGCGCTCGGCTTCTACTGGCCAGGCCTTACCGGCGGCGCCGGCCGCGTCGCCGTCATTACCGCGATTACCTTGACGCTTGCCTGGGTGAATCTGCGCGGCATTCGCCAGAGCGCGATCGCGATCAATCTGTTCGCGATCGCCAAGCTTGCGCCTCTCGCCATCTTCATCCTGGTGGGTTTCTGGTTCGTCGAACCGAGCCGCCTCGTGCCGTCAGGCGCCTTGTCACTGAGCGGTGCCTCGACGGGAGCACTCCTGCTGGTGTTCGCCTTCGGCGGCTATCACGTCATCGCCGTGCCGGCCGGCGAGGCGGCCGACCCGCGCAAGCACCTGCCATTCGCTTTTCCGACGACGATCATCGCCGTCACGATCATCATGACGCTCGCCCAGATCGTCGCGATGGGGACCCTGCCAGATCTGCCGGGCTCGGCGACGCCGCTCGCCGATGCGTCTTTCCTGTTCATGGGCGCCGTCGGGGCCTTGCTGATGAGCGTCGGCGCGGTGGTCTCGATGACCGGCAATAATATGGGCGCTTCTCTGGCCGGGTCGCGGATGCTTTTCGCACTCGCCGAAAGCGGCGACGTCCCGCGCGCCTTCGCCAAAATCCATCCGCGCCATCGCACACCTTCCAATGCCATCATCTTCACGGCGCTCGTGACCTTGGCTTTTGCCCTGTCGGGATCGTTCACGGTGCTCGCCGTCATCAGCGCGCTTGGGCGGCTCGTCATCTATCTGTCGGTCTGCGCGGCCACGCTCCGGCTGCGCCAGCCCGCCTTCCGCGATCAGGTCCGCCCCGCGACTTTCATCATTCCGCTGGGGCCGCTCGTCCCGATGCTGGCGATTGCGATCTCCTTGACGATGCTTGCCGGCGCCAACCTCGAGCAATTCCTCGGCGGAACGGCCGCACTTGCGATCGGCGCCGCGCTGTACCTCGGCAATAACGGCCTCGCCCGCCGGCGCCAAAATGCAAAGGTGGAGGTGAAGCCGAGTGCGCCGTGAGATGAGCTGAAAAGTGCACTTGGCGGGTTTGCGGCGGGTTCTGCCAGATGGTTCCGGCCACTTGCGTCCGGCGGCGCGACTTGGCTTGACATGCCGTCGTCCAGCGCCTCGACCCACTACTCCGAGATGTCGGTTGAAACAGGCTGGCGCGGCGCCTACCCTGCTCGACAAACTGGGCGGCACAGATCGCCCGATGGCGGATCAGGTCGGACGGGAGGAATGCGGCGATGCGGATCGGAAATTGCCTGCTCAACATGTCGGCCGTGCTGGTTGCTGTCCTCGTTCAGGCCGGGGTTCAGGTTTCACCGGCACGGGCACAAGGCACGGCGACCCTGACCGGGCAAGTATCCTCGGCCGAGGAGGGACCGATGGAAGGAGTTGTGGTCAGCGCCAAGAAGGACGGCGCGACCTTCACCGTCTCCGTGGTCACGGACAAGGGGGGAAGATACGGCTTCCCGTCGGGTAAGTTGGAGCCCGGCCACTACGGGCTCTCGATCCGCGCCGGCGGCTATGAACTCGATTCGCCGAAGGCCGTCGACTTGTCGGCGGTGCAGCCGGCGACTGCCGAGATCAAACTGCGTGCCAGCAAGAACATTGCATCGCAGCTCACCGATGGAGAATGGCTCGCCAGCATGCCGGGCACGGACAGCCAAAAGAGGATACTGCTCGGCTGCAACAGTTGCCACACGTTGCAACGCATCGTGCGCTCGTCCCATGACGCTGCCGAATTTCTGCAGGTGTTCAAGCGCATGGCCGGCTATTACCCCGGCAGCACGCCGCTCCATCCGCAACGCCTGGTCGGCGACATCGAGCGCAACCTGACGAGGGGCGCCGACCTGGATGCCGCGGCGAAGTACCTCGCCAGCGTCAATCTGAGCGGCGTCGCCAGTTGGGAATATCCGCTGAAGTTCTTCCCGCGTCCGACCGGCCGGGCGACGCGCGTCGTCTTCACGGAGTACGACCTGCCGCGCGCCACCATCGAGCCGCATGACGTCATCCTCGATTCCGGGATGGTTTGGTTCGCCGAATTCGGCGAGCAGTTCCTCGGCAAGATGGACCCCAAAACCGGCGAGGTTACCGAGTATCCGATCCCCGAACTGAAAAAGGGCTTCCCGACCGGCACGCTCGACCTCGAGTCCGGCGCCGACGGAAATACCTTGTGGATCGGCCTGATGTATCAGGCAGGCATCGCCAAGTTCGACAAGAGGAGCGAGCGCTTCCAGCTGTTCCCCTTGCCGCAGGAATGGCAGTCCGACTCCGCCCAGATGGGGATGGTGACGCCGACCCACGCCAATGTCGACGGCAAGGTGTGGACGAAGAACAACGCCCAAAACGCACTGATCCGGATCGACCTTGCGTCAGGCAAGCTCGAGTCGCTCGGCACCCCGAAAGACCCTACGACCAACCGCCCGATCTTCCCATACGGCATTCCGGCCGATCACCAGAACAACCTCTATCTTCTGGATTTCGCCGGCGAACAGATCGCCAAGGTCGATGCCAAGACTGGCGGGATCACGGCCTATAAGACGCCGACCGCCAATTCACGGCCGCGGCGCGGCCGGGTCGACGCCCAGGACCGGCTGTGGTTTGCCGAATATGGCGGCGGCGCCATCGGCCTGTTCGATCCCAAGACCGAGAAAATCACGGAATGGCAGGTGGCGACGCCGTGGAGCGCTCCCTACGACGTCATGCCTGACGATCACGGTGAGGTCTGGGGCGGCGGGATGTTCACTGACCGGGTGGCGCGGCTCGATCCGAAGACGAGCCAGATCACCGAATATCTGCTGCCACGCTCGACCAATATCCGCCGCGTCTATGTGGACAGCTCCACGACTCCCCCCACTTTCTGGACCGGAAGCAATCACGGCGCCTCGATCCTCAAGATGGAACCGCTGGATTGAGCCCGCCCTTATAGACGCCGGCCGGGTGATCCGGGCATGGCTTGGCCGTCGATCTATCTCGAGCACTGCGGTCTACACGCCCCTGGCGCCGAGCCGGTTCAAGGACTTCTGGCGGGACTGACGCAATCGAAAATGGGTTCATGCGATCAGCCTTGGCGGCGCGCCCGCGGCCGGATCGCTCCCAACCGCCTCCGGCTACCTCATGCGCCCGATAGATTAGCGATGACCGTCTTGTATCGTGCCTCGATCGCCGGGCGCATCCGGTGGCAGCCCGCTTCCACGACAATCTCCCCGCCGACGAGCACCGTTTTCACGGTCGTTCGACCGACAACGAAAGTCCAGGCATCGAGCCATTCGTCACCGTGACGCGATGCAAGGTCCGGATGGTTCTCGTCGAGCAGCACGATGTCCGCCCGTAAACCGACGGCGAGAGCACCAATTGGCCGCTGCAAGGCTTGTGCTCCTCCGGCAAGTGCGGAGGCGAACAGCCGCCGACCTGTCGACTCTGCCTCCTGCAACGTCATGACATTGCGGGCGCGTCGCGCAAGACGCTGGCTGTACTCGAGTTGCCGTAACTCGGCTGCAGCATCGATTTGGATATTGGAGTCGGTACCAACGCCGAAGCGTCCTCCGGCGCCGAGATAATCCGCACCGTCGAAGACGCCGTCGCCGAGCGACGCCTCGGTGATCGGACATAGACCTACCACGGCCCCTGACGCTGCCAGCGCACGTATCTCAGCTTCGGTCGTATGAGTGGCATGAATCACGCACCAGCGTGAATCGATCCCGGCGTTGTCGAGCAGCCATTCTACTGGCCGACGGCCAAGGACTGTGAGGCTCTCTTCCACTTCCTTCGCCTGCTCCGCAGCGTGAATGTGGATCGGCCCTTCGGGCATCGCCTGGCAAATGATGCGCAGGGTGTCGGCCGTGACCGCCCGGAGAGAATGCGGGGCGATACCGACTTGCGCTTTCGGCAAGCCTGCCGCTATGGCACGCGTGCGCTCGACGAGCTTGCCGAACCGATCTGGGTCATTGAGGAAGCGCCGCTGGCCCGCGGCTGGAGGCGCGCCACCGAAGCCTCCATACGCATAGAACGATGGCAGCAGCGTCAGGCCGATACGGGTTTCTGCGCTGGCGGCGGCGATGCGCGCGGCCATTTCGCCGAGATCGGCGTAGGGCCTGCCATCGATGTCGTGATGGAGATAGTGAAACTCGCCTACCGTGGTGAAGCCCGCCTCCAACATCTGCATGTAAGCGAACGCAGTGATCGCCTGCACGTCATCCGGCGACAGCCGGTCAAGGAAGCGATACATGACCTCGCGCCAGGTCCAGAAGCTGTCAGCGTCTGGGCCGCGGCGCTCTGCGAGCCCAGCCATGCCACGCTGGAACGCATGGCAATGGAGGTTGGGAAGACCCGGAATGGCGATACCGGCTATGCGTTCGGCACCTTCGCGCGTTGCACCTTCTGCGATCGAAAGGATAGTGCCGTCCGCGACACTGATCCGTACGTTGCGCGCCCAGCCCGACGGTAGAAGAGCGTGATCGAAAAAAAATTCATATCGCAAGTCGCGTTCTCCGCTCGCCTCGGGCGCTCCCTATATATGGAAGATCGGCACGCCACAGGGAGGAGTGTTCCTGCTGCGCCGCTCTCCGGGGCCATTCCCTTTGGGGAGACACGGCAACATTCTTAGCCCTCTTCGCCCCGGGATAACATAGGAGCCGTGCTTCTTGATGAGGAGATATCGCCGTGCGTTCCAGAATGTTCTCACCGGTTCTCGAATCAGCCACGGCGATGAGGGCGACCGAGCCGGCATCGGCGCTACCGCCATATCCGACCCGTGGTGATCGAGGCACTCCCGCTATTTCACCGGCTATGAGCAGTGCATGACGACGATGTCCGGTATTCTTAAGGGGTGCCACCGGCAGTAAAGTCACGCCATCTCCGCCCCTGAACCGGTGACTGCCCTGCTTCGGGGACATGGGCAGAAGGCCGGTGGGGAGGGCGCGCTGCTACATGTCCTTTTGAGCGGCCATTTGTTCCGCAGCCTTGCTTGCCTTCTCAAACAGAAGGCTCATCTCCTCCTCCATCTTTTCAATGGCAGCCGCGACTTCCTCGAGCGGCGCCGTCTTTATCGTCTTCATCTCCTGCCGCATCACCTCGACATGGAACAGGACTTCACCGGGCAGAGCGTGAACCGCGTTGGTGGTCATATGGTCATCCCTGGTTCGTCGGCTAAACTGAGGCACGGGCCTCCCACAGCACGTGCGACGCTCGATCATCGCCGAGCCGTCGGTTCAAAGTACCGAGACCGTCGCGATCCTGCTACCCTCGTTGGCCCGGCCAAAAGGACGTTTTTCCGACTCCCGAAGTGGCGTTCGTGCGCCTGGCTTGTTGTGCTTCCGGACCCCAGCAGCGTAACGTTTCCCTGGAGCGAAGAAAGGGAGTTCCCATGTCTGACTGCCTGCACTGTGACATCCACGAGATGTTGGACGTCCACCTACAAAGCGAACAGGCTGACCTCGGAGACATCGCGGCGAGGGTTACAGAGGTGCTTGCTGACTTGATTTTGATGGCACCTCCAGCCGACCAGGCCATGCTGCTGGCTGCGGTCGTAGCGAACCTAGGAGGAATGGTCCTTGAAAAGAATCAGGAAGGTGACCCAAATAGTCCCCGCCGTTCAAGCCACTAATGTCGGCAGGCGAATCGTTTCGCTTTTTTTTCGGGATTGATATCCTCGCTCCACGTAACCTTTCCCGCACTCCAAGGTGATGCGACCACCGGTCAAGCCGGAGCGGCGAATAACGTAGCAGGATGGGTTGGTGAAGCGGCGCCGACGGCTGTCCCATATCAAACAACGGTGAGTGAAAATAATTCAGAACCAGCATTTGACTGACCTTGAGCGTGCTCTCGGCCAATTGCGGGAGCAGCGGCGGAATTGGGTGAGGACGCTGGCGGCTGGAGCTGGACATGAACGCGGAAAGACTGAAAGCGCGATTGAATCCTTTTTGAAATGTCAGACGGCCATCGAGGCGGTTGGAAGGGCAATCGACGACGAGCGAAAGGTTGTGCTCGAGGAATCGAAGCCGAAAGCGCCTTAGATCGGCTGCACAAACTATCAGTCCTATTTCACTGCCGGGTCCGAGGCATCGATCTGAAGTAATGTTCCGCGTGCTCGTAGCAGGCGCCGCGCATGATTGGGGGGCCGTGGTCGGAAAGCCGAAGCTGAAACCGGTGCACTTACTGTCCGGGATGAGCTTTGAGAAATCGGATCGCCTTGTACAGGCGTTCGGGGTCGATATGTTTCCGCGCGCTCTTGCCGGCTTCGTCCGGTTTGGCTGTATCCTGTGTGCCGGCTGATTGTTCGCGCCGTTTGGCTTCCGCCTCGTGATCTTGTTCCATACTCCCCTCCGCGTCATCGTTGCGTTTCACAAATCGCGGCAAGGCCGCATCGGACAAGTCATTTTTCTGTCCGCGCGAGAACGCTCGAATTGTGGGGCAGGCCGTCCTCCGATCACCCCCACTGGATTCGTCTCCGCCATCAGCTTCTCATCGTACTTGCGCCACGCGGCAGCCTGGTTCTCGGGCGTCAGCAACCCCCGCGCCTCGGCCAAGATCATCCACGTGAAGCCCCACCAGTCACTCACCCAGCCGCCGTGGACGTAATCCTTGAGGTCGTAGCCATGGCGGGCGGCAAAATCGGATGCGCGCTCTCGGGTGAGGCTGTCGAGCCAGGCATGGTCCTTCGGCGACAGGTCGTCGTCGGTAAAGTCGTCAAGGTTGTAGCCCCATACCGCCCGGCATACCGCATTGAACTCGCGGTCGATCACCTCGTCGCCCCCGATTTGGTGGACCCGGTGAAGCGCGCGGGTGAACTCGCATATGCGGGTCAGATCGGCGTAATCGATTGCAGAATTGGCCATTTCACCCTCTGTCCACAGGCGGATTGGGCGAAGCATCCTATCTGATTCGCCGCAAAATGTTCGCTAAATGTTCTTAGCCCGTCTCTGCGGCGGGACAGGCCCTGCCACGGCGTTCCGGGGCCTGGTCGACATCAAGAGGCTTGGGGCGACGATGTCGCTCGACGATGGCCTGAAGCGCCCGACGAGCTGCCTGATCTACGGGCGTGGACGTGGTTGTCGTTGGTGCGTCGCTGAGTGCAATGGGGTTGCACGCCCGTTCGACGCCGCCGACTTCAGGCCCGAAGTTTCAAAGGCGAACTTAGTAAGCCCTTGAAGACGTTTTTATGGTTTTGAGCGAGCCCCCCAGGCCATAGCGAATCCCGGCACAAAGCTGGCAAATCCGAATGATGAGGGTTGAGCCGTGGCCCGCCGCTTGATCTATCGTTTCACGGATCGGCTGGGTTCCATGTTGCGAACTGCCAGAGCTGTATGGAGATATTCGATCAAGCGTTCCTCGTTGAAGGGCTTGCTCAGCACGCCAATCGCACCCGCTTTCAGCGCCCTGACTCGGGTTCGCTCTTCCGGCGAGGCCGTAACGAAGATGATCGGGGTGCGATTGCCTTGGGCGATCAATTGGCTCTGCAGTTCGACCCCGCTCAAGCCGGGCATTTGCACATCGGAGATCACACACTCCGTGTCATTGATCTCGTTCGATTGCAGAAACTCTTCGGCCGATGCAAAAGTGGCGGCGCCGTAACCGAGAGATCGCACGAGACCTTTGGTTGCTTCGCGTACAGATTCATCATCGTCGACAATTGAAATCATCGGAACCTCCGCGAAATCAGTGATTCTGAGGAGTGACAACAAGATGACCGAGCAACATTACACTTCGGAACATTATGAACGAAAAGGTTAACTCATACTTAACCGTGGCCCGGCCTAAAACGAGGTCCACGAACCCGCGATGCCGGACAAAAAGTCCAGAAAACGCGCCAGGTCCTTCGGAGGGTAGCATCCGGCGGAAGGACAGCTATCGTTTCATTTGCTGGGAACCTGCGGCGCCTACGGACGAACGAGCCACCGCATCGGCACACCGTCACCGACGCGCACCACGGACTTGCCGTTCCAGTTGCGCAAAGACGATTGCACTCCGCCGTAGAGATCGCGCACTTGCTTTGTTGTCGGCTCGAACAGGCCCCGAGCCTGCAACATCGCAACGATAACCTCTCGGGTCGTAAGCGGCCTGTTGGCCGCTCTCAGCGCGTCCAGAGCGTGTCGGAACAGGGTGCCGCGTTCGAACATCTCAATCCTCTTGTGGCGCCGTCGGCGATACTCGATTCCTTTCAAATCGTCCAGGCTTACTCCGCCGGGTTACGCCGGATTACCCCCTGCCCCGACATGGGCGCTGAATCGGATATCGTCATCCGGATCTCCCCTCGGTTGTGGGGACGTGGGCGAGCCGTCTCGTTGGATATCATAACTCTTTCGACAAATTTCCGACAAATTGAGTGAGTTGGGTTCAGTCTTCGAGGGGGAGTCCACCGATCACCGGGGCGAGCAAGAATGCTCGGCAGATGAAACTGCGCGTGGGGAAACCGTCGAAAAAGTTGGCAGATCTCAACCGTACAACGGATGATCGCATCACGATCCATCTTGTGACGAGGTATCAACATGAAGACGGCTGTGACCGCTATCGCTGCGGCAGGTGTGTTCGCACTCGCCGCAGTCTGCAATCCGAATAACGCGCAGGCGCAATGTCGCGGCTGCGGCCTTGGACTGGGCATCCTCGGCGGCGTCGTGGCCGGTACCATCATTGGCGGTGCAATCGCCCGCTCGGCATATCCGGCCTACGCGGTGGCTCCGGGCTATGTGCCTTACGCCGGCTACGCGGCGCCGGTTCCAGTCGCCTGCCCCGGTGGCTACTGGGCACGGCATCCGCTGCTCGACCAGTGGGGTAACGTGGTGAGCTATTCGCCGCCACGGTTTTTCTGCCCGTAGGTATTGCGTGTCTCATTTTACCTGCACGCTGCTCCCGGCAGCACCGGTCCCAATATTCACCGGCACCGGTAGCTGCGGGAGAGCGTTTCGAAGGACCGCTACTGATCGACGAAGTCGTCCATGCCGAGTTATCGTTGCGCTTTGCCGCGGAAGAACAGCTCGACGATGCGATTTTGGAATTGAACGTGGTGTTGGAAAGATCGCCGAAGTCGGCGCTGTTTTCTGCCGGCGAGGCGTTTGAGCAAGCGGCAGCAGCCCGCATTGAGGGGAGAGATGCGGGATCAGGCGTTGGAAGACCGATCAAAGGCCGCTCCCGGATTTCGCTCATTCCGGGCCGCGTTTCCTCGCTCCTTCTACCGTGAAAATTTCTTGTATTTCAGCCGGTGCGGGATGATCGAATCGGTGCCGAGCCGGCGCATCTTGTCGGCTTCGTAGTCCTGGAAGTTGCCCTCGAACCATTCCACATGGCTGTCGCCCTCGAAGGCGAGGATGTGGGTGGCGATGCGGTCGAGGAACCAGCGGTCGTGGCTGATGATCACGGCGCAGCCGGCGAAGTCCTCGAGCGCCTCTTCCAGCGCCCGCAGGGTGTCGACATCGAGGTCGTTGGTGGGCTCGTCGAGGAGGAGCACGTTCGCCCCCGACTTGAGCATCTTGGCGAGATGCACGCGGTTGCGCTCGCCGCCCGACAGCTGCCCCACCTTCTTCTGCTGGTCGGCACCCTTGAAGTTGAAGGCGCCGCAATAGGCGCGCGAGTTCACCTCGCGCCTGCCGAGCTGGAGCTGGTCGAGCCCGCCGGAGATTTCCTGCCACACCGTCGCCTTGCCGTCGAGGCTGTCGCGCGACTGGTCGACATAGCCGATCTGGACCGATTCGCCGATCGCGATGGTGCCGCTGTCGGGCTCGTCCTGCCGGGTGATCATGCGGAACAGCGTGGTCTTGCCGGCGCCGTTGGGACCGATGACGCCGACGATGCCGCCGGGCGGCAGCTTGAAGGTGAGGTCGTCGATCAGGAGATTGTCGCCGAAAGCCTTGCTGAGATGCTCGAACTCGATGACGTGCTGGCCGAGCCGCTCGGCGACCGGGATGACGATCTGGGCGGTGGTCGGCCCCTTCTCCGCCGCCTTGGCGAGCAGGTCCTCATAGCGCTGATAGCGCGCCTTGGACTTGGCCTGGCGGGCGCGCGGGCTCGCGGCGATCCATTCCTGCTCGCGGGCGAGCGTCTTCTGGCGGGATTCCTCCTCGCGGCCCTCCTGCGCGAGCCGCTTCTGCTTCTGCCCGAGCCAGGACGAATAATTGCCCTGATAGGGAATGCCGCGGCCGCGATCGAGCTCGAGAATCCAGCCGGTCACGTTGTCGAGGAAATAGCGGTCGTGGGTGACGATCAGGATCGCACCGGGATATTTGCGCAGGTGGCCTTCGAGCCAGTTCACGGTCTCGGCGTCGAGGTGGTTGGTCGGCTCGTCCAGCAGCAGCAATTCGGGCTGCTCGAGCAGCAGCTTGCACAGCGCGACGCGGCGCTTCTCGCCGCCCGACAAATGGGTGACCTCGGCGTCGTCGGGCGGGCAGACCAGGGCTTCCATGGCCTGGTCGACCTTGGAGTCGAGATCCCACAGCCCCTTCGCCTCGATCTCGTCCTGCAGCGCGGTCATCTCGTCCGCGGTCTCGTCGGAGTAGTTCATGGCGAGTTCGTTGTAGCGGTCGAGGATCGCCTTCTGGGCGGCGACGCCCTCCATCACGTTCTCGCGCACGGATTTGGTGGCATCGAGCTCCGGCTCCTGGGGCAGGTAGCCGACCCGGGCGCCTTCGGCCACCCAGCCCTCGCCGTTGAACTCGGTGTCGATGCCCGCCATGATCCGCAGCAGCGTGCTCTTGCCCGAGCCGTTGGGGCCGAGGACGCCGATCTTGGCATCGGGATAGAAGGACAGGTGGACGTTCTCCAGGACCTTCCGGTTGCCCGGATAGGTCTTGGTGAGGCCTTGCATGTGATAAATGAACTGCCGGGCCATTGCGCCCCTCTTCTAAGGCTTGGCAGCGAGGAAGCCGGTTCGCCGCCAACCATGCGATGTGGAACTCACAGGCGGTCCGTCAAAGCCGCCTGGAATTTTTCGGGAAAGTCGGGGCTGATGTAACCGCGCCTGCCCGAAAGGGCAAGCGCCGCACGCCGTCGCCGGCCGTCCCTGCGGCATTCCCTGCGCTCCGGCGGCGCCGGCGCCGGGCGCTGTGTCGCTGCGATCACGGTCGGAGAAAAATCGCCGCCCCGGGCGGCGCGAGACGGCGAATTTATTCGCTATTTCCACCAGATTTTAACAAATTCCTGCCATACCGGCGCGGTGAACCCATCCCCGGGGTAAATGAACTAACCCGAGGAAGCAATTCACGAGACCCGTGCGATGGCGAACGACAGACAAGCTCCTCCGATCCGCGCCGCCATAGCCGCGCTGTGGCGCTCGCTCGTCCATGACCTGTTCGGCGCCTACCGGCCGGAGCGCCATTACATGCGCGGCCCCGGTCCCAAGTGCCGCGCCAAGCACGGCCTGGCCGACAGTCCGACCTGACCGGGCCCGTGCCTATTTTCGTCCCCTTCCTCCGCTCTCGCCCTTCATCGAACGTTTGCCCTGCCGACAGCGTGACTTGAACACGCCTGCGGCGGCCGTACGCCGACCCGCTTGTCCGGTATCGGGCTGATGTGCCAAAGCTTTCCCCGGCCGACGCTCGCGGATGGCCGTTTGCGGCAAGCCGCCGGCGAAGGCGGGGAAGGATGCGGGAATGCGATACCGTTGTGCTGTTCTCGATGATTACCAGAATGTCGCGCTGGAATTGGCGGACTGGTCGAAGATCACCGGGGATGTCGACATCACCGTATTCAACCAGCACCTGGACGGACCGGAAGCGGTCCATCGCGCGCTCGAGGACTTCCACATCGTCTGCATGATGCGGGAGCGGACGCCGTTCCGCCGCAACACCATCGAGGCCCTGCCCAAGCTCAAGCTTCTGATCACCACCGGCGCCCGCAATGCCTCCATCGACATGGCGGCCGCGGCCGAACGGGGGATCACGGTGTGCAGCACCTCGAGCTACGGCAATCCGACCACCGGCATCACCTTCGGCCTCATCCTGGAGTTGACGCGGCGGATCGGCTTCGAGCATGCCCGCCTCAAGGCCGGGCAGCCGTGGCAGGTCACCCTCGGGCCGGACATCGAGGGCATGACGCTGGGCATCATCGGGCTCGGCAAGCTCGGCACCAGGGTCGCTGGCGTGGCCAAGGCCTTCGGCATGAAGGTGATCGCCTGGAGCCCCAACCTCACGGCCGAGAGGTGTAAGGAGGCCGGCGTCGACTACGCCGCCAAGGAGGACCTGTTCCGCCAGGCCGACATCGTCACCATCCACGTCCAGCTCGGCGATCGTTCGCGCGGCCTCGTCGGGGCGAAGGAACTCGGGCTGATGAAGCCCGGCGCCTTGATCGTCAACACCGCGCGGGGGCCGATCATCGAGGAAAAGGCACTACTCGCAGCCCTCACCGAGCGTCGCATCGCCGGCGCCGGGCTCGACGTCTTCGACGTCGAGCCGCTGCCGCTCGATCACCCGTTCCGAAAGATGGACAACGTGGTGATCACGCCCCACCTCGGCTATGTCAGCCGGCAGAATTACCAGCACTACTTCCCCGACATCGTCGACGACATCCGCGGATTCATCGACGGCAAGCCGGTGCGGGTGATTGCCAAATGACGCGGGTCCGATCGGCGGCGGCCGCCGCGATCACCATGAAACCTGCGGACGTGCTAAACAGGCCGCCGCACTCGATCAATCCAAGGAGGAGAAGGATGCGAGCTTTCCCACGTGCAGGTGCCCTGGTGGCACTCGCCCTCGTCACCGCGACGGCCGGCATGTTCGTCGCCGGTTCACCCACCACAGCGATGGCGCAGGCCGCCGGGAACCCCATGACCACAGCATCGGGCTTGCAGATCACGGACACCAAGGTCGGCACCGGGGCCACGCCCAAGCCGGGCCAGATCTGCGTCATGCACTACACCGGCTGGCTCTACGAAAACGGCGCCAAGGGCAAGAAGTTCGACTCCTCGGTCGATCGCGGCAGGCCGTTCGAGTTTCCTATCGGCCAGCAGCGGGTCATCGCCGGTTGGGACGAGGGCGTCGCCACCATGAAGGTCGGCGGCAAGCGCACCCTCGTCATCCCGCCCGCGCTCGGCTATGGCGCCCGCGGCGCCGGCGGCGTCATCCCCCCGAACGCCACCCTGATCTTCGATGTCGAATTGCTCGACGTGAAGGGTTGATTTCGGCGTAGCCAGGCTGCCGCACGCGGCGGCCTTGCGGCGAATGGCCGGCAATCGCCGGCCGCCGGTGCGTCTTGCGGTGAGGTGCCGGCGCGCTGCTTTCGCGCGTAGCGGCACCCCGCTCGCTCGCGCCGCGGTAGAGACTTCGGCCAGACTTCTTGATAGGCTGACAGGATAAAGACGAGGCTGCCGGTCACAAACCGCATCGGCGGACGAGCGGCCTGTCGAGCGCGTGCCTTTAGTCAGGTACTGACGTTGCAAAAAAAATCCGGAGGAGAGACGACCATGATGAACCGACGCAATTTCTTCCTCGCGACCGCCGCCAGCGCCGCGATGCTGTCCGGCGTCACGCGTTCGCACGCGGCGACCTATGATCTCGTCATCAAGGGCGGGCACGTCATCGATCCCTCGCTGCGGATCAACGAGGTCCGCGACGTCGCGATCTCCGGCGGCCGCATCGCGGCAGTCGAGGCCAACATCGCCGGCGACGCCACGGAAACCATCGATGCGCGCGGCAAGTACGTGACGCCGGGCCTGATCGACATCCATACCCATGCCGGCCGCGGCGGTGCGGCGCTCGCCCTCTCCGACGGCGTGACCGCATGGGTCGACGCCGGATCGTTCGGAGCGGACGGCATCGACCAGGCGGTCGCCAACACGGCGGCGTTGCCCAACATGGGCCGCTTCCTGATCAATATCGCGCGCACCGGCGTCGCGCCCGGGCGGCGAGCTGCATGACCTCAGCCATGCCGACGTCGGCCTGGCGCGCGGAGCCATCGGCCGCCATCGCGACTTCATCATCGGCGTCAAGGCGCGATTGTCGAACAATGTGGCCGATTCCAACGATCTCGAGGCGCTCAGGCGCGCGCAGGCGGCGGCCGAACCCTTCGGCCTGCCGGTGATGATCCATGTCGGCCAGAACTACTCGCCGATGCGAAGCATCCTCTCATTGCTCAAGCGCGGCGACATCGTCACCCACATGTATGCGCCGCCCCCGAACAGCATTTTCGACGACAAGGGCCGCGTATTGCCGGAGGTGCTGGCGGCCCGGCGCCGCGGCGTCTGGTTCGACTTCGGCAACGGCGTGGCCGACCACTTCAACTGGGAGATGGTAGAGGGCGCGATGAAGCAGGGCTTTTGGCCCGACACCTTCTCCACCGACTGGAGCACCACGTCGCGCACCACCGGTGTCGTCGACTTCCCGAACGTCATGTCGAAGTTCCTGATGTTCGGCATGCCGCTCGACCAGGTGATTGCGCGCGCGACCGTCAGCGCGGCGCGGGTGTTCCCCGCGTTCAACGACCGCGGCACCCTCAATGTGGGCGCGCCCGCGGACGTCGCGGTGCTCGAGCTGAAGGAGGGGACGTTCGAATTCCTCGACAACTACAAGGGCACACGGACCGGCCACCAGAGACTGTTCCCGGTGGCGGCCGTGGCCGGCGGCAAGAAGGCGCCGCAACGGGCCTGACGCGCTCCGCACCCCCGAATTGTCATGGCGGGCTTGTCCCGCCATCCTGGTCATGGCCGGCTTGCCCCGGTCATTTCGACCGCGCGGCACCGTAGCCGTCGTGATCGCGATCGCCGGGTCGATCCCGGCGATGGCTTTCGACGTGACCGGTTCCGTTGGGCTTGCGCCTCGGTGGAGGGCAAGCCGACCCATTTTCCAGCAGGTCCATCGCTCCGCGAGATCGGCTTCGCGTTGCTCCAGCGATGGACGAAGGAACGTCCGCCCCGGCCGACGCGATCATCGCGGCGGCGTATCGGCCGGCACGATCATCTTGCCGATCGGCCACAGCGCAATTCCGGCAAGCTTCCAGTGCGCCCAGGCGAACGGAATCCCCACGATGGTGACGGCGAGGAGAATGGCGGTGATGAGATGGCCGAGCGCCAGCCACCAGCCGGCCAGCACCAGCCATATGATGTTGCCGATGACACCGAGCGGCCCGGTGCCGACGTCCTCGCTGCCGGAATATTGGGCGCGCGACACCGCCTTTTGCCCGAATGGAAGCAGCGTGTAGGCGGCGATGTTGAATGCCGCCCGCGCCCAGGGGATGCCGACAATGGTGATCGCCATGATAATGGCGGCGATGACCCAGCCGGCCGCCATCCATACGCCGCCGAAGACGAGCCACAACAGGTTGAGCAAGAGGGATAAGGCGGACATGGTTCCTTCGCCGGTCGGGGACACTGCGCCGTCGCCGGCGCCGCAACCACTATGAGATAGAGATGCTATCGGAAGTGGGCAGCGAAAGGCGATCGTTGTGGCTCAACCGAGCAATCGGACCGCAGAGCCACACGCGCGCCGCCATGCCGTCGTCCTTGTCAACCTCCGCCGTGTAACAGGCGCTCTGCGCGCGCGCGAAGGAGCGGCACAGGCGAGACGATGCTCAGCGGTCACCTCGACACGCGTGGCTCGTCGAACAGACCCATTCACTTTGGGTGAAGCGGTCATCCTGGTGTTCTGATTCTGACGTTTGTATCCCGTCTTTCCGGGGCGAGACAGCGGCCGAAGGCCGAGGGTCGAGAACCCGGAATCCAGTAATCCGGCGCGGTGATTACTGGATTCCGGGTTCGCCTCCGCTCCGCTGCGGCGCCCCGGAATGACGCCGATCAGGATGAACCGTTAGTGCCACAACACTAGAACGACGCCCAGTCCTTCGCCGTGATGCGGGCGACCACCGCGGCGCCGCCGTGCCCGTCGGGCTTGACGATGGCGGCGTCGCCGAAATTGATCTGCACGCCCAGCGCGTCCCTCACATTGGGGAAATGCGTGACCAGGATGGTGTTGGTGCCGGCGGGCGGCACCGTCGCGATCATCTGCTTCATCATCTCGACGCGCTGGGGCCAGGGCGGCGGAACCGGGGCGCCGGCGACCGGCTCGAACGCCTGGAGCAGCAGGGCATCCGACGTTTCGGTCCGGCCGAAGGCGAGGCGGGCCATCTCGACGGCGCGGCAATAGCCGCTGGCGAGCACCGTGCCGACCGGGATTTCGGCCCGCTTGAAAGCGGCGCCGATCGCCCGCGCCTGGTTCTTGCCGGCGTCGTTGAGCATCAGCTGGCCGGTGCAATTTGCGAGATCGAGCGGGGATTCGTCTTTCGGAAACGCCGGGCTCTCGTTGGTGCGGCCGTGGCGGATGACGACGACATAGCCGCCGTTCCTCAGATCCTCGAACGCCGCCCGTGCCGACTGCTGTGCAGCCGAAGGCATCGCCTGCACCGCGGATACCAGGGCCACAAAGGCGAGCAGCAAGAGGCGAGGTGTCATGACGCTCCTCCACGGGGAAAACCACGCCCAATGAAGGCGAGACGCTCTCGATCGTCAAGACGATTGGCGTCGCCGTTCCAGCCCGAGGCCGGTCAATGAAATTGCGGCATCGAGCGTCGCCATGTGGCCGCGGACACCGCCCGCCTGGCGTCGCCTCCGGGTTCTACGCGCGCGCCAAGAGATTCGCCGGAGCACATCGTGTAGGCTGCGCTCGGACCGATCGGGAATCTCCGGCGCGGTCGATGCGGGAGGCGTTGGCGTGAAGGGGCTCCGGCTCATCCTGTTCACCGCCCTGGTTTCGGCCTGGGCGACCGCCGGCGCGGCGGCGCAGGACCGCGCCGCGTTCCTCGCCGGGACGACCATCCATTGCCCCGGCTGCGACCTTCGCGGCGCCAGGCTCGATCGCCGCGACCTCGCCGGGGCCGACCTCTCCGGCGCCAATCTCGCCGGCGCGACCTTCTCGCGGACCGTGCTGCGCGGCGCCAATCTCGCCGGCGCCGACCTCGCGGGGGCGAATCTCAAACGGCATGACCTCACCGGCGCCGACCTCACCGACGCCAACCTCCGTGACGCGACGTTTCACCGTGCCGTCCTGCGCGGCGCCAATTTGTCCGGCGCCGACCTCACCGGAGCGAACCTCAACCTGGCGGTCCTGACCATGGCCAGGCTGGAACGCGCCACCCTGGTGGAGGCCTTGCTGTTCCAGGTCGAAGCCGCCGGCGCCGATTTCTCCCGGGCGAACCTGACTGCGGCGCTGATGGGGAGCGCACGGCTCACCGTCGCCAAGCTCGACGGCGCCAATCTCAGCTTCGCCGACCTGTGGGAGGCGAGGCTCACCAATGCGAGCCTGCGCAACGCGACCCTGACCGACGCCAACCTGCACGCGGCCACGCTGTTGCGGGCCGACCTGAGCGGCGCCACCGGCGACCGCACCAGCCTGGTGCGCGCGAGCATGCGCGGCGCCAATCTCACCGGCGCCGTGCTGCACGGGGCCGACCTGTTCCAGGCGGACCTGATCGAGGCCGACCTGAGCAAGGCCGACCTCGGCTCGTCGCGGCTGCTGGCGGCCAAGCTGTTCAACACCAACCAGACCGACACCAGGTTTTCGGGCGCGATCATGCCCGACAACAGCGTGCACCCGTGACCCGCGCGGAAAATGTTCAGCGAAGAAGTGCCATCGCGCGGCTCGACCGGGCGGTCCGGTTCGCCGCGGCCGACCTCATCCTTTCAGATCACCACGGCACGCGAACGGCGTCGGCGGGCAGCCGTTTCTGGTACTCGGGCCCGCGGTCATAGGCAGATTGATGAATAAATGAGCCGTCCGGAATGGTGCGCCGACGAGACAGGTTGGCGCGCCTCTCCTCCTTGCCCAGCGTCCAGTTGTAATGCCGCTTCGGGATGTACTCGGCGAGTTGCCACAGACCGATCAGCAACTCGTGCAACTCGGCATTGGCATCGGGGCTGGCGTAACCGCCCCCGGAACGGCCGAGCATCAGATCCACCCTGGCGCTGTCGGTCATGAGCGCCGCCGAGCCCGCCTCCTTGAGCATCCACTCCAGCGCTATTTTGGACAGGCCGCTTTCGGGCTCGGGGTAACCGCCGCCCACGTCGCGATGCACGCCCGGAAACCAGACCTGCTTTACGTCCTTCGGACCGCCTTCCGGCGTGGGGTGCCATAGATTGCTGCGGAAAAACGCGCGCCGTTCGTCGATGGAAACCGCATGTCGGCCGATCTGGACGTCGGGATTGTTCGCCGTGTAGGGAAGCCGGAGCGGATTTTCGATCCACCCGACCGAGCTCACGGTATCCCAGACGCCGATAAAATACGGATTGCACGGGATGCAGAAGTGGTCCTTGAACTGGCGCGCCAGACCGAAGTAGTCGTCCAGCAGCGTTTTCGAATCCTGCCGCTTCGATTCCTCGATGTTGTTTATCGCCATCATCATGCGAATGGCGTAGGGGACGAGCGGCTCGTTGCCCGACCGGATCAGGCCGTACATGTGAAGCACGGCCGCCACCGCGCGAACGGTATAGGCTCCTCTGCTGAATCCGAACAGATAAACCCGGTCGCCTTCCTCGAAGTGGTTCATCAGGAACGCGTAGGCATCGCGGATATCATCTTCGAGACCGAGGCCGATCGCTTTGCCGAGCAGCTTGGTGACCTCGCGGCTCGCACCCGTGAGCGCGCCGGGGGGCTCCATGGTGCCCAGTCCCGGGTGATAGAAGCAGACCTGCCGGTCCGGGTCATGGACCAGCGTGAAAAACAGCTTCACCACATTGGTGCGGTCCTGCGCAAATTCGTTGGCGGTCCCATCGCAGCACAGAACGACGTTCTTCGGCATCGCCATCCCCATGAATTGCCGGCAGCATCATCTCACGCACGCATCGATTGTACGTCACGGCAGCGGCCACCGCTAACCCGCCGTCCGTTCTCGGCGAAATTGCGCGGTCGCACCACGTCATCTTCAATTTGCCGCTCAATGCTGCAAGCGGATGATCCCGCAGCCGGCGGCGGTGGCGGGGTATCCGATCATCGCGAGCGCTTGCTGAGGCATGACGTGGCGAGGCATTATGGCGGTCCGCGTCACAACGAGCCCACCGGGGCGGCACAGAGGGATGGCAGGATGGGCGACACGCGTCGGGATTTCCTGCGGCAGGTCGGCGGCATCGGCGGATACCGCGCCACCTATCTCACCATGCAGGCCATGGGCCTGTTGAGCACCGCCGCGATGGCAGAGCCGCTGTCGCTGGAAAAAGGTGTGGCGCACGGCACCAAGGTCGTCATTCTCGGCGCCGGTGTCGCGGGATTGTCCGCCGCGTATGAACTCGGCAAGGCCGGCTATGACTGCACCATCCTCGAGGTGCGTGACCGGGTCGGCGGTCGCAATTGGAGCATCAGGCGCGGCACCCGGCTCGACATGAACGACGGCACGAGGCAGCTGTGCGAATTCGATCCCGAGCTGTACTGGAATTCGGGTCCGGCGCGCATTCCGAGCGCCCACCAGGCCGTGCTGGGCTACTGCAAGGAACTCGGAATAGCGCTGGAGGTCGAGATCAACACCAGCCGCGGCGCGCGGCTCTACAATCCGGCCGCGAACGGCGGCAAGCCGGTCGAGATGCGCCAGGCCCACAACGACGTGCGCGGCGAGATTTCCGAGCTGCTCGGCAAGGCGCTCAACCGCGGTGCGCTCGATCAGGAGCTCTCCGTGGCGGACAAGGAGCGCATGATTGCATTCCTGCGCACCTATGGCGACCTGACGCCTGACCTGCTGTTCAAGGGATCGACCCGATCCGGCTACAAGAGCCTGCCGGCCGCAGGCGATCAGGCCGGCGAGCCGCACGATCCGGTGCCGCTCGGCACGCTGTTCGACATCGACATGTGGAGCCAGATGCTGTTCGAGGAAGGCTTCGACTTCCAGGCCACCATGTTCCAGCCGGTCGGCGGCATGGACCGCATCCCGGCGGCCTTTGCCAGGAAGCTCGGTCCGGTGATCCGCCTGATGAGCGAGGTGACCGCGATCAAGCGGCGAAACAACGGCGTGTCCATCGCCTATACGGACCGGCGGTCCGGCAGGCGCAACGTCGTCGAAGCCGGCTACTGCATCGTGACCATACCGCTCAAGGTTCTCGAGCCGATCGAAAACGACTTCTCTTCCGCCTGCAAGACCGCGATCCGCGGCATCCAATACGGCGACGCCGTCAAGATCGCCTGGCAGTCGCGCCGGTTCTGGGAAATCGACGACCACATCTATGGCGGGATTTCCTGGGTAAAGGGCCCCACCGCCATGGTCTGGTATCCGAGCGACCGGCTGTTCTCCCAAAAGGGCATCCTGCTCGGCGGCTATACGTTCCGCGGCCAGGCCGACGAACTCGCCGCAATGCCCTTGAGCGAGCAGTTCGCGTTGAGCCGCGCCGCCATCGAGGGCCTGCATCCCGGGCGCAGCCGCGAGCTCGAGAAGCCGATGGCGATCACATGGTCGAAAGTGCCCTACACCCTCGGCATCGGGGCGCGCTACCAGACCGACCACGATCCGGACTACGCGGTGCTCAGCGAACCCGATGGACCGTTCTTTTTCGCCGGCGAACATTTGAGCCATGTCGGCGCCTGGCAGGAAGGCGCCATGCTGTCGGCCCGGCGCGCCATCAACATGATCGACAAGCACCGCCGCGCCCAGCATGCCTGAGCCGTTCATCGCACGGTCGAGGGCGACCCGCCGCGCGTTCCGCCCGGCTGGGCGCCGACTGTCGCTAGCGCGTGAGTGTGTCCGACAGCGCCTTGACGCGAGAGAATCGTCTCGGGCACGTCGCCGCTCGCAACGCGTCGAGGCGCCGGCCCCTGCCCGGCTACTCGGCCGCGACCTGGACGTCCTCGATGAACTGCGACACCCATTTGTTGCGGCGCTTGACGTTGCGGCGGTACAGCGCCTCGAACTCGTCCGGCGGAAACGAATGCGTCGACGGGCGGTTGACCAGGGCATCGGCCCAGGCCTCGAGGCGCGGGAATTTCTCGATATGCCCGATCCGCTTCACCCGGTCGAGGAAGAGATAACGTTGCAGGAACGGCGCATAGGCGGCGTCCACCAGCGAGTACCGGGCGCCGTTGAACAGCGGGCCGCTGCCCTGCCTCTCCAGCGCCCGCTCGAGGCGCTCGAACGGCACCGGGATCCTTTCCGCCGCCTTGTCGAAGTCGGCCTCGGTGTCGGCATAGGCGGTCGCGGTGACAATGCCGGCAAAGGTCGGCACATAATCGGTCCAGGCGCGGTTGATGGCGCGCTCGACCGGATCCTCCGGGTGCAGCCGCGGCGCGACGGTCTCGTCCAGATATTCGGCGATGGCGTTCGATTCGAACAGCGAGACCGGCTCGTCGATGCGCAGCACCGGCACCTTCTTGTGCGGCGAGATGGCGAGGAACCAGTCGGGCCGGTTGTCGGGCTCGATGTGGCGGAATTCGAATTCGATCTTCTTCTCGCGCAGCACGATCGCGGCGCGCTGCACCCAGGGACAGGTCTTGAAGCTGACCAGCAGATATTTCGCCATGTTGGCCTCCGATCCTCGGCTCGGACCGTATCATGATTTCGATGCGCCGTGCGGCCACGCGGGCGTCATGTCGACGGAGATATCCTCCTCGCAACCCGCGCAGCGAAGTCGTTGAAGGAATCGCAGCTAGCGCGGTGCGGTGGCCCGCCGGTTATCTTCACGGGGCGCGCGGCGCGACAGCGGGGATCGTCCAGTCCCGCGGGTGTTGCCGGCGCCGCGACAGCTCTCGCGAATGGCGCGGATGGCATCCGCGGACCGGTTCGAACCGCCGTCGGTGAACACCAGCGATTGCTGGAAACGGATGACGTCGACCGTGGCCGCGCCCCCGGCAAGCGCTTTGCCCTCGACCAGATAGAGGCGGCCATTGTAATCGAACACCGCGACGGTCGAACGGCTGCCGTCCGCCCCCAGAATGCTGAGCTGACGACCGTAGACGCGGTAGATGCGGTGGGGAATGTCGATCTTGACCTCGCCGCCTTGGGACAGGGTCTTGATCGCATGGTCGATGACGGCACTCTCTTCCACGCCGGTGCCTGCGAGTTCGGCCACCGTCACCTTGAACACGCCGTCGTTCTGGCGAACCGAATAAACGTGCGCCGGGACCGAACGGCCGTCGGCCAATTGGTAGGTCGTGGTTTCGATCTGCGGATCGGTCGGAAAGATGACCGTGAAGGCATAGTCGGGATTGGTGTATTCGTGCCAGGCTTGCGCTGCGGCAGGGCCGCCGGCGACGAACGCTGCCACGATGAAGGCGATCACGCGCATTTTCAGGCTCCTCTCATTGTCCAGATGACCGTCGGGATGCGTCAGGCTCTCTGGAGTGCATCGGCATCCCCTCGAATGCATCGGCGGGTAACTGGGAATTACGGTCATTTTCTACCTGGAAAGGGCAATGCGCAATCCCGTCGCCTGCACGAAGCGGACCGGCACGAAGCGGGCCTTGCCGGCCGGTACCAAAATGCGACACTGCGGACGTGTGCAAACGCACTTTGGGAGAAGCCAATGAAAATCGCACGCCTGACGTTTCTCGTCCTCGCCGCGGCCGCGGTCCTGCAGGCCGGCGCGGCGCGAGCCGCAATGAAAACCGAGTGGATCGACTACAAGCAGGGCAACACGGCCTTGTCCGGCTATCTCGTCTATGACGACGCCAGCCCCAGGCCGGCGCCCCGGTGTGTTGATGATTCCCGACCGGTCCGGATTCTCGGAAGGGACCATCGCGGATGCGGAGATGATCGCCAAGCTCGGCTACGTGGTGTTCGCCGAGGACATTTTCGGCAAAGGCGTCGTGCCCAAAACCGTTCCCGAGATGACGGAACTGACGACGATCTACAACAACGACCGTCCGTTGATGCGCGCCCGCGCGCTGGCCGGCTTCGATGTCCTCAAGGCGCAGCCGATGGTCGATCCGACCAAGCTTGCCGCGGTCGGCTATTGCTTCGGCGGCACGGTCGGGATCGAGCTCATCGAAACCGGCGCGCCGCTCCTCGGCTTCGTCTCGGTGCACGGCTCGTTCCGGAACTTCGCACCGGAAGCCGCCAAGAACATCAAGGGCCGCGTCCTCATTTTGCACGGCGCCGAAGACCCGGTCGCCCCGATGGCGGAACTCAATGCCGTGATCTCGCAACTCCGCGCCGCCAAGGTGGATTTCGAGGTCAACCTCTACAGCGGCACCACGCACGGCTTCACCCATCCGCAGAACCCCTCGGAGGTGCGCGCCGACGAGCAGTACAAGGTGGCGATGACGCGCTTCCTGAAGGAATTGCTGCCGCACTGAACGTGACGTTGCATCCACGCCAATGGCAAGGCCATGGCGGCGTGGATGCCGTTCTCCGCGGCGCTGCCGCCGTGATTTACGCGTTCGAGACGTCGCCCGCGGCTCAGAAGTCCGCCTTGTCGGCGTGCGGAAGCGGCACGACGTCGTAGCTGAAATAACCGGTGTTGTTCTCGGCGCAAACCATTTCGATCATCGGGCCGTCATCAGTGCGCCGGTAGCGCTGGATCGCATTCCAGGGCATGGCGAATGCGCCGGGATCCTCGACATGGACGCTGACTTCTATGGTTCGACCGCCGTCGATCAGCTTGAAGCGCTCGATCACGTGCATCTGCGTCGTGTGCGGGGTCCGGTAGTTGTCGACGAAGGTCTTGTCGTTCTGTCCGATGGTGTCGACGACGAGCGTGTCGCCGCCTTCGTAATGGCCGACGGATTCGCCGTACCAGGACGGTTTCGGATCGGCGCTATGCGGCCGATCGAGGAAGACCCGGCGCACCTGCGCATCCTGCTGCCAGATCATCAGCACCTGGTCCGGCGTCTGGATGAAGCGCACCGGATTGGCCGGAAACAGCAGGAAGCTCGGGACGCCTGACGGATAGCACCGCGAGTCCGCGGTGAACGGGATCTTGCCGGCCAGCACCTCGTCATTGGCCTTTTTCATCTGCTCCACAGCCCATGGCTTCAGTATGGGATTGCTGAGGTCGGCGACGCGGTAGGTCGGCTGGCGGCCGGTTCTGGCGGCTTCGGCATTGGTGAGGTAGGGATAGGCGGGATCGTTGGTGACCGGACCGGGGCCGCTCGGCGGCTGAACAAAATCGACGCCGAAGCCCTTGCCGGAGGCCACCCATCCGACATTCCTGTCAGGCGCGAAATTCGGAATGAATTCCCGCTCTGCGCCGATTGCCGGCCCCAAGATGCAGGCGCCGAACAAGAGGCCGGCCAGGACACCGCCGACGAGCACACGCTGTCCCGCCACTGCGCTCGATGCAAACGTGGGCATCGGTGTTCTCCTCTATCCGACGCGACGCCGGGGCGGTTCCGCAGAGGGCCTCCCCCCGCGGGATTGGACGCATGGCGGCCACCCGCCGTTTTGTGGCTTCGGCGACGAGCCGCGCTTCATGCCGAGCGATCATGTTCGCCCGGCCGGCCCGGCTGGTCAACCGAACCGATACACCGCAACGCCGGCCTTGCGTTGCCTGGCGCCTGCCGTGGGTGGGCGGCCTCCCGCGCTGCGGCAACTCGGCGCCAGCCGCCACTCCCGGCCCCTATCGGAAAGCCGGCCAAGTGATGTAGCCTCAATGCCGGTTGCCAACGGGACGTGCCGAAGTCCTGTATTGCAATGGCAGTAAACTCGGCCGTCGGCAGGCGCACGGGCTGCAATGGACTGAGATGGGCGAGCCCCTCTGGGCAACACGGGAGGACTGCATGAAAAAACTTCTTGTCTCGGTATCCTCGATCGCTTTGGCGGCGACTGCCGCGGTGTCGGCCGTGCGTGCTGCGGACATGTCGTTCGAACGCGCCCTGAATGCCGATCGGGAACCGCAGAACTGGCTCCTGCATCACAAGAACTACCAGGGCCACCGCTTCTCGGCGCTCAAGGAAATCAATGCCGACACCGTCGGCAAGCTGCGGCTCGCCTTTACGGTCGGGCTCGGCGGATTGCAGTCGGGCGGCCGCTACGCCCAAGGCAATCTCGAAGCCACGCCTCTGGTCGACGACGGCATGATGTACATCCCCGACGGCTGGGGTTCGGTCTATGCGATCGACGTGTCGAGCGGGAAGAAGGGCGACATCAAGTGGAAATTCGATCCCGGCGTCGACCGCGCCTGGGCGGGCGACGTCGCCTGCTGCGGCGTCAACAATCGCGGCGTCGCGCTGTGGAAGGACAAGGTGATCTCGATCGCGCTCGACGGCCGCATCTTCGCGCTCGACCGCGCCACCGGCGAGGAGGTGTGGGAGCGCAAGACCGCGGAGCCCGCCTTGGGCGAGACCGTGACCCTCGCCCCGCTCGTCATCCGCGACCTCGCCATCATCGGCTCGGCCGGCGGCGAATTCGGCATCCGCGGCTGGATCGATGCCACCGACCTCAATACCGGCAAGCAGGCCTGGCGCACCTACACCATCCCCGGCGCCGGCGAGCCCGGCAACGAGACGTGGAAAGACGGCAAGGAGCACTGGAAGCACGGCGGCGCTTCGGTGTGGGTGACGGCGACCTATGACCGCGATACCGAGACGATCTATCAGGGCATCGGCAATGCGGGTCCCGATTACGACCCGGAATATCGGCCCGGCGACAACAAATGGGCGGCGAGCGTATTGGCGCTCGACCCTGCCACCGGAAAGATCAAGTGGGGCTTCCAATATACGCCCAACGATCCCTACGACTACGATGAAATCTCGGAGCACCAGATCATCGATGCCAAGGTCAATGGCGAGGATCGCAAGCTCGTGGTGCATGGGGCGCGCAACGGCTTCTACTACGCGCTCGACCGCACCAACGGCGCCTTCATCGCCGGCAAGCAATATGTCGATCAATTGACCTGGACCAAGGGACTCGATCCCAAGACCGGCCGGCCGCTCGATTACGATCCCGCCAAGGACGTGCAGCCCTATGTGGCGGGCAGCCACCCGAGCCGCGCCAATCCGGTCGCCATGAGGTGTCCGTCGACGCCCGGCGGCAAGAACTGGGAGCCCGCGGCCTATAATCCCGATCTGAACCTGATCTACATCCCGTCCAGCGAGGGCTGCAACCAGCTCGAAGGCGTCGTTCAGCCGGACTTCGCCGATCAGGGCGGAACCGTGAAGCCGCGCGACAGGTTCACCGGGGGCAGCGGCAAGCCCTTGCAGCAGACCACCGGCAGCATCAAGGCGCTCGACCCGGTGACCGGCGAAACCAAGGCGATAGCGCGCACCGACCTGCCGAACTGGTCGGGCGTGCTCGCGACCGCCGGCAATCTCGTTTTCAGCGGGCTGTGGGAGGGCGGGCTCGTCGCCTATGACGGCAAGACCTTGCAGGAGCTGTGGCGCTTCGACACCGGTTGCGGCGTGGTGGCGCCGCCGATCAGCTACGCGGTCAACGGCAAGCAATATGTCGCCGTCGCGGCCGGCCCGAAATGGCAAGGCACCAACAAGCCGGCGGCGCTGAAATACGCCAACGCCTGCTCGATGGTCTACGTGTTCTCGCTGTGAGGGCGGCGCGCCGCCGCCGGGGTGACGTCACACATCCTGAAGCCGGGTACCTCTCCCCGCGCGCGGCTATCGTGTTCACACCGCAACAGGGGTACGGGGGCACCTCTCCCCGCGCGCGGGGAGAGGCAATTGCCGATCCGTACTCGCGATCGTGTGAATTCCGATAGCCGCAAGCGGGGCGAGGGAGAAGAGGCGCCGGCGCCTAACCGCCATTGCCGCGCTCGTTTCGCAGATAGCGGAACGCCGCGATCGCCGCGGTGGCGCCATCGCCTGCCGCCGCCGCGAGCAGGGCGACGGAATTCCGACGGATGTCGCCGGCGGCGAACACGCCGCGCAGCGAGGTCCGCATCATCGTGTCGGTTTCGATGCGACCTGCCGCATCGAGCGCCACCATGTCGCGAAGGAAGGCGGTGTTCGGTTCGAGACCGACATACACGAATACGCCTCTGGCCGCCCTGGTGTGCACGGCCCCGGTCGCGACATGACGCCAGCGCACCGCCGATACGGCGCCCTCGCCGAGAATGTCCTCGACGACCGCTTCGGGGATGATCTCGATCCTGCCGCAGGCGTCCACCCGCTCCGACAGCGCGCGCTGGGCGTCGGGACGCGGCGCGCGATGAAGGATCGTGACCCGCGAGGCGTGGGCGGCGAGCACCAGCGCCTCGTCGAACGCGGAATCGCCGCCACCGATGACGCACACGTCCTGTCCCGCGAACAACGCCCCGTCGCACGAGGCGCAGTGCGACACGCCCTTGCCGAGAAATTTCCCGGCGCCGGCGACGTCGAGCGCGCGCAATCGCGAACCGGCGGCGATGATGATGGCGGGCGCCCGCAGGCTCTCGCCCGCGCCGCGCACGATGCGATGATTCGCCGTCGGTCTCGAGCCGTTCCACGCTGTCGAGAATGAAGGTGGCGCCGGCCGCCTCGGCCTGTTCCTGCAGCAGTGGGCCCAGCTCATGGCCGCCGATTTCCTGCGGGAATCCGGGAAAATTCTCGATCCTGTCGGCATTGGCGATCTGGCCGCCCGCGCCCAGTTGCTCGACCACCACGCAATCGAGGCCGTGACGGCCGGCGAAGGTCGCGGCCGTCAGTCCGGCGACGCCGGCCCCGACGATAACGAGTTCGCACTCTCTCATGGGCGTGCTTCGACGATTCGGGGCGGCGTCCTCACTCCACGATCCTGATCCCGGTGGCCTTGACGATCGCGGCCCATTTCGGGATCTCGCGGGCGATGATGTCGGCGAACTCCTGCGGCGTCGTGATGAGCGGATCGATGCCGATCTTCGCGAGGCGCTCACGCGTCTGTGGCGACCGCAGTGCTTCGTTGATGGTGGTGTTGAGCCTCGCGATCGCCGCCGCAGGCGTGCCCGTGGGCGCGACGACGCCGAACACGGTGTCGTAGGGCGTGTCGAGATATCCGGTCTCGACCAGCGTCGGAACGTCGGGAAATTCGGGCCAGCGCTCGCCGGCGGCGACCGCGAGGACGCGCAGCTTGCCGGCCTGGATCTGCGGCAGCAGCGCCGACTTGCCGTTGACGGTCATGTCGATCTGACCGGCGATGAGATCGGAGATCATCGGCGCGCCGCCCCGATAGGGAATGTGGACGATGTCGGTGCCCGATTTGATCTTGAACAATTCCGCGATGAAATGCGGACCGATGCCGATGGACGAGCCGTAGCTCAATTTGCCGGGATGGGCCTTGGCGTACTCGACGAGTTCCCCGATGGTCTTCACCGGCAGCGAAGGGCCGCTGACGAGGGCGCTCTTGTCGATCACGACCGTCGCCACCGGCACGAACGCGCGCGCCGGATCGAATTCGAGCTTGTAGAGCAGGGGCTGGCTGCCGAACGTGCCGATCGACGCCATCAGCAGGGTATAGCCGTCGGGCGCTGCGTTCGCGGCCTGCCTTGTGCCGATCGTTCCCCCCGCGCCGCCCTGGTTCTCGATGATCACCGATTGGCCGAGGCCGACCTGGAGTCCCTGCGCCACCAGCCGCGCCGCATTGTCGGTCGCGCCGCCGGCCGGGTACGGCACGATGAGCTTGATCGGCCGGTTGGGATAGTTCTGCGCATGCGCCACCGGGCCGAAGGCCAGCGCGCTCGCAACCAGTGCTGCAAAGAGGCAACGGATCATGGGGCTTTTCCGGCAGGTCCTTGGTTTCAGCATCATATCACCGCCGCGCAACGTCACAGCCCTTTCTGAAGCATGCTGTCTGCGCCGCACTTTGGCGCGATGCCGCCAAGCGTCGATTGGGCGCCAGCCCACTGGCGTCGTTTCGGCGGCTTGAAATGACGGCGGGTCGCGGCTCCCCTTGCGAATTTGCCGGCGCCGGAGCATGTTCCCGAGCGAGCAGATTTCAACGACCTGGATTGAGCCATGAACAAGATCGTCACCCCGTCGCGAGACTTTTCCCCTCTCGAAGCGCTCGAATCCGAGGATCACAAGATCAGCGTTCTCAACCCGGCCGGCTATCCGCCGAAGATCGTGCGGAAAGCGCTGGCGCCGCGGCTGGAGAGCCTAGAGGGCAAGACGATCTATCTGGTGGACTGCCGGTTCGACGATTCGATCGAGCTGCTGCGGCAGGTCCAGGCCTGGTTCGCCGCCCACCTGCCGAACGTCGCGACCCGGATGATCTCGCTCTCGGCCACCTACCAGCATGACGATCCGAAGACCTGGGAGGAGATCAAGGCCAATGGCGACGCCGCGATCCTCGGAGTCGGCCATTGCAGCAATTGTTCGCCGGCGGTCACCACCCATGCCATCACGCTGGAGACGAAATACGGCGTCCCGACGGTGGCGCTTCATACCGACAAGTTCGACAAGGTCGTGCAATCCGTCACCAGGATGGCGGGGATGCCGGAGGCCCGCCGCGCCTTCGTGCCGCAGCCGGTGATGGGCAAGACCGCGCAGGAGCTGCGCGCCTATGTGGAGGGCCTCGACCCCGTGACCGGACGGCCGTTCATGCAGGAGATCGTCGAGGGCCTGACCGCGGGGTCGCACGGCTGACCATGGCGGTATTCGAACGAACGACCCCTCGTCTCGTCGAGCCCGACACCGAGGACAATCTGCAGCGGCTGTTCCTCGAAAACAAGTGGACCGACGGGCTTCCGATCATCCTGCCGACAGAAAAGCGCGTCGCCGCCATGCTGGCGCATACCAGCCGCAAGCCGGATGAGATCGTCGGCCGAATGCAGCCGGTCGAGTTTCGCGTGGCGTGGGAATACACGGTCGAGAAGGTGGCGGTGAACGCCGTCATGGCCGGCGCCAAGCCGGAATACTTTCCGGTCATCCTCGCGCTGGCCGCCTCGCAGGTGACGGCGCGCAGCAGCACTTCGAGCTCCGCCTCGGCGATGGTCGTCGTCAACGGCCCGATCCGCGGCGAGATCGGCATGAACGCCGGCATCGGCGCCATGGGTCCCTATAATCACGCCAACGCGACGATCGGGCGGGCCTATGGCCTGTTGTCGCAGAACCTGCAGGGCGGCTCGGAGCCCGGCGTCACCTTCATGGGATCGCAAGGCAACAGTTATACCTACAACAACGTCACTTTCGCCGAGAACGAGGAGCGCAGCCCGTGGGAGCCGCTCCATGTCCAGAAGGGCTTCAAGCGCGGCGACAGCACAGTCAGCATCTTCTTCGGCTGCCGTTCGACGAGCTTTACTCTCAGCCTGCGCGAGCACCACTGGCAGGAGCACGTACGCGACATGCTCACCGGGCTGGATGCGATCTCCGCCCCGTGCCTGCTGCTCGATCCGCTGGCAGCCCGGCAATTCATCGAACGCGGCGGCTTCGATACCAAGGCGAAGCTGATCCGCTGGATCCACGAAAACGGGGAAATGCCGGCAGGCCGGTTTTGGGACCTCCAGCTGGTGCAGAACTACGTCTATCCGTGGGCGACCTTCGGCAAGGAGCCGATGGCCACTTGGCTCAAGGCGCGTCCGGACGAGATGATCCGCATTTTCCCGGAACCGGAAATCAATGTGGTCGTGGTCGGCGGCGAGGCCAATCCCTATTGGCGGATCATGGGCGCCAAGTTTCGCAAGACGGTTTCGATCGACGAGTGGCGATAGCGGGGCTCCTGTGCACCCCGGTGCGCAAGGCTTCGGCGACGTCGCGCCGGCTCGGGCGGGCGTGATCGGCATCAATTTCGACGGCTGAGCACTGCACGTCCATCCGGTGCTGCATCCGCCCCTACCTCTCCCCTCGTTGGACATGTGATTTCGCGTACGATAAAAAGGGGCCTTCAGCCGATCGCAGCTCTGGAGGGCCCATGCGCCGCTCAGTCACCGGTTCGCTCATGCTTGCCGCCGCCTTCGGCGTGGGTGCGATTCACGCACAGACCGCCCAGCCGTCGCCGGCGGAGATCGAACGGCAGTTCGACGCTTCGCTCAACGCCGCCGAGATGGCCGGGTGGATGAAGACCATGGCGGCTGAGCCCAATCATGTCGGCTCGGCGCACGACAAGGCGAACGCCGAGATGGTGCTCGCCCAATTCCGGGACTGGGGGTGGGACGCCCACATCGAAACCTTCGAGGTGCTCTACCCCACGCCGATCAGCCAGACCTTGGAGCTCCTCGGCGACGCACCGTTCAAGGCAACGCTGACCGAGGCGCCGATCCCCGGCGACGAAACCTCCGCGCGCACCAAGGACGCCCTGCCCGCCTATGTCGCCTATCAAGGCGACGGCGACGTCACCGCGCCGCTCGTCTATGTCAATTACGGCATGCCGGACGATTACCTCCAGCTCGAGCGCCTGGGCGTCTCGGTCAGGGGCAAGATCGTGATCGTCCGCTACGGCGAGGGCTGGCGCGGGCTCAAGCCGAAGCTCGCGCAGGAGCACGGCGCCATCGGCTGCATCATCTTTTCCGATCCGCGCGACGACGGCTACGGCGCCGCGGATGCGTATCCGAACGGTCCGGGGCGTCCCGCCAACGGCATACAACGCGGCTCCGTCGCCGACATGACGCAATATCCCGGCGATCCGCTGACGCCGGGCGTCGGCGCAACCGCGGCTGCCGCGCGGCTTTCCATTGCGGATTCCCCGGCGATCCTGAAAATTCCCGTGCTGCCGATTTCCTATGGCGACGCCCAGCACTTCCTTGCCGCGCTGGGCGGCCGCGTGGTGCCGCCCGGGTGGCGCGGCGCGCTCCCCATCACCTATCATGTCGGCGGCGGCGACGGTGCGCGCGTTCATTTGGCGGTGAAATCCGACTGGCCGCTCAAGACCATCTACAACGTGGTCGCGGTGACTGAAGGGAAGCACCTATCCCGATCAATGGATCATGCGCGGCAACCACCATGACGGATGGGTGTTCGGCGCCGCCGACCCGATGAGCGGGCACATCGCCATGATGGGCGAGGCGAAGGCCATCGGCGCGCTGGCGAAGACGGGCTGGCGGCCGAAGCGCACGCTGGTCTATCTCAGCTGGGACGCGGAGGAACCGATGCTGCTCGGCTCCACCGAATGGGCCGAGACCCATGCGGCAGAACTCAAGGAGAAGGCGCTCGTCTACGTCAATAGCGACGGCAGCGGACGCGGCTTTCTCAACGTGGAGGGCAGCCATTCCCTGCAGCACCTCGTCAATCGCGTCGCCGCCGATGTGACCGATCCGGAGACCCGGGTCTCGTTGGCGGTGCGTGCGCGCGCCAGGATGCAGGTCGTGGGCACCGCTGCGGGCGCGAACGAGGAAGCCCGCGACAACGCCAGGATGACCGCCGATCCGGCGCACGACCTGCCGATCCGGGCCATGGGCTCGGGTTCGGACTATTCGCCCTTCCTGCAATATCTGGGAATTGCAGCGCTGAATCTCGGCTTCGGCGGCGAAGGCCAGGTGGGCGGCGTCTATCACTCCGCCTACGACACCTACGAGTATTACAGCCGTTTCGGCGATCCCGGCTTCGCCTATGCGCCGGTCCTCGCAAAGACCGTGGGCCGCGTGGTCCTGCGCATCGCCGATGCCGACGTTCCGCTCCAGCGTTACGGCGATTTCGCCGAAACCGTGTCGCGCTACCTGGATCAGGTGAAGCGACTCGCCGATTCAAAACGCGAGGCGGCGCAGGCCCAGGAGAGAATGCTGGCTGCCGATTCCTTTCGTCTGGCCGATGATCCGACCAAGACCGGCGGACCTCCGACCGCGCTCAAGAGCGTGCCCCACTTCAACTTGGCGCCGCTGGAGAATGCGATCGACCATCTCAAGCGCAGCGCCAAGGCCTACGATACGGCGCTCGCGGCCAAGGGCGCCGCCCAATCGAATGCGACCAAGGAAAAGCTGATCGACCTCGCGCGCCAGACCGAGCAGAGCCTGGTGGTGGATGTCGGCCTGCCCGGGCGGGACTGGTACAAGAATCTGATCTACGCCCCCGGCCGGTATACCGGCTACAATGCAAAGACGCTGCCCGGCGTGCGCGAAGCCATCGAAGAGGAGCGCTGGGCCGATGTCGACCGTTATGCGGCGTTGACCGGCGCGGCGCTCGATGCCTATGCGGACAAGCTCGACGAGGGCGTGCGCCTGATCGGCGAGGCCGGCCCGGTTGCCCATGGCGGATAGGTGGGACGCGCAGTCACCTCCCGACCTTCGCGGCTTCGCCCTCCAAGGGCGAAAACAAGGGCTGGTGCCGCCTGTGAATCTCTTGTGATTGCAGCGCCGCCTGGCGGCGATAGGTTCACGGCTTCACGGCTTCACGGCTTCACAAGTGAGAGCGTCGCCACCTGTGGGCGCCGATTGACAACCGCACGAGATTGCATATCCTTGAATCTCGCGCTTTCCCGCCGTCGTGAACGAAGCTACTCTCGCCAGGCAAATGTAAAGAGTCGGTCCGCCATTTGTCGTAACCCGCTTGGACCTTAAACCGATGGAGGCTTGTTCGTGCCACAGGATGATCTCGAAAGAGTTCTAGCCCTTGTCGACCAAGAACGGCGTGGGTTGCTTAAGAGGTTTTTCGTTGGAGCCGCCGTCGCCGGAGCCGCCCTCGCCGCCGTCCCGCTGATGACGACGCAGTCATTGGCGCAAAAGGAAGGCGAAGATCCCGGCCCCGGAGACAAATGCGACGATGGCCTGGTGGTGAGTAAAAAGACCGGTAAATGCGCCGTGCCGAAGAAGAAGGCTCAGTAAGAGCTGCCTGCAAAACAGCGCTCGCTTTAGAAGGCGGCCGTGGAGCCTGCACAAGGCTAAACGGCCGCTTTTTCTTATCGGCTTTCCAAGATGCCCAATCCGAGAATTAATCCGGTCGTTCTGCTGTCGCCGGTTGAGGAGGGCTATGTCGCCTACGACCCGGCGCTCGACCAACTCCATCATCTTAATCCGGCTGCGGCGCTTCTGATGGAATTGTGCGACGGCAGCCGAAGCGTCGACGATATCCGCGCGATGGTGGGTTCCCTTATGCCGGCGGGAAAGGTCGCAGAAATCGACCGCTGGATCGACGAGGCCACGAACGCGGGGCTTCTTTTGGCGGAAGGGGGCGACGCCGCCCAGCGCCGGGAACTCACATCAGCGGAACTTCATACGCTGGCAAAGCGCCTGAGAGAAATGGGTAAAGTCCAAACCGCCTTTTTATGCGGAAAGAGGGCGGTCGAACTGAAGCCGGACGATTGGAGCGCCTGGTACGATCTGGGTGAGATCGCTCAGTGCGTCGGGCGCCGCGACGAAGCGCGGGCCGCCTATCAACGATACTTCGACGCCCATCCTGAAGATGCGGAAATCGAACATCTATTGACGGCGCTGAGGGACGACACGCCTCCGCCGCGCACGTCGGACCGGGCGATCCAACACATCTACAAGAGTTTTGCTGCGAGCTACGAATCCCGGATGCTGGAGGACCTGAAATACGTCGGACCGGAGCGAATCGAGGATCTCGTTAGATTTGCGCTGGGGGACCAGGACGGCCTTTCGATTCTCGATCTCGGTTGCGGCTCGGGACTAGCAGGCGTCATCATGAAGAGGCGGGCGGCCGAACTGGTGGGTGTCGATCTTTCGGCCGAAATGATCGAACTCGCGCAGGCGCGCAAAATTTACGATCGGCTGGAGGTCGCCGAAATCACAGGATGGCTCGAACAGGGGCGAGACGTTTTCGATCTCATCGTGAGCACGGATTGCCTGATCTACTTTGGCGATCTCAATCGGATCGTGAATGCGGCAGCCAAGCGGGTGAAAAAAGGCGGTCTTTTTGCGTTCTCGCTGGAGCGCGGAGCCCGTTATCCCTTTCAACTGACGGATACTGGCCGCTACACGCACAGCGCCGATCACGTCCGCGACGTCGCGACGAATGCCGGTCTCAACGTAATGCGGCTCGACGAAAGCTTTCTGCGCATGGAATACGGCGTGGAAGTGATTGGCTTATTTGTGTTGTTACGCCAGGAAGGAAGAAGCCTTCCTCTATCATCGCATGCCGCGCCTGTTTGCAGCACTTGCGCTTGACGGGGCGCCGAGGCGATTGGAGCAGGGCTGCGGCGACCTGCCGGTCCAGCAATCGACCGACATCGAACTGATCATCAACACGAAGACTGCGAAGGCGCTCGGCCTCACCTTCCCCATCACGCTGCTCGGGCGTGCCGACGAGGTGATCGGATAGCCTTGCCGAGCGACCAGGGGCGGCCCCCTCGAATGAGTTGTATTGAGCGGATAATTCGCGTCACCGTGGCGATGACTGCAGCGGGTCGCCTTCCGCCGCCGAGCTTCGCCGCCGGCGGCGATAGGTGCTACAGCGCACCGTCGGCAGGGCCAACTCAAGCGGCTTTTCAGGGCTATGGCAGCATTCTGAGATTTGGGCTAACATTTCGCGTGCTAGCGCATGGATGGCGCGTAAGCACACCCTTTAGGGGACCACTTCGGTCGCTCAACCTGGGTACTATTGTCGACAGAACTTTGTGTGGGGGTTGCAAGTGAACAAGCTGGGGAAAGGTCTTTGGCTGGTGGCCTGTGTCATTGGCGTGCAGGTCGTGCAGTCCGACACCGCAAGTGCAGCCGAGTGCGGGCGGAACCAAGTTTACAGCTCGAGTATGGGGCAGTGCATCCCGAAGAACGCCGGTAACGGCACCAAAGTCTTTATCCCCCACGGCTGTCCCTATAACCTCGACAAGGCCTGCATCAAGACCCCAGGCGGTCTGCTGGTCCAGTGCCGTTGCGTAAGTTGATTGGCCGTGCGAGATGCGGATGCCGGAAATACCCGTAGACGATCGGGATCGGTAGGGTCCAACTCTTGGTAATATTTATCTCGTCCTTTCGATGAGGCGGTCTCGTTCAGACGTCCGGGACGTAGCGAGCCCGCCGATGAGCCCGCGGCGCTGGGCCACCGAATCAGAGCCGCTCAGAAGTCCGGCTTGTCCGCGACCGGGATGTGGTAGTCGAACAAATGCTGGTTGTTCTCGGCGCAGGCCTCTTCGTGCATCGGCCGCTGGATCCGCCTGAAATTGTTGATCGCCGACCACGGCTCATAGAAGGTGTCCGGATCCTCGATCCGCATGGTGACCTGGAGCGTCTTGCCGTCGTCGATCAATTTATAGCGCTCCACCACGTGCAGCTTCTCGGTATGCGGCGTGCGGTAATTGTCCACATAGGTCTTGGCGTTCATGCCGATGGTGTCCACTATCAGCGTGTCGCCCTCGTAATGGCCGACCGACTCGCCATACCAGGACGGTTTCGGATAGGCCGAATGCGGCACGTTCAGATGGACGCGCCGGACCTGGGCATCGCCTTCGAAGATCATCGTGACCTCCTTGGGCGTCTGCACGAAGTAGATCGGCTCGACCACTGCGAAGCCCATGAAGGCCGGAACGCCCGCCGGCATGCAGCTCGAGCGGGCACCGTAGGGGATTCCACCCGCGAGCACCTTGTCGTTCTCCCGCTTCATGATCTCCTTGGCCCAAGGCTTGATGTTGGGATTGGTGAGATCGGCGACGCGGAACGACGGCTGAGCTCCCGTGCTCCTGAAGGCGTCATTGGTGACATAGGGATGGGCCGGATCGTTGCGCGTCGGGCTGGGCCCGCCGGGGACGGCTATGAAGTCGCCATTGGTAAGGACCCATGCCGCCCCGTTGGACGAGAAATCCGGCACCGGCCCGCCCGGTTCCGCCGCGAGGGTCGGTGCCGCCGCCGTCCAGGCAAGTCCGCACAAAACGCCGAGCACGAAAAAGCTTTTGCGTGAATTGAATCGAGGCATGTTTCGCTCCTTTGGTGCTCGCCGTCGAGAGCCGGTATTGCTCGCCATCGGCGACCGCGCACCTATCGTTCGAACACAAATCCTTCGGACGTCGACGCAGCGCCGGGGCTCGCGCCCGGCGATGCGTCGTGGCGATCGATCCCTACTGGGCAGGCCTCTCGTTGATCTCGATATAGGTGCCCCACGGGTCGGTGATGAATGCGATCCCGACGCCGATGTCGTTCACCGAGTAAGGCCGATCGAGCTTGATGTTGTTGGCCTCGAGCGTCTTGATGAAGGCCTTGAGGTCCTTCACGTCGAAGCCGATGTGGTCGAGGATGCGGCCTTTGGTGGGGGCCTGGGCCTTGTCGGCCTTGTTGTACCGAAGCTGCAGGCCCGGGATGTCCGAGACCGGCGCGTTGTTGCGCACGCTCGCCTTGGCGCCGAAGATCTTTCCGTACCAAGCCTGGCTCTGGGCAATCGCTGCCTCCGGCAGAAAGAAGTGGACGTGCTCGCTCTGGATCGGCACCGACTGATTCTTGTTTTCCAGAATCTCGATGCGCAGGCCGTCCGGCGTGTTGACATAGGCCTGATCGAGCCGGCCGTTGTTGCCCGGCGACACCGGTACGCCGGCCGCCTTCCATTTGGCGACCTGCTCCTGCACGTTGTTGACGATGAAGCCGACGTGGTTGACCACCGAACCTTCGGTCGGGCCGTTCGGCGGAGGCGATCCCGGTGCCCCGTCGAGAATGATCATGACGCCGGGGAACAGCACGCGGTGGCGGCCGCCCGCCTGAAACGCCTTGCCGCCCATGCCGACGAAGATCTTTTCGTTGGCCGCGATGTCCCTCGAATTGAGATGCCAGTGCCCGTTGGTCACACCTGCTTCGTTGAACGGGAACGGCTGCGCGCCGACCGTCCCGGCAGCGAACGTCGACGCGAGCACCAAGGCCGCGAACAATGTGGTCTTCATGGATGCCTCCCTGTTGGAACCGATATTCGCCTGTTGGCCGGTGATCGGACACGAAAGCTACCAGCTTGCGGGAACCGGCGAAAGCTGGGCGAAATGCGAAAGTCGGGCGGCCACACGGCTGGATTTTTTGAAAAACGGCAAATCTCTGAGCAAGATTAGGCGGCCGTCCGCAATTATTCGCCGCGGCAATCACATTTGCGCGACGCCAACGCCATGATTGCAGGGTGAAGTGGCCCCGGCCTCGACGGGGGGACTGGGGGTGTGCCGAGACCGGGACCTGCTCTTGGGGAAGAGCAGGTCCACCTTACTCCCTTGTGCGGTGAAATGGCCTCACAAGGTCGTTAACACGATGAACGGGGTTGCCCCAGGTTGTGGCAGCCCCGTTTTTTGGCTTCGAAGTGAGTGCGGCAGTTCGGCGTGCAGCGTCGAGGAATGGGGGTTCATTCCGCCTTGCTTCGCCGGCTCGGGCGCGATGAGTTGCTCTGCGTCCGCCGTCAGACTAGAGCTGCCCCTTTGCGCTCCATTGGGCCTTCCACTTCGCCCGCAATCCGGCGCGGTCGACTTCCTGGCCCCGGAGATAGACCGCGTTGATCTTGCGGACGTTGGCGATGTCGTCCAGCGGATTGGCGTCGAGTATGACGAAGTCGGCGCTCTTGCCGGGAGCGACCATGCCGAGCTGATCGAGACGAAGCACCCGTGCGGAATCCCGCGTCGCCGCCACGATCGCCTCCATGGGGGTGAAGCCTGCGGCGACCATGTTGTCGAATTCCAGCAGCGTCTGCAGCCCGAGCCAGCGGTTGCCGTCTCCGGCCGCGTCGCTGCCGAGAACCTGCCTCACGCCGGCCGCATGGAGCTTGCGGGTGTTGATGATGTCGAACACCGGCCGTGCCGGCGCGCCCGCCAGTTTGCGCTTTTCGTACATCTGCGCGCGTTCCCTGATGAGTGCGGGCGCAATCGTTTCACCCACCAGCGGCTCGTCGAACCAGGCCGGCGTGCCGTTCTCGCGAATGAGCGAGGGCCGGTTGATGCCGCCGAGATTCGGCGTGATCCAGATGTCGTGCTCCTTCGCCAGCCGGATGAATTCGTCATCGACCTCGCGGTCGCGGATGCTGTGCAGGAATCCCTGGACGCCGGCCCGCACCAGCAGCTTCGCGTCCTCGAGGTCGAAGACGTGGGCGATCGAAGTCAGGCCCAGTTTGTGCGCCTCGTCGGCCGCCGCCGTGAACATTTCGGGCGTGAGCTTCTGCTGCCTGCCATTCCGGCTGTCGACCCAGATCTTGACGAAGTCGGGCTTGTGGGGCGCGAGGTCCTGGACCGCAGCGCGCGCCTCCGCAACGCTGGTCACCGCATATGGCACGTCGTTTCTGGACGAATCGAACGGTCCCGATCCGGGATAGGCGAGGCCGAGGCCGACGGTGCGGATGAGAGCAGCGTCGGGGATCGTTTCCTCGCGCAGCCGGTAGGCGAGGTCGCCCATGTCGGTGCCGGTGCTGATGGTCGCGGCGATGCCGTGGTAGGCGTAGCGCTGCAGGTGATCGATGTAGTTCTCGCGGGTAAAGTTCGCCTTCGAAAGCTGTCCGGTGACGGCATCGACGAAGCCCGGATGGCCGTGCGCGTCGACGATGGCGGGCATGACGGTCTTGCCGGCGAGATCGACGCGCGCCGCCCCCGCGGGGACCGCGACCTGCCCCTTTCGTCCGACCGTCGTGAAACGACCGTTCTCGATGATGAAGGCTAAATCTTCGATCGGGGCGCTGCCATCGCCGATAATGAGCCGCGCCCCTTCGAACACAGTCACCGCCGGTGGGCGGGGCGCCTGCGCCGCGGCGGGCAACGAATGTGCAGCAACGTGGAATAAACCTGCAGCAAGCAGGAACGGTATGTTCAGCCGGCGCATGCGCCCTCCCTGGGGTTTATGTCCTGTTTCGTTGGTGCATCTTACCCCATATGTTTCGATTTGGCTGCCGCTCGAAACCGAGCCGGCGTGCCTGGCCGGGATAATCCTCGAGCGGCGCGAACGGGGGCGCATAACGAAGCCTCTCGCTGACCCCGCCATGGGGATAGCGGTCCGCCGGCCCGAATATATGGAAATGGGCATCGCAACTCAGCGGCAGCGCGGTGAAGAGCGGTTGGACATCACCATCGACGGTAAAAGCGAAATCCTCGATCCAATCCAGCGCCGGGCGGTCGTTCTCCTCACTCCGCCCGGATCCCGCTGGCCTTGATCGGGACCGCCCATTTCTCGATCTCGCTCACGATGAACTTCTCCAGATATTCCGGGCTCCGGCGCTCCGGCGCAACGACCGTGACGCCGATCGCCTCCAGGCGCTCCCGCACCGACGGCGTGTCCAACGCTTCGCTGGCGGCACGGGCAAGCCGGCGAACGATCGCGCCAGGGGTTCCCTTCGGAAACGCCAGCGCCGTCCATGCGCTGCAGTCGAAATCGGCGAGACCGGTTTCGCGGGCGGCGGGCAGATCCGGCAACAGGCCCACGCGGTCGGGCCCCAGAACCATGATCGCGTTCACGGCATGCGCCTGGATCAGCGGGACCGCGGTCGAAATCTGCTCGCAGATGTAGTCGAGGCGGCCGCCGATCAAATCCTGCATCGCCGGACCGGCGCCGCGGTACGGCACATGGGTGATCCTGGTGCTCATGGCACGGTCGAGCAGGAGGGCGCAGACATGGGTTCCCGAGCCGGCGCCGGCGGACCCGTAATGCATGCTCACCTGGTGGGCCCTGGCATAGGCCGCGAATTCGGCGAACGTGGTCGCGGGCAAATCCTTGCGGGTGATCAGCACCCGCGGCGAATCCGTCACCAGGGCGACCGGCGCGAAGGCGGTCGCGGCATCATAGAGCGGGCTCTTGTAGAGCGTCTGATTTTGCGCATGAGTGGCGGAGGTGGCGAGCACGACCTGATAGCCGTCGGGCGCCGCCTTCGCCACCCGGAAGGCGCCGATCATGCCGCCGGCGCCGCCGATGTTCTCGATGATCACCTGCTGGCCCAGGATCTCGCCGAGGCGCGCCGCGAGAATGCGTCCGATCAAATCCACCGGGCCGCCGGCCGCATACGGAACCACCATGGTCACCGGCTGCGCAGGCCAAGTCTGCGCAGGCAAAATCTGCGCAGCCGCAGGCCTCATCGATTGCAGGGTCGCGGCGAGTACGATTGCGAACAGCAGCGGCAACCTTCCCATCCGGTCCTTCCTGTCTCGAGGCGAGCGGCGGCGAAGCCGGCTCGGAGCCGCGGGGACGGCGCTTACTGCCTTGCGCAGGTGAAGCTTCCCGCCTCGCTCGGATCGCCATCGCCGTCATAGCGCGGGCTGAGCGGATAGCGGCACATCGGGCGCGAGGCGATCGTCTTGAACGGCGCCTGGTCCTGCTGGCTCACCTGTATCGGGGTGCCAGGGACGTTGCCCGAATCGACCCAGGCATCCAAGACACCCAGCAGATCGACTTTGGCCGGCACCGCCTTGCCATCCTTCATGACGCCGTTGCCGGGATGGTTCACGCCGGGCGTCACATAGAAGCGGACGAACTGATCGACGCGATCCTGGCCCATTCTGGCGACGACCGATTTGTAGTAGTCGATTTCCTGCAGCACGCTGCGTTGATAATCGGCACCGTTGCCTTTCAGGATCAGCTTGCCGCCACGCGCCTGGAATGCCGAAAGATCCGGATCGGTGGTATCGAACATCTCCGAGATTTCCTTGATCCGCGCGGCAAATTTTTCGGCCGAGAATTGGAACGGATCGAGCTTCGGATCGCGCGCGAAGAAATAGCGCACGAAGCCGTCCGCATTGACCCAGGCGACCGATTGCACCTTCTCGTTCGCGATCGGGAATTGCGGCGGCTCCTTGCCGGTTATGGTGTCGACCATCCCGCCCGGCTGCACCTCGCTGCCATAGGTCCAGCCCGGAAAAGCCGCGACGCCGTTCTTCATCGCGAACGGATATCGGTATGGCCGGTGCACCAGCCTGTCGGCTTCGATCTGCTTGTCGGAAAGGCAACTGTCGCCGGTGTCCGCCCCGTCTGGGCAGCGCAGCGTGCCCACATCGAACGCGCTCAGGCACTTTTCATAGGCGCTGATGACACCGTCCTCGAGACCGTCGAGCGTGTCGCAGACGGCATTGACCCCATTCAGGATCAGTTTCACCTTGGCCGGGCTGATCCAGCCGCCGTCCCGTTGGAGTTGACCGAGCTTCGCCCGCATCAGATTGCCGCCGGTGTAATTGGCCACCGGCACCACGCTCACGACGCCGTCGAAATCGGTCGGGAAGCGCTGCGCCATCATCAGGGCTTCGCGCCCGCCTTCCGAACCGCCGTAGAAATAAGTCTTGGCGGGCGCCCGATCGTAAAACGCCCGCGCGATGCGTACGCCCGCATCATGCGTCTTTTTGTATGCGGCGTAGGCCATGTTGACGAGCGCCTCGTCATTGAGCGCAAACGCCCGCGGGTGAGGAAGTTTCTTGTTGTCGTGGCCGGAATCGGTGCCCCAGGTAGCGAAGCCGCGCGCCACCGGCACCGGCGTGTCGCGACGCGCGTCGCGCAGCGGCGCGAGGCCGGTGATCAGCACGCCGTTCGAGCCGCCGCCGCCGTATTGCACGGCCTTGCCGTTCCAATCGGCGGGCAGGTTGACCTCGAAATTGACCGGCGGCGCATTCGGGTCGACCGGCTGAACCGCGCCCAGCACCTTGCAATAATCGCGCGTCGCGCCGGGATTGACCGGATCGGCGGGCACGGTCGCCGTCTGCGCGGAGGTTATCGTCGCGCCGCCGCTGGGGAGCCCGATTTCGCTCGCCGGAATCTTCAGGTTCACCAAATCGGCACAGTTCACGGCCGCGCTGCCAGGAGACGATGCGGCTGCCATCAGGACTGCCACCGCGCTGCTTATGAGCGCCGTTTTCGATCTCATGGTATCTCCTCCTCATTGCGTCGGGATTGGGAACGTCATTTGGAACGCGGCGAAGCTTCTAGTCCTCGGCGCATTGCTTCCAGCGGCGGCCAGAACGGCAGCCTAGCACGCCATGATTTGCTCGTCTGCGTTCTCTCGTACGGAAAAGATCCTGACGGCAGCTCTCGGTGAAGCGGTCGCCATCCGACTCCGCGACTCAGGTCCGCCCGTCGCCCGTATGAGCGTAGCGACATGCGGGACTGCCAACTTCACCGCCGCCCCCGGATATCGCTCCGCTCATCCAGGCTACCTGCTTGCCGAAGCGCCATGCTGCCTTTCAGAAATCCGGCCGGTCGGCAGTCGGGACCGCAGGGTCTTTCTCCGTGTTGTACTTATGAATGTTTTCGGCACAGACATGCTCCACCCATTCGCCCACGGGGCGCCCGTAAGTTACGACTGCGGACCATGGCGTCGTGAATACGCCTTCATCCTCAACGGTCAATTGCAGCTGCAGGTGCTTGCCCCTGTAGTTCGGGTCGAAGTCGATTGCATTTAAGCCCGGCGGGTAGCGTTGATTTATTTTTGCGTCCCGTTCAATTCCGTCCTTGGCAGCTTCGTAATCGAGGAGCTGGTAGCGTTCCACCACGTGCAGGGCCTCGCTGTACGGCGTGCCGTACATGTCGACCATGGCAAACGGTCCGATCCTCACTCCCACGGTGTCTATCACGAGAGTATTGCCTTCATAATGGCCGACGGAATCCCCGTACCATGACGGCGTCACGTGCGCCGGATGAGGCTGGTTCATGCGCACCTGGCGGAATTCGTGGTCCTGAAGATAAATGATCGTGATCTTGTCCGGCTGCTGCAGCATCTGCATGCCGTAATTCCAAAAAATGTAGGGAACTCCGTTTGGCCAGCACTGGTTGCTGGGGGTCGGATAGCCGACGCCGCTCAAGGAGAGGTCGCCGTGCTCCTTCACGACTTGCGCCGCCCGGTGATTCAATATCGGATTGGTGTAATCACCCACGAGTTGATTGTAGTTGCTCACACCGTTGATCCGCGACCGGTTTGTCACCGGACCCGGCCCCGATGCCGGCGGGCCGAAGCCAGGACGCAACCAGCGATGCCATACGCCGGAGAAATCCGGGACTGATGAAGCACTTTGCGTGCTGCCGCGGGCCGGCTGCGCAGCGGGCGCGGTCTGTCCCCATGCCGGCGAAGCCGTCGCCGCCAATGTCAGCAACAAGAAGACGATCCACCGCTGAACCTTCATGCCATCTCCCGTTCCGAGCTTCGCACGTTCGAACCTCGACCGCCCTGGCCGAGACCATCGGAGAGGCGAACGACGGTCGATTCCAAGTTTGAAGTTGCGCCCGTCGATGCCACCAACGTTGCCGTGAAACAACTCGAACATGCCGTTCGCGCTCATCGGTCCCGGCCCGACACCGACGCACGAAACCGGATCCGCCCCGCCGGCGGGTCCATGTTGCGCCGGATGCTTGGCGGATCGGTCGGCTTGACGCGCAGCAGCACGAACGAGGTCGCGTTGGCCTCGCGAATGAGCCGCGCGCCGGCGGCGAGGTCGGCCTGCTGCTCGATGGTGCGGGTGAGCTTGATGCCGGCGCCCATTGCCATCTTCTCCAGGTCGGTGCCGAGGCTGGTATGGCTCTTCTGGTAGCCGGTTTCGCCATAATGGCCGTTGTCGACGCACACGATCGACAGGTTGGGCGGGTTCATCACCGCGATGGTGGCGAGCGCTCCGACGTTCATCAACAGTTCGCCGTCGCCGGTGACTACGACCACGCGTCGATCCGGCCGCGCCAAAGCGAGGCCGAGGCCGACCATGCAGGCGCCGCCCATGGCTCCGGTGACGAGAAATGCATGGTCGCCGTTATTGGTGAGAGCCGCGATGTCCCGCGATGTTCCGGCGAGCCCGGCGACGATGAGGAAATCTTCGTGCCGGCCGAGCAGCGCGGGAATTGCGTCGCCGCGGTCGAGCACGAAGTTCGGTGCCGTGGCAGCCGCAAGGGCGCCCGAAGCCGGGTGAGCGATCATGTCCAAGTCCTCATGTCCATGTCCTCAGAACCGCTTGGCGCCGAGCAGCCTCTGGGTGAACAGCACCGCCACGGCGCGGCCGGCCTGGAACACCATGGTCAACGCGGCGTCGACGGTTTCCACCGCATCGGCCGGGGTGTCGGCGCGAAAGCACATCACGCCCATGGCCTCCAGCACCGGAACGGTCGCCTGCCCCATGGGATATTGCCACGGATTGCCTTCGCCGAAATCCCCGCGCATGCTGATCAGGGTCAGAAACGGAAACCGGCAGCCGTTGATCAGCGACAACATGTTGATGCAGTTGCCGACCCCGCTGCTCTGCATCAAGAGAACGCCCCGCTTGCCGCCGAGATCGGCGCCGGCGAGCAGCGCGACGCCTTCCTCCTCCGTGGTCAGCGCGACCGAATAGACGTCGGGATCGGCGAGGGAACAATCGATCAGGATCTGATGCCCGGCATCCGGCACGTAGGCGAACTGCGTGACCCCCTGCCGGCGCAGCATGCGGTAGACCTCGTTCTGCCAGTGCGACGGCTCCCCGTCGGCATGAGCCTCCATCGGCATCGTCAACTCCCGTTGCTCCGCCGCTTCAGTCTTGGCCGCGCCGGAAATGCCGGCACGAACAGATTGGCCCCGATGCGGGCCGCGCGCAAATAGCAGATCACCGCTCGGGCAGCCCGGCCAACAAGCTGTTGCCCGCGGCCCATTGCCGTTGTATCGCAACACCCCATGGTATTTTCGCGCGGCGACGCACCCGGTGGCCGGCCACGCGCAAATGTCGCGAAAGCCGGATGAGGTCATGAGCAAGGTCGCAAAGGTCTGGCTACGCAGGCTGCGTCTCCCGCTCGTGCAACCCTACCGTCTGTCCTACCGCACCTTCGAGGAATTCGAGCCCTTTCTCGTCGAGATCGAGGACGATGACGGCCGGCGCGGTTTCGCCGACGGCCACATCTCGCCGGGCTCGAGCAGCGAGACCCGCGAAGGCGGTTGGGCTTTCCTGGTCGAGGCGATCGACGCCGCGCTCGGACACGATATCGACGACGTCAAGGCGCGCGCCCTCGCGCGTTTCGCAGAAAGCAAGGTGGCGGCGACCCTGCTGGTCACGGCCGTCGAGGTGCTCGAACGCCATCCCGATCTCATCGTGCCGGAGACGGCGACGCTTCCGCTGCTCACCCCGATCAATGCGCTGGAACCCGCCGGGATCGCGAAAGAGATCGAGACGCTGGCTCGCGATGGGCTTTCGCGACCTTCAAGGTGAAGGTCGGCAAGGACGTCGACGCCGATCTGGAACGGGTCGCACGTCATCCAGCGCGCGGTCGGCCGGTCGGGCCACATTGCGGCTCGACGCCAATCGGGCCTATTCGCGGGACGCCGGCGAGAGGTTCGCGGCAGCGCTCGATCCGGACGGCATCGAGTTGTTCGAGCAGCCCTGCGACGACAGGGACTGGGACGCCAACGCCGCCGTCGCCCGCGTTTCCACGGTGCCGCTGATGCTCGACGAGCCGATTTGCACGCTCGCCGATATCGATCGCGCGGCCGGAGATCAAGGGCGTCGGCTACTGCAAGCTCAAGCTCAAGCGGTTCGGCAGCCTGTCGCGCCTCAAGGAAGGGCTCGCCCGCGTCGAGGCCAATGGGCTCAAGGCGGTGCTCGGCGACGGGCTCGGCAGCGAGATCCACAATTGGCTGGAGGCTGCGGTGGCGCGCACGACCATCACCAATGCCGGCGAGTTCAACGGCTTTCTCAAGCCGCAAGGAGCGGCTGCTGTCGCCGCCGCTGCCCTTCGAGGACGGCGGACTTCGATCCTGCCGAAGGCCTATCGGCCGGCGCTCGACCGCGCGGCCGTCGAGCGTTTCACGGTCGAGACCCGCTGCCTTCGAATAACGGATCGGGAGAACAGCATTCGATGGCTCACGAGCGGCTCTTGGCGGAACTCGACAAGCGTCGTGACGGCCGCGCGCAGGATGGGAGGACCGGAAAAGCTCGCCCAGCGCAAGAAGCGCGGCCAGCTCAACGCGCAGGAGCGGCTCGATGCGCTCGATCGACCCCGGAAGCTTCATCGAGCTCGGCCTGCTCGGCGCCTCGGCCATCGATCGCGGACCCGGACGAGACGCCGCGCGACGCGCAAGATCACCGGCTTCGGCCGCATCGACGGACGCGACGTCGGCGTGGTGGTCAACGACTTCACCGTCAAGGGCTCGTCGACCAGCGCCACCAATTCGCGCAAGATGGGCTACATCCGCCGCGCCTGCACCGAGCGCGGCCTGCCGTTCGTGCACATCGGCGAAGTCGACCGGCGCGCGCCTGCCCGACGCCATGGGCTCCAAAGGCATGGGGCAGTTGCTCGGCAACGACATCACCCAGTTCCGTCGCACCCGCGAGACTCCCTGGGCGGCCGCGGCGCTCGACACGTCGTTCGGCTCGTCCGCCTGGCAATGCTGCTGCGCCGACTTCTCGGTGATGAAGAAGGGCTCGATCATGGCGGTGTCGAGCCCGCGCCTGGTGTCGATGGCGATCGGCCAGAAGGTCGATCTGGAGGAGCTCGGCGGCTGGCGGCTGCACGCCGAGCAGACCGGGCTCATCGACCACTTCGTCGACACCGACGCCGAGGCGATGGCCGCGATCCGCCGGTTCCTCTCCTACATGCCGAGCCATCACCGCGAACTGCCGCCCGTCGCCCCGGTTGCGGAAGGTTCGGGCGAGAACGCAGGAGCGGCTGCTCGACGTGGTGCCGGAGAAGCGCACGCAGGTCTACAACATGAAGAAGATGGTCGAGTATCCTGGTCGACCGCGACAGTTTCTTCGAAATCAAGGCGCGCTTCGGCCGGCCTGCGATCGTCGGACTGGCGCGGCTCGCCGGCCGCAGCGTCGGCATCATCGCCAACAATCCCGCCGTCGGCGGCGGGCGCTCTGTCCGGCGGATGCCTGCCGCAAGATCGTCGATTTCACGGTGCTGTGCGACAGCTTCAACATTCCGCTGATCCGCATGATGGACACGCCCGGCTTCGTGGTCGGCCTCGACGCCGAGCGGCGCGGCGCGCCCGGCCACATCATGAACTTCATGAACGCGACCTGCCTGACCACGATGCCGCAGATCACCGTCATCGTGCGCAAGGCCTATGGCCGCGCCTATGTCGCCATGGGCGGCGGCGCGCACAACGACGCCATGGTCGCGTGGCCGACCGCCGAGGTGAGCTTCATGGACCCGGTCTTCGCCACCAGCATCGTGCACAACAAGACCGCCGGCGACGACGGCTTCGAGGATGCGCTGGCCCACATCCAGAAGGACCTCGAGATCTGGGACATGGCGCGGATCTTCTCGGCGCACGACGTCATCAAGCCGCAGGAAACCCGCGATTTCCTGATCCGCATGCTCGACCTGCAGCGGCGGCGCAAGACCGGCGGCATCGGCGAGCATCTGATGCGGACCTGGCCGACGAGCTATTGAGCCGCTTCAGGCTCGGCGTGCGGCGAGGCCGGCAGCCTGCCAACAATTGCCTGCCGCGCTCATCGATGAAGCGCGTGGTCGCGCGGCCCGACGCGAACACCGAATCTTCGAGACAGGCGACCAGGAATTCGCGGTTGGTCCGGATGCCTTCGACCTGCGTCGACTTCAGCGCATCGGCCGCATGGGCGATCGCGGCGGCACGATCCTGTCCCCACGCGATGATCTTTGCGACCAGCGGATCGTAATAGGGCGTGACCTGATCGCCCTCCCGGTAGCCGCTGTCAATTCGCACCGTGTCCGACTGCGGGGGAAGCCGGAACACCTCCAGCAGCCCCGGCGACGGCATGAACATCCTGGCGGGATTTTCGGCATAGAGCCGGCACTCGATCGCACATCCCTTCCGCACGACGGCGTCCTGATCCGGCGGATCGAGCCGGCCGCGCGCCAGCTCGATCTGCATGGCGACGAGGTCGGCGCCGGTCACCATCTCGGTCACGGGATGCTCGACCTGAATGCGCGTGTTCATTTCGAGGAAGAAGAATTCGAGGGTGTCGGCATCGACCACATATTCGACCGTGCCGGCACCGGCATATTCGACGGCGCGCGCGAGCGCCACCGCCGTCTCGGCCATCCGCCGGGTGAGAGCGGCGGGCAGCCCCGGCGCGGCGCACTCCTCGATCACCTTCTGGAACCGGCGTTGCACCGAACAGTCGCGCTCGAACAGGTGAATGGCGCGCCCGTCGCCGAAGCCGAACACCTGGATCTCGACATGGCGCGCCTGCGGCACGTAGCGTTCGAGATAGATCGCGCCGTCGCCGAAAGCCCGCGCCGCCATCGACTGCGTGGCCGCAGCGACCTCCAGCAGCCTGTCCGGGGCGTCGACCCGCCGCATCCCGATGCCGCCGCCACCAGCGGCGGCCTTGACCAGAAGCGGAAACCCGACCGCCCGCGCCGCTTCCTCGATGCCCGCGAGGCCGCCTTCCGCGAAACGGGCGCTGCCGGGCAGCACCGGAACGCCGGCGTCCATGGCCGCCTCGCGCGCGCGCTGCTTGTCGCCCATCATCGCGATCTGATCGGGGTCCGGGCCGATCCAGACGAGCCCCGCGGCGCCGACCGCCCGCGCGAACTGCCGCATTCTCCGACAGGAATCCGTAGCCGGGGTGGACCAGACCCGCGCCGGACGAACGCGCAGCTGTCGAGGATGCGCTCGACCAGGAGATAGCTCTCCTGCGCCCGCGGCTTGCCGATGCAAAACGCCCGATCGGCCTCCTCGACATGGGCAGATGCGGCGTCCGCCTCGGAATAGACCGCCACCGCTTCGAGGCCGAGGCGGCGGCAGCTGCGGATGACGCGCCGCGCAATCTCGCCGCGGTTGGCGATCAGCACCCGATCGGGATTGCCCAGGCGTCCGTGCTCACACTTCGAGGCGCCCGACGACGCTTCCCTCGGTGACGACCTCGCCTTCGGCGACCAGAATCTCCCGCACCGTTCCGGGCTCCGGAGCGGAAACGGGAATTTCCATCTTCATGGATTCCAGCATCACGATGGCCTCGTCCTCCTCGACCTTCTGCCCGGGCCTGGCGAGGACCTTCCAGACGTTTCCCGTGATCTCCGCCTTGATGTCGATTATCGCCATGGTCCTGCCTTCCTGATCCTCACGACGCCCGGTCTCCGGTGGCCGCCAGCCGCCGCTCCAGATGCGCCACGGCGGCCAGCGCCTTCGCAAGCTCCGGGATTTCATCGAACATCGGTATGCCCAGCCGACCGGCGGTTTCGCGGTATTTGCGCTTGCGCTCCTCCAGCGCCGGGATCTCCGTCGGTGCGGAATGCCAGCAACAGATGCGCGGCATCCGGGTGGACCGAAAGCGCGCCTTCGATGAAGCCGAAAATGTTGTCGACGGGGTCGACGCCGCCGCGGCCGGAGAACGACGACATGTTCAAGTGCAGCGCGATCGCATCGGGCGCGGCCTGGTCGTAGACGATGTCGAGAATTCGGCGGGCGACTTCGCCGTTGTTCCCCTGAAGGGTGGCGACCGGCGTATCGATCGGATTGGCCACGCTGGAGCCGGGCAACAGTTCGAGGGCTTCGAGGCTGGCGCGCACCTTCGGCTCGAACGGCGAAACATCGAGGCCATGCGCCGCGAAGAAGTCGGCGCCGAGCACGCTGGTGCCGCCGCCATTGCCGAACATCACGACCCGCCGGGTCGGGCGCTGCGGCCGCAGCGTGAGATACTGCAGGGTCAGCAGCGTATCCACGAACTCGTCCAATGTCGCGACCTCGACGCACGGCGTCTGGGCGCACAGCGCGGTCCACACCCTGCCGTCGCCGGCCAGCGCGCCGGTATGGGATGCCGCGGCCAGCCGCCCTTGCGCGGAACGGCCGCCGCACAGGAGCACGACCGGCTTCGCGCTCATTCGCAACAGATCGAAGAAGCGCCGCCCATCCTTGACGTCTTCGAGGTAGCAACCGATCGCCTTGGTGAGCGGATCGGCCAGATAGAATTCGAGAAGATCGGCGGGAGTGATGTCGGCGCAGTTTCCCGCCGTGACCGCACCGCTCAATCGCAGCCCCCTCACCTGCCCGCGCCTGATCATGTTGGTGGTGAGGCCGCCGCTCTGCGAAATGATCCCGATCGCGCCGACCTCGCGCGGGGCATTGTCGGAAAAGGTGAGGCCGCCGCGCGGCGAATAGGTGCCGAGGCAGTTGGGGCCGATGACGCGCACGCCGCCGCGATGCGCCTTCTCGACGAGATCGCGTTCGAGATCGCTGCCGCCCTCGACCTCGCTGAAGCCGCTCGAAATCACCTGGGCGAAGCGCAGATGACCTTCGGCCGCGTCAAGAAGCGGCCCGATGCGCTCGGCTCCGATGGCGACGAAGGCGTAGTCGATCGGCCGTCGGCGTGGCCGCGATGCTCTCATAGGCCGGCAGCCCATCGATCTCGGCGGCTTCGGGATGAATGGGATAGAGTTCGCCGGTGAAGCCGAATGCCTTCATTCTGCGGATGAAGGTATTGGCCAGCGTCACGCCGCCTTTCGCCGAAGCGCCGAGCACGCCGACGGTCCTCGGCTCGAACAGCGGACGGAAGCGCTCCAGCACGGGCAGATCGTCGTACGGCGCTTCGGCTCGGCGCGTGCCCTCGCGCGGTTGCGGATTGCTCAGGATCACGCGGGCATCGACCGCGATGAGCCCGCGCTCGCTGACCACGATCGGATTGATGTCGAGTTCGGCGATGTCCGATTGCAGCCGCATCAGCAGCCCGTCGCGGCCGCCGATCTTCACGAGCGCGTCGATCAGCGCGGCCTTGTCGACTGGCGCGCCGTCCGCGGGCGCCGTCGAGCAGAGCCGCACCCTTGAGTTCGCCGAGCATGGCGCGCGCATCGCCGGCATCGATCGGGCAGATGCGGAACGCGACGTCCTGCAGAATCTCCACGAAGATGCCGCCGAGACCCACCATCACCATCGGCCCGAACTGCGGATCGCGGTAGCCCCCGATCACCACCTCCTGCGCCCTTCGGCGCCATTTCCTCGACGAGCCAGCCGTCTATTCCGGCCGACCGGATCGCCGCGATCTCGCTCATCGCCGCCACCGCGTCGCGGACCGCCGCCGCATCGCTGAGATCGAGCCGGACGCCGCCGACATCGCTCTTGTGGAGCAGATTCGCCGAGACGACTTTTGCGACCAGGGGCGGACTGAGCGCTTGGACCTTCGCGGCGGCATCCGCCGCGGTTTTCGCGAAGCACCCGCGCGGTACCGGGATCGATAGGCTTTCGCAAGCAGACGCTTGCCGGAACGCCTCGTCGAGCGCCACTCGTCCCTGCCGGCGCGCATCGGCAATGATCTGCTCCGGACTCACGGTGCTTTCCTGTCGCCTGCGGTATCTGGAACTCGGCGGAGCGGGACCATAGGCGGTCGATCGCGGCCGAACAAGCTTGCGGGGTTTTGCGCGCCAGCCGAAGCCGGCGCTATCGCATGCTCGACTTCAACCTGATGGTCGCGCCATCCACGATGAACCTGCCGTTTCCGCGATGATGGATGGTCTTCGGATTCCTTTGCGCGGGATCGGTCCAGGCCTTGAGCACTTCCAGGACGAAGAGATTGTACCGGCTCACGAGACGGGTGTCGGCCACCTTGCATTCGAGATTGGCGAAGCACTCCGCTACCAGCGGCGCCGCCACGCGCTCGGCCGGAACCGCGGTGAGGCCGAATTTCCCGAACTTCTCCACGTCGCGCCCCGAACAGTTGCCGACCTTCACCACGATGGGCGCCAGCTCGCGCCCGGGAACGGCGATCACGCACTGTTTGGTCGCCCGCAATGCGGCAAAGCTGAAATCGGCGCCGCTGACGACGCAGGCGACCAATGGCGGTTCGAATTCGACCATCATGTGCCAGGACATCGTCATGACATTGGCGCGACCCTTATGGGCGGTCGTCAGCAAAACCACCGGGCCCGGTTCGAGCAGCTGATAGACCTTCGATAACGGCAGATCTCTCATCACGGCCGCGGCTCCCTGACCCTGCTCCGCCTCACATCGCCTGCGAAGCGACGGAGCGGAAGCGCAGAATGGCAAGGCCGAAAAACAGGCCGCCGATGAGCGCGACGGCGAGGAATTGCGGCCAGACCACATCGACTCCCGCGCCGCGATAGAGGATCGATTGCGCGAACGACACGAAATGCGTCGAAGGCGACGCCTGCATCGCCGTCGCCAGCCAGGGCGGCATGCTCTCGAGCGGAGTGTTGCTGCCGGACAGCATGTTCATGGGCAGATAGACCAACATGAAGAGCAGCCCAAGCTGCGGCATGGAGCGCGCCACTGTGCCCAGAAAAATGCCGATCGCGGTGGCGAAGAACAGATAGACCGCCACGCCGACCATGAAAAGCGGTATCGAGCCGGCGATGGGAATCCCGAGTATCGTTCGCACCACGATGTAGAGGGAAAGGCCGACCGCCACCGTGATCACCAGGCCGTTGGCCCACACCTTGGACATCGCGATCTCGAACGGCGTCAGCGGCATGACCAGGAGATGGTCCATGGTCCCGTGCTCGCGCTCGCGGACGAGGGCTGCTCCCGACAGAATGATCGCCAGCATGGTGACGTTGTTGATGATCGCCATGACGCTGGTGAACCACGCCGTGGTGATATTCGGGTTGAAAAGGATCCGCACGTCGAGATTGACCCTCGACAGCGGCACGCCCTCCGAATGGGAGAGGAAGTCCGTAATCTCGTTGGCGATGATCTGCTGTGCATAGCCGGAGCCGAGACCCGCCTGCACCATCGCGGTCGCATCGACATCGACCTGAATCGCGGGTTGGCGTCCCCCCAAAACATCGCGCTGGAAGTTCGGCGGGATGTCGACCACGAAGGTGTATCGTCCCCGGTTCATCAAGGGTACGATATCTCGCTCGGCGATCAGCTGCGGCGGCTGGAACAGAGGCGGCAAGAACGCGCGGGCGATCCGGTGTGAGAGCTCGGAATGATCTTCGTCGACGATTGCGATCGAGGCGTTATGCACCTCCTGCGAATTGCTGCGCGCCTGCAGGATCACGACCAGGGAGAATGCATAGATCGACGAGGCCCAGCAAGCACGTAATCGTGCAGGAAACTGCGCAATTCCTTGATGCCGAGCCAGTAGATGTTCGCGGCCTTGCGCATCGGCCGCACCTAGCGTTCCTGCTTGCGCAGCAGCAGAACGCTCAGCAGCGTCAGGACCGGGATGAAGAGCGCCAGGGCACCGAGGTTCGCGGCGAGGTCCGCAAGGCCCAGCCCCTTGGTGAAAGTGCCGACGCTGATCGGCACGAAGTACGTCATCGGGAAGCCGCGACCGATGATCTGCGCGCCGCCGGCCAGCGAGGACACCGGGGTCGTCATGCCGGAAAATTGCGTTGCCGGCAGGACGGTCAGGATGGCGGTGCCGAACAGCGCGGCGATCTGGGTGCGCGCGAACGCCGAGATCAGCATGCCGTAGGCCGTCATCGCGGTGACGTAGATCAGCACGCCCAGCAGCAGCGTCGGAAAGCTTCCCTTGAGCGGAACCCCGAAGACGAACAATGCCATCAGGAACATCAGGGCGAAATTGGCCATCGCGACCGCGATGTAGGGGAGCTGCTTGCCGAGCAGAAATTCGATTCGGGAAACGGGGGTCACGTAGAGGTTGGTGATCGACCCGAGTTCCTTTTCCCGCACGATGGCAAGCGCCATCAGGATCGCGGGAAACAGCGCCAGCAGCAGCGACATGTTGGCGGGCACCATCGCGTAGATGCTGTCGAAATCCTGATTGTACTTGAACCTGACTTCGATATCGGCAGGCGGGGGCGGGACTGGTACCGTGGTCTTCACGGCCGGATCGGTCAGATACAACTGATGCATGCCTTGCAAATAGCCGCGGATGGTCTCGGCCCGGAATGGCATTGCGCCATCCACCCACGCGCCGACCCAGGCGGGACGCCCCCGCTTGATGTCGCGGCCGAAGCCGGGCGGGATTTCAACGGCAGCATCGATGTCCCCGCTCTGGAAACGCTTGTCGAGTTCGGCGTAGTCGTGGAGCGGCTCTCTCTCGACGAAATAACTCGAGCCCCTGAGTTCCTCGAGGTAGGCGCGGCTCTCGGGGCTCTGATCACGATCGAGGACGGCGAAGGAGAGATTGTTGACATCCGTCGTAACTCCGAATCCGAACACCAGCATCAGCAGCGTGGTGCCGAACAGGCTGAACCCGAGCCGGATCGGGTCGCGCAGCAGCTCCAGCGTCTCGCGGATCGTATAGGCGAGCAAGCGCCGCGGGCTGAACCAGGAATGCTGCGGCACCGGCGGTCGAACCGGACTGCTGATTTCGCCTGACAGGGCGAGGTCCTCGGTCGCGGCACGCGCGCGATCCCGTCGCCTCCTCGAGGTAACTGATGAAGGCCTCCTCCAGCGTGTCGACGCCGCGGGCCGCGACGAGGCCGGCCGGCGTATCGGTCGCGAGCACCCGCCCCGAATCCATCAGCGATATCCGATCGCAGCGCTCGGCCTCGTTCATGAAGTGGGTCGAGACGAAGATGGTCACGCCTTGATGGCGCGAAAGATCGATCAGCAATTCCCAGAAGCGGTCCCGCGCCAGGGGATCGACCCCCGAGGTCGGCTCGTCGAGGATGAGCATCTCCGGCTGGTGGACGATGGCGACGGCCAGCGAAAGCCGCTGGCGAATCCCCAAGGGCAGGTCCAGGGTGCGTTGATCGAGATAATCTTGGAGGCCGAACCGCCCGACCAACTCGGCGATGCGCGCCTTCGCCTGCTGCGCCGGCAGGTGGAAGAGGTGCGCATGAAGATCGAGGTTCTGCCGGACGGTGAGTTCGGTGTAGAGCGAGAACGACTGCGACATGTAGCCGACGCGATAGCGCGCGCTCATGTCGCTCGCGTCGAGGGGCTTGCCCGAACAGCAGCGCCTCGCCCTCGCTCGGCGGCAGCAGGCCGGTCAGCATTTTCATGGTCGTCGTCTTGCCGCAGCCGTTCGAGCCGAGGAAGCCGAATATCTCGCCCCGCTCGATGGTGAAGCTCACCCGGTCGACCGCCGTGAAATCGCCGAAACGACAGGTGAGATCGCGGGCGGCGATGACGGGCTCCGCGTCGAGGATACGGACGCGGCGGTATCTGCAGCCTGCGGTGCCCCGCGCGCAGCGCATCCGGGAGCAGCGCAATGAACGCATCCTCGACCGTCGCCGCGCGGGTCTGGGCCTTGAGCTCGGCCGGAGACCCGGTTGCCAGCACCTTTCCGGCGTTCATCGCCGCCAGCCAATCGAACCGCTCCGCTTCTTCCATATAGGCGGTCGCCACCACCACGCTCATGCCTTGGCCGACGCGCACGCATGCGGTCGATCAGCTCCCAGAATTGGCGGCGCGACAGCGGATCGACGCCGGTGGTCGGCTCATCGAGGATCAGGAGATCCGGATCGTGGATGAGGCGAACAGCACAGCCCGAGCTTCTGGCGCATGCCGCCCGACAGTTTCTTGGCCGGACGATCGGAAAAGGGCGCGAGCCCGGTGCTCTGCAGCAGCTCGGAGATTTTCGAGTCGCGCTCGGAACGGGATTGCCCGAACAGGCGGCCAAAAAACTCGATGTTTTCGCGGACGCTGAGATCCGCATAGAGGTTCTTGCCCAATCCCTGCGGCATGTAGGCGATGCGCGGGCAGATCGCGGCCCGATGCGCGGAATCCGTCATGTCGCCGTCGAGAACGAAGACCTTCCCCGACTGCACCTGGCGCGCGCCGGCGAGAATGCTCAGCAGCGACGACTTGCCCACCCCGTCGGGCCCGATGAACCCGACCATGCAGCCGGCCGGAAGCTCGAGAGTGACCGCGTCGAGGGCAACGACGCTGCCGTAGCGCTGGTCGACATGCTCGATGCGCGCGACCGGGCGCTCGCGCCCGGTCATTGCGCGGCGTTCCCCTGCAGACTTGGCGGCCAGGCGACCGCCGGATCGAGCAGCACATAGGCGACGCCGGGCAGGCCGCTTCTCACCCGGTCGGCGCGCGCGCGCAGCCGCTCGGGATCGATCTTCACCCTGATCCGGAACATCAGCTTGTCGCGCTCGTTCTTGGTCTCCACCATCTTGGGCGTGAACTGCGCCTGCGTGGCGATGAACGACACCTTCGCCGGGATCGCGACATTGGGGAGGGCGTCGAGCACGATGCGCGAGTCGGCGCCGATTTTCACCTTGCCCGCCTCTGCAGTCGGCAGATAGACGTCCATGTACACGTAGGAGATGTCGAGCATCGTGAAGACCTTGCCGCCCGCCGGGAGCACCTCGCCGACATTGGCGATGCGGTATTGGATGCGGCCGTCTTTCGGGGCGACGAGCGTGTTGTCGGCGATGTTGACCGCATAGAGCTCGACGTCGTGCGTGCTTGCCTCGAGCGCGTGCTGAGCTTCGATGACCCTGGCTTGTGCGGCTTTCAGGCCGGCATTGGCGCCGTCCAACTGCTGCTGGCGCTGGTCGAGCACTTCCTTGGTCTGGGCGCCTCTCTGCACCAGGTAGGTGGCGCGGTCGAACTCCTGCTGTGCCAGCAATACCTGAGTGGTCTGCTGGACGAGATTGGCATCGGCCTCCTCGATGGCCCGCTGCGCCTGCTGCACCTGGGCTTCGGACTTCTTCAGCGAGGCTGCGAGGTCCCTCGTGTCCATGCGCGCGACCACCTGACCGGCTTTGACCATGTCGCCCTGGTCGGCGAGGATTTCGGCGATCCGCCCGGCAAACTTGGTGGCGATGTCGATCTCGTCGGCTTCGATGCGGCCGTTGCCCGAGGCAATTCCAGGCGGCAATTGAGACCGGGAATGCTGCCACCAATAGAGCGCAGCCCCGGCCCCGCCGGCCACGACGGCGAGGGCGAGCGCAACCCGAAGCCAGCGGCTGCGCACCGGACGGTCCCTCCGGGCCGGCACGGCGACCGGAAGGTTTGCCTGCGCCGGTGCCGGCACGAGATCGCGCGTTCCCGCCGCCGGGACGTCGATACGCTCGGCGGCGGAAGATATTTCGGGGGGTTTCGTCTTGATCTCCTGGCCCATCTCGTCTCCAGCAGATGATCCTTACGCGCTTTTACCCCTTGCCCGAAGTGCCATCGAAAGGGCGACCTCAGGATCTGGCCCGCCATAATTCAATGCTTGCATGACGAAACATCACTCGCTGCTCTCAAGGAGTGGAAGCCACGCCATGCCGAGACGGCGGTCGGCAGCTTCCGCTGATCAAACGAGCAGCCGCAAGCGCTCGGCACCATGACCTGGATCAATCGAATTTTGACTGTTCTGCGACGAGGTTCGCATCGCCGGCGCAGAGCCGTGACATGGCGAACGCATCCGTGGGCATCGACCTCGACGTACCGCCCGGCCGGGCCCGCGCAGGGGCGAATTGACCCGCCACGCCCGGCGGCTAGAGTGGTTCGCGAATTCGCACGGCAGCGGCTTTGCGCGGCAACGCGGTCCGGCCGATGCACGCAGTCGAAGGCCGGGGAGACGAGGATCGATGGCCTATCGGGCGCCGGTCGAGGATATGCTCTTCACGCTGCGCCATGCCGCGGGCTTTGCCCAGGAGCACGCCGACGGCCTCTATGATCTCGGCGACGATCTCGTCGATGCCGTCATCGGCGAGGCCGGCCGGTTCGCCACCGAGGTGCTGGCGCCGCATCGATCGCGACGGGCGACCGCCATGGCACCCGTTCCGCGACGGCGAAGTCACCACGCCGCCGGGCTGGAAAGAGGCCTATCGCGACTGGGCCGCAGCCGGCTGGAACGGCCTCGCCGCGCCCGCCGAATGGGGCGGCCAGGGCCTGCCGCGGGCGCTCAACGCCGCTCTGCATCGAGATGTGGAATGCGGCGTCGATGGCGTTCGGGGTCGGCCCGATGCTCACCATGGCGGCGGTCGATTCGCTGGCGGCCTACGGTTCGCGAGGACGCTCAAGACGCACTTACCTGCCCAAGCTCATCTCCGGCGAGTGGATGGGCACCATGCAGCTCACCGAGCCGCAGGCCGGCTCCGACGTCGGCGCGCTGCGCACCCGGGCCGAACGCGCCGGCGACGGCACCTATCGCCTCACCGGCACCAAGATCTTCATCACCTATGGCGAGCACGACCTCACCGACAACATCGTCCATTTCGTGCTGGCGCGCGTCGCCGGCGCGCCGCACGGCACCCGGGGCCTGTCGCTGTTCCTGGTGCCGAAGTTCCTGGTGAACCCGGACGGCACGCTCGGCGCCCGCAACGACGTGCGGGCGCATTCGGTCGAGCACAAGCTCGGGATCCACGGCTCGCCCACCTGCGTCATGGTCTACGGCGACCGCGGCGGCGCCATCGGCTATCTCGTCGGCGAGGAAGACCGCGGCATGGCCGCCATGTTCACGATGATGAACGAGGCGCGGCTCGCGGTCGGGCTGCAGGGCGTCGGGGTGGCGGAAGCCGCCACCCAGCGCGCCGACGCCTATGCGCGGGAGCGCCGGCAGGGCCGCGTTGCCGGCATGGAGGCGTCGGCGACGGTGCCGATCATCGCCCATGTCGACGTTCGGCGCATGCTCCTCACCATGCGGGCGCTGACCCGCGCCGCGCGCACCATCTGTTACGCCACCGCCGTGGCGCTCGACCGCGCCCATCTCGCCGGCGACGCCGCGGCACGCAAGGCCGGCGCAGGAGCGCGCCGCCCTGCTCACCCCGGTCGCCAAGGCGTTCTCCACCGACATCGGCAGCGAGGTCGCCTCGCTCGGCATCCAGGTCCATGGCGGCATGGGCTTCATCGAGGAGACCGGCGCCGCGCAGCACTATCGCGACGCCCGCATCGCCCAGATCTACGAGGGCACCAACGGCATCCAGGCGATCGACCTCGTCACCCGCAAGGTGCCGATGTCCGGCGGCGCCGCGGTCAAGTCCTATGTCGACGAATTGCGCGACACCATCGACGCGGTGCGGGCCACCAACGATCCGGCCTTCGGCGCCACCGCGACGCGGCTCGCCGAGGCTGCCGACAGCCTCGAGCGCGCCACCGCCTGGCTGCTCGCGCGCTCGCGTCGCGGCCCGATGCGGCGCTCGCCGGCGCCACGCCCTATCTGCGGCTGTTCGGCACCACCGCCGGCGGCTGCATGCTCGCCGGCGAGGCGCTCGCGGCCGCGCGCCAAGCCAACGGCGGAGTCGACAAGCCGGGCCGCATCGCCATCGCCCGCTTCTTTGCCGAGAACATCGCGGTCGCAGGCGCCGGCGCTCTGGCCGCATCGTGACCGAGGGCGCGGACAGCGTTCTCAACGGCAACAGCTGGGGATAGCTGCAATCATGACCGACCACGTGATCGTCATCGACGAGGGCAACATCCGCGCGGTGCGGATGAACCGTCTCGACAAGAAGAACGCGATCACCGACGACGATGTACGACAAGCTCGCCGACGCGCTCGAGAGCGCGGCGCACAGCAAGGCCATTCATTGCGTGGTGATCACGGGCGGCAAGGACGTGTTCTCCGCCGGCAGCGACCTCAACGATTTCCTTCACGCGGCTCAGCACATGGAAGGCCTGCGGCCGGCCGTGGGGCGCTTCCTGCGCGGGCTGGTCCATACCGAGACAGCCGGTGGTCGCCGGCGTGCAGGGCGTCGCGGTCGGCATCGGCATGACCATGCTGCTGCATTTCGACTATGTGGTCGCGGCAACCAATGCACGCTTCTCCGCGCCCTTCGCCCAACTCGGCGTGGTGCCGGAAGCCGCATCGAGCCTGCTCGCGCCGCGCCTGATGGGCACGCGACGTGCCTTCGCGCTGCTCGTCATGGGCCGACCGATCGACGCCCAGGAGGCGAAGGCCGTCGGCCTCGTCAACTCTGGTCGTCCCGCCGGACAAGGTCGAGGACGAGGCCATGAAGGCGGCGCGGGAGATCGCGGCGCTGCCGTCGGAAGCCGTCGCGGCCTCGCGGCGGCTGATCCACGGCTCGCCGGCCGAGATCGTGAAGCGGACCATCGAGGAGGCCGACATCTTCCAGACGCGGCTGCGCTCGCCGGAAGCCCGCGCCGCATTCGAGCGCTTTCTCACCCGCAAGCGCTGAGCGAGACGCCGCGTCGGTCGCCGCCGCACCGCGTCAGGGGATCATCCATGTCGCTCGCGGCAAGACGCTCTTCATCACCGGCGCCTCGCGCGGCATCGGGCTCGCGATCGCGCTGCGCGCCGCCCGCGACGGCGCCAATATCGCCATCGCCGCCAAGACCGCGACGCCGCATCCCAAGCTTCCCGGCACCATCCACACCGCGGCGGCGGCCGATCGAGGCGGCCGGCGGCCGCGCGCTGCCGCTCGTCGTCGACGTGCGCGACGAAGCCGCCGTCAAGGATGCGATCGAGCGCACCGCCGCGCATTTCGGCGGCATCGACATCGTGGTCAACAATGCCAGCGCCATCGCGCTCACCAAGGTCGCCGACACCGACATGCAGGCGCTTCGACCTCATGCACCAGATCAACACGCGCGGCACCTTCATGGTGTCGAAATACGCGATTCCCTATCTCGAGAAGGCCGCGAACCCGCACATCCTGATGCTGTCGCCGCCCCTCGACATGAAGGAGAAATGGTTCGCGCCGCACACCGCCTACACGATGGCGAAGTTCGGCATGAGCCTGGTCGTGCTCGGCCTCTCCGGCGAATTGCGGCCGAAGGGAATCGCGGTCAATGCGCTGTGGCCGCGCACCACCATCGCCACCGCCGCGATCAAGAATCTGCTCGGCGGCGACGAGATCATGCGCCTGTCGCGCAAGCCCGGACATCCTGGCCGAGGCCGCCTACCGCGATCTTCGCACAAGCCGGCGAGCTTCACCGGCAATTTCCTGATCGACGACACGTTCCTCGCCGCGCGAGGGCGTCACCGATTTCGACCGCTACCGGGTCGATCCGAGCGCAGCCGCTGGCGCCCGATTTCTTCGTGCCCGACGATATGCCCGCCGCCCCGGGGGTGCAAATCGGCGACCGCGGACCGTGACGGGCGGCAATGGGAGCCATGGGCGCCAAGCGCCGGGCTTGACCCCGCGTTCCATCGAATGAAAGGTGTCCCACGAGGACGCGCGGACGATCGACGCGACATCGCAACTTGGCGGCAACCATGACGACCCTCCTGGTCACCCATCCGGCCGGCCTCGACCACATCACTCCGGCCGGTCATCCGGAGCGGCCGGACCGGCTTGCGCGCCATCGAGCAGGCGCTGGAGGACGAGCGCTTCCAGGACCTGGCGCGCGAGCAGGCGCCGCGCGGCGACGCTCGAGACGATCGCGCTGTGCCATCCCATGGACTACATCGACGAGATCCGCGACGCCACGCCGAAGCAGGGCCTGGTGCGGCTCGACGCCGACACCTCGATGTCGCCGGGCACCTTCGAGGCGGTGCTGCGCGCGGTCGGCGGCGGCGCCATGGCGGTCGACGAGGTGATGCCGGAAGGCGTCGCCAACGCCTTCTGCGCCATGCGGCCGCCCGGCCACCACGCCGAGACGGTGCGCCCGATGGGCTTCTGCTTCTTCAACACCGCCGCGATCGCGGCGCGCCACGTGCAGAAGCGTTACGGCATCGAGCGCGTCGCGGTCGTCGATTTCGACGTCCACCACGGCAACGGCACCCAGGAAATCTTCTGGTCCGACCCGACCGTGATGTATTGCTCGACCCACGAGATGCCGCTCTATCCCGGCACCGGCGCACCGTCCGAGCGCGGCGCGCACAACAATATCGTCAACGCGCCGCTGCGCGCCGGCGACGGCGGCGAGGAGTTCCGCGAGGCCTTCGAGACCGTGATCCTGCCGCGCCTGCGCGGCGTTCACGCCCGGAATTCCTCGTGATCTCGGCCGGCTTCGACGCGCATATGCGCGACCCGCTCGCCAATCTCAATCTGGTGGAGGCCGATTTCGGCTGGGTCACCCGCAAGCTGATGGACGTCGCCGACGCCAGCGCCTCCGGCCGCATCGTGTCGGTGCTGGAAGGCGGCTATGACCTGCAGGGCTTGGCGCGCTCCGTCGCCGCTCACGTCACCGCGCTGATGCGGGGATGAAAGGATCTGCACAGGCCATGGCCGACAAGCACGCCGACGTCGACACCTTGAGCTTCGAACGCGCGATCGAGGAGCTCGAAACGATCGTCAAGCGGCTCGAGGAGGGCAAGGTGCCGCTCGAGGAATCGGTCGCGATCTACGAGCGCGGCGAAGTGCTCAAGCGCCGCTGCGAGCACTTGCTGCGCCAGGCGGAGGCCCGCGTCGAAAAGATCACGTTCGATGCCACCGGCAAGCCCAAGGGCACCGAACCGCTCGACGTGAAGTAGGCCGCCGCGCTGCCTGCCATTCGAAACGGCCTGCGGCTCTTGCGGAATTCGTAACACTGTCGAATTCGCAACCTTGCGGGATCAGAACACGCCGGGGATGATGCGCTTGGTGCGCGCCGCATATTCGGCATAGGCGTCGCCGAACGCCGCCAGCATCATGCGCTCCTCGCGACCGACCCGGAATGCGAACAGGGTGCCGAAGCCGACGAGGCCGGCCGGACCGGCGATCCAGTTCGGCAACAGCAGCGCCTGCGACAGCGCCCACAGGAAATAGGCCGAATACATGGGATGGCGGACGAAGCGGTAGATGCCGTCGGTCACCAACCCGTGGTTCTGGCGGATCTCGAGCGTCACCGACCAGAAGCGGCCGAGGCGCCGGTGGGTGTGGAAGAACAGCAGGAGCGCAGGGACGAGAACGAGCACGCCGAGCCAGGCGAGCGGCGGCCGAAACGGATAATCCGCAAATCGCGGCGCACCGGTGAAGGAGTAGATCGCCGGAACGGCGAACAGGCCGGTAAATGAAATCGCCATCAGCACGCGCTCGCGGACGCGCTCGTGACGCTGCGCGGTCGGCGTCTTGCGCGAACGGCGCACATGCGGATGCATGATGGCGTACCAGGCGATCGCGCCGGCCCACCATATCAGCGTGGCGACCAGGGGCGTCATCGCGGCTCAACCGGCGGGGTCGCGCAGCGAACCATCGGCGGCATAGAGGTCGACCGATCCATTGGCTTGGTTGACGGTTTGCCAGAACGGCGCCGGCCCGCATATCAGCATGAAATAATCATAGAGCGCGCGGCGTTCGTTCGCCATCACGAACTGATAGTGCAGCCGCATGAAATCGAAGCGGTAGCGCTTGAACGCCGCCTCGCTCAGCATCTGATGGATCTGGACGCGGCGGATGACGGGCGGGCTGCCGTCATTGACGTCGTTGAACCGCTCGAGTTCCACCGGATGGAACTTGTGGAAGCTGATGATGTCGTCGCGCGCCTGGAACTCGGCCCAGGGCAGCGACGGCTCTGCGGCGACACGGCGGCTCGCCTCGCGCACCCAGCCGCCGCGCGGATGCAGCGCAAGCTTGGGGATGGTCGCGCCGATGGTGAGCACGCCGAGCTTCTTGCCGTGCCGTCCGAGATCGGGATCGCGGGCGAGCGCCCGGTCGAGCATGTCGACCACGACGGTGGCGCCGAGGCTGTGACCGGCGATGATGATCTCGTCGACATCGGCGCGCCGGGTGCAGGCGACCACCCGCTCGGCAAAGGCATCGACCCGTGCCTCGATGTCGCGACGCCGCCGCAGCATGTAGTCGCGGGCGAAGATCCAGTCGGCAAGCCCATGGTTGACCCGCCAGCGCTCCCCCGGCCAGCGCAGCATCAGGACGAATGCGAGGAAGGCGACGGCGAGCCCGACGACCGCGCCCGAGCACGGCGTGACCGAGCATGGCGGCGACGGCCCATCCCGCGGCGATCGCGAGGATGGCGAACAGGATCACGTCGAGGAAGGGCACGAAGAAAAATATCGCATAACGCAAATTCGCCGCGAAATAGCGCCCGACCGTGCCGGAAGCGATGAAATCGGCGAATGTGACGAGGCCGCTCCACAACCTGGTCAGCACCGGGCGATCGAGATCGGCGCGGACGATGTCGTGCCAGTCGAGGATCTCGTAGCAGGTCTCCACCTTCCAGCCCGGCGCCGTGGCGGTGACGGTCCAATGCCCCTCCCCGGCGGCCGGATCGCGCAGTTCCGAGACCGCCGCCGCTACGTTCCATGTGGCCTGGAACCGCGCGATCTCGCGCACGAAACGGCGGTGCTGAGATGCCGGATCGTAGGGATCGTATCCGGGCGCGTGGAAAAAGTGACGTTTGCGAACCATGCCAGGCCCCCCTGTGATCGGCTCCTCCCCTTAAGCCGATCCAACCCCGTCGAACAGCCTGAATACGAAATTCCATTAGGGTTGACGATTCCTGCCGATAGTTGCTTGCCCGCCACAACTCGGGACGGCTCAGAATCTTGCGGCAAATTGCCAAGCCAGCCAAGAAGTTAGCATCATTTGCTACAACATCGGACGAACCCGCATTGGGGTCGCGACCGAAAAATTGGCGCTTGTCCAAAACGATTGAAATCCCAGGTGAATTGTCTTTGTCCGAGGATGTGTTTTAATCGCGGCGACAACTGAACCTGTCATACATATTGAGCCACCACATATCGGTTGGAGTGCCGCGAATTCGGCCTTGCACAGTCGGCACGGAGGAAGCCTTTGTATCAGCCATCCAAAACACCGCTTCTCGATCAAATTCGTACTCCCGAGGATTTGCGCCGGTTCGAGCCCGACCGGCTGCGGCAGATCGCGGATGAATTGCGCGAGGACCTGATCAACGCAGTCGCCCAGACCGGCGGACATCTGGGCGCCGGCCTCGGCGTCGTCGAACTCACGGTGGCGCTGCATTACGTGTTCGAGACCCCGCGCGACCGTCTGATTTGGGACGTCGGCCACCAGAGCTATCCGCACAAGATTCTCACCGGCCGGCGCGATCGCATCCGCACGCTGCGCCAGGGCGGCGGCCTGTCCGGCTTCACCAAGCGGGCGGAGAGCGAATACGACCCGTTCGGCGCGGCGCACTCCTCCACCTCGATTTCGGCCGGCCTCGGCATGGCGGTGGCGAGCAAGCTCGACGGCCGCACCAACAACGTGGTCTGCGTGATCGGCGACGGTGCCATGTCCGCTGGCATGGCCTATGAGGCCATGAACAATGCCGGCGCGATGGACTCCCGGCTGATCGTCATCCTCAACGACAACGACATGTCGATCGCGCCGCCGGTGGGCGCGATGTCGGCCTACCTGTCGCGGCTGCTGTCGGGCCGCACCTATCTGTCGTTCCGCGAGATCGGCAAGCAGCTCGCCCACCGGCTGCCGAAGTTCTTCGAGCAGCGCGCGGTGAAGGCCGAGGAATATGCGCGTACGCTGATTACCGGCGGCACCATGTTCGAGGAGCTGGGCTTCTATTATGTCGGCCCGATCGACGGCCACAATCTCGATCATCTGATGCCGGTGCTGAAAAACGTGCGCGACGCCAAGACCGGGCCGATCCTGGTCCACGTGGTGACGCAGAAGGGCAAGGGCTATCCGCCCGCCGAGACCTCGGCGGACAAGTATCACGGCGTGGTGGCGTTCGATGTCGCCACCGGGGCGCAGGCCAAGTCCAAGGCCGCCGCTCCCGCCTACACCAAGGTGTTCGCGGAAAGCCTGATCAAGGAAGCCAAGAAGGACAGCAAGATCGTCGCCATCACGGCGGCGATGCCGTCCGGCACCGGGCTCGATCTGTTCGGCAAGGAATTCCCCGAGCGCACGCTTCGATGTCGGCATTGCCGAGCAGCACGCCATCACCTTCGCGGCCGGCCTCGCCACCGAGGGATACAAGCCGTTCGCGGTGATCTACTCGACCTTCCTGCAGCGCGCCTATGACCAGGTGGTGCACGACGTGGCGATCCAGCGCCTGCCGGTGCGCTTCGCCATGGACCGGGCCGGCCTGGTCGGCGCCGACGGGCCGACCCATGCCGGCAGCTTCGACGTCGCCTATCTCGGCTGCCTGCCGGGCTTCGTACTGATGGCGGCGGCCGACGAGGCCGATCTCGCCCACATGGTCGCGACCCAGGTGGCGATCGACGACCGTCCGTCGGCGCTGCGCTATCCCCGCGGCGAAGGCCGCGGCGTGCCGATGCCGGCCGAGGGCGTGCCGCTCGAGATCGGCCGCGGCCGCATCATCCGGGAAGGCGACAAGGTCGCCCTGCTTTCCTACGGCGCACGCCTCGGCGAATGCCTCAAGGCGGCGGACGAACTCGCGGGCTACGGGCTTTCGACCACGGTGGCGGATGCCCGTTTCGCCAAGCCGCTCGATACCGATCTCGTTTTGCGCCTCGCCCGCGAGCACGAAGTGATGATCACCATCGAGGAAGGTTCGATCGGCGGTTTCGGCTCCGCGGTGCTGCAGGCGCTGGCCGACAACGGCATGCTCGACCGCGGCATGAAGGTCCGGGCCATGGTGCTGCCGGATGTCTTCATCGACCAGGATTTGCCCAATGCGATGTATGCCAAAGCGGGGCTCGACACCAAAGGCATCGTGACCAAGGTGTTCGAGGCGCTCGGCAAGGACGCGGCCGGCGAGACGGTGAAGCTGGCATAGCCGATTTTCGGCCACGATCTCGCAGGGCTCCGGTCCGATCGAACCGGGCGCCATCGCTTCGACGAGCAGATCGAGGCCAGCGCCGCGTCTCCGGCACTTGCACCATCGGAAAAACGCGTCCGCTGGATCGCCGGCCGTCGTATAAGGACCGCCGAGCGTTTGGACAATCCGCCATCGACCGCATTTCGTACCCGCACCGCCATGCCCCCTCGCCTGCGCGCCGATCGCCTCCTCGTCGAGCGCGGCCTGTTCGAAAGCCGCGCCAAGGCGCAGGCCGCGATCGCCGCCGGTCTCGTCACCGCCGACGCCGCGCCGGTGCGCAAGCCGTCCGACGAGATCGCGGTCGATGCGGCGTTGCGCGCAGAGCCCGCCTTCGCCTGGGTGTCACGCGGCGGCGTCAAGCTCGCCGCCGCGCTCGACCGTTTCGGCATCGCTGCGTCCGGCCGCATCTGTCTCGATATCGGCGCGAGCACCGGCGGCTTCTGCGACGTGCTGCTTGCCCGCGGCGCACGGCGCGATCTATGCCGTCGATGTCGGGACCGGCCAGCTGCATCCGCGGCTGCGCCGACGCGCGGAAATCGTTTCGTTGGAGCGCACGGACATTCGCAAGCTCGATCCCGACCGCCTGCCCGAGCGGCCGGATCTGGTCACCATCGATGTCAGCTTCATCTCCTTGAAGCTCGTCCTGCCCGCCGCAATCGCACTCGCGGCACGGCCGGCGGATATCGTCGCGCTGATCAAGCCGCAATTCGAGCTGAGCCGTGCGCAGGCCAAGAAGGGCATCGTACGCGATCCCGACCTGCATCGGCGCGTGTGCGAGGAGACGGCGGGCCTCGCGGCCGCGCTCGGCCTGACCAGGATCATGCAGTGCGACTCGCCCATCGCCGGCGCCGACGGCAATCGCGAATTCTTCATCGGCGCGCATCTTGGTTGACCGGCTGACCATCGACCACATCGGCCGCCAGGGCGACGGCGTCGCGCTGACCAAGGCGGGTTCGGTCTATGTGCCCTACACGCTGCCTGGCGAGACCGTCGAGACCGAACCATGGCCCGGCCATCCGGATCGCGGCCATCTCTTGCGGGTGGAGACTGCGAGCGCCGAGCGCATCGCGCCGATCTGCCCGCATTTCGGCGTGTGCGGAGGCTGCGCCCTCCAGCATTGGCAGACCGCGCGCTATCGTGCCTGGAAGCGCGACCTCGTGGTCGATGCGCTGCGCCAGGCCGGCATCGCTGCGCCGGTGGAGGATCTCGTCGACGCCCACGGCGCCGGACGCCGCCGCGCGGTGCTGCATGCCCGCGGCGCCACCCATGACGTGCTGGAGGTCGGCTTTGCCGCGCGCCAGGCGCACCGCATCGTACCGATCGACCGCTGCCCGATCCTCGCGCCCGGCCTGGGCGGCATCATCGAAGCCGCCTGGGCGATGGCCGAGGCGCTCCGTCCGGCCGGCAAGCCGCTCGACATCCAGGCGACCGCGACCGATGCGGGCATCGATGTGGATATCAGGGGCTCCGGCCCGCTCGATCCGCAGCTGTCGCTCGCGCTCGCCGGGATCGCCGAGACCCATCGCCTCGCCCGCATCACCCGCCATGGCGAACTGGTGGCGCAACGCGCCACGCCGACGGTGAAGATGGGCCGCGGCACGGTGGCGCTGCCGCCGGGCGCGTTTCTGCAGGCGACCGAGGAAGGCGAAGCCGCGCTCGCGCGGCTGGTGCTGTCGCATGCCGGGACGGCGAAATCCGTCGCCGATCTGTTCGCCGGCGTCGGGCCGTTCGCACTGCGGCTCGCCGAACGCGCCCGCGTCGTCGCCGCCGATGCCGACGAGGGCGCCATCGCCGCGCTCGCCCGCGCCGCCGCCAGCGCGAGCGGCCTCAAGCCGATCCGGGCGGAGCGGCGCGACCTGTTCCGCCGGCCTTTGCTCGCCAAGGAACTGGCGGAACTCGATGCCGTCGTGTTCGACCCGCCGCGCCAGGGCGCCGCGGCGCAGGCGTGCGAGCTCGCAAACAGCGGCGTTCCCGTCATCATCGCGGTGTCATGCAATGCGGGAACCTTCGCCCGCGACGCCAAGCTCCTGACCGACGCCGGCTATCGCATGACCGCGGTCACGCCGGTCGACCAGTTCCGCTATTCCGCCCACGTGGAAATCGTCGCGCGGCTCGTGCGGTGAGCCTGTCTTTCCGAAAGGCGCGCGTCTTCCACTACTGCTTCAGAACCAAGGCTCGTCCAGGCTCCCTCCCCGAACGGGCATGGACGGGGGGAGGGAATTCATTTTTTGTGAAAAACGAAAAACAACCCCATGCAAAGTACTGTAACGGTAGTATAGCACCTTTCAAGCGCCATGATTCTCCCTGATACGGCACTGTCGTGCTTCGCGCGAACCTGGAAACCGGATTTGGTGCAGCCTCCGGATTCCGGGCTCGCCGCCGCCGCGGCGCTGACCACGTGAATGCTTTGCTCGACCGACCGGAGAAAAAGCCCGATCGGCGCGCCCCGGATTTACCTGAAGTCGATTCCGCCCCAGCGTTCCTGCCACATGCGCTCGCCGATCAGGCAGGAGATGCGCGGCGCCGAGGCGGCGGCGGGGATGACGCGCGGCGGCGGCTGCAGTCCGGCGATTTCGAGCACCAGCTTGGTGCGGGTGGCTTCGCGGAACTGGTCGCGCTCCCTGATCGGGATCACGAACGCGCCCGGCCCTCCGATCACGCAATCCTCGTAATAGACATCGAGATTCTCGATATCCATGGTCTCCGCCGATGGCCGCTTGAGCAGGATCGGCAGGCCGTTGATGGTGATGCCGCGCTCGAGCGCCTGGTCGCGCACCAGCGTCACCGGGACGCCCTGATTGTTGACGCCGTCGCCCGAGACGTCGATGACGCGGCGCAGGCCGCGAAAGCCGCTGTTCTCGAACAGCGGCTGGGCGAACCGCAACGCGCCCGAGATCGAGGTGCGATAGGCGCGGCGATAGGGCGCGCGCGCGATCTCGTCGGCGAAGGCCCGGGCGGAGGCCGGGCCGTCGATCAGCCGCCACGGCACCACGATCCTCTGGTCGCCGGAGCCCGCCCATTCGAAATAGGTGATCGCGATCTTGCCGTGCATGCCCTGATGCAGGGCGTTGAGGAATTCCGGCGAGGTCAGCCCGATGATGTAGCCTTCGCGCTGCAGCGCCTGCTCGTCGGGGTCCATGGAGTAGGACACGTCGACGGCGATCACCAGCTCGACATCCACATTGGTCTCGACCGCACGGCCCGGCGGCCGGCTCGCACCCTGGGCACCGGCATCGGTCACCGGGAGTCCGACCGTGATTGCGCCGACCGTTATTGCCCCGATCGTCAATCCGCCGATCACTGCAATGGCGGCAGCCATCATCCTGGATGAGCGCATCCTCGCCTCCGCTTTCGACGCGACCATGGTGACACGCCTGGGCGGGCAAGAAAAGGCGAGGCAAGGAACGAAAGACGTCGGGCCTCAACGGCGCCAAAATCGGCCGTCGAATTTGCGCCGTCCGGAGTCTTCATGTCGCTGATATTGCGCGGAGAAAGGCGATGTGCTGCGGACCCTGCATTGGCTTTCGTTAGCTGTCGACATATCGTGGCGCAGGCCGTGGGCAGGAACGGGCCACACGGAACGAACCCGCTCGCGCGGGAGAGCGCTGCGCGCGGGGCGGAGCAAGCGGCGAGGATCGCGCTAACCAACTAATCGATAGGCGATGACTGGGCGGGCGTCCCGTCCTGAGGATTGGGGGTTCCAAACTCCAACCTCAGGACAGGAGCCTTCGATGAGCGACAAGCCTATCAGCGATCTTCGCCGCCGTATGATCGCGGACATGACGGTCCGGAGCTTCAGCGACAAGACGCAGCACGACTATATCCGGCACGTCGAGACCTTTGCCAGCTTTCTCGGCCGCTCGCCCGATACCGCGACCGGCGACGACATCCGCCGCTTCCAGTTTGCGCAGGTCGAAGGGGGTGCGCAGCCACCGAAGATGAATGGGCAGGCTTCGGCGTTGCGCTTCTTCTTCACCATCACGCTCGGCCGCGCCGACCTCGCCCATCAACTGGCCCGCACGCACTATCCACGCAAGCTGCCGCGGGTGCTTGCCGCGGATCAGGTCGCCCGCCTGATCGAGGCCGCGCCCGGTCCCGGTCTCAAGTACAAGGCCGCGCTCGGCGTCGCCTACGGCGCCGGTCTGCGCGGCGGCGAGGTCGTCATGCTGCGGGTCGCCGACATCGATTTCCGACCGCATGCTGATCCGTGTCGAGATGGGCAAGGGCCGCAAGGATCGGCATGCCATGCTGTCGCCGCAGCTTCTGGAGCTGCTGCGCGCGTGGTGGTTGCAATGCCGGTCGAGAGGCTGGCTGTTCCCGGGTCGCGATCCACTCCTGCCGATGACGGTGCGCCAGCTCAACCGCGTCTGCCATATGGCAGCTGAGGCGGCGGGGCTCGGCAGCTGGGTCACGCCGCATACGCTCCGCCACTCGTTCGCCACGCATCTGCTGGAGAGCAATATCGACGTGCGGGTGATTTAAGTGCTGCTGGGCCATGCGAAGCTCGACACGACCGCGCGCTATACCCACGTTGCTACCAACGTGCTGCGCACGGTGATGAGCCCGCTGGAGCGGCTGACGCTGCAGAAGGAGGGGCCGCCGGAGGAGGGGCCGCCGGCATAGCGCCGGTCCCTCATGACCCGGCCAGTCCTGGAGGTCGCGGATATCTTCCGCGGCCACGGCGCCGCATGGCGTGATGCCAACCGCGGTCACGTGAGCCTCGACCAGCTCAAGGTGATGAGCGCCATCGAGAGCTGCCGCACGGCGGCCCTCGGCGGCCACGTCGCGCGCTGCGAGGATGCCTGCGCCCACACGGCGATCGCCTACAACAGTTGCCGCAACCGGCACTGCCCCAAGTGCCAGGGCGCGGCGGCGCGCGAATGGATGGCGGCGCGGGGGCGGAGTTGCTTCCGGTGCCTTACTTCCACGTCGTCTTCACGCTGCCGTCGGCGATCGGCGACATCGCCTACCAGAACAAGGCGGTGATCTACGGTCTTCCTGTTCAAGGCGTCGGCGGAGACGATGCTCACCATCGCGGCCGACCCCAAGCACCTCGGCGCCCGCATCGGCATCACCGCGGTGCTGCACACCTGGGGTTCGGCGATGACCCACCACCCGCACGTCCACATGATCGTGCCGGGCGGCGGGCTTGCCGAGGATGGCAGCCGCTGGATCCCATGCAAGCCCAACTTCCTGCTGCCCGTGCGCGTGCTCTCCAAGCTGTTCCGGCGTTTGATGCTAGAGAAGCTTACGGCGGCTCACGCCGCCGGTCAGTGGAAGTTCTCGGCGCCCATGCACATCTGATAGATGCCAAGGCGTTCGCAGCGTTCCTTGCCCCGCTCAGAAAGAAGCGCTGGTTCGTCTATTCCAAGCGCCCGTTCGCCGGCCCCAAGGCGGTGCTCGCCTATCTGTCGCGCTACACCCATCGGGTCGCGATCTCCAACCGCCGCCTGATCGCGGTCGACACGCGGCCGGTGACGTTCAAGGTCAAGGACTACCGGATCGAGGGACCCGGCCGCTACAAGACGATGACGCTCGACGCGCACGAGTTCATCCGCCGGTTCCTGATCCACGTCCTGCCCAAGGGCTTCCACCGCATCCGCCACTACGGCCTGCTCGGCGAGCAATCGCGCCGAAACGATCCAGACCGTGCGCGACGCCCGCAAGCTGCCGACGCCGCTGCGGCCGATGCTTCGACAAAAGCTCAGCAGACCGGCGAGGCCGATCCAGTGCAGCCGCTGCACACTCGTGCCCTTGCTGCGGCGGCCGATGTTCGTCATCGAGACCTTCGAGCCCGGCCGCCAGCCGCGCCATCGGCCGACCCCATCCTTTCGTCGCAATCAGGATCGACACCTCATGATCGCGAACACGATCTCTCATCATCGCGCGCCCGTTCTGTATCGCTGGTCAAGGCCGGCCGCGCACCGCCCGGCCTGATCGCTGTCCCGCACCGCCCGGGAGCCTCGCGCGCCTGTCCGAGCAACCCAAGCCTCGTGCCATCACCGCGCAGCTCCACAATCGCTCCGGCGGCTCAGTTATCAGCGCCCGCTCCTCAACGGCCGCGTCGAAATCCCCATAGAGCCCGCGGCACCACTGCCGCCCACTTCCCGCGGGTTCCTTCCCTGGAGGCTTTCGGACGACGGCCCCGGTGCGCGTGGATAGCTTCCTGATGGGGCCGTCATCCGAAACCCTTCACATGAGCCGACCTTCAATGCCGTCGTGGGTGGACCATAAGTTGACTTGAAGGGGCCAGAGAATTCGGTCTCTTTTGACGCCAAAGGGCTAGCGGCGTAACCCATGTCCGGCGGTGATGTCATGCGGCGCGCGGCTGCTCCCACCCGGAAAGTGGACATATCTGTGGCAAACCGTGACAGCTGCTTTGGGGCCCGCGATTGGAGTTGCCTTGCTGAGATCGTTTCGGCGCTCATCGAGGCCCGTTGCACCACCCGCTCCGCAAGGAGCACATGCAGGAAGCAAGGGACGCCGTCTTAAGTTAGCGGTGGTCCGAAGAAATAGGGCAGGTCAATGACGCTGCGGGCGGATCGAGAAGGGAAGCGAATTCGCGCTGCCCAGTTGGAGCTGCGGGTAACTGAGGCGCGCGCGACGTCGTCGCGCGCGGGCACTTCCTTCCGTGTTGCTGGCAACAGCCTTACTGACAACCCAACGCCTGCAACCAACTGGCTAAAGAGCCTTGGTCCTGTGAGTAGGTGGGCTGTGCCTGTAGGTTAGGCAAAATGTATACATCGTTGACGGCTGCATAAGATATACCGGCGGGAATACTGGACGAAATTGCGACGTAGTTGTTTTTGGCGGGATTGTAGCGATAGGTATAGGGCGAGCTGTAGCCTGTCGGCTGCCCGATCAAGGTGGCGAATGGAGACCCGCCGAAAATCGGTCCGGCCGAATTGAAAAAGCACTGAAAAACGCTACCGAGCGCCACGGAAGGCGTGCTGGCAGAATATGGGCTGATGGTAAGCGCCTTCAGCCCGAGGAAACCATTGGCGGCATCGTACAAGTAATCGAACGCCTGCAAGAACGCAACGCTGGTGTTCAGAAAAGGGGCGCGAGGAGGAGTAATTGTATTTGCGACCGTCAGACCGAACGGCGAAATCGGATTTCCGTTTTGAGGGCCGTTATTGGGGCCTATGGTGTAATTCAACGAAGCAACCGGATTGATCCGGCTCGGGAACGCAACTTGAATGTGGGTTCCAGTCACAGCGCAGGACGGCGTGGGCTGGTACGAGGCGCTGCATTGAGCGTTTGTAGGCCCCGTCCGACCGGCACCGTCAAACCCACGGGTGGCGTTAAGATACCCGTGCTCACGCCGGTGTCGAAAATTACGGTACCGCTCGTCGACACTCCATTCACCGTGATCGTCGCGGCATATGCTGCCAATCGGTGAGCAGGTTTGGCGAGGTCGGCACCTGCAGCGAAAGAAACATTCTGCCATTGAGTTGCGACCGGCGCCAGCAGCGGCTCCAGTTTGATCAGCGCGAATCCTTGAGTATTGGCGCGGATTCAGGCCGATCTGAACGCCTGCCGCCGAGAGCGTGTAACCTGGCGAGGGTATGCCCGTCACATTCAAAAAGACGTTCTTGTCCGGCGTTCCTTGAGGTGAGCCTGGCCCGAAACCAATACCGAGATATGCTTCATTTGGATCTGGTGCCGGGCTCCCTGGGGGGCACCAGCCACCCGGATGTGCCGTCGCCGTGCAAGTCTGGGTTACGGCCAAAACAGGCACCGTCGATGTTGCAACATTGGTACTGCCACTATACAAGATCACCGTGGCTGAATACCAGTAGCCGTTGATTGTTGTATCGCTGCTGTTGAGCGTTTCTGTTCCTGGGCCGATATAGGTAGGATCGGACGGTCCGGGAGGTGTAAAATAATTAGAGCCTACCATAAACCCTACTGAGCCGGTGTCCATTGTGGCAGTGAACGGTCGGCCACCGTTCGGAAATCCACACCTGATCTTAGGTTGCGTATTGGGAGGAAGCGGCGCGTTGACAAACGGCACAAAGACGCTGGGGCCGTTACCGTAGTTTGGCCCGGAGG